>CAPYSS010000013.1:0-78974 GCA_948742525.1 Bacteroides caecimuris | reverse complement strand
AAAGTTCATGTTATACTTATGCAAATCAGTAATTGAAAACAAAATCTCATTCATTACAGTATAGAATTGAATTAAATTTTAAGGATGTGATTGCCTTGAATCAAATCCCCAAGAATTACAACTGAGCCGGATTCATAATGTAGAATAGTATATAATTGGCTTTCTTGTTTCCTAATTTAAAATAAACTAATATGCTGATTATTAGAGAAGAAATTAAGAAAGGTGAGATTCAGAGTGCCGGAGCTTACAACGTCAAGGTGAGATTTACACAGGTCAGAAAGGTTAAAAGACTATCGGGCAGTCTGTTTGTAAGCTCTAAGGATTTAACCCAGTCTTTCAATTTGTTGTACATGACAGGATTGATACAATAACTATCGATTGTAATCCTAATATCCAAAATCTTTTACCCGTTAATTCCATATATTATATCGTTTTTGGATATAGTAACAACACCCACATATTAATACAGCAGATAGCAATGTATTAAAAATATTCATTGTTGTAAACATGAGCCATGTCATTGCATCCCCACAGTCATAGACTTCTATTTGCATTAACCATGTGAACAAAATATTTATGGAGAAAAATGTAAGTAAAGCCAATTTCCACCAAGAATTGCCTTTGTAAAATAACCATGCAATAATACTGCCAAGTAAGTATGAACATAGATAGGTTGGAATAACAGCACCCTCTATCAGCCAAGTAATTTCCATGAATGAAAGAGGATGAAGTAACATCGTAATTATACACCAAAGTAATATTAGGCCCTCATACTTCCAGATGTTTTTATCAGTTAGTTTCATTTATTGCTTTCTCTTATGTAATAAGAATTCATTTAATATGTAAACACAAATATAGTATATTTATTGGAATAGAACTAAGCCAAACTGTTCTAAATCAGAATTAAATACAGTACTTATTGGGGCATATAGATAGAATTTCTACTATTATTCTTCTCTCTTTAATTTTAGAAAATCCATCTTGTTGAGATGCTATGCTTTGGTGAAGTGGAATTGGGGAATTAATCAAGTTTTATACCAACATTGAATAATTGAGAAGAGACAGTTCTCAACTTTTAATAAACAATAGTTTTTGCAAATTAAATAGCTTTTAGTAACTTTGCAACAATTTCAGATACTTAATGCGTTAAGTCTGAAAGGACTTATTAGTTAATATAGAGCGTTTGATGATATTACTTTGTCTTAGAAAATCGCCAATTTTCAAAAGCGGAACAAATGTAATACAACAGGACGCTCACGCCTCGTGTTTATACTCCTTTTTAGATTGTATATTCATAGTGGCGTGGGACTGTTGTTTATTTGTTCCGTGGGTGTTTGGCGATACCTCTAAGACAGATAAGAAATTAACAGTTCCCACGCTTTTTTATTATGTAACAGTCAGTAGGGAACACTGACTATAATACATTTATTATACAAAATAGACAGTTCTAACCTGAAACTACCGCCAATTGGCAAGTGGGCAATATAATTGCGTATCCTCACACTTATTTCTGTAATTGACCCTTTCTATTGAGGGTATAGAAAGATAAACAATCTATTAAAATGAAAACATTTAAATTTATTGGACTATTTATAACCATTACTATTTTTATTTCATGTGCTACCAGTATTCCAATAAGCCTCTTATGCGATGAGCAACATATAGAAATATATGTTGACGAAGAATATGTTGGGCGAGGACAGGTTAACTATATTGTTCCCAAAGGAACTGATTATATTAAAGTTTCATGTAGGGAAAATGGTGTTGAGATATATAATAGGAATTATTATGTCAAAGGAAAGAAAAATCAGTTGTTTGAATTGAATATTCCTAAAGATTATCGTTATTCTTCTGGACAACAAGTTAAACCTCAAATTAAATAATGTAAGTAATATGATTATGAAAAGATTCTTACTTTTAATAACAGTACTATTAATGTCTGTGGTCGTGTGTCACGCAGAGAAAATACCTAAGGTTGTAAAGGTTACCGTTGAACCCAAGGATGCTGCCATATATATAAATAATGCTTTAGCAGGTTATGGATATGCAGAATTTACACGTCCAAAGAAAAAAAATGAAGTTATAATCATCCGATGTGAATGTAATGAATATAAACCGATTTTGACTAAGTTTTATGGAGGGGATAAACGGACTAGTTTGTCTTTCGCATTGCAGCAAGATGGATTTTATCGTGCTTCTGCCGCATCCGGTGTTGTGAATAAATTTTTTACAATTGATTTGGATTCCCTTTATTATCATGTGGATGGTGATAAAGTGGATGCTTCACCTGCATGGAAATTACTACATCAAATACTTTTGAATTACTTTGATGAAATTGCCGCTACTGATATATATGGTGGTTATTTACAAACTCCATGGCAATACAAGGCATTTAGTCTATCTGAAAAGCAGATAAGGAATAGAGTAACGATTAGGGATATTTCGACACCTAAGCGTGTCGCTTTTCAAATAAAAGTTTCATCAGAAGTTGCAGGAACTATGGCTGCGAGACATGGAGAGTTTACTGAAGTAGACCGTATTCCTAAAGAGTTAGAGCCCTTGATCGAAGAGTTACAAACACGTATAGGCAAAGTTAGTAGTCTTTAATTTTTTAATCATTTAATATTATAATTTATGAAAAAGTTAGTATTTACAGTTGGAATGGCATTCATCTTGCTTACTCAGACAAATGCCCAAAATTTTAAAGAAACGTTTGATGCGAATTCTCTCGAATGGACAGAATGTGCTTTTGAAAGTAATAATGGAACAGCCGTCATAGATGGGGGCAAAATGACTATCGTATCAAAAGGAGAAAATAAAGGGTTAGGAATTGCTCTTACTGCATTAAGCGGTGTAGCTACTAAAGTTGGTGCAAATACATTCTTTGAGACTCATTGCTATGCTCCGCTTGATGTACAGAAACCTTTCAAAATCAGAACGCACGTCAATATTCAGAAATTAACAAATGACCGTACCACTGGATTAGTCTTTAATTATAGGGACGGAGGAAACTTCTATTGTTTCAATTTCAATAATGAAATGGTACGATTTGAACGTAGAGTGGATGGAATAGTGGTAGGAGCTATCCAACAAGGTGTAAAATGGAAGGATAAAAAAAAGGTTGACCAAGAATGGGAACTTATAAGCGATGGACAGGTTCTTACATTCATTGTTGATGGTGTACAGATTCTGAAAGTACGTTATATGCCATTAGAATATACAGGATTTGGTTACTATACATTTGGTAAGCAGGAACTTCAAGTAGACGATGTAGAATTTATCCAATTATAATTTGAAAGTATCGAAAGGCAGCATTTGAAGTAACATTCACTTGCTGCCTTTTAGTTTCTATTCCTGTTTGCTTACCTCCGTCTCTTCCCCTTTTCTTTAGCTTCTTGAAACCTGAAGCCCCTTGTCAGAAAGTGTCATTTCTACAAAGCGTGCACGCGGATTAGGAGCTTGTTCCGTCAGTATTCGGCGGATCTGTCCGGCTGCTTGCGGGTCTTTGGCTACCATGTATAAATAACCGCCACCGCCTGCTCCGGGGAGTTTGTATCCTAGGGTATAATCTTTGATTTTCTCTATAATAGCTGCTACTGCCGGCGGATTGGTTCCGCAATCTAATGCCTGGTTTTGTATCCAGGTTTTGCCGACCAATCGACCGAAACTATCGAAATTACTGCGCAGGATAGCTTCACTCATATCCATTGCATGGGCTTTCATCTCGGTCAGCAAACTTAGATGCGGACCGGAATTGAGGAACATAGAACTGACAATTTCTGCCAGAATACTTTTGGCAGTACGGGTAATTCCTGTATAATATAACAGATGACAGTCGCGGTAGTCGGGATGGACAAAGAGTTGGTCGGGCAACCAGCGCACTAATGGATTCTGTTCGAAACCTGCTTCGGATTGCAGCAGCTTAATGCCGGAGAATACACCGCCATATTGATCCTGCCAACCTCCTCCTGTGGTCAGTAGTTGTTCCAATATTAATGTGTAACTACATATATCATTCTTGTCCCAAGCTAGTCCGCAGAAATCATTGATTGCTCCGAGTACGGTGGATGCCAGGATAGAACTGGTGCCTAAACCCGAGCCGGCCGGGATGGCAGCCAACAAGGTAATTTCAATTCCCGAACCGAAAGCTTCCAGTTGTTTGACTAAAGAAGGGTAGGATTCTGTTGAGAATGCCGGCGCGAAACCTGCCAACGTAAGGGCAGCTTTGGGGATGGAAAATGGAGAACCCACCTTTTTGTAATCTTGCAGTTCCTCGTAATTTCGTATCACTTCCATTGCACCCATGTCAATGGAACGAAGAGTAATATGATATTCCTTGCAAGGTTTAACGTATACTTGCAGCGGCGGTTGGCCGTTCAGTTCGATGGCAAGATTGACAACGCTGCCTCCTGAATAAAGAGAGTAGGGAGGAGTGTCCGTCCATCCTCCTGCCACGTCAATGCGTACGGGGCTGCGGCTCCATACAATCTGATCGGAATAAACGTTGAGTGTGGGATGACTTTTACGTTCGTTCATCACTCCCAATAAACCGTCGCGGAGCAGTTGGAAGGCTGCTTGTTCTTCTTTTGCGCAAGCTTTGTCTTCACGTAGTTTCATGATGCGTGCACGAAGCATCCGGTTGTGTATCCGTAGCATGGGTGCGGCATCTTCTTGCAGGATATCGGGAGTATCCAGGTTGAAACGTACAAATTCGTTTGCGGCATCCAGTAAGTCAAGTTGATAGAATACGCTTTTTTCATAATTGGCCGCCAGTCCTTTCCAGTTCTCTTTACGGAAGGCGTTGCGCTGTTCATAAAGACGCTTGAGGTTGGCTCCTGCCGAGATTTCGTCGGCAGAAACTTTCTCTGCTTTCAGCCAACGTTTTTTCCCTTCTTCCAGTTGGGGCTCCGATGCCATCCAGCGCACTAATATGCCTAAATCTTCAACAGAAGTTACTTTGGGGAAGATAGACGCTGATTGTAAATCATCGGTACGTCCTTTTATATCCTCCCAGGTAATTCCTCTTTCTTCCATCCAGCGGGTGAAAGGGATATTAAGATAAGTAGTCGTTGATTTGTCTAACGCTCCTTTGAACACATCATCCAATCCATACGGACGCGCAACAAAATCATTGTCGCCGATAGGGATAATGTCGATGCAGACTCCATCCGGCAGGTTGATGTTCCATTGGTTTTCGGGAACTCCTGTTATTATTTGGCGGGACCCTAGTTTCCAGCCTTTTCCCACATGGCTATTCTCAATCCATAAGTTGGCATTGTCTGCAGAAAGAGCAACTTGTGTGATAGAGTTCTGGATAAAGATCGCCGGATTCGGTTTTACTTTTCGGTGCATGATTCTTCTTTGATCGCGTACCTTGTCTTGTATGGCTAAAGTAGAAGAAATCAGTTCGTGGCTTGTGCCGTAATGATAGAATTCTCCACCGGGCAAAGGCAATATGGCTACGGATAACTGATTGATTTCTTCATCTTTCGTCTTGGGATGCTCTCCTAAGGCCAGACCGTAGTCCGAGTATAAGTCATAATAATTAATATCATTGGTTCCTTCTTTCAATGACCGTTTCATCAATACTTCGATGGCGCGGTCACTCAAAATCCAGATGCCGATGTCCATCAGGAAAAGATGAGTTTTCGATAATCCTTCCAACTCTTCAAGGGAAGGTTTCTGTAACATAAAGTCGAGAACCTCCGGCTTTTTCCGGTCGGAAACAAATACACCATGATGGGTTGCCAAGGAAGGATTTACCCATAAGCCGTAGCATACTACGTCTACATTCGGAATATCTTGGAGTGGCTTTTCCGAACGGATGTATACATCTCCGCTTGCGATCAGCGTATTCAGACCGGCCGGAGCCTGATTCATAATCCTTTCATAGAGCGGGAGCTGCAATGATAATAGATTCTGTCCCAGTTTTTGTCCTCTTTCCCAACTGAAGATCGGGATGGGAGTTAATATTTTGCCGGAAGGTCCGTAGCTGGGCAGGCGACGGCTTTGTCCGCCTGCATGGAGCAATATTCTTTTTTCATCTCCTATCCAGTTGCTGAAAGATTCTTGTGGCGCGAATGCCTGATGGCATGCCTGCAATAACCACGTCGTTCCACCGCCGGAGCCTAGCTTGCTCCCTACGGGATCTGATGTACAAAACCAATCGGTATGGTTGACTTCTTCCAGTTCGTGGAAGCAATGGATCAAATTGGGTGGTAAGGATAATAACTTTTGCATAGTAGAATCTGCGTTGGCTTAGATGGAATCTAAGTGAATTAAACTCCTGTAAAAATACGATTTATATTCCTTCTTTTCAATGTTTTTCTCCTGCTTTGAAGAATAAATTTCTTTTCAGCTTTTAGGTGTTCTTTTCAAACAGCGTATCCCAATGGTCGCTTAGTGCTTGCATGGATGGCAGTAGCAGATCAGCTCCGGCATCCAGCAATACTTGTCCGTCCAAAGGACCTGTATTTACGGCTATTGTAAAGATACCCGCATTGTGTCCGGCTTCCACTCCTAACGGAGCATTTTCTACTACAATTGCTTCATCAGCTTTAAGTCCGCCTTTTTTCAATGCCATCAGATACGGTTCGGGGTTGGGCTTACCATATTTTACATCGAACGCTGTAACCATCAGCTCTTTGCGAAACATTCCCGGATAGTTTTGCTCCAACCGTTCGAGCAGAGATAGTTGACCGGAACCAGTGACCACCATCGGAACCAGTCCGTCCTTTTTTACTTTTTGTAGCAACTCCCATGCACCGGGCATACGTTTGGCTTCGGGATACGAATTGAACAAAACACTTTTCTCCTGATAGATACTTTCTATTTCTTCCTGGGTAGCTTCTCTGCCCAGTTCACGTTGGAAAACAATATTAATAGTGGAAGCTCCTGTCCGTCCTTCGTGCATGTATGCTTCTTCGCGGCTAAGAGTATGCCCATGAGATTTCATTACTGTATGCCAGGCTTCCGAATGATAGGGCATAGAGTCAAAAAGTACGCCGTCCATGTCAAACAGGACGGCTTTCAGTTTCTTTTTCATACTTTGGTACGTTGCAGAATCTTTTTAAGATGATATTTTTATTTTTCTATGAGCATTTTCTTCAGATCAGCCAAAGGAATAATCACATCGTATTGCTGGCCGGATTCCTTGCCGATATATCTGTAAGCTATGCTTTTATTGTTATCTATGCAGGTTTTGATGAATATCTGGGTGGCGGGATCGGTCTGGCTTGCCAGTGTTGATACAATACCCTCTTTCACTTCTGCTGCGTTTTCTTCAATCTGGCTGATGGGACACAATTCTTCGTCCACACTGCATATATAAACAACCGATTCGCCTATGACCTCGATTTTTTCGACAGTAACTTCTTCGCTGGCTTGCATCGGGAATTGCAGGTTCGCCATTTTCAGTTGCGCTTCAAGCTTTGTTTGTCCGCTTTGTGCCGGATCGGCATTTGTGTTAATCACTTCTTTCAGTTCTTCGGCGGTAAGTTCGCAAACCGCTTGTTCGCCCGACTTATTTCCTACAAATATCATGCGTAATCCGGAATTACATTTTGCCATCAACTTGAGCATCTCTTTTACATTTGCTGTCGGATTTTGAAACATCATTGTGATAGATGATTTCATGCTTTCCGGATTGTCTTTCAATATCTTTATATTGGTAATCTCTTCGTTCATGTTCATCGTATACACTACGTTATTCCCGTCGTAGATGATACTGGTGATTGTACCGACTGCTCCCATGTCTATCGGACACTGTTTGTTGGCTATTTCGATCACTGTCTTGAGTTTGGCTTCCTGGCAACCGGTCATTACGAGCATTAGCAATGATATGCTACATAATAGCATGAATCCACTGGATTTCTTTAATAAATTTCCTGTCATTTTATTTGTTTTTTAGTTTGATTAGCTTAATCTACAGTTGTATACGAGGCAAAGATAACGATAAAAAACGAGAGATAAGTTAGAACGGGAAGATAGTTTAGTGATTACTTGTCATGCGGTATGTACTGTCAACTCTTATCGTGCAGACTGTTCGGCACTACTAAATTGCGGCGTATTACTCGTATAATTGTTTGTTGTTTAGAAGAATATGTGTATTTTTGTAACGTTATAAACTCGACGATAGCATGAAAAAGAGAGTATTATTGTTGCTACCATTGTTTTTAGGCGCTTGTTCTAATAGTGGAGAAAGTCCTGTGATCAAGATAGAAAAGCTTTTTGTAAAGGCTGAATCGGAGGATGGAAATTCCGGTTCTGTTGAAAAAGACTATGCGAATCAGAGAGACGAGTTGCCGGCCTTGAAGATGGGAGACGAAGTGAAAGCTCTTCTGCTTTTGGATGGAAATGGAGCTGAACTGAAAACCTTTAGACTTCAGAATGATGATGAAGTGGATACTAAACTCATCTTTGAGAAAGCAGAAGTATCTACAGAGGGAAATCTGACAGATGTGGAAAAGGGACAGCTTCGCTTTAAGGATGGTGTATCAAAAGCTAAAATTATGGTGATTGCGACCATCAAACAAGCAGATAAGAACGGTGATGTAAAATTAGAGTTCTATCTTTCTTCCAAAGCCGAATGTGAAGGAGCACAGGAAGAAATCGGTTTGAAGACAAAAGCTGAGGATGATAAGTGAAAATTGATGAGTGATAGCAACTAGCAAAGTAAGTCGGTAAATTGTAACGGACTGCACAATGAATAATGAACGGTGAACAAATCCATGCATATAGCATAGTTGTTCACCGTTCATTGTTTATAGTTCACCGTTTATAAAAACGTTCTTGATTACAATTTAGCACGGATTGCTTTAGATTCTTCTTCATAACCCGGTTTGTCAAGCAAGGCAAACATATTTTTCTTGTATGCTTCCACACCCGGTTGGTTGAATGGATTCACGCCCAGCAAGTAACCGCTGATACCGCAAGCCTTTTCGAAGAAATAGAACAGGCCACCGATGTTGTATTCGTTCAATTCCGGAAGTACGATACGCATATTAGGTACACCACCGTCTACGTGAGCCAACTGTGTTCCCAATTCGGCCATCTTGTTTACTTCATCCACACGTTTGCCGGCTAAGAAATTCAAACCGTCCAGATTTGCTTCATCAAAAGGAACTTCCAGTTTGTGGTTAACCTTCTCTACTGAAATCACCGTTTCAAAGATAGAACGTTCGCCTTCCTGAATCCATTGACCCATAGAGTGGAGGTCTGTTGAGAAGTCTACTGATGCTGGGAAGATACCTTTGTTGTCTTTTCCTTCAGATTCTCCGTAAAGCTGTTTCCACCATTCGCTTACATAGTGCAGTTTCGGGCAGAAATTAACGAGGATTTCGATCTTCTTACCGTTTCTGTACAACTCATTGCGGGTAGCAGCGTAGATAGCAGCAGGGTTTTCAGCAAATGCAACGTCCGAACCGCATACTTTTTCCATGTCGGCAGCACCGGCAACCAGTTTGTCGATATCGAATCCCGCCACTGCGATTGGCAGCAAACCAACCGGAGTCAGGACAGAGAAACGTCCGCCTACGTTATCGGGGATGATGAATGTTTTGTATCCTTCTTTGTCGGCTGTAACACGGGCAGCACCTTTCTTGGCATCCGTCACGGCAACAATTACTTTCTTTGCTGTTTCTTTACCGCGCTGATCTTCACATTGCTTTTTCAGCAAACGGAAAGCAAGAGCAGTTTCAGTAGTAGTTCCTGATTTGGAGATATTGATGACACCGAATTTCTTGTCTTTCAGATATTCAGTCAGTTCGTACAGATAATCTTCGCTGATATTGTGTCCTGCATAGATCATGACAGGAGCTGTTTTCTTTTCCTGCAACCAAATGAAGCTGTTAGACAAAGCTTCGATGACGGCACGGGCACCCAGATAGCTGCCACCGATACCGGCTACGATTACTACTTCACAATTGTCTCTTAATACTTTTGCAGTAGCGTTCAGGTCGGCCAGGTGTTCTTTAGTGATAGAAGAAGGCAAATGCAACCATCCTAAAAAGTCGTTACCTTTGCCTGTACCTTTTTCAAGCATTTCCTGTGCGGCTTTTACTTCAGCTTCGTAAGCAAAAACCTTTTCTTTGGAGATGAATCCAAATGTTTTTTCAATGTTTAAACTAATCATATTTTTTTATCTAAAAGAGTCAGTCAACAGTTTAATTTCAATCATTGGTGAGATACGTTCGTACAGAATGTTGTACACTGCGTCCAGTATCGGCATATTGACATGATGATGCTTATTGATTTCTTTGATACATTTCGTACCGTAGTAACCTTCCGCAATCATTTCCATTTCAATTTGCGCACTCTTAACGGAATACCCTTTACCTATCATCGTTCCGAAAGTTCGGTTGCGGCTGAAGTTGGAGTAACCGGTCACCAATAAGTCCCCCAGATAAACAGATTCATCTACGTTT
Source organism: Bacteroides caecimuris (assembly GCA_948742525.1). Classification (GTDB taxonomy): domain Bacteria; phylum Bacteroidota; class Bacteroidia; order Bacteroidales; family Bacteroidaceae; genus Bacteroides; species Bacteroides caecimuris_A. The sequence goes on along the minus strand of CAPYSS010000013.1, from coordinate 68,550 downwards.
CTGTTCAACGGATGCACCGTATTTAAGAAACGGTTCATTTCCTGAATGGCGTTGGAGATCAATACAGCCTGGAAATTGTCGCCATATTTCAGACCGCTACAGATACCGGCAGCAATGGCATATACGTTTTTGAGTACCGAACTGTATTCGATACCCGCTACGTCATCACTGACAGATGTTTTGATGAAGCTACTTCCCAAACGGCATGCGAAAATGCGTGCTTTGTCTTTGTCAGGGCAGGCGATAGTCAGGTAGGAGAGGCGTTCTAAGGCTACTTCTTCTGCGTGGCAGGGGCCTGCAAGGACTGCTATATTTTCTGGTGGTACACCATATTCTTTTGTGAAGTATTCCGATACAATAACGTTGTCATCGGGTACGATTCCTTTGATAGCGGTGATGATAAACTTATCTTTTATCTTGGTTTTCAGTTTTTTCAGATGCGCCTTCAGATAAGGAGAGGGAGTGACGAAGATCAGTGTATCCGATTCTTTCACCACATCGTTGATGTTGGAACTGAATGAGATGCGTTTTGTATCAAATTTCACTCCTGTCAGATAAGCCGGATTGTGCCCTAATCGTTTAAAATCGGCAATGCGGTCGTCTCGCCGCATATACCAATTGATTGAGTCTTCCTGGGCCAGACACATCTTTGCGATGGCTGTAGCCCAACTTCCTCCGCCCATTATCGCTATCTTGCCGGGTAATTTCATTTGTATGGATTTGGATGAAGAACTTATTAAATTTTCTGTATCCACTCAGTTACGTCGTTTACCGACGGATTGGTCAGTTCTAATTTATATTTCTTGTTAATGCCACAGATGTCCTGGTGCAACTTCTGCGGATTGACATCTTTCATGTCAGCTACAGTGTTGTAACCGGCTTTTTGGATCACCGGAACCCAGTCTTCTGCGATTCCCAATGCCATATATTTAGCGGCAGCGTCTTTTTTCACTACTTTTTCCGGACGCATTTGCGGGAAGAATAATACTTCCTGGATAGTGGTCTGTCCGGTCATTAACATTACCAGGCGGTCGATACCGATACCGATACCTGATGTAGGAGGCATACCATATTGTAAAGCGCGCAAGAAGTCCTGATCGATAATCATCGCTTCATCGTCTCCCTTGTCTGCCAAACGCATTTGCTCTTTGAAACGTTCTTCCTGATCCAGCGGGTCATTCAATTCCGAGTAAGCATTAGCCAGCTCTTTACCGTTCACCATTAACTCGAAACGTTCGGTCAGTCCCGGTTTAGAACGGTGCATCTTGGTCAGCGGAGACATTTCAACCGGATAATCGGTGATGAAAGTCGGCTGGATATACGTACCTTCGCAGAATTCTCCGAAGATTTCATCAATCAGCTTGCCTTTACCCATTGTCTCGTCGATTTCTTCCATTTTCAGCTCCTTGCAAACTTGGCGGATTTCTTCTTCGCTCTTGCCGTTCAGGTCGTATCCTGTCTTTTCTTTGATAGCATCCAGGATAGGCAGACGGCGGTAAGGAGCTTTGAAACTGATCGTTTTTCCGTCGACAACGCTTTCCGTACAGCCGTTTACAGCGATACAGATACGTTCCAGCAGTTTTTCGGTGAAATTCATCATCCAGTTGTAATCCTTGTACTGAACATAAAGTTCCATACAGGTAAATTCCGGATTGTGAGTTTTATCCATACCCTCGTTACGGAAGTTCTTACCTATTTCGTATACACCTTCAAAACCACCTACAATCAGTCGCTTCAGATAAAGCTCCGTTGCGATACGTAGGTAAAGGTCTATATCCAATGAGTTATGGTGAGTGATGAACGGGCGTGCACTGGCTCCACCGGCAATAGATTGCAGGATAGGAGTTTCCACTTCCGTGTAGCCGGCTTCATCCAAAACGTTGCGCAAAGTTTTCACTACAGTGGCACGTTTCAGGAATGTTTCTTTGATGCCGTCGTTTACTACCAAATCGACATAGCGTTGGCGATAACGGAGTTCGGGATCTTCAAAAGAGTCGTAAGCTACTCCGTCTTTGTATTTAACGATAGGCAACGGTTTGATAGACTTTGCCAGTACAGTCAGTTTTTTTGCATGGATACTGATTTCACCCATTTGTGTGCGGAACACGAAACCTTCGATACCGATAAAGTCACCTAAGTCGAGCAGGCGTTTGAATACAGCGTTGTATAGTTCCTTGTCTTCTCCCGGACAGATATCATCGCGGGTGATGTACACCTGGATGCGACCTTTAGAGTCCTGCAATTCGATGAAAGATGCTTTACCCATCACGCGGCGGCTCATGATACGACCGGCTACAGAAACCTGGCGTGGCTCTTCGTCGTCTTTAAATTCAGCTTTAATATCTGTAGAGAAAGCATTGGTTACATACTCTGCAGCAGGGTATGGATCAATACCCATTGCACGAAGCTCATTCAGACTGTTACGTCGAATAATTTCCTGTTCACTTAGTTCTAATATATTCATTTCGTTACGTATTAACTCAATTTTGTGGGCAAAAATACGAAACTTTTCTCATATATCCTGTAATCCGTCTCTTTTTTGTATCTTTGCACCCTCAAACTAATAGGTATGACAGTACAAAAGACACCCACTGCGTTGGGTACGGAAAAGATTGGAAAGCTTTTAATGCAGTATGCCATTCCGGCAATTATCGCCATGACGGCGTCTTCTCTTTATAATATGGTAGATAGTATTTTCATTGGTCATGGAGTAGGGGCGATGGCTATCTCCGGGTTAGCGTTAACCTTTCCGCTAATGAATCTTGCCGCGGCTTTCGGCTCTTTGGTGGGGGTAGGTGCGGCTACATTGGTTTCGGTGAAATTGGGACAGAAAGATTACGACACCGCACAACGGGTGCTTGGCAATGTGCTGGTACTGAATATTATCATCGGACTTGCCTTTACAGTCGTCACATTGATGTTTCTAGATCCGATTCTATATTTCTTCGGGGGTAGTGACGCCACGGTAGGCTATGCTCGTGATTATATGGTCGTAATTTTATTGGGCAACGTTGTCACTCACCTTTATTTAGGATTGAATGCCGTACTTCGTTCGGCGGGGCATCCGCAGAAGGCGATGTATGCCACGATTGCTACGGTGGTGATTAACACGATACTCGATCCTGTTTTTATCTATGGCTTCGGCTGGGGAATACAGGGGGCTGCTATCGCTACCATTACTGCACAGGTCATCGCATTGGCATGGCAGTTCAAACTATTCTCTAATAGAGAAGAACTGTTACATTTCCATAAAGGTATTTTTCGGTTAAAAAAGAAGATTGTGTTTGATTCTTTAGCAATTGGTATGGCTCCTTTTCTGATGAATCTGGCAGCTTGTTTTATCGTGATTTTGATTAATAAGGGATTGAAACAGTATGGAGGTGATTTAGCTATTGGAGCTTTTGGAATTGTCAACCGCCTGGTATTCCTTTTTGTCATGATTGTGATGGGATTGAATCAGGGGATGCAGCCCATTGCCGGGTATAATTATGGCGCCAAGCAATATCCCCGTGTGACGAAAGTCTTGAAAATTACGATTTATGTGGCTACCCTTATCACTACTGTCGGTTTCTTGATGGGGATGCTGATACCTGATTTGGCAGTTTCTATTTTCACTACGGATGAAGAACTGGTTCGTATTTCTGCTAAAGGACTGCGTATTGTGGTCATGTTCTTTCCCATTGTCGGTTTTCAGATGGTGACTTCCAACTTTTTTCAAAGTATAGGTATGGCAAGCAAGGCTATATTCTTGTCTGTCTCCCGCCAGGTTTTAATTCTGATACCTTGCCTACTCATCCTTCCACACTTCTACGGACAATTAGGAGTTTGGATCAGTATGCCGATTTCCGATCTGATAGCAAGTATGATTGCCGGAACGATGCTTTGGCATCAGTTTCGCCAGTTCTCATTATCGAGTAATTAATATAAGAATAGGACGATTATATATCAATATTGCACGCAATCGGCAAATAATCTTTTTCTATTGATTATGTGGCTTATTTAAAAGCGGCAGGACAGCTGCAATGATAAAACCAGTATTCTGGACATCCTTATGGAATGTCCAGAATACTGGTGATGATTTGTACCTGCCGGGGAGTAAACGTTCGTGTACGCGGATGATAACCTGTGGCAGTTAATAACTGAAACAGTTCTTTATTTATTTTAATCCATTTGGTGAATATGCGTATGGCGCAACGGGGTGTAATGTTCGGATTGTACATACAAGCCAATTCCTTTTTCTTATAAGTTTTAATGCGAAATGGAATTTCTTTCTCTTCTAATGGGAATTCTTTCATGTTGATATTTTAAAGTTTTAAGATGTGGTAAAGATACAAAATAAAAAAGGTTCTGTCAAATCTTTTGCAGGAATACTTTGGGAAACAGTATCCGCCCGTGGGCGGGTACTGTTTTCCTGCTTTTAAAGGCTGATGATTAATCTTATGCTGCCGGGTCCGGTGCTTCTCCTTTGCCGTCATCCGGGTTGGGATTCGGATTGGGATCCGGTTGTTCCGGGCTGATGGAACCATCATCGGAAACTACCGCTTTTTGAACACTGACTTTACTTAGCATCTCTTTGAATTTGTATCCCGGAGTGAAAATGATCTTCACTCTGCGTATCGTATCGCTATCTACCTCTTTTTCCGTATCCTGACTTACGCAATTCATACCAGGACGGAAGCATCCGAAATCTCCTAATTGAACAGAGATGCCTTTTCTAAGGTTGAGATTTAATGTATCGATCAAAGCATCGAGTACAAATTTTACCGCTCCACTGGGGACCATTCCGACTTTGGTGATTTCCTCGCACAAATCTCTGAAATCCACCGTATTGGTGATTACATTTTGTGCTACATACTTTTCAGCTTTAGTTTTATCAAAGCCGAATGTTCTTTTTTTAATGACGTATCTAAGTGCCATAGTTTTTTGTTTTTTAAATTAGTTACTTTATTTATCAATTCTCTTTGTGATCACGATGCAAAGATACTATGGGCACTTTCCGGGGAGGTGCTTTAACGGTCTTAGATGTACGTACTTTGATTCACTTTTATTTATTTTGTTTGTATGCCTCTGATTTATAGATTCTTATATCTTCTGCTTTAATAGCCATTTCCAAATAGGGAGTATTTCAATCAGTTTCACGATACTCAAATGTTCTTGATAATCATAAAATATGCCGAAAAACGATGAACGTTGCAAGAATAAACACTATATTTGTACATATTACACTAAGATAATAGAGGTATAGCTATGCTACATTCAAGCCAATCAGCCCCCGTTGTTGATGGCAAAGTCATGGAGTTTGTGATTTTTGCCATTGAGAGTGCCGCCCGGAAGTTGGGTATTCCGGCTCCTACTCTCTATAACCGTTTGGAAAAACTGAATCTTATCCGTCAATACCTGATAAGTGGATATGACATGCTTCACACCCAGAGTCGTGAGTACATAGCCGATACGTTGGTAGAAACTCTTGAAAACTGGGAAGCCTACTATCAAGAAAAAGGAGAATCTGTATGAAGATCTATCATGGTAGTACGCAGGCCGTAGAGTATCCTTTGGTCGGTGTCGGACGCGAAAACCTCGACTTTGGTAAAGGATTCTCAATCAACGTCTCATTGACGAGTGTCTCTCTTTCAAAGAATATATAACAATAAAATAAACTACGTTTATGATAGATGTATTAGTATGGAATAAATACACTCGTGTGGTGATGCAATTAGCGGAGCGTTTGAATATTTCCCCCGAAAAAGCATTGCACTTGTTCTATAATAGTAAGGTATACGCATTGCTTCTTAATAAACAATACCCGCTTATAACATTGAGTGATGCCTACATCACTGATGAAATCATACTTGAGTTACAACAGCAATAATCCTGTTGTAACTCTTAATTCTACTTGTTCCAAGAGTTTATACCTTTATATATACAGTCAACTTTCCAATCCCTTCCTTTTGGATTATTCCGTCAGCAATGAAGGAGTTTAACTCTTCAATAGCTACTTTTTTATTTCGTCCTGTCAGATGGCTATAATCTGTCCGGCTGATGAATAGGTGATTTTCCAAGTATGTGTTGAGGCGGTCGCGACACGTCTCACGGGAGATACTATTTTTCTTAGGGCGTGTGATAGATTCTCCTCGTTGCAGCCTCATTTTGTCGCCTACTTCTTTCTTGAATGGACGACTTGCGCGGAAATTAATATTTTTCATTTGGACAGACGCTGCCCGAATTTCTTTTTTATCTTTAACCGGTGGACATTGCAACGATGTAGAGAAGAACCCGAAGTTTCCCATTTCTACATTCCAACCGTCGGCTAGTAAATCCCGTGCTTCATTGGCAAAGGCTTCCATGGCTCCTGCCAATAAACTTCTGCTGATACCGGTAAATTTGTGGACACGATCCAGAAACTCTTCTTTATCTACGGTTCCTTTGGAGACAATACGGGCATGTAGCGGTTGTTTCTCTTCTTTGTTTGGACTAGGAGTCTCAAATAAATCATATATTGCACTCATATACTAATGTTTAATGGTTTTATAGTTATTGTTAATTCGTTCTACAACTGTTGACTTTTAGTTCCACAGTTGTTTCCCTTTAGTTCCACATCTGTTATTGTTTCGTTCCATATTTGTGGAACGAATTGATGTGTGCTACAAAAGTAGTTAGTTTATGCAAGAGAGAGGTGCTTTAATGGTAGAGTGGTGTTGTCCAAACTTCAAATAGCGGGAATTGTGAATGAAAGTCTGGACCGGATACTTTCCGGACAATTTTGATAAGAAGTGATAGGATACAATGAAAGGATGGAGACAGCTGGCGGTCAGACTTAATCTGTCGAAGCGTGAGATTGATTTATTTTCTCAACGCTTCGATAGATATGTTTCTTTTTATTTTTAGTTATCGGATTATATGTGTGAACATATACTTTATCTCTCTGCCTCTATTGTATAAGTAAAGCTGTCCGCCCGGTAGTATCCGATGTTGTATTCAATAGGTACTCCGTTCACATCATAAACAAATCTTTTCCTTATTAATATAGGATCATTGGATTTTATCTCCAGTTTCTCCGCAATAAATTCCCCTGCAAGTCTGGCTGAAATCTCCTCCTTGCTGGTTTTTACCACTATATTATATTGGGTTTCCAGCATTTCGTATAAGGGGCGTGTATAATCTTCCTCTCCGGTCAGTGGAATATTAGGGTTGAAATAAGAGATGAAGTAAACAAACGGATATTCTTTTTTTCCTCTGACACGCTCCATCACTACGCAGCGAGTGTCGGGACTGGAACCTAAATCAAAGAACGTACCGATTTCTTCGGTTGGACGCTTTAAACTGATATGTAGCTCGAAATTGCGAATCTCGATACCTAGCATCTTCATTTCCTGTGAGAAACTAAGCCAGTTCTTTACTCCGCCTACGATACCTTTCTTTACTACCTTCGTTCCGTAGCCTTTCTTGCGTACCAAAAGCCCCTCAAACACGAGCTTGTTGATAGCTTGTCTCAATGTGTTCCTTGAAATATGTAATTGTTCAGACAATTCGACCTCATTGGGAAATAGCTTCCCGTTTTTGTACTCTTCAGATTCTATGAGTCTTCTTAGTATCTCTTCTGCTTGAATATGAAGTGGTTTGTCACTATTATGATCTAATTTCATATCTATCCTGATTGGTTTATTTTCAGCAAATATAAGATTTATCAAAAAATAATCCAAGTTTTGTTTGGAATAAAAATAAAATCTATATATTTGCACAATTGAAAATATGTATGAACATATAAAATTTTAAAACGCTATAAACATGAGAAAAGCTAATTATGATAAATTTCCTTCTACGAAGCTGACGGGGATGCTTGTTCAGGGTTGGGATAGTATCATTTCTATGTTAAAAGAGAAAATGGATGCAAGAAAAGTGCTGGCTGTGGATTTATATACAGGAGTATATGAAGAAGAAGTGCTGGATGCTTTTTCAAAAGAATTCTCCGGAAGAGTGATGAATGTACGTGATTTGATGAAACCGGAAAAAGAAATTCAAACGTTGACAGAACGCTTCATGACTGAAGATGTATTATTCGGCTATGTCACCAATTTGAAGCTGGAAGATTATTTGGATGCGGATAAGGTGGCTGCTGCACGGAAGCAAATCAGTGAAGCAAAAGAAACCACTGTAATCATAGGTACGGGTGCTGCTGTTGTTGCTCCACAGGACGCAATGGTGGTTTATGCGGATATGGCACGTTGGGAAATCCAACAACGTTTCCGCCGGCATGAGGTAAAAGCTTTAGGTATAGACAATCGGAACGATGCTGTTTCTTTGCAATACAAGAGAGGGTATTTCAACGATTGGAGAGTATGTGATAGGTATAAGGAAAGATTGTTTGACAGGGTAGAATTCTGGATTGACACCCATGTGGCCGGGACACCGAAGATGATTGATAAGGATACTTTCTTTAAAGGGGTAGAGGCAACGGTGAACACACCGTTCCGGGTAGTTCCTTTCTTCGATCCGGCTCCCTGGGGTGGTCAATGGATGAAAGAGGTTTGTGACCTGGATCGTGAACGCGAAAATTTCGGCTGGTGCTTTGACTGTGTACCTGAAGAGAACAGCCTTTATTTTGAAGTGAACGGAGTGCGCTTTGAACTTCCTTCGGTTGATTTGGTTTTGCTGAAAAGTAAAGAGTTGCTTGGTGAACCGGTGGAGGCACGCTTTGGAAAAGACTTCCCTATTCGTTTCGACTTTTTGGATACGATGGGCGGAGGTAATTTGAGTTTGCAGGTGCATCCTACTACTCAATTTATCCGTGACAACTTCGGTATGTACTACACGCAGGATGAAAGTTACTACATGGTAGACGCGGAAGAAGATGCCGTAGTTTATCTGGGAGTGAAGACAGGAGTGGACAAAGAAGCGATGATCGGCGATTTGCGTAAAGCACAAAAAGGTGAACTGGTGTTCGATGCAGAAAAGTACGTAAATAAGATTCCGACGAAGAAACACGATCACTTCCTGATTCCGGGAGGAACCGTTCATTGTTCCGGTGCCAACAGTATGGTGCTTGAAATCAGCTCGACTCCGAACCTCTTTACTTTCAAACTATGGGACTGGCAACGCTTGGGACTGGATGGAAAACCGCGTCCGATCAATGTGGAACGTGGTAAATGCGTTATCAACTGGAATCGCGATACGGAATATGTGAATGAACACCTTCGCAACCAGTTTACGGAAGTCGCTTCCGGAGAAGGTTGGGTAGAAGAACGTACCGGACTGCATCCGAATGAATTTATCGAAACTCGTCGCCACCGTTTCTCGTCACCGGTGTTACATCACACAAACGATAGTGTAAATGTACTGAATCTGTTGGAGGGAGAAGAGGTCGTAGTTGAGAGTCCTACTCATGCTTTTGAACCTTTCGTGGTGCATTATGCTGAAACATTTATCATTCCAGCCGGGGTGAAAGAATATACCATTGCCCCGTATGGTAAATCTGCAGGAAAAGAATGTGTAACGATCAAAGCTTACGTACGCTTTTAATAATGAATCATCTAATATCTTGAAAACTATGTATGAACATGATGAACGAATCGTAATGACGCTCGATGCGGGAGGTACTAATTTCGTGTTTTCGGCCATACAAGGCTGTCGCGAAATAGTGGAACCTATTTGCCTTCCGGCAGCGTCAGACGACTTGGAGCGTTGCTTGTCTGTTCTTGTAGAAGGTTTTCTGGAAGTTGAGAAACGATTACCGAAACTTCCGGTAGCTATCAGTTTTGCTTTCCCCGGGCCTGCTGACTATGAGCATGGAATTATTGGTGACTTGCCCAACTTCCCGGCCTTCAGGGGAGGAGTGGCACTTGGACCTTATTTGAGGGAACAGTTTGGTATTCCGGTTTTTATTAATAATGACGGTAATTTGTTTGCTTATGGCGAAGCCTTGGCAGGTACTTTGCCCGAAGTGAATAAACGCCTGAAAGAAGCAGGCAGCAGTAAGGTATATAAGAACCTGCTCGGAATTACACTGGGTACAGGGTTTGGTGCCGGAGTGGTGATTGACAGCCGGTTATTGACCGGAGACAATGGTTGCGGTGGCGACGTCTGGATTATGCGGAATAAGAAATATCCCGAAATGATCGCGGAAGAAAGTGTCAGCATCAGGGCTGTCAGGCGAGTATATCAGGAATTGACCGGAAAGGATACTTCTTCTTTGACTCCCAAAGATATATATGATATTGCTGAAGGGACCGCAGAGGGAGATCAGCAGGCTGCTGTCCGGAGTTTTAACGAACTGGGAGAGATGGCCGGTGATGCTATCATCCGTGCATTGAATATTGTTGATGGCTTGGTGGTGATTGGCGGAGGAGTGGCCGGAGCGGCTAAATACATACTTCCGGGAATTATGAATGAGATGAATCGGCAGATTGGCACGTTTGCAGGAGCTTCTTTCCCTTGTTTGCAGATGGAGGTGTTCAATCTGTCTGAAAAAGAGGTATTTGATAAATTTCTGGAGGAAAAAGACAAGATGGTGAAAATACCATTTTCGGAGAGAGAGGTGCATTATGCCTGTCACAAGAAAATAGGCATTGCTGTTTCTACATTAGGAGCAAGCAGAGCCGTTGCTTTAGGGGCTTATTCCTTTGCTTTGTCCCAACTTAGTATCTAATAATATATGATAACTCTTCTATTAATTCAAATATGAAATATTATGAAACAATCTAATCTATTGAACGCGCAATTTGCCCGCCGGCTTTTCAGAACGGCATTTTCGAGTTGGCAATTATTGGCTGTTATGTTGATTGTTTGTATGAATGTGGCTGTTGGTTCCAAACTGTATGCGCAATCTAATACAATCGCAGTGAAAGGTAAGGTAATGGCAGACGGGGAACCCGTGATTGGGGCTACCGTGCTGGTGAAAGGTGTATCTACGGGTACGGCTACGGATATGGATGGAAATTTCTCACTGAATGTTGCTTCGAAAGCGGTATTGGTAGTTTCCTCAATTGGATATGAAACACAGGAAGTTCCGGTGAACGGCCGCCAGTTTATCAATGTGGTGTTGAAGTCGGATGTGGTTGCTTTGAAAGATGTGGTAGTGGTAGGCTACGGTGTGCAGAAGAAGGTCAACCTGACAGGAGCTGTGTCTTCTGTTTCTACGGATGAATTGGAAGGAAAGCCGATTTCCAATGTATTGGAAGCGATGCAGGGAACGACTCCCGGTTTGGTTATTCAGCAGGGAAGTTCTACTCCGGGTAGCGTTCCTTCTATTAATATCCGTGGTTTGAATACAATGAACAACAATGATCCGTTGGTGATTATTGACGGAATTGAAGGATCGCTCGCCAATCTGAATCCGGCTGATATTGAGCAGATTTCTATTTTGAAAGATGCTTCTTCTACTGCTATTTATGGTTCACGTGCTTCCAATGGTGTGGTACTTGTCACTACCAAGAAAGGAAAAGCCGGTAAGGTGGAAATCTCTTATGATTTTATGTATGGTGTTCAGCAACCTACTTCATTGCCTAAGATAGCAGACTCGTGGGTATACGCTGAACTGTATAATGAAGCGGCTGTTAATTCGGGAAGAGCTGCAAAATTCACTCCCGAGCAGATTGCGCAATTTAGAAATGGCGGTCCGAATGTAAATTGGGTGAAAGAACTGTATCACCGTAATTCTCCTCAAAGTTCACACAATGTTTCGATGACAGGAGGTAACGACCAGTTGTCTTACATGGCTTCTTTGGGTTATCTGGATCAGAACAGTATGTTCAAGGGACCTGATTATGGTTATAAGCGCTACAATGCACGTCTGAATGTAAGCCATAAGGTGACGAATAACTTTACATTGAATTTGACTTCTCAATTTGCCCGTAATGATATTAGAGAACATGCTTACTGGACGGAATGGATTATCGAGCAGGCAAACCGTATGCCGCCGATTTACCCGATCAAGAATGAGGATGGCAGTTATAATTATCCTGCCGGAAGTAACTCAAACGGTTTGCAGCGTTTGGAAGAAGGCGGTTATCGCCAGAATGTGAATGATGAATTATTGGGAACCATACAAGCCGAATGGGAAGTATATAAAGGACTGAAACTGATCGGAAGTGCCGGTGGACGTGTTTGGAATAATAATTTGCATGAGAACCGGAAGGCCTTCGAAGGTACGGGAGATAGTGAAAATAAGTTGACCGAGCAATTCTATCGTTCTAAGAATATCACTACCAATCTTATGGTGACTTATAATACGAAAATAGGGAAACACTCTATCGGTGGATTATTAGGATATGCTTATGAGGGTTTCTCTGAAAAGCAGTTCTCTACTAGTCGTTTGACGGAGGATTCTAAATATGATATTTTTGTAGGTGATTTGAGTGGGGATAAAGTTAGCAATGGTGGTTCGGCAAGTGACTGGGCTATCTATTCCGGTTTTGCTAGAGCCACTTACAACTATGATGAAAAATATCTGCTGGAATTTAATATCCGTAATGACTATTCTTCTTATTTTGCGAAAGGAAACCGTTCGGGAGTCTTTCCGTCTTTCTCGGCAGGATGGCGTATCTCGGAAGAAAAATTCTGGTCTGTACTGAAACCGTATGTTCCTTCTCTAAAAATCAGAGGTTCCTGGGGATTGGTTGGTAATAACCGCATTAGTGCTTATCAATACATGCAGACGGTGTCTGTAAAGAACGGTATCAGTTTCGGTGACAAGCTGGCGCAGACGGCTGAATTTGCTTCTACAAATCCTGATCTCAAATGGGAAGCTACCCGTATGGCTAATATCGGATTCGAATTGGGATTGTTGAATAATGATTTGAATATTACTTTTGATTGCTTCAATAATCGTACAAAAGATATTTTGGTGAATTTACCGGTTCCTGGATTGTTTGGTAATGGTGCCCCGATTCAGAACGCTGGTAAGGTAGAGACGAGAGGATGGGAATTATCAGTAAGTTATCGTTTGAAGACCGGTCCGGTAGTGCATAACTTCGCCGGAAATATTTCGGATAGCTTTAATGAAGTAATAGATACACGCGGTACGGAAATTATCGGTGGCTCGGATGTACAGACAATTATCAAGGAAGGTTATCCGTTGTATTCTTACTATGCATATCGTTCGGATGGATTTTTCCAGAATGAGGAAGAATGTCAGAAAGGACCGCACTTAGAAGGTATTACACCGAAACCGGGAGATATCCGTTATCTGGATAAGAACGGTGATGGTGTGATTAAACCGGACGATGACCGTTTTATTGTTGGTAATGACTTCCCAAGATATACTTTCGGCTTCACCTATGGTTTGGAATATAAAGGTTTTGATTTCTCGATGATGTGGCAAGGAGTAGGAAAACGTAACAAGTGGATGCGTGGTGAATCTGTAGAGGCTTTCCATAATAACAATGAAGGTCCTGTAATGGATTTCCATCAAGACCGCTGGACTCCAAATAATCCGGATGCTACTTATCCTCGTCTGACAATGGGCGCAGAATCTGCTAATAATGCAGCGAAATCAGATTTCTGGATTCAGGATGCTAAATACTTGCGTTTGAAAAATGCGCAGATTGGATATACTTTCCCGCAACAATGGATGAAAAAACTCTATGTCAAGAATTTAAGAATCTTTGCCAGTGTACAGAATCCGTTGACTTTCACAAAGATGAAAGGCGGATGGGACCCAGAATATACCGGAGACGGTAGTGGTCGTTCTTATCCTGTGGCAAGAGTATATTCATTTGGACTTAATGTTAAATTTTAAACTGTACCGTGATGAAAACAACTATAAAGAATTTGATTTTATCTGCTGTCTTGGTAGTGGGCGGTGCCTCTTGTGTTGACTTGGATACGGCACCGTATGACAGAGAAACGGACTTGACTTATTGGGAAGAGGACCCTGAAGCAGCTGTCAAGGCGTTGAATACTTGCTATATCTATTTGGGAAATATGGACGAACAGCTTTATTGTGAAGCAATGACGGATAATGCTTACACTAAGCAACCGAATGATTTTACACAAAATATTGGTAACGGTTCATATTCTACAGCAGATGCTTATGTGAAAAAGGTGTGGGACGGGCGCTATACAGGTATTCGTATGTGTAACCAGTTGCTGGAAAATATAGACAGGGTGCCTGATTTGGACCCGGAATTGAAGAAACGTTATATTGGTGAGGCAAAAGTACTTCGTGCTTATAGTTACTATGAGTTGTATACGAAATTCGGCGATATACCTTATACTACAAAAGTGCTTTCTATTAAAGAAAGTATGTCGATTGCACGTACAGCCAAAGCCACTGTAATAGCAAATGTTTTGGCCGATCTGGATGAAGTGATTAATGGTAACTATTTGCCGACTTCTTATGATGCGGATAATAAAGGTCGGATTACCCGTTGGGCGGCAATGGCGATTAAAGCTAAAATCTATTTGTTTGAAGGTAATTGGACGCAAGTGAAAAATATCACTTCTACCATTATGACAGAGGGAGGCTTTAAACTTTTTGAAAGTTATGCAGGATTGTTTGAGATCGCTAATGAATACAACTCTGAAGTAATTTTGGATGCACAGTACCGTCCGACCAGTCGTGAACATCAGATGATGTATGTTTTCCTGCCGCCCACTTTGGGTGGATATTCCCAGCTTTCTCCTTTGCAGGAGTTGGTAGACAGTTATATTATGCTGGATGGAAAAACAATTAAAGAAACAGGAACATCGTTTGATGAAAGTCATCCGTATGCTAATCGTGACCCACGTTTAAAGGCAACGGTGATGTACACTGGAAACTCATATACATTGGCCGACGGAACAGAAGTTGTTATCAACTGTGAGAAAGGTGAAGGCAAAGATGGTTATGGGGTAGGTTCAGATTGTTCGGCTACCGGTTACTATATTAAGAAATATTGGGATAACACTTATCGTGCTACTCTTTATTCTGGTTTGAATCCGATTCTGATTCGTTATGCTGATATTTTATTGATGAATGCGGAAGCATTGGCAGAATTAGGAGAACTGGATAAGACGGCTTGGGATGCAACTATTAAACCCATTCGTGATAGGGCCGGATTTACACTTGCTTCAGCACTGGAATTCCCGGAAGGAGCTTCTAAAGATAAACTGATTGAGATTGTACGAAACGAACGTCGTTCGGAATTGGCATTGGAAGGACATCGCCATAAAGATATTATCCGTTGGAGAATTGCGGACAATGTATTGAATGGATGGTGTCACGGACTAAAGACAAATGATGTGGTAGGTACGGATGATGGATACGTTCGGGTTGAAAACAGAACCTTTAATGCAAATAAACATTATTTGTGGCCTATACCACAGGCTGAACGTGACTTGAATGGTAATTTGGAGCAGAATCCGAATTGGTAATTGGTTAAAACGACTCAAAAAGGAATGATTATGAAAAAGATATTATGGATATGTTCAGTACTTCTGGCAATGGTTTCATGTCAGGAAGATTATGAATTGAACACGGATTTTGCAGTCCCCACGGAATTAAGTTCCCCTGCTTCTATCCAGTTGAATGTGTCATCTCCAACGCCTGTTGTGTTGTCGTGGTCAGGAGGTGGTGCGGCAGATGGCGGAATTGTATTGTACGAGGTGCTGTTTGATAAGGCAGACGGTGATTTTTCAAAGCCGCTGGCTACGGTGAAAAGTGATTTGGGAGCTGCGACCAGTTTGTCAATCACTCATGCAGCTATTAATACGATTGCCAGAAATGCAGGCATTTATCCTTTGGAAACCGGAGATATAAAATGGACGGTAAATGCTTCGAAAGGTGGAGTGGTGAAGAGAACCGACAAGGTGGCTACCATCACAGTAACTCGTGGAGAGGGAATTGATAATATTCCGGCTGAATTGTATTTATATGGTTCGGCTACGGAGAACAGTGGACAGGGGGGAATTCCGTTCCGTTGTGTAGAAGAGGGCGTTTTCCAGATTTATACGAAGTTATCTGCAGGAAATATATCATTTAAGTCTGCTACTACAGGTGAAACATTCAGCTATTATATTGATGATAGCTCGAAGTTAAGAGAAGGGGAGGGCGAAACGGCAGTCGCTGCTTCCGAAGAAGTAACCCGTCTGACAGTGAACTTTAATACAATGGCAATGACCACGGAAAAAATCGGTTCTTCTGTTCGTTGTATTTGGGGAGCAACATTTGGAGATATAGCTGTATTAGAGTATGCGGGTGATGGTAAATTTGTGGGAGAGGGTGATATTATATTTGTAGACTCAAGTCGTCCGAGCACGAACCCTCCTTCTTGGTTAGGTTGGACAGAAGAACGTTATTACTTTATTGCATCGGTAAATAATGGTGATATATGTTGGGGTAGAGGTGATGACGTGAGTGCCGAACGTCCGGTAGGTGGAGAACCTGCTTCTTTCTATGCTTTGTATGAATTCCAATGGACTCAGTGGGATCATCTTTGGAAAATGAAAGGTAGTCTGGATTATACGCATGCGACTATCACTATCGATACGAATTCGGATGGATTGATGATACATACATTTACTAATGTGACTCCGATTAATTAATAAAACTAAGTTATGAAAAAAATAAAGACTATTTTAGCTATTCTTCCGGCACTATTATTCTCCTGTGCCGGAGATGACGTAGAGAAATATATCCCGCCTACACCGATTGCTCCGTCAGAACCCGGAGAGGAGGTCGTTTATCATAAACGTGCCAAAGAGCAGTTTGACTTGATTAATCAGTGCTATCGGATCAATAGTGGGGCAACAGAAGGACTGTATAATGAAAATTATCCTAAGAAAGACGGGGATAATTCCGCTTCTTTCTTATGGCCGTATGATGGACTGGTTTCCGGGGCAGCAGCTTTACATGCCTTAGGTTATGATGTGAATTATGCAGATATGGTAGACCGGTTTGAAGTTTATTATCGTACTCCTAATGGAACTGTGGGTGGTTATGGCTCTCAAACCAATGGTACTACCGGTAGTGGAACACGTTTTTATGATGATAATTCTATTGTGGGGATTGAACTGGTAGAGGCTTTTAATTTGCTAAATAATCAAGATTATTTAACGAAAGCTAAAAGAATCGTTGAGTTCCTGCAAGCTGGTGAAGATGATACGTTTGGAGGAGGTCTTTGGTGGAATGAGGACCAGAAAGGACAGCAGGGAGTTGGTGATTCGAATAAACCGACATGCGCTAATGGATATGCAACGCTATTCTTGCTTGAATATTATTCTGTATGTCCTCAAGAGGAAAAAGCGGATGTGTTGGCTTTAGCAAAACGTTTATATGCTTGGACGTTGACTAACTTGCGTGATCCGGAGGATGGCTGTTACTGGAATGATAAACAAGCAGACGGATCCATTAATAAAATAAAATGGACTTACAATACAGGTGTGATGATTTCTAACGGAGTCCGTTTATACAAAATAACGGGTGAGCAGACTTATCTGGACAGTGCCATTGCTTCTTCCGAAGGTGCGTATAATTATTTTGTACGTCCGCTTAATGGGTTGGCGTTGGCTTATCCCGATCATGATCCTTGGTTCACAACAAAACTGATCCGTGCATTTATTGATATTGAACCTTATTATAAAAATGCAGGCAATTATATCAAAACATTCATCAACTTCCTGGATTATGCATACGAAAATGCCCGTTTATCAAACGGACTGTTCTATGAAGACTGGACAGGAGCAACTCCAAAACGTGCTGAACAGTTGTTGATGCAGGATGCTGCGCTCGAATCTTTGGGAATGATTGCTTTGTACAAAGGAGAAACAGTGACAGAGGAATAGGATATGAATAGTAAAATTAGAAATATAGTTTTATTTGTATCGACGGTATTCGTGCTTCTTTCTTGTGCCGGAGAATCAAAAACGACTCCGAATAAAGATAAGGCAGAAGAAATGTTTCAGCGTGTTTGGGAACTCTACAGGGTTCCCAAATACGGCCTCTTCTCTGAATATTACCCAAGCAGTCATCGTCCTGATCTGACTTATTTTAATGATTCCACCCGGCAAGCGCAGGAAGTTTCTTATCTGTGGCCTATGAGTGGTGTCTTTTCTTCGGCAGTGGTGATGGCTGCCATCGAACCGGAGAAATATACGGTTTATGTTGATTCGATGGTGATGGCAATGGAGCGTTACTATGATACAACGCGTGTTCCTTTTGGTTATCAGGCTTACCCTGTTCAGTTTGGAAAGGTAGACCGCTATTATGATGACAATGGTTTGGTGGGGATTGACTATATTGATTCTTACCTGGTAACTAAAAAACCTCATTATCTGGAGAAAGCGAAACAGGTATTGACCTTTATTTTAAGTGGCTGGGATGAGAACTTTGAAGGAGCTGTTTCCTGGCTGGAAGGAGTGAAAGATCAGAAACCTGCCTGTTCTAACGGAAAAGCGATGGTGTTGGCTTTAAAACTTTATGAAGCAACTAAAGATGAGTATTATCTGGAGGTGGGAAAGAAGTTTTATCATTGGATTGATAAATATCTGAAAGATCCGGAAAGAGGAGTCGTTTGGAACTCATGGTTAACAACGACTTCGGCAGTATGCCCGGATTTGTATACTTACAATACAGGTACTTTGTTACAAGCAGCTGTAGCTTTATATAATTATACGGGTGAGCAGGCGTACTTGGATAATGCTAAATTTCTGGCAGAAGGAAGTTACAAAGTGTTTTTTAAGTATACGGAAGACGGTATTCCCTATATTGCAGATCTGCCTTGGTTTAATTTGGTTTTGTTTAGAGGTTATCACGATCTGTACAATGTTACGGGGGATTCAAAGTATGTGGATACGATGATAAAAGGACTGGATTATGCTTGGGATCATGCACGTGATCAGGCGGGACTGATGTATCATGACTGGACAGGGCGGACTGATGAAAAACGTAAGCCGAAATGGTTATTGGATGCTTCGTGTGTGCCGGAGTATTATGCACGTGTGGCGATGATTAAAGGAGAAGTTACAAACAGAAAAAATAAATAAATGATGAAAGTAAAATGGATAGGTAGCCTGTTGATTCTGGCAGGTGTTGTAGGGTGCAAAACACCTGATCGTCCCAATTTGGTAGAATATGTAAATCCTAATATCGGAACTGTACATAGTCGTTGGTTTTTCTATACTCCGGCTGCGGAGCCTTTCGGCATGGCTAAGTTAGGTGCATCTACAAACGGTACGTATGGGAACAATCAAGGTTGGGAGGCCGTAGGTTATGAAGATGGTCATACTTCTATTGATGGCTTTCCTTGTCTGCATGAGTTTCAGATAGGTGGCATTGCATTAATGCCTGTAACGGGAGAAGTAAAAACAAATCCCGGAAAACTGGAAGACCCTGATAAAGGTTTCCGTTCCCGTTTTGATAAGAAAGATGAAATGGCGCGTCCGGGATATTATTCTGTATTATTAAAGGATTATCAGGTAAAGGCAGAACTTACCGCTACGGCTCGTGTCGGATTTCAGCGGTATACATTTCCCGAGTCGGAGAATGCCCATATTTTGTTTAATATAGGTAATCGTCAGGGAGAAAGTGGAGCTGTGCGTGATGCGTATATCAAACAGATAGATGGAAATACAATGGAAGGTTACGTGATTACGGAACCGGAATACGTGAAGAAATATCAGGCAGGCGCTTCCGTTGCCATGTATTTTTATGCTAAATTGGATCGTGCGCCGGAATCTGTCGAGGTATTCTATCAGGATAGTGCTTTAACGGCTTGTAACGAAATAAAAGGGCCCGGGGCTATCATGTGTCTGAATTATAAAACAAAGAAAGATGAAGTAGTCAATGTAAAAATAGGTCTGTCGTATACTTCCATCGAAAATGCCAAAGTGAATTTGGAATCAGAAGCGAAAGACCTTACTTTTGATGAGGCTATGAAAGCGACCACAGATAAATGGAATGAGTCTTTGAGCCGCATATTGGTTTCCGGTGGTACGGAAGATAGCAAAATCAAATTTTACACTGGGTTGTATCATGCATTATTAGGTAGAGGACTCGCGAGTGATGTGAACGGAACTTATCCTAAAAATGACGGTACTATCGGTCAGATACCTTTAAATAAAGATGGCAAACCGGAACATAATCATTATAATACGGATGCGGTTTGGGGAGCTTACTGGAACCTTACTTCTCTTTGGGCATTGGCATATCCGGAATATTATAATGACTTTGTAAACAGTCAGTTGCTGGTGTATAAAGATGCTGGTTGGCTGGGTGATGGTATTGCAACCAGCAAGTATGTTTCCGGGGTGGGAACCAACATGGTGAGTATCACTCTGGCGGGTGCTTATAACAGTGGGATTCGCAATTTTGATGTGGAAACAGCTTATCAGGCAGCATTGAAGAATGAACTGGGCTGGGAAGGACGTATTGAAGGTGCGGGCAAAATGGACGTAAAACAGTTTGTTGAAAAAGGTTATGTGCCTTATGAAAATAGTGTTTATTTCGGCACTCATCCGGAAGGTTCCAGTTTCTCCGTATCTCATACATTGGAATATAGCTTTAGTGCTTATGCAGTGGCTCAATGGGCAAAAGCCTTGGGACGTACGGAAGATTATAAACGCTTGATGGAACTTTCTGCCGGTTGGGAGAAGTTATTCGATGATTCGTTGAAGATGATTCGTCCGAGAGTGCCTAGTGGTGAGTTCATTGATAACTTTAATCCATTGGAATCATGGAGAGGATTTCAGGAAGGAAACGCGATGCAATATACTTTCTTTGTTCCACAAAATCCGGCTCGTTTGATTGAAAAGGTTGGAAAGGATGAATTTAACAACCGGTTGGATTCTATCTTTACGGAAGCTCGTAAGTCGATCTTTGGCGGTGGAAAGGTTGTAAATGCCTTCTCGGGTTTACAGAGCCCTTATAATCATGGAAATCAACCTAGTCTTCATATTTCCTGGTTATTCAATTTCTCCGGTAAACCTTACCTGACACAGAAATGGACGCGTTTGATTTGTGATGAGTTTTACGGAACAAACGGAGAGCATGGTTATGGCTACGGTCAGGATGAAGATCAGGGACAATTGGGAGCTTGGTATGTGATGGCGGCAATGGGATTGTTTGATGTACAGGGCGGTTCTTGTGAACGACCGACTTTCCAGATTGGCAGTCCGTTGTTTGATAAGATTGAAATCAAACTTAGTCCGATGAATGCAACGGGAAAAACGTTTGTGATTGAAACGACTGGTAATACACCGGATGCCTATTATGTACAGTCTGCTACGTTGAACGGTAAACCGCTGGAACAATGTTGGATATACCGGGATGAACTCTATAAAGGTGGAACATTGAAACTCACAATGGGTAATCAACCGAATGAAAAATGGGGAGTGGAAAATCCGCCTCATTGTTCTAAATAAACAGCTTATTTACCTCGGTGCCGATGTCGCTTGACAATGGCACCGGGGATTCTACATTTTATAATATAGTGAGTTAAACATGAAAACACAAAACTCTATTTATGCCGCCCTTCCCGTTCTTTTCGGGTTCTTTGTAATGGGCTTCTGTGATATAGTCGGCATTTCGTCCGATTATGTTCAACGTACTTTCAACTGGTCTCCCGTGATGACGGGATTTGTTCCTTCATTAGTATTTATCTGGTTCCTGTTTTTGGGTATTCCTATTGGAAATCAGATGAACAAATGGGGACGTAAAAATACGGTTCTGCTTAGTATGGGAATAACGGTAGTGGGTATGTTATTACCATTGATCGTTTATAATAGCGCGACTTGCATGATAGCTTATGCTCTTTTGGGAATTGGTAACGCTATTCTGCAAGTTTCACTGAATCCGTTGTTAAGTAATGTGGTAACCAGTCAACGTTTATTGACTAGTAGCTTGACGGCAGGGCAAGTAATCAAAGCTGTGTCTTCTCTTGTTGGGCCGGAGATTGTATTGTTGGCTGTAGCTCACTTTGGAGATGACAAATGGTATTATTGCTTCCCGATATTAGGTTTTATCACATTATTATCCGCTGTTTGGTTGATGGCTACCCCTGTTAAGCGAGAAGATTCCAGTGCTGCAACCCAGCAACTTTCTATCAGTGATACTTTTTCTTTGTTGAAGGATAAAACGATTCTGTTGTTGTTTTTGGGTATCTTCTTTATTGTGGGGGTAGACGTTGCCACCAACTTTATCAGTTCTAAGCTGATGGCAGAACGTTTTGACTGGACGACAGAACAAGTGAAGTTTGCTCCACAAGTTTATTTTTTAAGTCGTACGGTAGGTGCTTTATTGGGTGCTTTCTTGTTGGCCCGTATCGCTGAAATAAAATATTTCCGTGTGAATATTGTTGCCTGTATTTTCTCTTTGCTTATTCTGGCCTTTGTGAAAAACGATATGGTAAATCTGATTTGTATCGGTGCTGTCGGTTTCTTTGCGTCATCCGTATTTTCTATCATTTATTCGATGGCTTTACAGGCAAGGCCGGAAAAAGCAAACCAAATTTCCGGTTTGATGATTACTGCTGTTGCCGGTGGCGGAGTGGTTACTCCGGCGATTGGGTTTGCAATTGGAACAGTAGGTGTTATCGGAGGCGTTTTTGTCACTTTAGTTTGTGTGTTTTATTTGACTTATTGTGCTTTTGGGGTGAAAACAGCCAAAGCATAGTGTTATTGAGAGGAGGAAGCTATCTTTGTCCGAATTCTGCTCAATGACGTGGAGTTTCTTAGGCGGAGAAGTTGCCTTCTCCGTCTGAAGTAAATTTTCTTTTTTATTTGATGATGATCTTCATTGCTTGTGCATCAAATGTCACAGACTCGTTTCGGAACAGTCTTTCTATATGTCCGCTCGTAATCATCTCATTTGTGGGGAGACTATACAATTGTGGGTTGTCAATCAGCATGATCGTGTCGCAGAGAGACAAGGCAATGTCTAGGTCGTGTGTGGAAAACAGGATACATTTTCCTTCCGTTTGCGTGAGTTTTTTCAGTAGCAGACAGAGTTCGTAGCGATTAGGTAAATCCAGAAAAGCAGTAGGCTCATCAAGAAGAATGATAGGCGTATCCTGTGCAAGTGCGCGTGCTATCATGATTCGTTGGCATTCTCCGTCGGACATCTTATCCATTGTCTTTTCTGCATAACCGGACATTCCTACCAGCTGCATGGCAGTAACCACTCTTTTCTCATCTTCCGCCTGTAACTGTCCGATCCAGTTGGTATAAGGAGCACGTCCTAATGCGACTACATCTGTGCAACGCAGGTTGGCGATGCGTACTTTGTCGGTGGTTACAAAACTAATCTTCCGGGCTAATTTCTCCGGTTTCAGTGAAGCGATGTTTTTCCCATGCAAGATGATTTCTCCGTTTTTAGGTGTTTCCAGTCCCATAATGGCACGGAGAAGCGTGCTTTTTCCTGTACCATTCCGTCCGAGCAGTGCGACAAGCTGCCCGCCCGTGATATGGGTGGAAACTTTCTCCAGCAATATACGTTGTTCGTATCCTAATGTCAGATCTTTCAGTTGAATCATTTGAATATACGCAAGTTTTTACCTATTACCCATAAAATAACCGGAACACCTAATAGCGCAGTGATGCAATTCACTGGCAACAGAAACTTCTTGGCTATGATGTCACAAATCAGCATCCCGATCAACCCTGTCAGCATCGTACCCGGCATCAATATCCGGTGATCGGCGTTGTCAAACAGAATCCGGGTGATATGTGGGATAGCCAGCCCGATGAATCCTACCGGACCGCAAAAGGCTGTGACCGTTCCTGTCAGTAACGCTGTAGATATAAAAATGAGCGTTCTTGAACGCTTGATATTCATTCCCATAGTGCGTGCATAATTTTCACCAAGCAACAACAGATTTAGTGATTTGATACAGGCGATGGATAGCAGCAACCCTATGCATATTACTGGTATCATAATCGTTAATTGACCTGTCGTGATGTGGCTAAGTGAGCCCAAAGACCAGAGTGTGAACATTTTCAGTTGTTCTGCAGAACTTAGGTATTGTAATATCTGGATGATAGCTCCTGCCACGTAACCTATCATGACTCCCATAATCAGTACACCTAATATATTCTTTACTTTTCGACTGATGATGGCTACTCCCAGCAGTATGGCGGAAGTCCCTATCCACCCCGAACCTACAATACCGACTGATTGCAGAAAGGGAAAATCTGTCCAACCGAGAAGAGGGGCGCCTAGTATAAACAATGCCACTCCAAGACCTGCCCCGGAGCTTACTCCCAACAGGTAAGGATCTGCCAGCGGATTCTGGAAAACTGTCTGCATTTGCAGACCGCTTACCGAAAGCGCTACACCTATCAATGCAGCCACTATGACACGGATAAAGCGGATGGAGAGAATTATATTGCGGGTGATTTCGTCACATTCCCCTCCGGTGAGTACTGTCCATATATTTGATATAGGGATGAAAGTATCTCCCGTTGCCATATCTACTAATAGTAATAAAATGGCAACTATTCCTAATGCGATGAATAATAGAGCGGTACGTCTGCGGGATTGTTTCATTCTAGGTGTCTGTAATAATAAGGTGAATCGGAAACGAGTTCCGGATGGAAAATATGAATCAGATCACGCAACACCACGTCAGGATGAACCACTGCCGATTCCCAATAATCATTGCCTCCTGTCGATGTCAATCGCAGGTTATTGTTGTAGACTGTCTTTTCCCGGACGGCTTTAGCATCTGCAAATTTAGGATTGACAGCTTTTAATTCATCTAATGTGGTGACCGAACCTACATTGATCCAATAATCTGCCTTTTGTATCAGTCCGTAAGCTGTTTCCAAGCCGATAGGAGTTGAACTGTTGGAATTATTTTCCTTATAGATATAGTCTGCACCTGCGTCTGCAACCAATTGTGCCATGTAGCTTTGGGTAGAAGGCATCACCCAACTGTCGTTCCACGGAGTGTTGAACATGACGGTAGGGTGTTGGCTGATGGAGTCGGTGAGAGCTTTTAAGGCATGGTAGCGTTTCGGGATTTCCCGGAACACTTCAATCCCTTTTTCCCGTTTGTCAATCAATTCGGAAAGAACAACCATCCACTCGGCTTTTCCTAGTGGAGATTCTTCCAGATATTCTCCCATATATATATAAGGTATGGCTAGTTCTTTCAGTTTATCTGTAACAGCTGTTTGAGCATCACCAATGCCATATAATAGTACGGCGTCCGGCTTTAATCCCAGCAACAACTCATAGTTCATTTCTGCTCCCATATCTTTGATTGAATCTTTGTGGGCGAGAATGTAGGGATTAGACACGTAATTGATGCCCGATACTCCGACAATACGTTTGAGCTCTCCCAATGCATCAAGCATGGCGATATAGGAAGAAGACATACATATGATATTTCTGGCTCCGGCAGGAATGACGGGACCATTAAAACCCGCAGGAGCTTGCTCTCCGTTGCGCGAAATGAAATAGGACATTTTCACGTCCTGTGCTCCTTGCCATGGATTGGAAACTTGAATGAGGGTACTGGCCGCATTATCCGCCCCCAGAATTTTAAATCCGGAAGCGTATTCGGGAGTATATATATCCTGATTGAATCTCTCCAGAGATGTTTTATTATGTAATATACAGCTTGCCAAAAAGAAGAGGCATAGTGGCGCGATGGTTAAGATTGGAGATTTCACTTTTATACAGATTTTAATTAGAAAAAAGATTAGTGGATGCTCTCAAGTGGCAAAGATAGGACTAATTATTAGTTTGTTTTTATTTTCATTAGAATTTTCTTCTGCTTTGTTTCTATTTGAAGTCTCTTGCCGTAGAAATTAGGAAAGAGGAAAAGTTATAACCGTATGGTAACTTCCGACGGCTTTTATGAGTATCGTACGCAAGAAATAAAAGGGTATTTCATTGTTACTTTCAAATATAACTTTCGTTTGATGATGTGATTTTTAGAAAAAAGTCGTATGTTTGCTACAGAACCATAAAACAAAATGTGCTATGAGCGGTAATTATGTGATCAACATCGGTCGGCAACTGGGTAGCGGCGGAAAAGAAATAGGAGAGAAGTTGGCAGCCCGTTTGGGGATTGACTTCTACGATAAAGAATTAATAAACCTGGCTTCTGAAGAAAGCGGATTGTGCAGAGAATTTTTTGAAAAAGCGGATGAGAAAGCTTCGCAAGGTATAATTGGCGGATTGTTCGGCATGCGTTTTCCTTTTATCAGTGAAGGAGCTATGCCATGTAATAACTGTTTGAGCAATGATGCTCTGTTTAAAGTGCAAAGTGATGTGATTCGTCATCTGGCGGCAGAAAAGTCTTGTGTCTTTGTCGGACGCTGTGCGGATTATATCCTGCGTGAACATCCCCGTTGTGCGAATGTTTTTATTTCGGCCTCAAAGGAAGATCGTATTGCACGATTATGTGCCATGCATCATATTGATGCAGAAGCTGCAGAAGAAATGATAGAAAAAGCGGATAAGAGACGTTCGGAGTATTATAATTATTATAGTTATAAAACATGGGGGGCAGCTGCTACTTATCACTTATGTGTCGATTCTTCTTCTTTGGGAGTTGAAGAGACAGTTCGGTTTATAGAAGAATTTGTGGTGAAGAAACTACAGCTTATATAATTTGGTGCAGAAGAAGTCCATAAGAAAAAGAAATAAAGCCGGTATATTCCGTTGGAGGATATGACCGGCTTTATTATTTATAAACAAAACATGATTTACATCATCGCTAATAATATCATCTGTCCCGTCAGAATACGGAGGAACATAGATAATGGGTAAACTGTAGAATACCCTACCGCTGGAGCATCACTGGATGTCACTTGATTGGCATAAGCCAATGCAGGCGGGTCGGTATTACTACCGGCTATCAATCCCATCAGGGTGAAGTAGTTAACCTTATAATATAATCTTGCGATAGCACCGATAATAAGCAATGGGATAACAGTGATGAGGAAACCACAACCTACATATAGTAATCCGTCACCTTCGACTACCGTTTGCACAAAGTTGGCTCCGGCATCTATACCGACACTGGCAAGGAAGAGCACGATACCGATTTCGCGAAGCATCAGGTTGGCACTCATGGTGGTATAAGTCACTAAATGGAGCTTATGACCGAAACGTCCGATAAGAATAGCTACTACCAGCGGTCCGCCTGCCAAACCTAATTTCAAAGGAGTTGGCATGCCCGGGAATGCTATAGGAAGGCTACCCAGGAGAATTCCCAAGAAGATACCAACGAAGATGGTAATGATGTTCGGAGTGTCCAAACGTTTCAACTGGTTTCCAAGTGCCCTTGCTACACGCTCTACGGCATCTTCTTGTCCTACCACCATCACTCGGTCGCCCACTTGCAACACCAGATGCGGATCGGCAAACAAGTCCATACCGGAACGGTTGACACGTGTGATATTCACACCATACATACTACGGAAATGCATCGAACCGAGCGTCTTACCGTTTATCTCCGGCTTAGTCACAAGAATACGGCGTGATACCATCGGCAAGTCTTGTTTCTCCCAATCGATATTCACTTCTTTACCAATGAAAACTGTGATAGCAGCGGCATCATCCTCCGAGCAGACGATATACAACTGGTCGCCTACGTTGAAAATGGTATTATGGTCGGGAATGCTGACGTGCCCCTCGTGGCGGATACGCGAACATACAAATTGACGTCCGAGGAAGTCTTTTACTTCAATCAGAGTCTTTCCGTTGATAGACTCATTGCGCACCTCCAAACTAAGCATGTGAGGTGTCAAATGCGCATCTCCGCTCTGAGTTTTCAGACTTTCTTCCTCTTTAGCCATGTTGACACGGAAGATGTAGCGGATAGCAATGATTGAACCGATAATACCTACCACACCCAGCGGATAAGCACACGCATATCCCAGTGCGATTTGTGGACCAGTGTAATTAAGCTGGTTCAATGCTTCATTGGCGGCACCAAGTCCCGGAGTGTTTGTGACAGCTCCATAGAGGATACCTACCATCATCGGCAGTTCTACCCGGCCGTTCCAGAGGTAGTAAAGCCCCAGTGCAACGGCAATATTTAACACTACGATGCCTACAGCCAACAGGTTCAATGTCATTCCTCCTTTTTTGAAAGAAGAGAAGAAAGATGGTCCCACCTGAAGACCGATACAGAATACGAACAAGATCAACCCGAATTCACGGATGAAATGTAGGATGTGTGTATCGGCGGTGAAGCCGAAATGTCCCATTAGGATGCCGGCAAACAAAACAAATGTGACGCCCAAAGATACTCCGAATATCTTTATCTTACCCATATAAACTCCGGCTGCCACTACAAATGCGTAGAGGAACACGATGTGAGCAACGGAACTGGGGTCCCACAATAAACTTTGTAACCAATCCATAATATAGCAGTTTTTATAATGTTTTTCTAAAAACGGGTGCAAAATTACTCATAACATTGGAGCAAATCAAATAAATGGAGAACTAAAAAGATAAAGATTGAAGAATTTCTATACAGATTCTATGCGAGAGTGAGAGGTGTGCGAATTTTCTATAAAAAGAAGTTTTGTTTTAACTTATTGGTTATATTTGCATGTCGAACAACAGGCAATTAGAAAGAGATAGATAAAAATAAAGACAATATTAATCTTGTTTTAATTTTAGATAAACTATGGCAGACAAAAAAGAAAAACTCTTCTCAGACTTTTCTCCAGTCTCCACCGAGCAATGGATGGAGAAGGTTACAGCCGACTTGAAAGGTGCTGATTTTGAGAAGAAGCTCGTTTGGAAAACAAACGAAGGGTTTAAAGTGAAACCTTTCTACCGGATGGAAGATCTGGAGGGTTTAAAAACTACTGATGCGCTTCCCGGAGAGTTCCCTTATCTGAGAGGAACTAAGAAAGACAACAATGAGTGGTTAGTTCGCCAGGAAATCAGGGTAGAATGCCCCAAAGAGGCCAATGCAAAAGCACTGGACATCTTAAATAAGGGTGTTGACTCACTTTCTTTCCATGTAAAAGCAAAAGAACTCAATGCGGAATATATCGAGACGCTGTTGAATGATATTCAGGCAGAGTGCGTTGAATTAAATTTCTCAACTTGCCAGGGGCATGTTGTGGAGTTGGCTAATTTGCTGGTAGCTTATTTCCAGAAGAAAGATTATGATGTCAAGAAGTTGAAAGGATCTATTAATTATGATTTCTTCAATAAGATGCTGACTCGCGGTAAGGAAAAAGGGGATATGGTGCAGACTGCGAAAGCGTTGATCGAAGCTATCCAGCCGCTTCCTTTTTATCGTGTATTGAATGTAAATGCAATCTCATTAAACAATGCCGGAGCTTATATCTCTCAAGAGCTGGGTTATGCATTGGCTTGGGGTAATGAATACATGAATCAGTTGACTGATGCCGGTATTCCCGCTGCCGTAGTAGCTAAAAAGATAAAATTCAACTTCGGTATCAGCTCCAATTACTTTCTTGAAATTGCGAAGTTCCGTGCCGCACGTCTGTTGTGGGCAAATATCGTAGCTTCTTATAAACCTGAATGTCTGCGTGATTGCGATAATAAGGGAGCTAACGGCGAATGTCGTTGTGCAGCAAAAATGGCGGTTCATGCCGAAACTTCTACTTTTAATCTTACTTTGTTTGACGCACACGTGAATTTGCTTCGTACACAGACTGAAGCAATGAGTGCCGCTTTGGGTGGGGTAGATTCAATGACAGTCGTTCCGTTTGATAAGACTTATGAGACCCCGGATGAATTCTCAGAACGTCTGGCTCGCAATCAACAACTATTGCTGAAAGAAGAATCTCATTTCGATAAAGTAATTGATCCGGCTGCCGGTTCTTATTTTATTGAGAACCTGACTGTATCTATTGCTAAACAAGCGTGGGAAATCTTCCTTGCTACAGAAGAAGCAGGTGGTTTCTATGCCGCATTAAAAGCTGGTACAGTTCAGGCTGCAGTAAACGAAAGCAATAAAGCCCGTCATAAAGCAGTGGCACAGCGTCGTGAAATTCTGTTGGGTACTAACCAATTCCCGAATTTCAACGAAAAAGCCGGTGACAAGAAACCTGTGGAAGGAAAATGCTGCTGTGGAGGTGACTCTCATACTTGTGAGAAAGATGTGGATACATTGGTATTCCACCGTGCAGCTAGTGAGTTTGAAGCGTTACGTCTTGAAACGGAAGCATCGGGCAAACGTCCGAAGGCATTCATGCTGACAATTGGTAATTTGGCGATGCGTCAGGCACGTGCGCAATATTCTTGTAATTTCCTGGCTTGTGCCGGTTATGAAGTAATCGATAATCTTGGATTTGAAACAGTAGAGGCAGGAGTAGAGGCGGCTATGGCTGCGAAAGCTGATATTGTTGTCATCTGTTCCAGCGATGATGAATATGCTGAATATGCAGTTCCTGCTTTCAAAGCCTTGAATGGTCGCGCTATGTTTATCGTTGCCGGTGCTCCGGCTTGTATGGATGACTTGAAAGCCGCAGGCATCGAAAACTTCATCCATGTTCGTGTCAACGTATTGGATACCTTGAAAGAGTTTAACGCTAAGTTGTTGAAGAAGTAACTTCAATCGTAAATTGTAAATCGTTAAATCGTAAATAACAAGATGAGAAAAGATTTTAAAAACATCGATATATATGCCGCATTTCAGCCCGCAAACGGTGCTGAATGGCAAAAGGCTAACGGTATCTCTGCTGACTGGAAAACACCAGAACACATTGAAGTGAAGCCTGTTTATACAAAAGAAGATCTCGAAGGGATGGAACATCTCGGCTATGCGGCCGGACTTCCTCCGTATCTGCGTGGTCCGTATTCAGTAATGTACACCCTTCGTCCCTGGACCATCCGTCAGTATGCCGGATTCTCCACTGCCGAAGAATCCAATGCTTTCTATCGCCGCAATCTGGCTTCCGGTCAGAAAGGTTTGTCAGTAGCATTTGACTTGGCTACTCACCGCGGTTATGACCCCGATCACGAACGTGTAGTGGGTGACGTAGGTAAAGCAGGTGTATCTATCTGTTCATTGGAAAATATGAAAGTTTTGTTCGATGGTATTCCTTTGAATAAGATGTCTGTATCCATGACGATGAATGGTGCTGTACTTCCGGTTATGGCGTTCTATATCAATGCCGGTTTGGAACAGGGTGCTAAACTCGAAGAAATGGCAGGTACTATCCAGAATGATATTTTGAAGGAATTCATGGTGCGTAATACTTATATTTATCCGCCTGCATTCTCTATGAAGATTATTTCTGATATTTTCGAATACACTTCACAGAAGATGCCGAAGTTCAACTCTATTTCTATCTCCGGTTATCACATGCAGGAAGCAGGTGCTACCGCAGACATTGAGTTGGCTTATACATTGGCTGACGGTTTGGAATATCTCCGTGCCGGAACAGCAGCCGGTATTGATATTGATGCATTTGCTCCGCGTCTTTCTTTCTTCTGGGCAATCGGAACCAATCACTTTATGGAAATTGCCAAGATGCGTGCCGCACGTATGCTGTGGGCGAAGATTGTGAAACAGTTTAATCCGAAGAATCCGAAATCACTGGCCTTGCGTACTCACTCACAGACTTCCGGATGGTCATTGACGGAGCAAGATCCATTCAACAACGTAGGACGTACCTGTATTGAGGCTATGGCTGCAGCTTTGGGACATACCCAATCTTTGCATACCAATGCATTGGATGAGGCTATTGCTCTTCCGACAGATTTCTCTGCACGTATCGCACGTAACACACAGATTTATATTCAGGAAGAAACTTACATCTGCAAGAACGTTGACCCATGGGGCGGCTCTTACTATGTAGAATCTTTAACGAACGAACTGGCACACAAGGCTTGGGAACATATTCAGGAAATTGAAAAACTGGGTGGTATGGCGAAAGCTATCGAAACAGGTATTCCTAAAATGCGTATCGAAGAAGCGGCTGCACGTACACAGGCTCGTATCGACAGCGGTCAGCAGACCATTGTGGGTGTGAACAAGTATCGTTTGGAAAAAGAAGCTCCGATTGATATCCTTGAAATTGATAATACGGCAGTTCGTCTTGAACAGATCGAAAACCTGAAACGTTTGAAAGAAGGACGTAATCAGGCTGAAGTGGATAAGGCATTAGCAGCTATCACTGAATGTGTGGAGACTGGCAAGGGTAACTTGCTTGAACTGGCAGTTGAAGCAGCTCGTGTTCGTGCTACTTTGGGCGAAATTTCTTATGCGTGCGAACAGGTTGTAGGACGTTATAAAGCAATAATTAGAACTATATCAGGCGTGTATTCATCAGAAAGTAAAAACGATAGCGACTTCAAACGTGCTTGTGAACTGGCAGAGAAGTTTGCGAAACAAGAGGGACGTCAACCTCGTATCATGGTTGCAAAGATGGGACAGGACGGTCACGACCGTGGTGCCAAGGTAGTGGCAACGGGTTATGCGGACTGTGGTTTCGACGTGGATATGGGACCGTTGTTCCAGACTCCGGCAGAAGCTGCTCGTGAAGCGGTAGAAAACGACGTTCATGTAGTAGGTGTTTCTTCACTGGCTGCCGGTCATAAGACATTGGTTCCGCAGATTATTGAAGAACTGAAGAAACTGGGACGTGAAGACATTGTGGTGATTGCCGGTGGTGTTATTCCTGCGCAGGATTATGACTTCTTGTATAAGGCAGGTGTAGCTGCTATCTTTGGTCCGGGTACTCCGGTGGCGAAGGCTGCTTGTCAGATTTTGGAAATTCTGATGGATGAAGAATAACTTCTGAAATTCTTTAGAATTTTAATAATATTCCCACCTTTTAGACTTGTTTTGGTTTAAAAGGTGGGATGTTTCGTTCAATTTATGTAGAGAGGCTGCATAGCTCTATGCACAATGCGTGCATAGAGTAGTGCAGCTTTCGTGTATAGAGTTATACATGATGCTTGCTAAAAGGCATCATTGAAACTAATATTATGTCGATAAGACAAATTACATTCCAAGGCGGGAAATTGCAGTTTCCACGGCAGGAAACGAGAGTTTCTAAGGCGGGGCACTATAGTTCCTACGTAAGGAAACTATTGTTTCATCGGTGTGAAACTGTTGTTCCAAGCTGGTTTTTATATTTTTCAACTTTATAGTAGGCAAAAAAACTCCCCATACAAAGTTGCCAATCTTCTTTGAGAATAGATATTCAAGAAAGAGGAAACCGCATGTTCCGGATTTTTTGCATCTTCATGTCGTCAAAGAAAAATATTCGTGTAACTTTGCAGACTGATAGTCTAAAAACAAGAAGAGAAAAAATGATAGTTTGCATAGCCGAAAAGCCGTCTGTAGCACGTGATATAGCCGAAGTACTCGGAGCTCATACCAGAAAAGAAGGATATATAGAAGGAAACGGATACCAGGTGACCTGGACATTCGGGCATCTTTGTACCCTGAAGGAGCCACATGAATACACCCCTAACTGGAAATCATGGAGCTTGAGCAGCCTGCCGATGATTCCGCCACGTTTCGGTATCAAACTGATTGGGCATGATCCGGGTATTGAGAAGCAATTTCATGTGATAGAGTGGCTGATGCAGAATGCGGATGAAATCATCAATTGCGGTGATGCCGGGCAGGAGGGAGAATTGATTCAGCGCTGGGTGATGCAAAAAGCTGGCGCACGCTGTCCGGTGAAGCGCCTGTGGATTTCTTCGTTGACGGAAGAAGCTATTCGTGAAGGATTCTCGAAACTGAAAGACCAAGCTGAATTTCAATCACTCTACGAAGCCGGTCTTTCCCGTGCGATGGGTGACTGGCTGTTGGGAATGAACGCTACCCGTCTTTATACCCTTAAATACGGTCAAAACAAACAGGTGCTCTCTATCGGTCGTGTACAGACACCGACGCTGGCATTGATTGTCAACCGTCAATTGGAGATAGCCAATTTTGAACCCAAACAATATTGGGAACTGAAAACAAACTATCGTAATACCACTTTCTCTGCACTCATTCGCAAAAGTGATGAAGAAATTGCCGCGGAAGAGGAAAAGAACGGCGGAAAAAAGAAAATAGATAACCCGGGCATCGACCCTATTGCCAACCGGGAAGAAGGCGAAGCATTGGTAGAACGTATGAAAGACCTACCTTTTGTAGTCACCAATGTCGGCAAGAAAGACGGAAAGGAATACGCTCCACGTTTGTTCGATTTGACTTCCCTCCAGGTAGAATGTAACAAGAAATTCGCTTATTCGGCCGATGAAACACTGAAACTGATCCAGTCTCTTTATGAGAAGAAAGTGGCTACCTATCCGCGTGTGGATACCACTTTCTTGAGTGATGATATTTATCCGAAATGTCCTGCTATCCTGAAAGGACTCCGTGATTACGAAGTCTTGACAGCTCCGTTAGCTGGCACTACACTTCCTAAATCAAAAAAGGTATTTGACAACTCGAAAGTGACGGATCACCATGCCATTATCCCGACCGGAGTCTATGCTCAAAACTTGACGGATATGGAACGTCGTGTCTACGACTTGATAGCCCGTCGTTTTATAGCCGTGTTCTATCCGGACTGTAAAATTTCTACTACCACCGTGATGGGAGAAGTGGATAAGATAGAGTTTCGAGTAACTGGAAAACAAATTCTGGAACCGGGATGGCGTGTCGTGTTTGCCAAGGAAGTAAAAGACCCTACCGAAGAAAAAGAGGAAGAGGATGAAAATGTACTTCCTGCTTTTGTGAAGGGGGAAAGTGGTCCTCATATTCCGGACCTGAATGAAAAATGGACACAGCCGCCCAGACCTTATACTGAAGCAACCTTGCTTCGCGCAATGGAAACAGCCGGAAAACTGGTGGACAATGATGAACTTCGCGATGCCTTGAAAGAGAATGGTATCGGTCGACCGTCTACCCGTGCTGCAATCATTGAGACGTTGTTCAAGCGAAATTATATCCGTAAGGAAAGAAAGAACCTGATTGCCACCCCGACAGGAGTGGAGTTGGTGCAGCTTATTCACGAAGAATTATTGAAATCGGCAGAATTGACAGGTATTTGGGAAAAGAAGTTGCGTGAGATTGAAAAGAAAACATACGATGCCCGCCAGTTTCTCGAAGAACTAAAGCAGATGGTTTCAGAGATCGTAATGAGTGTACTTTCTGATAATACGAATCGACGCATAACTATTCAGGACGCAGTTGCTGCAAAAGCCGAAGAGAAAGAAAAGAAAGAACCTAAAAAGCGTGAACGAAAACCGAGTACACCAAAAGAAAAGAAACCAAAAGCGGAAAAAACAACGAATAAAGTGAAAACTGATTCGCCTGGGGCACCTGCTCCGGTTGCTATGGCAGCTTCAACTCCTTCTGCAATCGGTGAGGTAGATGCGCTTGTAGGTCAGCCCTGTCCACTTTGTGGTAAAGGAACCATCATTAAAGGGAAGACTGCTTACGGGTGTTCGGAATGGAGAAATGGATGTACTTTCCGGAAGAATTTCTAATAGAGAGAAGTGATCTTACTATTGCTTTTCACTGATTTATTTTGCATCTTTAATGCTTTTCATTTTTTAGAAGATAGATGGTTATTTTATAGAATGACTAATGTCACCTTTATAAAGTGATATTAGTCATTCTATAAGGTGGATATTATTCCGTTGTAACCAGATGACTATCTGAGTATTTATACATGAATATAATTACTTTTTTGAAGTAAACTGATAATTGCCGGAGCCTACTTTGATGATAGCGTAACCATCTTTCATGGCGTCTACTTTGACCTTTTGGTTATCCATAACAACTTTCTCTGCTGATTGGGTCGGGACATAAATTTCCGCAGTTGTATTTGCCGGAATAGTGACATTCATGGTGAGATAATCAGTTGTGTCTTTCCAGGAGCAGCTAACCTTGCCGTAAGGAGTATTTTCTGATGCGCTTACGTGGCTGAAACCGCCACCAAGATGCGGCTTTATCCGAATAGTTTTGAATGCGGGTGACGTCTCTTGTATGCCCGCAACATCTCTGTATAACCAATCGCCAATAGCGCCATAAGAATAATGGTTAAATGAATTCATTCCATTATCAGGTATTGTCCGGTCGGGCATCATTGAGTTCCAACGTTCCCAAATGGTGGTAGCACCCATTGTGACAGGATACAGCCAGCCGGGATAATCTTTGCGTAGAAGGAGTTTATAAGCTAAATCACTGCGTCCGTATTGTGTCAATACGCCACAAATATACGGAGTGCCGAGGAAGCCTGTTGTGATATGTCCATAGTCTTCTACCAGTTCTGCAAGTCTTTTAGCTGCAATGGGACGAATATCGGCTGGTAGTATATTGAAATGCAATGCCAAGGTATAAGCCGTTTGTGTATCTGATATCAGGTTGCCTTTTGGGGTCATATAAGCATCACAAAATGCCGCTTTCACTTTTTGTGATATTTCCGCATACTTTTTGGCATCTGCGTCATTGCCTAATACCGCTGCCGACATGGCGACAATTTCTGCAGAATGAGCAAAGAAGCATTGTTGTATAAGTCTTTTGGAGGTGACAGAAGAACGTCCGTCTGTATCATTGGGTATAATGAATGCCAGCCAATCACCATAATGCCACCCTGACGTCCATAAATAGTCTTGTGACTGACGTAGCATACAGTCCACCCATGCTTTCATACTCGAATACTGATTTTCAAGTATTCGCTTATCCCCATAAATAGTATAATGATTCCAAGGGATAATGGTGCAAGCATCCGCCCAGCCTGTTCTACCTGATGCTTCACCTTCCGTCAAGCGTAAAGCATCCGGAATCACGTCCGGAACTCGTCCGTCTTTATACTGGTCAGCTGCCAAGTCTTTCATCCATTTTATAAAGAAATTTTCTACACGTGCATTGAATGTCGCTGTGCGGAAGAATACTTGTGCGTCACCGGTCCATCCCAACCGCTCGTCGCGTTGCGGGCAATCTGTTGGAACATCTAGGAAATTGCCGCGCAATCCCCATTGAATGTTGCTTTGCAACTGATTGACAGCCTCATTGGAACAAGTGAAGTTTCCGTTGTCTTCCATACCGGAATAAGTGACTACTGCAACGATATCGTCAAGATTAAGTTCTTCTTCGATTCCTTCCACCTGAATATATCTGAAACCATAAAATGTAAAGCGGGGCTCGAAAGTGTCCGTTTCTCCGCTACAAATGTAGCGGCTGGTGGCTTTTGCTCTGCGTAGGTTGACTGTATAAAAATTGCCGTTCTCATCAAGCACTTCAGCATGTTTAATGGTGATCTGTTGTCCTTTTTTCCCTTTTATAGTCATTCTTTCACGACCTACCAGATTTTGCCCGAAGTCAATTACTTTTTCTCCTTTAGGTGTTATAAACTGTTTTACAGGTTTGATTAATTGGTGTGTTATAACCGGTTCATTCTCACACGATACGAGGTTTGAATTGTCGTAATTTGCCACTCTTACGGATTTCCATCCGGAATCATCGAAATCGGTATTGTTCCAACCTTTCTGTATTTTATTGGCATCAATGGTTTCCCCGTCATAAATAGTGGACTCTCGGATTTCTGCTGTTGACCATTTCCAGGACTCGTCTGTACCTATCACTTCTTTAGCCCCGTCTTTATAGGTAATTACTATTTGAGCTAATGCGCCGACTGATTTTGCCGTATTCTGATAAAGCTGTACATATCTCCATATCATGGGACTTAACATCCAGCCATTGCCGAGCATCAGTCCGAATGTGTTGTCTCCCAATTTTACCAGACGGGTAACATCAAAAGTGTAGTATTGTAATCTCTTAGTGTAAGATGTCCATCCTGGTGCATAATGGTATTCACCTATTTTTTCGCCGTTGAGATAAGCTTCATTCATCCCATGACTAGTCACATAAGCTATTGCCGAAGCAATAGGTTTATTTATCTTAAATGGTTTGCGCATTACTGGAGAAGGTTTGTCAATGGTTCTGTCTGTGCTCTCCGGCTCAATCCATTTGGCCTGCCATTCTGCTATGGACATCAATCCGGTGGACCACGAACCGGCAGGATTGCTCCATGCAGACTTTTTGCCTTTGTTATCCCAAATACGCACCCGCCAAGTATAGCGTGTACCTGACTCCAAAGTTTTACCTTTATAGGGTATACCTATGGAAATATCAGAAAGGACTTTGCCAGTTTTCCATACTATTTCCGAACCTTTTCTGACTTCAATTTCGTAAGCTGTTTGCATTACATTACGTTCAGTACTGCTTATTTTCCAGCTTAACATCGGATGCTGGTCTACTATTCCCGAAGGGGAAGAAAAGCGATTTACTTTTAATTCAATAACTTTCCCTTTGGCTGTGAATACAAATAGTATTGATAATAAAATAAAAGTAAGTGTGTGTTTTTTCATATATCTTTCCAATGATGTCTTGGCAAAATTAATGATAAATAAGAAATGTGCGATAATTTTCATCGCACATTTCTTATTATCGTAAATGAATTTTAACTTATATTGTTTTAGGCATTGTTACTAGATAAAATAATGGCTTATTGCTTGAAGATACCCATTGGTTTCGATTGTCCCATATATTGTGGGAAAATATTCCCTCATATTAAGGGAAAACGTTCCCACAAAATGAGGGAATACTTTCCCAAGCAGTTGGGAATCTTTTCCCACAATATGTGGGACTAATACACTCTATATGGAAACAAGCAAAAAGGAATACATGGTTCTATTTATGCAATACCGGTTTCCGGCACACTACACTATGAGAAATACCCCGAAACACTATGAGAATAAGGTCTGTTTTAAGCAAAAATAGGGGATGTTTTATGAGAAATGCCGTTTTTAGAAAGTGTTTCTCATAATATATCTATTTGATAATCTTATATTTATCTAAAAATTATGAGAATATGAGAAACGAAAATAAAAAATCGTTTGCAGAAAGAGCGCATCTTTTTTTATGTAACGATATACGGTAGACAGCATATCTATGTATTTGTAAATATATAAAAAGAGCGGTGGACAAGTGTTTGATTATAAGCTTGTCCACCGCTCTTTTTTATATACCGTTTATAATTAGACTTTTTGTCTGTCCGCTTTATCGTCTGGCATATTCCTGATGAAATTCAATGACTGCCTCTATCCCTTTCCGGAAAATATCCAGTGAAAAGTTTTCGTTGGGTGAATGGATGGCGTCTGATTCAAGTCCGAATCCCATCAATACAGTTTTGATTCCCAATACTTGCTCGAAAGTAGAAATGATAGGAATACTACCGCCACGGCGTACTGCCAGCGGTTTCTTTCCGAAAGCAATTTCAAAGCCTTTTTCGGCAGCCTGATAAGCAGAGAGCGAAATCGGGCATACGTATCCTTGTCCCCCATGCATCGGAGTCACTTTCACCTGAACAGTTTCCGGAGCAATGTTTGAAATATACTCTGCAAACATCTGCGAAATCTTATGATGATCCTGATGCGGCACTAACCGGCAGGAAACTTTGGCATACGCCTTTGAGGGAAGTACGGTTTTAGAACCTTCTCCTGTATATCCGCCCCAAATGCCACATACGTCAAAAGACGGACGGCAGCTGTTGCGTTCCAATGTGCTGTATCCTTTTTCTCCGAAAAGTTCTTTGACGCCGATTGCTTCTTTGTATTTCTTTTCGTCAAAAGGAATATGGGCTATCATGTCCCTTTCCGCTTGAGGCACTTCTTCTACATCGTCATAGAATCCGGGGACGGTAATACGTCCGTCGGCATCCGTCACCTTGCTGATAATTTGGCAAAGTACGTTGATCGGATTGGCTACTGCACCTCCGAAATGTCCGGAGTGTAAATCACGGTTCGGTCCGGTCACTTCTATTTCCCAATAAGCCAGTCCGCGAAGACCGGTCGTTAAAGACGGAAGTTCGGCTCCCAGCATACTTGTATCCGAGACAAGGATGACATCTGCTTTCAGTAACTCTTTGTGTTCTTCGCAGAAAGCCTCCAGGCTGGGCGAGCCTATTTCTTCTTCACCTTCGAAGATGAATTTTACATTATTCTTCAGTAATCCGTTTTTGACGAGATATTCAAATGCTTTCACTTGGATGAATGATTGTCCTTTGTCGTCATCTGCTCCACGCGCCCAGATATATCCGTCTCGTATTTCCGGTTCAAATGGTTGGCTCTTCCAAAGTTCCAGCGGTTCGGCCGGCATTACATCGTAATGAGCATAAACCAATACAGTCTTTGCGTCCGGGTCGACTATCTTTTGAGCGAAAACAATCGGATTGCCCTTTGAGGGCATCACCAATGCTTCGTCTGCTCCGGCTTCAAGTAACAACTGTGTCCAGCGTTCCGCACAAGCCAGCATATCATCGTGATGCTCCGGCAGAGCACTGATACTGGGGATACGGATGAGGCTGAACAGGTCATTCATCATTTCAGGTTCGTGTGCTATTATGTATTTCTGAATTTCGTTCATTACAGTTGCGTCGTTTTATCTAGTAAGTAATAATCAAGTATCGTCATGGCAGCCATTGCTTCTACGATAGGCACGGCACGGGGCAGTACACAAGCGTCATGGCGTCCGCGTGCTTTCAGGGTGGTGTCGATTCCATCAATGTTGACGGTTTCCTGTTCCATCAGCAATGTTGCAATCGGTTTGAATACTACACGGAAGTAAATATCCTGACCGTTACTCAATCCTCCCTGAATACCTCCGGAGTGGTTGGTATGTGTCTCGATGCGTCCGTTATTATTATAGAAAACATCGTTCTGTTCAGAACCTTTCATTTTCAGTCCCTTGAATCCTTCGCCGTATTCGAATGCTTTGGCAGCGTTGATGCTTAACATGGCATTGCCTAAGGCAGCATGGAGTTTACCGAAAACAGGTTGTCCCAATCCGATGGGGCATCCCTTGATGACGCAGGTCAGTGTGCCGCCGATGGTGTCGCCTTCTCCTTTTACCTTATATATAAGGTCTGCCATTTCTTTTGCTTTTTCCGGGTCCGGACAGCGCACATCGTTTGTTTCTATCAAGTCGAGGTCGTAATCCGAGTAAGTATCCTCCAG
The DNA here is from genome assembly GCA_948742525.1 of Bacteroides caecimuris. Lineage (GTDB taxonomy): Bacteria > Bacteroidota > Bacteroidia > Bacteroidales > Bacteroidaceae > Bacteroides > Bacteroides caecimuris_A. The sequence goes on along the minus strand of CAPYSS010000013.1, from coordinate 27,665 downwards.
CTTGATAGGACCTACCTGTGAAGTGTAAGCTGTGATGCTGATGCCCAGTTGACGAAGCGCTAACTTGGCCAATGCGCCGGCTACCACGCGCGAAATCGTTTCGCGTGCGGAAGAACGTCCGCCACCACGGTGGTCACGGATTCCATACTTCACTGTGTACGTATAATCAGCATGTGAAGGACGATATACATTTTTCAGATTATTATAATCATTGGAGTGCTGGTTTTCATTCCAAACGATAAAACCAATAGGGCATCCGGTGGATTTCCCTTCAAAGATGCCTGAAAGAAACTCTACTTTATCAGCCTCTTTACGTGCAGTGGTAAGAATAGATTGTCCCGGACGGCGGCGATTAAGTTCTTGTTGTACAAATTCTTCGTCGATGGTAATTCCGGCCGGAAATCCGTCAATTACTCCTCCAACTCCTTTTCCATGAGACTCACCGAAACTTGTGAGCCGAAAGATATTGCCAAATGAATTAAACATAGTTGTGGCTTTTTTAAAATTACTATATGCAAATATAACAAAGTTTTCGATAAGAAAGTTGTGAACTCGAAATATCTTCGAAAAAGGAAGCATATTGAACCTTTTTTCTTCTTTTTAGTTTATAAGGGACGAAATTTATTATAATAACTAAACCAAAGACGTATGAAAAAGAATCTATTGTATTTATTGGCATTGGTTTGCTCTCTTACTTTCTTTGCTGCTTGTGGCAGTAACGATGACAACAGGGATAACAAGGATAATGAGAATCCTCCTGAAGAGGAAGTTGTGATTACGGCTCCGGATGTAGTCGGAACGTATTGGGGAAATATGGATATATCCATGATTCCGGATGGTTCTGACCAGGAAATTGTCATAGGAGATGGAATAGAGAAGTTTATCACCCTCTCGCAAGTCAGCGATACGGAAGTGAAGATTGAACTGAAGGAGTTTGAACTGTTTATCAACCAACAGGTCCTGGAATTTGGAGATATTGTTGTTGATAAGTGTGAAGTGAAGAAGCGAGAAGGGGTATCTACGTTCACCGGACAACAAGATCTTACGTTTGAGGGAAATGCAGCTTCTTTGGGTACTTGTCCTGTAACTATTACGGGAACGGTAAAAGATGGAAATACAGACATGACCATTAACGTGAAAGTGCCTGCATTGCAACAGACGGTAAAAGTGACCTATTCCGGAGTGAAACAGGTGGCGGGGTCTGGTGAAAATTAATTTCTTGTTCACCACAGATTACACAGATTAACACAGATTATTTATATTGATGGCTATGACTTATAAATCAATCTGTGTTAATCTGTGTAATCTGTGGTGAAATTCACAATGCGTCTCCAAAACCTATGTCTCTTTCATTTTTCTATCAATTCTTTCTGTTAAAGTCTGATATATGAGAGGTTTTATAACAATATGAGATTTTATTTCTCCATTATAGAATGTTGGAAAAGAAAGAATTTCCTATTTTTGTGGAATCAAAACTTATAAGTCTATGACTGAATCAGAAAGAAGGCAAATTATAGAATTGATTAAGAAAGAGGTCATTCCGGCTATCGGATGTACGGAACCTATCGCAGTAGCACTTTGTGTAGCTAAAGCTGCCGAAACATTGGGAGCGAAACCGGAAAAGATAGAAGTCCTGTTAAGTGCTAATATATTAAAGAATGCTATGGGAGTAGGAATACCGGGAACGGGTATGGTCGGACTTCCCATAGCGGTTGCTTTGGGTGCGTTGATTGGCAAATCAGATTATCAGTTGGAGGTGTTGAGGGATTGTACGCCGGAAGCGGTGGAACAGGGAAAACTGTTTATCGCAGAAAAACGGATTTGTATTTCTCTAAAAGAAGATATTACGGAAAAACTTTATATCGAAGTGATCTGTAAAACGGGAGATAAAACGGCTAAAGCCATCATTGCCGGTGGACATACTACCTTTATATATATAGCCAACGACGAACAAACGTTGCTCGACAAGCAACAGGCAGTCAGCGAGGAAGAGGAAGGTGCTTCGCTCGAACTAAATTTGCGCAAGGTCTATGATTTTGCACTGACTGCTCCGTTGGATGAAATCCGTTTCATTCTTGACACAGCCCGTTTGAACAAAGCTGCTGCCGAGCAAGCATTTAAAGGTAACTACGGGCATTCTTTAGGGAAAATGCTTCGGGGAACTTATGAGCATAAAGTGATGGGGGATAGCGTGTTTTCTCATATCCTTTCTTATACGTCGGCTGCTTGCGACGCCCGTATGGCCGGTGTTATGATTCCGGTAATGAGTAATTCCGGCAGCGGTAATCAGGGGATATCCGCTACACTTCCTGTCGTTGTCTTTGCGGAAGAAAACGGAAAAAGTGAAGAAGAACTGATCCGTGCTTTAATGCTTAGCCATCTCACTGTTATATATATCAAACAAAGTTTGGGACGTCTGTCTGCTTTGTGTGGTTGCGTGGTAGCTGCCACAGGTTCCAGTTGTGGAATCACCAGGTTAATGGGAGGAAACTACGATCAAGTTGCCTTCGCTGTTCAAAATATGATTGCCAATCTGACAGGAATGATTTGTGACGGTGCAAAACCGAGTTGTGCCTTGAAAGTAACCACCGGAGTTTCGACAGCCGTACTGTCTGCCATGATGGCAATGGAAAACCGTTGTGTGACTTCCGTAGAAGGAATTATAGATGAAGATGTAGACCAAAGCATCCGTAACCTGACAAGAATCGGCTCGCAAGCCATGAACGAAACGGATAAAATGGTACTTGACATCATGACGCACAAGGGATGCTGATTTTAAGTATCAAGTATTAGGTATTAAGTATTAGCTGGAATGATGGCATAAAAAAAGTATTAAGTATTAAAACTCAGGCTATATCTGCACGAAATAATACTTAATACTTTATACTTAATACTTCAATTAATGACAGTGTCCGCCTTCGCAACCGCAGTTGTCGCCACAGCCATCACCGCAACTGTCGCATCCGCAACTGCAACCACCTTCGCCACTCATCATTTTCACCAATTCCTGGATTTCTTCGTTGGTAGCAGGACGGCTTTCCAGTATTTCACCTTCGAAAATCAGGTCGGCACCAGCCAACGGGTGATTGAGGTCTACTACTACAATGTCCGGTTTGATCTCTACTACACAGGCATTTACGCGCTGACCGTCGCCAGTCATCAAAGGTACGATGTTACCTTCTTTAATACGCTCGCTGTCAAATTTGCCATCTATTTCAAAAATATTTTTTGGGAGTTCAATAACGTGTTGTTCGTCATATTGTCCGTAAGCCTTATCTGCCGGAATGGTAAAATCAAATTTATCACCTTTAGAAAGAACTGTTATCTGATTTTCGAAATCTTCGAGTGTTGTTCCTAATCCTGAAATGAATTGAAAGGGATGTTCTGCTTTTGCTTCTTCGAACAACTCTTTTTCACCATCTTCCATTGTATATAGTTTGTATGCAACGGTAATGTACTTGTTTTCTACTGTTTCCATCTGATTTTTTTGTTTCTGATTAATAATTCCCGTAAATACGGGTCTACAAAGATACGAATTATTTGCTTGTACTCCGGTATAGGGAGGGTAAATTTCAGATTATTAAGTGCTTTTGTCAGAAAAAGAAAGTGAGGTGTGCAGTTAGATAATAGTTGTAAATTTAACCTTTAAGTGATAAAATAGAGAAATAATACCTCTCTTTTCTTACAATTATTCGCTTTTAAGTGTTTTTTTTCTTCGATTTGTTTGGATATAATAAAAAAGCCCTTACCTTTGCAGTACGAAAATAAAGAAAATATGAATATGTTACATACATCTATTAACCTAGCAGTCCTGCATATTATTCGCGTCGTGGTGGTCCCATCAAGAGCGTGAGAAAGGTTTTTGTGTTGTATGTGTTCGTACCATAGAAGATAGAATTTAGAGCCTTTCTCACTTGTGTGAGGAAGGCTCTTTAATTAAAAGATAGATGGAAATGAAAAAGCAATTACGCAGTTCGTTTAGTACACAAGGCCGTCGGATGGCGGGAGCCCGTGCATTATGGGCAGCCAACGGTATGAAGAAGAATCAGATGGGTAAACCCATTATCGCTATCGTCAATTCGTTCACGCAGTTTGTTCCGGGGCATGTACATCTACATGAAATCGGTCAGCTGGTGAAGGCAGAGATTGAGAAGTTGGGATGCTTCGCTGCGGAATTCAATACAATAGCTATCGACGATGGTATAGCAATGGGGCATGACGGTATGCTTTACTCGCTTCCTTCACGTGACATCATTGCAGACAGCGTAGAATATATGGTCAATGCGCACAAGGCGGATGCAATGGTATGTATCAGCAATTGCGATAAGATCACTCCCGGAATGTTGATGGCGGCTATGCGTCTGAATATCCCTGCCGTATTTGTATCGGGTGGTCCGATGGAAGCGGGAGAATGGAATGGCCAGCACCTGGATTTGATCGATGCGATGATTAAATCGGCCGACGAAAGTGTTAGCGATCAGGAAGTAGCGAATATCGAGCAAAATGCTTGTCCTACTTGCGGATGCTGCTCCGGTATGTTTACCGCCAACTCGATGAACTGCCTGAATGAAGCAATCGGACTGGCTCTTCCCGGCAACGGAACCATTGTAGCGACACACGAAAACCGTACGCAACTTTTCAAGGACGCTGCGGAACTGATCGTGAAAAATGCAAAATTATATTATGAAGAAGGAGACGAGAGTGTACTTCCTCGTAGCATCGCTACCCGTCAGGCTTTCCTGAATGCCATGACGCTGGATATAGCAATGGGTGGTTCTACCAATACGGTTCTTCACTTGTTGGCTGTTGCTCACGAAGCAGAGGTAGACTTCAAGATGGATGATATCGACATGCTTTCCCGCAAGACTCCTTGTCTCTGCAAGGTGGCTCCCAATACACAGAAATATCATATTCAAGATGTAAACCGTGCCGGTGGTATCATTGCCATTATGGACGAACTGGCAAAAGGCGGTTTGATAGATACATCCGTTCGCCGGGTAGACGGAATGTCACTGGCAGAAGCCATTAATGAATATTCAATCACCAGCCCGAATGTAAGCGAAAAAGCAATTAAGAAATATTCGAGCGCAGCCGGAAATAAATTTAATCTCGTACTTGGTTCACAAGGTATGTACTATAAGGAACTGGATAAGGACCGCGCAAACGGATGTATCCGTGACTTGGAATATGCTTACAGTAAAGACGGCGGACTGGCCGTATTGAAAGGCAATATTGCTCAAGACGGTTGTGTAGTAAAAACAGCAGGGGTAGACGAAAGTATCTGGAAGTTTACCGGACCTGCTAAAGTCTTTGATTCGCAAGAAGCAGCCTGTGAAGGCATCCTCGGAGGCCGAGTCATCAGTGGCGATGTTGTCGTCATCACGCACGAAGGTCCGAAGGGTGGTCCCGGTATGCAGGAAATGCTTTATCCTACCTCTTATATAAAATCCCGTCATCTCGGAAAGGAATGTGCTTTGATTACCGACGGACGTTTCAGTGGTGGAACTTCCGGATTGAGTATCGGACATATTTCTCCTGAAGCGGCAGCTGGAGGTAATATCGGAAAAATTGTAGACGGAGACATTATCGAAATCGATATTCCGGCCCGGAAGATTAACGTGCGACTGACGGATGAAGAACTGGCGGCCCGTCCGATGACTCCTGTCACTCGTGACCGTTATGTACCGAAGAGCCTGAAGGCGTATGCCAGTATGGTAAGCTCTGCCGATAAGGGAGCGGTGAGAATCATTGAATAGTAAATAGTCAAATCGTAAATATGAAAGATTTAATAACAGGTGCAGAGGCTCTGATGCGTTCTTTGGAACATCAGGGAGTGACTACCATCTTTGGTTATCCAGGTGGCTCTATCATGCCGGTATTCGATGCCTTGTACGATCATCAAAATATATTAAACCATATCTTGGTTCGTCACGAACAGGGAGCAGCTCATGCGGCACAGGGCTATGCCCGTGTATCGGGTGAAGTAGGTGTTTGCCTGGTGACGAGCGGTCCTGGAGCAACCAATACGGTAACAGGCATTGCAGATGCGATGATCGATAGTACGCCTATCGTGGTGATTGCCGGACAGGTAGGAACGGGTTTTCTCGGAACAGATGCTTTTCAGGAGGTTGACTTGGTAGGTATCACACAGCCGATCGCTAAATGGAGCTATCAGATCCGCCGTGCGGAAGATGTAGCTTGGGCGGTGGCACGTGCGTTTTACATTGCCCGTAGTGGTCGTCCCGGTCCGGTGGTGCTGGACTTTGCCAAAAATGCGCAAGTGGAGAAAACGAAATATGAACCGACGAAAGTCGATTTTATCCGTAGTTATGTTCCTGTTCCCGATACGGATGCGGAGTCTGTACAGGTCGCTGCCGAACTGATTAATAACGCCGAACGTCCGCTTGTATTGGTTGGACAAGGTGTTGAACTGGGAAATGCACAGAGCGAATTGCGTGAGTTTATCGAAAAAGCGGATATGCCTGCGGGTTGTACGCTGCTCGGACTTTCGGCTTTACCGACAGAGCATCCGTTAAATAAAGGTATGCTGGGTATGCACGGCAATCTGGGACCGAATATCAACACCAATAAATGCGATGTACTGATTGCTGTCGGTATGCGTTTTGACGACCGTGTGACTGGTAATTTGGCAACTTACGCCAAGCAGGCAAAAGTGATTCATTTTGATATCGATCCTGCGGAAGTTAATAAGAATGTAAAGGTAGATGTAGCTGTATTGGGAGATTGCAAGAAAACACTGGCTTCTGTGACGAAACTCCTGAAAAAGAACACTCATACCGAATGGATTGATAGCTTCAAAGAATATGAGAAAGTAGAGGAGGAAAAAGTAATCCGTCCCGAACTTTATCCTGCCACAAACTCTTTGAGTATGGGAGAAGTGGTACGTGCGGTTAGTGATGCTACTCACCATGAAGCTGTTTTGGTAACAGATGTAGGTCAAAATCAGATGATGTCTGCACGCTACTTTAAATATACGAAAGAACGCAGTATCATTACTTCCGGAGGACTTGGAACAATGGGCTTCGGACTTCCCGCAGCTATCGGGGCAACTTTCGGAGCACCGGAACGTACCGTATGCGTATTTATGGGAGATGGCGGACTGCAAATGAATATTCAGGAACTGGGTACGATTATGGAGCAGAAAGCTCCCGTGAAGATTATCTGCCTGAACAATAATTACCTCGGAAACGTACGCCAGTGGCAAGCTATGTTTTTTAATCGTCGCTATTCGTTTACCCCGATGCTGAATCCGGATTATATGAAAGTGGCCTCGGCTTATGACATTCCTTCCAAGCGTGTTTTCACTCGTGAAGAACTGAAGGAAGTTATTGCTGAAATGCTGGCAACGGACGGTCCGTTCCTGCTCGAAGCCTGCGTGGTGGAAGAAGGCAATGTTTTGCCGATGACTCCTCCGGGTGGTTCGGTAAACCAGATGTTGCTGGAGTGCTAGGAGAAGTTGAGAGTTGAGAATGGAGAGTTGAAGGTCCGCATTTAAAAAATTAGAATTATGAGTGATAAAACGTTATATACAATCATTGTTCATTCGGAGAATATAGCTGGATTGCTGAATCAGGTAACTGCTGTATTTACCCGTCGGCAAATAAATATTGAGAGTCTGAATGTGTCTGCTTCTTCTATTAAAGGTGTACATAAGTATACGATAACTGCTTGGACTGATAAGGATATCATTGAGAAAGTAGTGAAACAGATCGAAAAGAAGATCGACGTGATTCAGGCACATTATTTCACAGAGGATGAGATTTATTTCCACGAGATTGCATTATATAAGGTGTCTACTCCTGCTTTTCAGGAGAATCCGGAAGCATCCAAGCTGATCCGTAGATACAATGCACGTATAGTGGAAGTCAATCCGGTATTTTCTATTGTCGAGAAAAATGGAATGAGCGAAGATATAACCTCGCTCTATGGTGAACTGAAGGCTTTGAATTGTGTTTTGCAGTTTGTTCGTTCGGGACGTGTAGCGATTACTACCAGCTGCTTTGAACGGGTGAATGAGTTTCTCGATGGACGGGAAGCTATGTATAACCAAAGTAAAAATCAATAAGAATAATGAGTGAAGAAAATAGAATAGGGACTTATCAGTTTGTGGCAGAACCGTTCCATGTGGACTTCAACGGACGTCTGACTATGGGGGTGCTGGGAAATCATCTGCTCAATTGTGCAGGTTTTCACGCCAATGACCGTGGTTTTGGTATTGCAACGTTGAATGAGGACAATTACACATGGGTGCTTTCACGTCTGGCCATTGAGTTGGATGAAATGCCTTATCAGTATGAAAAATTCTCGGTTCAGACGTGGGTGGAAAATGTCTACCGCTTGTTTACGGACCGTAATTTTGCTATTATTGATAAGGATGGGAAGAAGATTGGCTACGCACGTTCCGTATGGGCAATGATTAGTCTCAATACCCGCAAGCCTGCCGACTTGTTGACTTTGCATGGGGGAAGTATCGTAGACTATGTCTGTGATGAGCCTTGCCCGATTGAAAAGCCTTCACGCATCAAAGTGACAAGCGATCAGCCGATAGCTACCCTGACGGCAAAATACAGTGATATAGATATCAACGGTCATGTAAACAGTATCCGTTACATCGAACATATCCTTGATTTGTTCCCGATTGAATTGTATAAGACCAAACGTATCCGCCGTTTTGAAATGGCGTATGTGGCGGAAAGCTATTTTGGTGATGAACTCTCTTTCTTCTGCGATGAAGTGAATTCAAACGAGTTTCACGTAGAAGTGAAGAAGAATGGCAACGAAGTTGTTTGCCGCTCGAAAGTGATATTTGAATAAATGTGAGAATATAAAACCAATTAATAACGGATGGCGTAAGTCATCAAAAACTAAAAACAAAAAAATGGCACAGTTGAATTTTGGAGGTACTACTGAAACTGTAGTAATCCGTGACGAATTTCCATTGGAAAAAGCTCGTGAAGTATTGAAAAATGAAACAATCGCTGTAATCGGTTATGGCGTACAGGGTCCTGGACAGGCACTGAACTTGCGTGATAACGGTTTCAATGTAATCGTTGGTCAACGTGAAGGAAAAACATACGATAAGGCAGTAGCAGACGGATGGGTTCCGGGTGAAACTTTGTTCGGTATCGAAGAAGCTTGCGAAAAAGGTACTATTGTAATGTGTCTGTTGTCTGACGCAGCAGTAATGTCTGTATGGCCTACTATCAAGCCTTACCTGACTGCCGGAAAAGCTCTTTATTTTTCACACGGTTTTGCTATCACTTGGAACGACCGTACAGGTGTAGTTCCTCCTGCTGATATCGACGTTATCATGGTTGCTCCTAAAGGTTCGGGTACATCTTTGCGTACTATGTTCCTCGAAGGACGTGGCTTGAACTCTTCTTATGCTATCTATCAGGATCCTACAGGCAAGGCTTACGAAAGAACCATTGCACTGGGTATTGGTATCGGTTCAGGTTATCTGTTCGAAACAACTTTCCAACGCGAGGCTACTTCTGACCTGACAGGTGAACGTGGTTCATTGATGGGGGCTATCCAAGGTTTGTTGCTGGCACAGTACGAAGTATTGCGTGAAAACGGTCACAGTCCTTCTGAAGCATTCAATGAAACAGTGGAAGAACTGACACAGTCATTGATGCCGTTATTTGCAAAGAACGGTATGGACTGGATGTACGCTAACTGCTCTACTACTGCTCAACGTGGTGCCCTTGATTGGATGGGACCATTCCACGATGCTATCAAGCCGGTAGTTGAAAAGTTGTATAATAGCGTGAAGACTGGTAACGAAGCACAGATTTCTATTGATAGTAATTCACAGCCTGATTATCGTGAAAAGTTAAACGAGGAGCTCCGTCAATTACGCGAAAGCGAGATGTGGCAGACTGCTGTAACTGTTCGTAAACTTCGTCCGGAAAATAATTAAGCTGGATAAATTATACAAGTTTAAAAAGGGGAGAGGGCTATTAGCTTTCTCCCTTCTTAATGAACAACATCAATCTTTTATAGAAAGGATGTTTGGTAAGGGTGGAAGCATCTCCTAAGATAACAAGCTTCATTCGTGCTCGCGTAATCGCTACATTCATTCTTCGCAAGTCATTTAGAAACCCGATTTGCCCGTCCTCGTTGGCACGTACGAGACTGATGAAAATAACGTCTCGCTCCTGTCCCTGAAAGCCGTCTACCGTATTCACGGTGATGAGGCTGCGGAAAGGGCGTAAAAAGCTGCTTCCTTTTATTTTTCCTCTCAAATATTGCACTTGTGCCTTGTATGGCGAAATCAGACCGAAATCAATTCTTTCATCCAGTATTCGCTCTTTGCCGATACGTTCGATGTAAGTTTCCAGTTCTTGCAGTAATAGGTTGGCTTCCTGCTTATTGATGCGTCCGAAGCTTTCGCCTACAAAATCTTCGTGAAAGTCCATCTCTGAAGTGTCGATCCAGTTCATGGGAGTGTCGAAATCAAGAATCCCCCGATAACGTACTTCCGGAGCAGCTTCCAGTTCTCCATGATAAAACCAGTCGGAGGGAAACTGCATGATGTCTTCATGCATTCTGTACTGTACTTTTAATAGAGAGACCGCGGAAGGTTTTTGCTGAACCACTTTTTCCATTAACGTATGATCCAATCCTCCACGGGAAGCTTCTATACATTTGATAGTCGGCGGAAGCTGACAATGATCTCCGGCAAGGATCACCCGGTCTGCTTTGCGGATAGCGATCCAGCAGGCGGCTTCGAGGGCTTGTGCAGCTTCGTCGATGAATAAAGTCGGAAAACGACGTCCGTTAAGCAGGCGGTGGTTGCTGCTGACAAGGGTAGAAGCAATCACACGGGCGCTGTCGAAAAGATCGGCATTGATTTGTATTTCCAACTCCGTGGCACGGTCGCGGAGACGGCTCATGCGATTACGTATTCCTTCCCGTTCAGAATAACTACCCCGGCGCATTCGGCTCCCCATTTCGCGGATAGATTTGCGGATTCCCCAAAGCTCCGGATAGGCAGGATGACTTTCAAACCGGCGTTCGTAGGTGGATGAAAGCATTTTGTCGTTGACCCGGGTCGGATTTCCGATGCGGAGCACGGGTACTCCCCGGTCTACCAGTTTCTCACAAATCCAGTCGACAGCTGTATTGCTTTGCGCACAAACAAGCACTTGTGGTTCCCGGTGTAACGTTTCGTAAATCGCTTCGACAAGAGTTGTCGTCTTTCCGGTTCCCGGAGGACCGTGAACAATAGATACATCACGCGTACAGAGCACCTTATTGACTGCTGTTTCCTGTGTACTGTTCAGCCATGGGAAGCGGACAGGATATAATTCGCGGAATCCCGGCTTTTGGGTACCCAGCAAAATGTCACGCAGTTCCGCCAGGCGGTTGTCTTTGGCGCGTATCGTATCTTCCAGTGCCTCGAACATGGTCCGGTACGATGTTTCGTCAAAATAAAGTTGTACTCCCAGTATGCCGTCAGTTTGCAGTTCCGTTAAGGCTCCCGCTCCGGGGAGTACAACGACCATTCGTTCTTCGTCGGCAAAGCTGACGGTCGCGATGAAATCCATATACTTCACTTTTCCTTCGAATGACTGGTGGAAAAAGCAAACAGGACGTCCGAACTCAAAGGAATGTTCTATTTCTTTATTTTCGGTCCGTGTAATATCTATTACAAGTTGATTCAGCGAATTGTAGTAACTTCGACCAAGAGAGACAGGATACCAGCAGAGACCACGCTTCACTTTACGGGCAACACCCATTGTTTCGGTTTGCCGTTTAAACTCTTCCTTCTCATATTCATACTCCATTCGCAGGAGGAGTTGCTGTTGCTGAAGGTCTATAATGGGACTTTTCGGATTATTACTCATAATAGATGCAAAGGTAACAAATCTTCGTTTCGGATAGAAAAAATATTTCATTTTGTTAAACATTACTCGAACGCCGTTCGTTATTTTAATAGATAGACTAAAAAAACAAAAAGCAATATGGTATATGATGTGACTATGTTAGAAGCTTTCTACGCTGCTTATAAAGGAAAGGTAGAACACGTACGGGCTATACTGAAACGCCCTTTGACGTTGACCGAAAAGATTTTGTATGCTCACCTGTATGATGTAGCCGATTTGAAAGATTACAAACGAGGGGAGGATTATGTGAATTTCCGTCCCGACCGTGTGGCTATGCAGGATGCAACTGCGCAGATGGCTTTGCTTCAATTTATGAATGCAGGTAAGGATCAGGTGGCTGTCCCTTCAACAGTGCATTGCGATCACTTGATACAGGCGTATAAAGGTGCAAAGGCGGATATTGCTACGGCAAGACTAACCAATGAAGAAGTATACGACTTCCTCCGTGATGTATCTTCCCGTTATGGCATCGGCTTCTGGAAACCGGGAGCAGGAATTATCCATCAGGTAGTGCTCGAAAACTATGCTTTCCCCGGTGGTATGATGGTGGGAACAGACTCTCATACGCCTAATGCTGGCGGACTGGGCATGGTGGCTATCGGTGTCGGTGGCGCGGATGCCGTGGATGTGATGACCGGAATGGAATGGGAGCTGAAAATGCCGAAGATTATCGGTGTCCGTCTGACCGGAAAACTAAGCGGGTGGACTTCTCCGAAAGATGTAATCCTGAAACTGGCAGGCATCCTTACCGTAAAAGGAGGAACGAATGCTATTATCGAATATTTTGGTCCCGGAACCGAATCCCTTTCTGCTACCGGGAAAGCGACCATTTGCAATATGGGTGCCGAAGTTGGAGCTACTACTTCTTTGTTCCCGTTTGACGGACGCATGGCTACTTATTTGAGAGCTACCGGAAGAGATTGTGTAGTCGATTGGGCAGAATCTGTTGATGCAGACCTTCGTGCAGACGACATTGTGACCGACGAACCGTTCAACTATTACGACCGTGTGATTGAAATTGATTTGTCGGAACTCGAACCTTATATAAACGGACCATTTACACCGGATGCCGCTACTCCTATCTCTAAATTTGCAGAAAAAGTGTTATTGAACGGCTACCCCCGTAAAATGGAGGTGGGTTTGATAGGTTCATGTACCAATTCTTCTTATCAGGATTTGAGCCGTGCAGCTTCTTTGGCAAAGCAGGTGACAGAAAAGAATTTGAGTGTGGCTTCTCCACTGATCGTCAATCCGGGTTCGGAGCAAATCCGGGCTACTGCCGAAAGAGACGGTATGATTGAAGCTTTTGAACGGCTGGGAGCCACGATTATGGCAAATGCCTGTGGACCTTGTATCGGTCAGTGGAAACGTCAGACGGACGATCCGACACGGAAAAATTCAATCGTTACCTCTTTCAACCGTAATTTTGCCAAACGTGCTGACGGTAATCCCAACACATACGCGTTTGTAGCTTCTCCGGAACTGACGATGGCGTTAACAATAGCCGGTGATCTCTGTTTCAACCCGTTGAAAGACAGACTGGTGAATCATAACGGAGAAAAAGTGAAACTCTCCGAACCTGTAGGAGATGAACTCCCCTTGAAAGGTTTTGAACAGGGAAATGAGGGATATATTGCCCCCCACGGAGCAGAAACGGAAATCAAGGTAAAACCGGATTCCCAACGTCTCCAGCTTCTGACTCCTTTCCCGGCATGGGACGGGCAGGACTTGCTGAACATGCCTTTATTGATTAAAGCGCAGGGAAAATGTACTACCGACCATATCTCTATGGCAGGTCCGTGGCTCCGCTTCCGGGGACATTTGGAGAATATTTCCGACAATATGCTGATGGGGGCTGTCAATGCTTTCAATGGTGAAACGAACCGTGTTTGGAATCGTTCGACAAATACTTATGGAACAGTTTCCGGTACGGCAAAGATGTATAAATCCGAAGGTATTCCGTCTATTGTTGTTGCCGAGGAGAATTATGGAGAAGGTTCCAGTCGTGAACATGCAGCCATGGAACCACGTTTCCTCAATGTACGTGTCATTTTGGCTAAGAGTTTTGCCCGTATCCACGAAACGAACCTGAAAAAACAAGGAATGCTTGCTCTTACTTTTGTAGATAAGGCAGACTATGACAAGATTCAGGAACACGATCTTCTATCCGTATCAGGCTTAGTCCATTTCGCACCGGGGCGCAATCTGACGATTATTCTTCATCATGAAGATGGAACGAAAGAAAGTTTCGAAGTGCAACATACCTATAATGAACAGCAGATAGCCTGGTTCCGTGCCGGTTCTGCTTTAAATGCAAGATAAAAGATGAGTAAGATAACCATGCAAACAGATGGTACGTTGCTGGTGCCCGATGTGCCTACCGTACCTTATATTATTGGCGATGGAGTAGGAGCCGAAGTGACTCCTGCCATGCAAGCCGTAGTGGACGCAGCTATCCGGAAAGCCTACGGCGGCAAACGTCGTATTGAATGGAAAGAAGTGTTGGCAGGAGAACGTGCTTTCAACGCGACTGGTTCCTGGTTGCCGGATGAAACAATGGAAACCTTTCAGGAATACCTAGTAGGAATCAAAGGTCCGTTGACAACTCCTGTCGGAGGTGGAATCCGTTCGTTGAACGTAGCATTGCGTCAGACACTTGATTTATACGTCTGTCTTCGTCCGGTTCGTTGGTATCAGGGAGTACAGTCGCCTGTCAAGTCACCGGAGAAAGTGAATATGTGTGTGTTCCGTGAAAATACGGAAGATATTTATGCAGGTATCGAATGGGAAGCCGGCACTCCGGAAGCTGAAAAGTTCTATCAATTTCTGAAAAACGAAATGGGCGTGACAAAAGTCCGTTTCCCGGAAACCTCTTCTTTCGGTGTGAAACCTGTATCACGTGAGGGCACGGAGCGTCTTGTACGTGCTGCCTGCCAGTATGCGCTCAACCATCATTTGCCTTCCGTAACGCTGGTGCATAAAGGGAATATCATGAAGTTTACCGAAGGTGGTTTCAAAAAATGGGGCTACGAACTGGCGCAACGTGAGTTTGCCGATGCTTTGGCAGATGGTAGACTGGTGATAAAAGATTGCATTGCAGATGCTTTCTTGCAAAATACACTCCTGATTCCCGAAGAATATTCCGTGATAGCCACCTTAAACCTCAACGGAGACTATGTTTCCGACCAACTGGCGGCTATGGTAGGCGGTATCGGCATCGCTCCGGGAGCAAATATCAACTACCGGACAGGTCATGCCATCTTTGAAGCGACTCACGGAACAGCCCCCAATATTGCGGGAAAAGATGTGGTGAACCCTTGCTCTATTATCCTTTCGGCAGTAATGATGCTCGAATATTTTAACTGGAAAGAAGCGGCTGCTCTGATAGAGAAAGCCTTGGAACAAAGCTTCCTGGATGCTCGCGCTACACACGATTTAGCCCGTTTTATGCCGAATGGAACCTCCCTCTCTACTTCCGCTTTCACTCGTGAGATTGTGGAAAGAATTGAAAAATAGAAGTAACGAATAAAAAACGAAGAAAGATGAAAAAAGAGTATTTGATTTACAAGCTTTCCGAGGATATGAAAGAAGCTACCCGGATTGATAATGAATTGTTCCCGAAATTTGATGTGAAGCGCGGATTGCGTAATGAAGACGGCACAGGTGTATTGGTAGGTTTAACTAGAATCGGTAATGTAGTAGGGTATGAACGTGTGCCGGGCGGTGGGTTGAAACCCATACCGGGGAAACTGTTCTATCGCGGTTATGATGTAGAAGATATTTCTCACGCTATAATCAAAGAGAAACGCTTTGGCTTCGAAGAAGTGGCTTACCTATTGCTTTCCGGACGTCTGCCGGATAAAGAAGAATTGCTTTCTTTCCGTGAGTTGATTAACGACAACATGCCGTTGGAACAGAAAACGAAAATGAACATCATCGAGTTGGAAGGAAACAACATCATGAATATTCTTTCACGCAGCGTACTCGAAATGTATCGTTTTGACGCGAATGCGGATGATACTTCCCGGGATAACCTGATGCGTCAGAGTATTGAACTGATTTCAAAGTTCCCTACTATCATCGCTTATGCTTATAATATGCTTCGTCATGCTACTTTTGGGCGTTCTCTGCATATCCGCCATCCGCAGGAAAAGCTGTCTATTGCCGAAAACTTCCTGTACATGCTGAAAAAAGACTATACCGAACTGGATGCACGCACCCTCGATTTGTTATTGATTCTTCAGGCAGAGCATGGTGGTGGTAATAACTCCACTTTCACCGTTCGTGTTACTTCTTCTACCGGAACAGATACTTATTCGGCCATCGCCGCAGGTATCGGTTCGCTGAAAGGCCCGCTTCACGGAGGTGCCAATATTCAGGTTGCCGACATGTTCCACCATCTGAAAGAAAATATCAAAGACTGGACAAGTGTAGATGAAATAGACACTTACTTCACCCGAATGTTGAACAAAGAAGTGTATAACAAGACCGGACTGATTTATGGTATCGGACATGCCGTTTATACCATCTCCGACCCTCGTGCTCTTCTATTGAAAGAACTGGCTCGCGACCTTGCCCGTGAAAAAGGCAGAGAAAACGAATTTGCTTTCCTCGAACTGCTGGAAGAACGTGCCATCGCTACTTTCGGACGGGTTAAAAACAACGGAAAGACAGTGTCCAGCAATATCGACTTCTACTCGGGCTTCGTGTATGAAATGATTGGACTGCCGCAGGAAATCTTCACTCCACTGTTTGCCATGGCACGTATCGTAGGCTGGTGTGCACACCGCAATGAAGAATTGACCTTCGACGGTAAACGGATTATCCGCCCGGCTTATAAAAATGTACTTGATGATTTGGCTTATATCCCCATCAAGAAACGCTGATAATAACCAATCCTTTTATTGAATAAATATGAAGGTGAGTTCATTCTCAAATTTAGTGAACCATCTTTTGAAGTAAGGATTACGCAGAATTCATTTTTTTATAAGATTAAGAACCGTGTTTCCTGTGTAATCCTTAAATTCTTTATTTTTTCTGGGGCCTGCTACTTGGAATTTGTTATCTTTGCTCAATTAAAAGGTAGAAATATATGAAAATTATAAGTTTTAGCTATTATGATAAAGTCAGGAATTGGGGATTTGAGAATTTGGAATTTCTGAAACTATCGTTATTGGTCGGAGCTTCAGGTGTTGGTAAAACACAAATTCTTCGTGCTTTAGAAAATTTGAAGAAGATTGTAGATGGCAAATCTTTAAATGGTATAAGATGGGAAATAACATTTGCATCTTTAAATAATCGAATTTATAATTGGAAAGGTGAGTTTGAGGAAAAAAAGTATATTCTGACAGATGCAGCAAATGATACTCAGGAAGAATCCATTCTTTTATGGGAATATCTATCGGAAGATGAAGTTGAATTGGCTAAAAGAGATAGAGATGGTATCATATTCAGAGGAGAAAAAACTGTAAAATTAGCAGCTTATCAAAGTATAATCTATTTACTTAAGGCAGAACCTGTCAT
Organism: Bacteroides caecimuris; assembly: GCA_948742525.1. Classification (GTDB taxonomy): domain Bacteria; phylum Bacteroidota; class Bacteroidia; order Bacteroidales; family Bacteroidaceae; genus Bacteroides; species Bacteroides caecimuris_A. The sequence goes on along the minus strand of CAPYSS010000013.1, from coordinate 10,230 downwards.
ACAAATGGCGGAAAGTGGACTATCTAAAATAAAAATGATGGAGACGCCTGTTCCTAATTCTCCTATTTATGTACCGGAAATGGCTCTTCGGATGATGGTTGAGATGGATAATGGTAATGAAGATACATTGTTAAATTCAGAGGTATCTTCTATCAGAATTAAATTGTTAGTGGCTTCTAGATTAAAAAATAAGGCTCTCTTTCAGTCTATAAAAAATAGGTATATAGATATTTTTCCACAGGTGGAAGATATTAGAATCGTTAGGCAAACTGCCAGTAGAGACTTGTCGCACATGATGGATGAGTATATGATCCAAATAAAAGAAAGAGGAGTTACAGAATGGATTCCTCAGCAAGATATATCATCTGGTATGCTTCGTAGCTTGATGCAGATTTGCGAAATATATCTTTGTCCGGAAGGCAGCGTATTATTGATGGATGAATTTGAGAACAGTCTTGGGGTCAACTGTATTGACGAGTTAACCAATGACATTCTCAGTGCGAAAAGAAATGTGCAATTTATTTTAACGAGTCATCACCCTTATATTATCAATAATATACCTTATCAAAATTGGAAAATAGTAACGAGAAAGGGTGGTAAAGTTACAGTGAAAAATGCGTCGGATTATCGAATAGGAGAATCTAAACATGACTATTTTATGCAGTTGTTGCAACTGGAAGAGTTTAGTAATGGAGTAGATTAAAAGCTGGTAAGAATGAATTTATATTTTTTGGTAGAAGGTCGGAGAACAGAACGGAAAGTTTACCCAATGTGGCTATCCATTTTAAAACCTGAAATAAAAAGAGTAAACTATGCTGTAGATGCTGCTAGTAATAATTATTATCTAATAAGTGGAGAAGGTTATCCTCTTCTATTTAATCAGTTAAGAAATTCAATTCTTGAAGTGAATGAGATTGGTAAATATGATTATCTAGTACTTTGTTTAGATGCGGAAGAAACTTTAATCGAGGACAGGAAAAAAGAAATTTTAGAATATATTGAAACAAACGGACTTGAGTTGCAGAAGGCAGAACTTATTATTATTGTGCAAAACCCATGCTTTGAAACTTGGTTTTTAGGAAATAGAAAGATGTTTAAGAGACATCCGCAAAGTCCAGTATTGAATCAGTATATTAACTTTTATGATGTTCGAAAGGAAGATCCGGAGTTAATGCCATGTTATCAGGAAAATACAAGAGCACAATTTCATCATGCATATTTGCGCGAGATCTTCGCAGAAAGAAATCTATCTTATACCAAACAGAGACCTGGAAATGTAGGAGAAGAAGCTTTTCTGAATGAATTGATAAAGCGAAATGCAGATACCGGACATATTTCTTCCTTTATGGATTTTATTCGTTTTGTTGCTTCGCTAAATTAGTCTGATTTATTTCTTTCTTAATCCTTGTGTTTCATAAAAAGAAATGGGAGCAGGCTTTTGATGGTGATTTCATATCAGCAGATTTATTCTTGGATGGACTGGGAATAAATAAGAGTAAACAGAAATGTTTAAATCCTGTATAGTTTTTGTTTAAAAGTTTTTTTATGCTACAATTTTCTTCATTTTTACTACTTTTGCACATCTCAAAAGAATATCTGTATGACTACGACTGCTTTTAATCTGTTTCTGGGCGTGATGAGCCTGATTGCTTTGCTCGTTTTTATCGCCCTTTACTTTGTGAAAGCCGGATATGGTATTTTCCGCACAGCATCGTGGGGCGTAGCTATCTCCAATAAACTAGCCTGGATATTGATGGAAGCTCCGGTTTTCGTGGTGATGTGCGTGATGTGGATCTATTCCGAACGTCGGTTCGAACCGGTAATTTTCACTTTCTTCCTCTTCTTTCAAATTCACTATTTTCAGCGTGCTTTCATCTTCCCTTTGCTATTGAAAGGAAAAAGTAAGATGCCGCTGGCAATCATGTCGATGGGAGTTCTTTTTAATCTACTGAATGGTTATATGCAAGGAAAATGGATTTTCTATCTTGCTCCCGAAACGATGTATCAAGCCGATTGGTTCACTTCACCGTGGTTTATTATAGGCACACTGCTCTTTTTCACAGGTATGCTGTTGAACTGGCATTCGGATTATATCATCCGCCATTTGCGCAAACCGGGAGACACCCGGCATTATCTGCCTCAAAAAGGAATGTACCGTTATGTCACTTCCGCCAACTATTTCGGTGAGATAGTAGAATGGGCAGGTTGGGCGATACTCACTTGTTCACTTTCCGGTCTGGTCTTCCTTTGGTGGACGATTGCTAACCTTGTTCCCCGTGCCAACGCTATTTGGTGCCGTTACCGCGAAGAATTCGGAGACGCAGTGGGAGAACGGAAACGAGTGTTCCCTTTCCTTTATTAGGGGTGCTTTTCATCATGACTTACGTATGACTTAAATAAAATATCAACTACTATGGAATCTAAACTTTTTAGCCCGGTCACCTTCGGACCTTTGACGCTGCGGAATCGAACGATCCGTTCGGCAGCTTTTGAGAGCATGTGTCCGGAGAATACTCCCACGCAAATGTTGCTGGATTACCATCGGTCGGTAGCTGCGGGGGGAGTGGGTATGACAACAGTGGCTTATGCCGCCGTGACACAAAGCGGACTTTCTTTCGACCGTCAGTTGTGGTTGCGTCCGTCCATTATTTCCCGTTTACAAGAACTGACAAAAGCTGTGCACGATGAAGGTGCCGCAGTAGGTATACAAATCGGGCATTGTGGAAATATGTCCCATAAAAATATATGTGGTGTCACTCCTATATCTGCATCTTCAGGCTTCAACCTCTATTCTCCTACGTTTGTGCGTGGAATGGAAAAAGAGGAGCTTCCGGAAATGGCGAAAGCGTATGGAAATGCAGTCAATCTGGCGAGGAAAGCCGGATTTGACGCCGTTGAAGTACATGCGGGGCACGGCTATTTGATTAGTCAATTCCTGTCTCCCTACACCAATCGCCGGAAAGATGAATATGGCGGTTCGCTCGAAAACCGGATGCGTTTTATGGATATGGTGATGGAAGAAGTGATGAAAGCGGCGGGCAATGATATGGCAGTTTTCGTAAAAATGAATATGCGCGACGGCTTCAAAGGAGGAATGGAGATTGACGAATCCATACAAGTGGCCAAACGTCTGTTGGAACTTGGTGCTCATGGATTGGTGTTGAGTGGTGGTTTTGTCAGCAAAGCGCCGATGTATGTGATGAGAGGTGCCATGCCGATTCGTTCGATGTCTTACTATATGAATTGTTGGTGGTTGAAATACGGAGTTCGTATGTTTGGCAAATGGATGATATCCTCTGTACCCTTCAAAGAGGCTTATTTCCTTGAAGATGCACTGAAATTCCGTGCGGCTCTTCCGGATGCGCCGTTGATTTATGTCGGTGGTCTTGTTTCCCGTCAGAAAATAGATGAAGTGCTCAATTCCGGTTTTGATGCCGTGCAGATGGCGAGAGCGTTACTCAACGAACCGGGATTCGTGAACCGGATGAAGCAGGAAGAACAAGCACGTTGCAACTGTAGACACAGTAATTATTGCATAGGACGTATGTATACGATAGAAATGGCTTGTCATCAACATTTGAAAGAACAATTACCTTCCTCTTTACAAAAGGAGATTGATAAACTGGAGAAAAAATGAGTGAAATGAAATGGGCAATCATCATCGGTGCGGACGGAGGAATGGGAACAGAAATAACGCGTGCCGTAGCCAAAGCCGGTTATCGAATCATTATGGCTTGTTATCATCCGAAGAAAGCGGAGGTTGTTCGTGAACGTTTGAGCAAGGAAACAGGAAACCCGGATTTGGAAGTAATAGCTATCGATTTATCTTCTATGCAATCCGTAGTTGCTTTTGCCAGTCAGATCTTAGAAAGGAATCTTCCCATCTCTTTGTTAATGAATAATGCCGGAACGATGGAAACAGGTTTTCATACTACTTCCGAAGGATTCGAACGAACGGTAAGTGTGAACTACATGGGACCTTATCTGCTTACCCGGAAATTAATTCCGTTAATGGTGCGTGGAGCGCGTATCGTAAATATGGTATCTTGTACATACGCAATCGGCAAGCTCGACTTCCCTGATTTCTTTTATAGGGGGAGAGTGGGAGAGTTTTGGAGGATTCCTGTTTACAGTAACACGAAGCTGGCTTTACTGTTGTTTACTTTCGAACTTTCCGAGCAACTTCGGGAGAAGGGAATTACCGTCAATGCTGCCGATCCGGGAATTGTTTCTACTGATATCATCACTATGCACAAGTGGTTCGATCCGTTGACCGATATTTTTTTCCGTCCTTTTATCCGTAAACCCAAGAAAGGGGCTTCTACGGCAATCGGTTTATTGTTGGACGAGAAGGAAGCCGGTGTGACAGGACAATTGTATGTCAATAACCACCGGAAAAACTTGTCTGATAAATACACGAATCATGTGCAAAAAGAGCAGTTGTGGGAGGTAACGGAACGTGCGTTGGCGAGTTGGCTGAAGTAGGTTTTCTTTTCTTTTTTTATTTAAATTATCTAGTATTTACTTATGTATAGGTATTGTACATATCTATATACCTCATTTTTGTTGTCTTATTTTTACCAATAGATAGGGATTGTTTGGCATCCCTCTTTCTGCTTACCTTTGCATCGCTTTTAGAGCAATGAAAAGGTTATAAAGTAAAAAGGTAAAAAGGAGATGAGCAATAAATGTTTTTTGGTTTTTCTGGCATTCTTGTTTTCCGTATCCGTATATTCACAACATGGGCATCACCGTAGTAGTTTAATTTCGGGCAGAGTGATGTCTACAGAGAAAGAAGTGGTGGATTTTGCGACAGTTTATCTGAAAGGAACCAACCAAGGATGCTATACAGATGAAAAAGGTATATATCATTTGAAAACTACAGCCGGTGAATATACACTTGTCGTTTCGGCTATCGGTTATCAAACGGTAGAAAAGAAAGTTAAATTAGCCAAGGGAGAAAGAATAAAAGTAAACGTCACTATCGCGCCGGCGGTAAAAGAACTGGGAGAGGTGCTGGTCACGACATCCGGAGTCGGCCGTGTGAATCAATCTGCTTTTAATGCGGTAGCCATTGATGCGAAGAAATTGCATAACAGTACGCAGACTTTGGCGGGTGCACTGACTAAAGTGCCCGGTGTAAAACTCCGCGAATCAGGTGGAGTGGGGTCGGATATGCAATTGTATATCGATGGCTTTAGCGGGAAACATGTGAAAATCTTCATTGACGGCATACCACAGGAGGGAGCCGGTGCTGCATTCGATTTGAACAATGTTCCTATTAATTTTGCTGACCGTATAGAAGTCTATAAAGGAGTGGTTCCCGTAGGATTCGGAACCGATGCCATTGGGGGAGTGGTTAATATTGTCACCAACAAGCAACCCGGAAAGTGGTTTATGGACGCTTCCTATTCTTACGGATCGTTTAATACTCATAAATCATACGTGCGCTTCGGACAAACGTTCAAGAATGGTTTTATGTATGAAGTCAATGCTTTTCAAAACTTTTCGGATAATGATTATTATGTAGACACTTACGTACGCGAATTTGAGATTAAAGAAGATGGAAGCGTACGTTTTCCGCCACTTGACAAAAATAAGATTTATCATCTGAAACGTTTTAATGACCGGTATCATAATGAAGCCGTGATTGGAAAAATCGGCCTGGTAGGAAAGAAATGGGCAGACCGTTTAGCGTTGAGTTTCAATTATTCTCATTTCTATAAAGAGATACAAACAGGCGTTTATCAAGATGTCGTGTTCGGTGAAAAATTCCGCAAAGGACATTCGTTGGTCCCTTCTTTAGAATATTACAAAAAGAACTTATTGGTGAAAAACCTGGATCTGCTGTTGACTGCCAATTACAATCATAATATCACCAATAATGTCGATACTGCTTCGCGGGCTTACAACTGGCGTGGAGATTTTTATGAAAAAGGCAGCCGGGGCGAACAGTCTTACCAGAACAGTGAATCTAAAAATAAAAACTGGAATGGGACGCTGAAGATGAATTATCATATCGGACAGGCGCATACGTTTACTTTCAGTCATGTAATCAGTGATTTTGAACGTACGAGCCGCTCTACCATCGGTGCTTCTTCCAAATTCACGGACTTTTCTATTCCTAAAATCACCCGTAAAAACGTCAGCGGGCTTTCTTACCGTCTGATGCCGTCGGACAGATGGAATGTGTCGGCATTTGCCAAATATTACCGGCAATACAACAAGGGACCGGTATCGCAGAATACGGATGGAATAGGCAATTATATCAATCTGTCCAATACGGCAAGCGCTCTTGGATATGGAGCGGCAGGTACCTATTTTATATGGAAAGATCTTCAGGTGAAACTTTCGTACGAAAAGGCCTTCCGCCTACCGACCACGGACGAACTCTTTGGAGATGAAGACCTTGAAGCTGGAAAAATGAATCTGAAACCGGAGAAAAGTGATAATGTCAATTTGAGTTTCAGCTATAATCATCAGTTTGGCAAGCATGAATTGTATGCCGAGGCCGGTTTGATATATCGGGATACGAAAGATTATATAAAAAGAGGACTGGACGTATTGGGAGGAACAAGCTACGGATATTATGAGAACCACGGTCACGTAAGGACCAAAGGGTATAATTTGTCATTGCTTTATAGCTTCTCGCATTGGTTTGATATAGGAGGAACATTCAATAGCATCGATACTCGTGATTACGAAAAGTTTCTGGCGGGTTCCTCTTTGCAAGAAAGCATGCACTATAAAGTGCGTATGCCGAATCTGCCCTATCGTTATGCTAATATCAATGCAAATTTTTATTGGAATGACCTGTTTGTCAAAGGAAATGTGTTGAGCATCGGCTATGATAGCTACTGGCAGCACGATTTTCCTCTTTACTGGGAGAATCTCGGAGATAAAGATTCAAAGAATATGGTGCCGGAACAGTTTTCTCATAATCTGTCTTTGTCCTACACCATGAAGAATGGACGTTATAATGTATCCTTTGAATGTCGGAATTTCACCGATGCCCAACTGTTTGATAATTTTAGCCTGCAAAAAGCGGGGCGCGCATTCTATGGAAAGTTCAGAGTGTTTTTCGGTAAATAATAAGAGTCAGTTTTTAGTATCAATCAATAATAAAGAATATATGAAGAAGTTTTTATTACAGGCTTTTGCCGTAGCTTTTTGTTTGAGTAGCGGTGTGTTTGTGGCATCTTGCGACGATGATAATAATCCGGTGGATAACCCATCGATTGATGGAGAAACGGCTTATGTAGTGGCTGCCACAACAGGTGAAGCAAGTTATTTGGTAGTAGCCAATTCTTTGGATGAAGGAACAGTGTCGACCCAAGGGAATGGAACCGAAGTGATTGGCGGTACCTATTGGGTATATAAAGGATTGGATTATGTGTTTGCTTTAGTTTATAATAAAGGTGGCGTAGGTACAGGAGCTTCCTATTATCTGGGTGCAGATGGTAAAATGAAAGAAAAGTACACATACACTTATAATCGTATCACGTCATACGGTACTTGGGGGGATAAAGTGGTGACTGTTTCCACCGGGGACTCGAAAATAACGGATGAGGATCAGAATGTGGCTCAAGCATTGTTGTTCAACTATCTGGATGCGACCGATGGCAGTCAGGAAGAGGGTACCTTGCTTGCCGAAAATTACTTGGGTAATGGTGAAAAAGTTTCATGGGCAGGTCTGGTTGAAGCTAACAATAAGATTTATACATCTGTCATTCCAATGGGGATGAGTAAGTACGGTATTAAAAAATGGCCGGAAGCTGTGACAGATCAGGAACTTGTGACTAAGACTGACGGTGGTAGCGGCAGCGGTGCATATACAGCCGGTGTCATTCCTTCTACACAATACCCGGATAATGCTTACGTGGCAATTTATAGTGGCACGAACTTCAATGAGACTCCGGTGATTGCCAAGACTGATAAAATAGGCTATGCATGCGGTCGTATGCGTTCACAATATTATCAGACCATTTGGGCTGCTGATAATGGTGACGTCTATGTGTTCTCTCCCGGATATGGACGTACGGCAGTTTCATCTTCAGATTTGAAGAAGGTAACAGGACAGAAGCCTTCGGGTGCAATGCGTATCAAAGCAGGTGCAACAGATTTCGATCCGGATTACTATGTGAACTTTGAAGAGATAGGCACTAAACATCCTATTTTCCGTTGCTGGCACATCTCTGAAGATTACTTCCTGCTTCAATTGTATAAAAAGGGAGCGGAAGATATGATTAGTGGCGGTACAAGTGCAGATGTCAGCGAATTAGCTGTTTTCAAGGCGGAAGATCAGACGATTATACCTGTTACAGGTCTGCCGGCTGACGGAAAGTTTGGTGGCGAGCCTTATGGAGAAAAAGGGTATGCTTATATGGCTGTCACTGTGACTACGGGCGAGAAATCGGCCTTCTATAAAATAGACGCAAAAACAGGCAAGGCAGTTAAAGGTTTAACGGTAGAGGCTGACGCTGTCACTACGGTAGGTAAGATGGAATATCTTTCAAAATAATACAGTCGGTTAAATAGAGAATCTTTTGTATATAAAAGCTTGCCGAGCGGAAAGCTTTACAGGCTTTTTCAAGAAATAGGATTGAAAACATGAAAAAAATATTCAGAAAGATACATTTGTGGCTTTCCGTCCCTTTCGGACTGATAATAACTCTTGTCTGCTTCTCCGGTGCCATGCTGGTCTTTGAAAATGAGGTGAATGAGTGGCCTCGACGCGATCTTTACTACGTAGAAACGGTAAAGGAGTCTCCTCTACCTATGGATAAACTGCTTGAAAAAGTGGCGACGACATTGCCTGACAGTGTATCGGTGACCGGTGTCAGCATATCTTCTGATCCCGGACGTGCGTATCAGGTTAGTCTTTCCAAACCACGTCGTGCATCTTTGTATGTAGACCAGTATACGGGCGAAGTAAAAGGAAAAAGTGAGCGTAGCGGCTTTTTTATGTTTATGTTCCGAATGCATCGCTGGTTGCTGGATAGTATGAATCCGGGAAATGAAGGGATCTTTTGGGGCAAAATGATTGTAGGTGTCAGTACGCTTTTACTTGTTTTTGTACTGATTTCGGGAATTGTCATTTGGTGGCCGCGTACACGTAAAGTATTGAAAAATAGCCTGAAAATAACAGCAACAAAAGGTTGGCGAAGGTTTTGGTATGACTTGCATGTGGCAGGTGGAATGTATGCTCTGATCTTTCTACTAGCTATGGCACTGACGGGATTGACCTGGTCTTTTCCGTGGTATCGGACGGCTTTCTATAAGGTCTTCGGGGTAGAAGTACAGCAACGTGTCGCCCAAGGACATGAACAGAAAAGTGATGCTCAAAAGAGGGATACCAAACCGGCAGTCCATCGGGAAAAGAAACCATTCGCTTATTGGCAGGAGGTTTATGATAAACTAAGTCGTCAGAATCCGGAATATAAGCAGATCAGCATTTCTTCCGGTACGGCAAGCGTGGCTTTCAACCGTTTCGGGAATCAGCGGGCATCTGACCGTTATTCTTTCAATACGGATAATGGTGAATTTACAGAAACAAGTCTTTATCAACATCAAGACAAGCTAGGAAAGATTCGCGGTTGGATTTATTCTGTACATGTCGGTAACTGGGGAGGAATGTTTACCCGCATACTTGCCTTTATTGCTGCTTTGGTTGGGGCTGCATTACCGTTGACTGGATATTATTTATGGATAAAAAGAATCAAAACGGTACAAAAATGAGCTAAACTGTGCAGTTCTGACTCATTCGATAGCGGAATACTGCGTAACTTGCCTTTTTCTTTATAACTAAAGTATCATCTGCCACTATAAGATTATTGCCATTCATCGGTTTCACCTGATTCCTGAAATGCCGATGAATAAGGATATAGCGGGTGAAAGCGAGGGGTGAAATCAGGTGAAACTGAACATTATCGGTTTCACCTTGCCTTTTCAAAATATCCTTTGAGCTAAAACCAATATCCTTATAGCTAATCCGGATATCATTATAGCTAATGAAAATATGCTTATAGCAAATCCATTGTCAGGTATTAACAGATGAACTGTCAGATATTAATAGCCTAGTTGTCAGTTGTTAATACCTTGGTTCTCATCTGTTAATACTTGAATTGGTACATCTATAGATTCAACAGATTGCATCTATATACTCACCGTATTGTATCTATATATTCAGCACGGTGGCTATATATGTCCAGCAATCGGTATAAATAAATT
>CAPYSS010000012.1:0-80208 GCA_948742525.1 Bacteroides caecimuris | reverse complement strand
TCTATATCACAACATTAATTTATATAAGACGAAATGTACCAAGTACTGCTAGAACCTGGTAAATTAGTTACATTGACATGTAGATTCAAGAGATTGCTGTGACTGGTAGCATTAAATTGTCCTTCTTTATAGAGAGTTAGGGTTAATTGATATCTTCTTTGAATTTGAATATCATGCGCCTTTTTAAATAGCTTAAGCAAAAGCTTCTTTGATAAAAAGAAACTTTTGCTTAATTTTTTCTTTCAGAAAAAGAAAGAAAATCAAGAACGTGTCTTTATGGGAAAGAAAGAATTACTATAACAACTGATTGTAGGATTTCAAACCTCACTATCGGTAGAGGTACGTCTTCGCAAACTTACTCCACCTGTTGATAGGGAAGATCACAACACTGCCTGGCGTGAGAAGACGCGGTAGGTCTTTTCTTTTTCTGTTTTCTCAAAGGTTATTATAACACCTTGAACTCATACCCTTCCTCTTTCAGGAATTCGATGGCACGAGGAAGTGCATATTGCAGATTACCGTTGTTCCAAGACTTCAGTGAATCATGGAAAGTGATGATGGAACCATTGCGTGCATAGCGCTTCACATTGTTCAATACCTGTTCCGGGCGCATCCGTTTACTATAATCACGAGTCACGAGATCCCACATGATAATACGGTAATGATGGCGCAAGGTATAATACTGCCGGAATCCCATGTGTCCGTGTGGCGGACGGAAGAGATCGGAATGGATAATTTCGTCTACCTTTTGGGCGTTTGCGAGGTAGTCCGGATTAGAATATTCAAATCCACGGATGTGGTTGAAAGTATGGTTGCCGATGTGGTGTCCGTGTTCTACCACCATCCGGTATTCATCCGGGTGCTTGCGTATATTGTCGCCTACCATAAAGAAGGTAGCTTTAATATGATACTTTTCCAATACTTCCAGTACCCAGGGAGTTACTTCAGGGATGGGACCGTCGTCAAAAGTCAGATAGACTGCCCGTTCATTCGGATCCATCCGGAAGATAGCTTGTGGATACAACGCCCGGAAAAGCCAAGGTGGTTGTTCTATAAACATGAGAGTCTGTGTTAAACAAGTATTAAGTAATAAGTATTAAGTATTATCTATGCGGAAAACATGTCGGAAGCTATGGTAATACTTAATACCTGATACTTAATACTTACTATTTATTTTCCTTTCATTCTTGTCACGTACTCGTTATAAAGTTGGTCGAGTTGCGTGGAGTAATGTTTTGCGAGTTCTTCTGATTTGTATTTTTCCATTAAGCGGATTTCGGCGTCAAGCAGGCTGGCGTTGTACACGAAGTTTTCGCCGGCGATGGCAAGCTGGTTATCGTTCAGGCTAAGATACCAGATCATGTATTCGAGCGATTTGTTGGCAAGCTCGTCGATGATCTTGTTGGCTTTCTCGTTCTGCCCCAGCTGGTAATAAGATTCTGCCATTTGGAAGGCGCCGTTTGCCCAGTCGTACGGTACGTTGTATGACGGAATCATCTTTTCGGCGTAGTCGAGTGCGGCGAGTGCCTTATCCTTCTTGCCTTCTTTGATAAGCTGGCCTACGAGTTGCGTGAAGATACGGCGGTGCGTGTAGCACATGCGCATCACGTTCTCGTCGATATAGATACCCGGCTGGTCGATACCGCCGAACTTGAACTTGTTCATCAGGTTGTCGTACATCTTTTCGCTGTCTATCTTGCTGTCCAGTTTGTCCGTATCGAACGGTGTGAAACGGTAGGCAAGACCTTCCTGCGTGAAGTGGTTGTCCATGCCGAGGTGGTTTTCGCTTCCTACGGTGATTGCCATGTAGATAGGACGTTCCCAGTTGGCATTGGCAAGCATTTCGAGCATCATCAGTTCACTCTTGTAGAGGGCGCGTTTCGGGTTGCCGTTGGCGTCTCTAAGGGTGATTGTCATGTATTCGGGGATAGAGTCGCCCAGAGCTTCCGGTATCTTCATGCCGGAGCGGCGTACGGCTTCTTTGTCCACCTTCATTACGATGCTGTCCGTAGGGATAAGCGGCAGTTGGATATCTTTTCCAGTCTTTTTGAGAAGTTCTTTCAACTGGTCGTTCTTGCCGAGCATCCAGCGGTTGATGATTTCCTTCAATTCGTATGGATTCTCACCGAAGATGGAGTGAACGAGTGATAATATGGTAGTGTCTCCCTGTGCAGCCAGTTCGTTTGCCTGTTTGAAATAGCTGTCGATAAAGGCCTTCATTTCCGGACGGACAGGGATATACTCATTCTGTCCTTCCACGTATTGTACACGGTCCCAAGTGATAGGAAGCGACGGGGAATCGTATGCCGGACGTTTCATTTGGTCGATATACCAGTCTGTTTGCAGATAGCTTAGGTTGCAGGTGCGGGCATCTGTACGGAAGCCTTCCGTTTCCTGGTTGTACCACAATGGGAAAGTATCGTTATCACCATTGGTATAGATAATCGGATTTCCTTTTTCCTGTAAGGTCATCAGGTAGTTCTGTCCGAAGTCGCGGGCAACGAAGCGTCCGCTACGGTCGTGGTCATCCCAAGTCTGTCCCGCCATTTGGATGGGGACGAACAAACAGAGCACTGAAGCCAATACGGCTGCCGGAAGTTCCTGCATCTTGCAGTATTCTCGCAGCATACGGATGATACCTGCCACTCCCATACCTACCCAGATGGCAAAGGCGTAGAACGAACCGGCATACGCGTAATCTCGTTCACGGGGTTGTGCCGGGGTTTGGTTGAGGTAGAGCACGATAGCGATACCTGTCATGAAGAACAGGAAGAAGACCACCCAGAATTGCTGGATACCCCGCTGGCTATGATAAGCTTGCCAGAAGAGTCCGATTAAGCCGAGAATCAGCGGCAGACAGTAGAATACGTTGTGTCCTTTATTGTTTTTGAGATCCTGCGGAAGCAGTTCCTGATTACCTACCAGCAAGTTGTCGATAAACGGAATACCGGTGATCCAGTTGCCGTGTTCAATTTCTCCGCTACCCTGTATGTCGTTCTGCCGTCCGGCAAAGTTCCACATGAAGTAACGCCAGTACATGAAGTTCAACTGGTAGGAGAAGAAGAATTTGATATTTTCCCATTGGTTAGGTATGTTCACCATTACCATTTCTCCGCACTGGTCGTAAGGAACGTCATGTCCTTTGATGTCTACCCATTGCTTGTAGAGCGGTGCGTGTGACGCGCTGTGCATACGCGGGAAAAGCATATTCTGTGCATATTCGTATTCCACACGTCCGGGAAGTTCGATATAAGAGTCTTTTTCGTCGGGCGAAGTCTTTTCCTTGCGGACAAACTTGCTTCCTGCTTCCGACTGGCGCGGAATACAATAACCGTCTTTTACGTCGAGTGCCACTTTCGAAGAGAAAGCAGGGCCGTAGAAGAGCGGACGGGTTCCGTATTGTTCACGGCCGAGGTATTCGCCTAGGGTGAATATATCCTCCGGTGAGTTTTGGTCCATCGGAGTGTTGGCAGTAGAACGGATAACGATCAGTGCGTAAGAAGAATACCCGATTACGATCATCATGGTGCATAGCAATGCCGTGTTCATGGTGCGGGCGGTGATACGCCATCTCTCTTTGAGTTTAGCCTGCACACTCGGAGCAAGATAAAGTCCCAATGCGGCAATAACCAAAATACCGATGATGATACTGCTGGCTCCGTGTCCGTAGAAGGGGATACCCAGCAAAGCAATCGTCAGGATAAAGGAGATAGCCATGCGCGTTTTGTTCTTTTCGGTGTAACTTTCGTATACACCCCAGATCAGAGCTGCCGCAAGCAGAATGATATAAACCACTACGCCCGAATTGAATGACATTCCGAGTCCGTTGACGAACAACAGTTCAAACCAGCCGCCTACTTTCACGATACCCGGTACGATGCCGTAAAGCACGGCTGCAACGAGCACCATTGAGCCGAACAATGCTATTAACGAACCTTTGGCGGTAGCATTCGGCGTTTTCTTGTAGTAGTATACCAATACGATGGCAGGCAGACAAAGCAAGTTCAATAAGTGCACACCGATACTCAATCCGGTCAGATAGGCGATGAGGATAATCCAACGGTCGCTGTGCGGCTGGTCGGCTACGTCTTCCCATTTCAGAATCAGCCAGAAAACAACAGCGGTAAACAGGGAGGAGAAGGCATATACTTCACCTTCCACGGCCGAGAACCAGAATGTGTCACTGAATGTATAAACCAGTGCACCGATCAGTCCGCTACCCATCACTGTGATAAGCTGTCCTTTGGTGATATTGTTTTCGTCAGTGATAATCAGTTTGCGTACCAGGTGGGTGATGCTCCAGAAAAGGAACAGGATACAGGCGCCACTCATGAGGGCACTCATGTAGTTCACCATTTTAGCAACAGTTGTTACGTCGGAAGCAAATTGAGAAAACAGATTCGCCACTAGCATGAAGAAAGGTGCGCCGGGCGGGTGTCCGACTTCCAGTTTATAGCCGGTGGTTATGAACTCCGGGCAATCCCAGAAACTTGCGGTCGGTTCTATCGTCAGGCAGTAGACGGTTGCCGCAATGATGAATGTAAGCCAACCCATAAGGTTGTTTACGGCTCTGTACTGTTTCATTAGCACTATCGTAGTTTATTCGTTAAAAACAAATTATGAGGTCGCAAAGATAGTGATTTGTAAGGATAATGAGGAAGAAAGTAAGAAATATTAAGTAACGGAGGGCTGATTTACTATCTCTTTCACTCTTTCTTTCACTCTTTCGGAAGGCGGAAACTTGTGTGTTGGCAAGTAAGGAATTTGTTTTAGTCCTCTAATAAATAAGCGCTGGTGTATTAAAGAAAAACTTCCTTTATCCTGTTAGTCAACTTCTTTTGCCTTAATGACAAACTTCCTTTTCATTCGTCATAAACTATAATTGCAAGCTTTGTTTTTATAATTGCAAGCTTCATTTATAAAAACAAAGCTTGCAATTATATAAACGTAACTTGCGTTTATAGATTATCCTTAGTCAAGCATAACTTTCTTGTTAGAGAAGAACAAGTTTACTATTAATACAACGGAAGTTTACTATTAATAGATTAGTTCTTAAGTGTTAATACTTGAGATATCAGCTGAAGTTAGAGATTGTTTGGTGTTAGATAGAGAATAGACTAAAATACATGGTTTTTTGTTTCCAAAATAGGAACGTTTTTAATATCTTTGCTACGTAAACACAAAGTCATGGAAGAGAAAGCAAGGTTTAATGTAATATATATGGATGAAGCAGTTAAGTTCTTACAATCTTTGGATGAAAAAGTAAGAGGGAAAATTGCTTATAATATAGGGAAAGCTATGCTGGTGATAGATAAGGAATTATTCAAGAAAATGGGCGATTCTGATATATGGGAATTTAGAACCTTGTATGGTGGAATGTCCTATCGCCTGCTTGCATTTTGGGACACTGATGAGGAAACATTGGTTATTGCTACTAATGGCTTTGTGAAGAAAACTCAAAAGACACCGTTAAAAGAGATTGCGAAAGCGGAAGAATTAAGAAAATTATATTTCAACTCTAAAAAGTAACGATATGGAAGAAATGAAACTTTATACTCATGAAGAAATGTTGGATAGAGTGGTAGGTACAAAAGGTACTCCAGCACGCGAAAAATATGAGACTGATATTAATAACTTTCTTATAGGTGAAGCTATTAAACGGGCGAGAGAGGCCAGAAATCTTACCCAAGAACAATTAGGTGAGCTTATGGGAGTTAAAAGGGCACAAATCTCGAAAATAGAAAGTGGGAAAAGTATATCCTTTTCTACTATTGTAAGAGCATTCAAGGCAATGGGCGTGAAAACGGCAAGCTTGGAACTTGGTTCTTTGGGCAAAGTGGCTCTCTGGTAAATACTATTTTTGTCTTACCTAATAAACAGTAACCTATGTCTGTTGATGTAATAAAGCAAGAACTATTGTCGAAATTGAAGCAGGAACATTGCTTTTGGTCGTACAATGAAGATTCAATCAAAGATATTCCGGATGATATGCTGATTGAAAAAACGTTGTTGCATCTTGATTTAGAGGAAATCAATCAGCTTTTTCAGGTTTATCCTTTCAAGAAAATCAAGCAGGTATGGCTGGATTATCTCATTCCACAAGAGGAATATCTCTATACTTTGAACCGTTTTTTTGCATGGTACTATTTTAAAGCAAAGAAACCGGACGCTTATATAAAATCTATGGCTACTCGTCACCTAAACAAAATAAAGAATTGTTTGCTCTAATTTGTTTGCACGAATCTACCAATGAACTTTTTTGCACAAATAGATTCATGTAGATTGTCTTTTGCAGATATCTTTAATGATGGTGATGATGTTCTCCTAAAACCCGATGAGGCAATGTGCCGTGTCCCAATAGCTCGATGGGGCAGTTGAAGTTTCTTTCCAGCCATTCGGTAGTGACGCCCGTGTCCGGATGGTAATCCAGCGTTTCATTGACACAGGCGATGGATTTTACCTGTTGCAATACAGTGCCGATGTCGTGACTGACAAGGATAATGGCACATTCTTTATTGATTTCAGCCAATAACTCATAAAGGCGTGCTTCAAAACGCTTGTCGATATACGTGCTGGGCTCATCGAGAATCAACACTGCGGGGTCCGAGATGATGGCACGTCCTAACAAGGCACGTTGCAGTTGTCCGCCGCTTAACTGTCCGATAGAGCGGCTTTCAAGCCCTTCAAGCCCCATGCGGGTGATAATCTGTTTGCCTTTCTCTCTTTGTTCGGGAGTGAACCGGGAGGTGAGTGACTTCTGTATGCTCAATCCGGACAGGATCACTTCTTCCACGGAAATAGGGAACTTCCGGTCTATGGTGCTGTATTGCGGCAGGTAACCGAGGAAAAGCTGGGATTTCGCGGAAGAACTTTGGTGGGAGTTTTTGGCAGATGTTTCTGTCGAAGTCCCTTCCGTAGATGTTCTTATGGGAGCCTTCTCGGGAGTATGGAATATAATTTCCCCTCCGGTTGGTTTTAACAAACCGAGGATGCACTTGATAAGCGTTGTTTTGCCGCCTCCGTTCGGACCTATAATACCTAGAAAATCCTGTTCGTAGATGCTTAGATTAACATCGTGGAGAACAGTGCGACCGTCATATCCGGCAGAAAGATTCTTTATTTCGATTATTGGTTTCATCATTGGAAAGGGCTTGATTGGTTCCTTCTTTATACGTTTATTTAGTGGCAGCTTGCGGCGCAAGGGCTTTGGCTACATTCAGCATCTCTTCCTCCCAGTCATAACTTAACGGGTTGATAGGGACCACTTTCGTTCCGGTTTGCTGCGCGATGGTTTCCGCATTGCGTTTGTCAAACTCCGGTTGAACGAAGATAACGCCTACATTTTCTGCCTGACAGACGTCTATCAGGTCTTTCAGATGAGCGGGAGAGGGTTCTTTGCCTCCTTCTTCGATCGAAATCTGATGCAATCCGTAGTCGCGGGCGAAGTAGGAGAGGGCCGGATGATAAATCATGAAGGCTTTGGCTGCTTCGGGGGTGGAGAGTTGCCGGCGAATCAGGCTGTCGGTGTGCTGGATGCGCTGACAGAGAGAATCGTAGCGGTTTCTATAATATGGTTCGTTTGCTTTATCCAGTTGGCTAAGGGCTTTGTAGGTATTTCCGGCGATGATTAAAGCATTACCGGTAGAATTCCATACGTGTGGCTCTACGGCGTGGATATGGCCGTCGTGACTGTTGTGGGCGTGGGCATGACCATGGTCATCATTGTTGAGTATGAGGTCGATTCCTTTCGAGGTGTCGAACACTTGGATATGGGGAGTATTGTTCATCAGGCGATCCATCCAGGTTTGTTCGAAGCCGATGTACCCGATGCGGAAATAGGCTTTGCTGTCTCCTAAGGAAACAAGTTGCTGGGGGATAGGATCGTATGTCTCCGGGCTGGAACCTTTGGGCACCATGCTGACTACTTTGAATTTATCTCCGGCAATAGCCTCGGTGAAATAACGTTGCGGTTCCAGTGTGACGGTTATCACCGGCTTTGTCTCTTCATCATTGCTTGCTTGGGAGGAACGTCCTGTGCAGGCTGCCACCAGGAGGCAGGTACCAAGAAGGAAAAGTGTTCTCATATCTTTTAGTTGTTGTTTCATGATTTTTTCTGTTTCAGGGTTTCAATCTTATCTTGTTTCTACTCTTGTTTCCGGGCCCGTAATATTTCCCGTTTACCACCCGGAGGTCCGGGGAGGCGTTCTACTGTGAATCCGGCTGTCTGCAACATTCGGCGTACTACACCTTTGGCACAGTAGGTGGTCAGGATTCCGTCTCTATCTAATAAAACATAGAGGCGGTTGAATAGTTCTTGCGACCACATTTCCGGTTGCTTTTCCGGGGCGAAGGCGTCAAAATAGATTGTATTAAACGGAGGTTGGGAAGTTGGGTATGCCGTTATCCATTGATTGACGTCCGTTTCTATTTTCCGTAAGGTGAAGTGCGGTGTAAGCTGCACGTCTTTTTCCCAGGGCGATGTATGAAGTTGCTTAAACAGTTCGAAAGCCGATTGTTGTTCTTCTTCATCATTCAGGGTAAATTGCTCGTCGGTTGCTGTTTGTGTTCGATGTATGGTAAGCTGCTCATCGCTGGAGATATATCCTAGCTGTTCTACTGTCTGCCAGTCCAGCGGATAGAGTTCCAGTCCTGTATAGTGTATATTTCGTCTGCTTCTTTCCGCTTCTTCAAGGGTGAGCCAAGCGTTGAGCCCTGTCCCGAAGCCGATTTCAAGAACACGTGGAGTAGCGGCAGGAGAAGCTTTCAACCCCATGTTGATGAAAATATGTTGAGACTCCGTGCGTGCCCCTTTCGTCGAATGATAATGTTCATTCAATTCCGGAACAAACAGAGTAGCGCTCCCGTCATCAGTTCTCTCAATTATTCTTTCCATCACCCAATCTATAATACTTAATACCTAATACTTAATACTTAAAAAGGATTTACCCCGCCATAGCCTCCCAGGCACTTTCGAGCACATATAGGAGAAGGATATAGCGTATCAGCTTGCCGACAAACATGGAAACGATGGTCAGCCATGTGTTGCTTCGCATAAATCCCAGTGCAATGGCGATCACTTCCCCAATGGCAGGGAGAAAGGCAAAGAATGCCATCAGTGCCCCTTTTCCTTGCAGGAATTTCACCATCTTGTCTACTTTTTCCTTCTTTACCTTGAAATATTTTTCAATCCAGCTGATCTTGCCCAGACGCCCCATGTAGTAGCAGGTCATTCCGCCTGCTGTATTCCCCAGAGTGGCGGATATCAGACAAGCTATCGGGGGCAAACCGAGTTTCACCAATGCCACCAATACCAGTTCGGAACTGAAAGGCATGATGCTTCCAGCCAATAAAGCCGAGATGAATAATCCCGGCAATCCCCATTCTATGAGGAGTTGTATCATTGAATCTACAAAAGCGTCCATATATTAAAAGCGAATAAGAGGATGAGACCGACCGATGAAATGATAAAGAACACATTCGAACTTTTACTATTGGTCAGTACAAAGAAATGTCCGATCAGGATGCTGCTGCTTATGATAAGCAAAGGCAGCAAGGCACTGCAATATATCGGTTGCAAGGCAATCAGCAGGAACAGGAAGAGCGTCAGGTCTATCAAAAACTGGAGATAGGCACGTGTGCGTATCTTATCTTCAAATCCGGCAGCGATGCAATGCACGGCACTGACGATAAACATCACGAGCAGATAGCCCAGTATAGCCAATTCCCAAGGTTGAAGGATTGGCAAATGGAAGACTTCTCCGAAAGCTAATAGCTGGTTGAAAGGACGATAGAACAGTTCCATCTCATTATAGAAGAAGGCGTGTCCGAACAGCATCCAGTAGGGCAGCATCCATCCGAGCAGCGCGCCGCAGAAACTACGCGGAGTGAGCGACTGGAAACGGTAGGCTTCGAGCAACCAAAGCACCGAGAGGATGGTGAGCTGCGGGAAAAGAATGCTTCCCGCTCCGATAAAGAAGAAGGAATAGAATAGATAGCCCGCAGCTTGAGCTTGCTGATAGCTTTTAAACAGAAAATAAATGGAAATAAGAGAACCGAGGGCAACGATGTCTCCTATGTATAGTAAATGCATGCCCGGACAGACGGTGACCAGCAGGAAATAAATAGCTGTCTGCATGGAAGCCCTCATGCGGATAATGCTGAATTGGTTGTTCAGCTCTATCAGAAAGTAGCCGATGATTGCGCAAACCAAGAAGCTGATGATTCGTTCTGCCCATCCCGGAAGCAGTAAATCGCGGGTGGATTGCAAGAAGGAAGAGCTGTCCTTGGAGGTTGTTGAGGCTATGGAGTCGGGAAATAAAAAGTAAGTCAACACCCAGCATAGGGCGCAGAAAAATATAACGGCAGGCAGGGTCCACCGTCCTGCCGTCACTTGACTTTGTAGTCTTTTATTTCTCATGAGTTTATTACTTGTTATCTCTTGATACTATAGGTACATTCGATTGATATTCTGTATGTTAATATCCTGCATGCTTGATGTTAACAACCGTCTTGTCAGCTGTTAATACCTGATTCCTCAAGTATTAACAATTGTCGTCTAAACTATTAATAGTTGAGTTATCAAGTATTAATACTTGGCAAGTCATGATGTTCAACGCTATGCAGAATAGGGCTACTTGCGTGCGAAACTTGAATTACAAATCGAATCCGATGTCGCGGCGGAAATACTTCTTGTCGAAGTCGATCATGTCTGCCACTTTGTAGCTCTGTGCCAGCGCTTCTTCTTTCGTTGCACCGTAAGAGCAAACGGCAATCACACGTCCTCCGTTCGTCACCACTTGTCCGTCTTTCATGGCTGTTCCGGCATGGAAGATGATGCTGTCGGTGGCGGCAGCCTGTTCCAGTCCGCTGATAGGGAATCCTTTTTCGTAGGCTTCGGGGTAACCGCCGCTGACAAGAATGACGCAGCCGGCCGAACGTGGGTCCATCACCAGTGTTTTCTCGTTCAGGTTGCCTGCCGCTGTGCCTTCAAGTAACTCTACGAAGTCGCTTTGGATGCGCAACATCACGCTTTCTGTTTCCGGGTCGCCCATGCGGACGTTGTATTCGATAACCATCGGTTCACCTTTCACCTTGATAAGACCGAGGAAGATGAAACCTTTGTAGGTGATCTTTTCTTCTTTCAGACCATTGATGGTCGGTTCGATGATGCGTGTGCGTACTTTCTCCATATATACTTCGTCAGCAAACGGAACCGGAGTTACGCTACCCATACCGCCTGTATTCAATCCTTTGTCGCCTTCACCGATACGTTTGTAGTCTTTCGCTACAGGGAGGACTTTGTAGTTGTCTCCGTCTGTCAGTACGAATACAGAGCACTCGATACCGCTCAAGAACTCTTCAATCACAACGGTTGCCGATGCAGAACCGAACATGCCGCCGAGCATTTCTTTCAGTTCTTTTTTCGCTTCATCCAGCGTAGGAAGGATGAGAACTCCTTTCCCAGCACAAAGGCCATCAGCCTTCAGTACGTAAGGAGCTTCCAATGTTTCGAGGAAAGCGAGGCCCTCTTCGAGATTTTCGGAAGTGATGCTTTTGTAGCGGGCTGTCGGGATGTTGTGGCGCATCATGAAGCCTTTGGCAAATTCCTTGCTGCCTTCCAGTTGCGCTCCTTGAGCCGAAGGACCGATCACGGCAATATGCTTTAGCTCCGGACGGTTTTGGAAGTAATCGTAGATTCCTTTTACCAACGGATCTTCGGGGCCTACTACTATCATTTG
The DNA here is from genome assembly GCA_948742525.1 of Bacteroides caecimuris. Taxonomy (GTDB): domain Bacteria; phylum Bacteroidota; class Bacteroidia; order Bacteroidales; family Bacteroidaceae; genus Bacteroides; species Bacteroides caecimuris_A. Next base: position 68,470 of record CAPYSS010000012.1, on the reverse strand, counting down.
GATGTTCTCTTTTAGAGCAAAAGCACTGATTGCTTCAAAATCGGTTGCTTTGATGTTGACATTCTCGCCTACGGCAGTTGTTCCGGCATTTCCCGGAGCAATGTATAGTTTTTCAACTTTCGGACTTTGGGCAATTTTCCATGCCAGTGCATGTTCGCGGCCGCCCGAGCCTAGTAATAATATCTTCATCTTTGTATTGTTATGGATTTATACTGTTATCTATGATTTGTATGGATACGGTGGTGTCTTTGTCAGTTTTATAAGTTCTGCTCAAAGTACCGGGTGATTTTCTCATGCAGATGTACACGGTCGCGTCCTGCTACGTTGTGCTTGTGGCACGGGTAGATAAACAGGTCGGGATAAGTGCGGGCATCTACACAGGCTTTCATGAACGACAGGGTGTGTTGTGGCACGCAGGTGTCGTCATGGTCGTCGTGAATAATCAATAGGTGACCTTTCAGTTGGCCGGCAAGGTTTTTCAGGTTACATTCTTTGTAGCCTTCCGGATTGCTTTCCGGTGTATCCATATAGCGTTCGCCGTACATTACTTCATAATACCCCCAGTCGATTACCGGGCCTCCGGCAACGCCTACTTTGAATATTTCCGGGTAACGAAGCATCAGGGCGGTAGTCATGTGTCCTCCGAAGCTCCATCCATGTACGCCGATGCGTTCGCTGTCTACGTAGGGGAGGGATTTCAGGAATTCAACGCCTTTTACCTGGTCTTTACCTTCTTCGATGCCAAGACGGCGGAAGGTGGCATTTTCAAATGCCAGTCCACGGTTGCTGCTGCCACGGTTGTCGATGGTGAACATGATATAGCCTTTACCTGCCATGTATGTGTCCCATCCGCGTGCGCCGTTCTGCCATCCTCCAGTGACGCATTGCGCGTGAGGACCTCCGTAAACGTATACGATGACGGGATATTTCTTGGCTGGGTCAAAGTTGGCCGGTTTCATCAGGCGATAATACAGGTCGGTGGTGCCGTCTGCCGCTTTGATTGTTCCGGTTTCGATGCTTGGCATTTGGTAGCCTTCGTAAGGGCTTTCAGCAGTCAGCAGATTGGCTGTTTCTTTGAAGTTTTTGGTGTCTACCAGGTTGATGACGCGAGGCTGGTCTTTTGTTGAATAACGGTCGATAAGATAAGTGCCGGAAGCGCTAAGCATGCCGCTATGTTCGCTTTCTTTGCAGTTCTCGAACGGTTGGCTTATCTTTCCATTGCTCACGTTTACAGCGAAATGTCCGCTTCTCAAGCCTTCTACGGCTGTGAAAATGACTTCTTTACGCTTTGTGTTGAATCCTAGGACGTCGCTGACCAGCCAGTTGCCTTTGGTCAGTTGTTTGACTTTGCCGGCCTGGAAATAAGTACCACCGTTGGCGCTGTTATAAGTTTCACCTTTCATGTTGGCTGCATTGGCATCAAAGAGATAAAGATGATTGTAGCCGTCACGCTGACTTTGATAGATGAACTTGGTAGGGTCCCACGGCAAAAATACGATTGCGTTTTGTGGCTCCACGTATTTAGGATGCATTTCTTCGTAGAGAACGCCCATCGGCTCTCCTGTTTCTGCGTTGTACTGGCAAAGTTTGGCGTGGTTCTGGTCACGGTTTACTTCAATCAGGTAGAGGCTTTTTTCATCCGGCGACCAGCTGATATTGGTGAAATAACGGTCTGTGGGATCACCTGCGTTCAGATAAATGCTTTTGCCTGTGGCAGGATTGTAAATGCCTACTTTTACCTGATGGCTCGTCATGCCTGCCATCGGATAACGTACATTGTTCACTTCGCCTACGCGTGCAGTGATATCTACAAGCGGGTATTGTGTCACCATGCTCTCGTCCATGCGGTAGAAAGCGAGCAGGTTGCCTTTCGGGCTCCAGAAAGTGCCTTTGTTGATACCAAATTCATTCCGGTGTACAGTCTGTCCGCAAACGATGCCTTCGGGTTCATTAGTTACCGCTTTCTCGTTTACATACAGATTGTTACCTATCGTGTATGCCACGTTTCCACTGGCTGCGCAATAGTCTTCATTATCTGCTCCGTCTTTGGGTTTGAGAGTGCTGACAACTTGATTGCTCTTGAAATCATATACAATGAACTTTCCTGCTATCTTGAATAGCATTTGTGGCTTATCGGCCCATGGGAAACTGACGGAATACAGGTGTGATAACTTTCCTGCCTTGTTCTCTTCAAGCACTTTGTTGATCTGTTCACGAGTGATAACCATTGTTTCCTTTCCCGTTTTGGGTTGGATAGAATAAAGGGTATCTACGCCCGGCTTGATACATTCGTCACCCCACCATTGCAGTCCGTACAGGTTGTCTGCATAGCGGTAACTCTCGCCACCCGGAATCAATTCTTCCAGTGTCGGCTTTTTGGTTTCTTGTGCCATAACATTGAATCCGATTGGTAGTGCCAACAATAAAAGCATGGCTCTTTTTCCAATTTTACTCATTGCTCTTTTCTTTATTATTTGTTTTAAATCCTTCTATTTTTACTCTGTCCAAAGGAGTCTGTCTTGATTGGATAATTGCACTTATTTTAGCAAAAGCATTAAATAGGTCGTCAAATTGTTTTTCGTAACTTTCCCTATCAGAGGTAATATCTTCTTCGAGATATTCGATGCGTTGTTTTAATTCTTCCAACTCCTTTTTAGGTATATTGGATAGAAGATATTGGCGCATACGTACAAAAGCACGGATAATATTAATATTTACTTCCACAGCGGTCTTGGATTTGAGGACGCTGGATAACATAACTATACCATATTCAGTAAATGCAAACGGAAGATATTTGATGTTATATCCTTGTCCTGTTTTCAAGGTCGCAATTTGCGACCTTGAAATTGCAACTTCTTCCTTTGTTAGCTCGAACATGAATTCAGCAGGAAAGCGTTCAATATTACGACGTACTTGTTCTTTGAGGCGTTTAGTCTCAACTCCATACATTTCTGCCAAATCAAAGTCAAGCATAACTTTTTGCCCTCTGATTTCGTATATTTTGTTTTCTATAATGGCTATATCATCCATCTTTTTTTGTTTAGACAGGTTCCAATTTGTGACTGAACATTAGAACTATGGTGTAAACTTGAAGTTCCAATTTGGAACTTCAAGTTTTTAATTAATTATTAACTAGCGAATTACAGGGTGAATAAGTTGTTGGAATTAGAATGGTTTATTCCTCTTCCTTCTTTGGAATCCTCGGCTCCCGATTTCCTTTAAACTCTCTCGGGCCCCTCGAATCTCTTCCTCCGCGGAATTCTCCCCATGGCTTTCTATCTCTGTCACCACCTTTGAACTCACCACCTTCTCTGCGCGGCTTGTATTCTCCCTCTCTGCGAGGTCTGGATTCACCATCCCGACGCGGTTTGAACTCACCTTCGCGGCGTGGCTTAAATTCTTTTCTTTCTCTGAATCTTGGAGCTTGTTCTCCTTCAGCCTCTTTCTTTTCTTCTCCCTCTTCCTGGCTCTTGAACTCTTTGTATTTTCCGTCAAAAATCTCATATTTGCGGAACTCACACTCCAATGGTCCATTGAACAAAGGAACTTTCTGACTTGCTTTCAGGCCAATCTGGTCGAAACACTCTTCCCGATAAGAAAGCACCCATGCCTCGTTTCCTACAAACGCATGTTTCAGACGTTCACCGATCATCTGATAAAGTCCAAGCAAATCATTAGTGGAAATACGTTCACCGTATGGCGGGTTAGTGATGATAATCGACTTCTCCTGCGGCTGTTCAAACTGCTGGAACGGTTGTAGCTTCAACACGATGTCTTTCGATACGCCAGCAGCTTTTATATTGTGAGTCGCAATCTCATTAGCTTTCGGATTGTTATCGTATCCGTAAATCTTATGAGCAAATTCGCGCTCCTGACTGTCATCATTGTAAATCTCATCGAACATATCCGCATCGAAATCTACCCATTTCTCAAAAGCAAACCCTTTACGGAATACTCCCGGAGCGATATTCTTAGCAATCAGTGCCGCTTCAACAGGGATTGTACCCGAACCACACATCGGGTCGATCAAATCACATTCTCCACGCCATCCGGTCATTAGAATCATGCCGGCAGCCAATACCTCATTTAACGGGGCTTCTACTGCTTCCTGGCGATAACCGCGACGGTGAAGTGATTCTCCGGACGAGTCCAAAGACAACGTACAGGTAGTCTGTGCAATATGAATATTCAGAAGTACATCCGGATTGTTGATACGTACCGACGGACGTTTTCCTGTTTTATCACGGAAATAATCCACAATCGCATCTTTCACCTTATACGAAACGAATTTCGAATGGCGGAACTCATCGCTGAATACTACTGCATCGATAGCGAACGTCTTGTTCACATCGAGATATTCTTCCCATGGAATAGCCTGTATTTGATTATAAACCTCATCGGCATCTTTGGCTGTAAAGTTTTTAATTGGTTTCAGGATACGGATGGCGGTGCGAAGGCAAAAATTCGCCTTATACATCATACGTTTATCTCCTGTGAATGAAACCATGCGACGTCCTATTTGAATGTCGTTGGCTCCTAATGCTGTCAGTTCTTCTGCAAGTATCTCTTCCAGTCCCTGGAAGGTCTTGGCTATCATCTCGAATTGTTCGCTCATATAGATTTTTTTGATTTTATTTTTTTGCTTTAGTTTGTACGATTCTTGCTCCTGCAGGAACATTCTCCGTTACCCAGATATTACCGCCTACGGTTGCGTCACGTCCGATGGTGATTCTTCCCAAAATAGTGGCGTTGGAATAAACAATCACATTGTCTTCTAGGATCGGATGACGGGGGATTCCCTTGATTGGTTTTCCGTCGGCATCCAGCGGGAAACTCTTGGCTCCCAGTGTGACGCCCTGATATAGTTTGACATTGTTTCCGATGATACTCGTGGCACCGATAACGACACCCGTACCGTGGTCGATAGTGAAGTGAGTGCCAATCTTTGCGGCCGGATGGATATCGATTCCCGTTTCGCTATGCGCCATCTCTGTGATGATGCGGGGAATCAAAGGAACACCCAGTTCCAGCAGTTCATGTGCGATACGGTAATTGCTGATCGCTTTAATGGCCGGATAGCAGAAAATTACCTCTCCATAACTTACGGCAGCCGGGTCGCCGTTATAGGCGGCTTCCACATCAGTTGCCAGTATTCTTCTCATGGCGGGTAGCTTACTGATAAATTTAGCAGCAAGACGTGCTGCCTCTTCCCGTTTCGAGTCGGAGCAGACGTTGCATTTCCCCTCTATGGAAGTGCTAAAACACAATCCGGCCAGGATTTGCTCACACAGTAAGTCAAACAATTTTTCAATGTTGACGCCGATGTGATAATTAATTGTCCGGCTGTTAATAGTAGAATTTCCGTAATATCCGGGGAAGAGAATGGAGCGTGAAAGCTCAATAATCTCATACAAGACTTTAGCAGAGGGCAGTGGTTCGCCATCTTTGTGCTGATGAAACAGTCCTTTATAAGATTCGCTTTCCGATAGCTCATCGACTGCCTGTGTCAAAATGTGGGTGAAGTTCAGTGGACTCATTAGGTCAGTTACTCATTTATATGGGCGCAAAGGTATTAAAAAAAATAATAAAATTCGCTGGGATTCAGGATAAATAATGTATTTTTGTCACATTCAAAACATGACATGAATAAGGGGACTGATGAATCGGAAGACTGCTATGAAACTATTTGGACTGTTGGGGTTGTTGATGTTGTTGAGTTGCGGATATGCTGACAGACACCGCAATAACTCTTCGTGCGAACAGGTGTTGGTTGATTCTCTAGCAGTTCGTGTGCAGGATTCTTTGTTTGCCAATGTGCATTATTCCCGCTCACAGGTGCTCGACGCACTGACACAGGTGCAAGATTCCCAGGTCTATTATCGTCTGCTTGCCCTTTATGGGAAAACATTCTTTGTCTCTTCCGATTTTGATTCTATACTCTATTACAACCGCCGGGTAAAGGAATTTTCCCGCAATGCTTCCCAATCTCCTGAATCTCTCCAATCTCCACAATGGAATGATGTATTATCCGATGTTTATAATGTCGAAGGCAACGTGTGGATGCAACTGAACCGCCCTGATTCTGCAATTACCGACTATAAGAAAGCCTACGAATATCGCCTCAAAGGAAAGAAACTGTACCTACTCCCGGATATTTGTATCAATATTGCTGATGCCTACCTGCATCGCAGTGACTTGGCACACACTGCTTCGTATTATCGTCGTGCCCTGTTTCTCTGTGATTCGCTAAACTTGTCCGAGCATGCGAAATTCCCTGTCTACTACGGGTTAGGACAAACCTACATGGAATTGCGGGATTTCGATTTATCCAATCATTACTATGAGTTAGCCGGACAGTATTTCAATGAAATGAACGTGGGCGAACGATGGACTTATCTCAATAATCGTGGTAATCATTATTATTACCGGAAAGACTATCAGGAAGCCTTGAAGTATATGCGCAGGGCCAATGTGCTCGTCTCTTCTTATCCGCAGATGGTGTTTGAACAGAATTTTATCAAAGTAAACCTGGGAGAATTGTATCTGCTGACTAACAAACTGGACTCTGCACAAGCCTGTCTGGACGAGAGTTATCGGTTCTTCTCCGGTATACAGCATAACTCGGCTGTACATTATATCGAAACCCAGATGATTGAACTGGCATTGAAGAAAGGAAATATAGCTCAAGCGGAAACAATGATCGCCCGAACTGCTCCTGTCGGGCATCTTGATGCTAATATGCTGACTATACGCAATCAGTATCTACAACATTATTTTGAACAGATTGGTGATTACCGTCATGCCTATGAGTATCTGAAACGCGATCGTCATCTGGATGATTCCATTCGTAGCGAACGAGTACAAATGCGTGTTGCCGAACTGGATATGCGCTACCGGCAAGATACAATCGTGCTTCGTAAAGAAATGCAGATTCAGCGACAGGCAGGAGAGATGAGGGTGCTCAAATTGAGCGTATTTATCGGGGTGCTTGTCTGCGTGCTGCTTGTGGCGGGAGTAGTGGTGCTTGTCTGGTATATGCGTAAAAAGAGGGAGTTTCTTCGTCAGCGTTTCTTCCAGCAAATCAACCGGGTTCGCATGGAGAACTTGCGGAGCCGTATTTCTCCTCATTTCACTTTTAATGTATTGGGACGTGAAATCAACCAGTTTAACGGCTCGGAAGAGGTGAAACATAATCTGATGGAGTTGGTGAAGTATCTTCGTCGGAGCCTCGAACTGACCGAGAAGTTGAGTGTATCCTTGCAAGATGAACTGGATTTCGTGCGTACATACATCGAATTGGAGCGTGGACGTGTGGGAGATGAGTTTGTAGCGACGGTCACAGTGGAGGACGGATTGGATGCGACCCGCATCATGATTCCTTCTATGATTGTACAAATTCCGGTAGAAAATGCGATTAAGCATGGACTGGCGGGAAAGGACGGAGAAAAGGAACTAAGTGTATATGTTTCCCGTGAAACAAATGGGATTCGCATGACGATTACTGACAACGGACGCGGATATCTTCCGCAAGTGGCTTCCGCTACACGAGGAACTGGCACAGGGCTGAAAGTGCTTTATCAGACCATCCAATTACTGAATACAAAGAATAAAAGTAATAAAATACGTTTTGATATAACTAACAGAAGCGATGGACAAACCGGCACGCAAGTGTCGGTATATATCCCGTTTCGTTTTTCTTATGACTTATGATGGAGACAGAAGAAAAGTATAAGATAGTCATCGTTGACGATGAACGTGCAGCGATTGATGTTTTGCGCCGTGAGTTGGAGCCCTATCGTGAATTTGAAGTAAAAGGAATTGCAGGGAATGGTGCAAAGGCTAAAAAGATGATTATGGAGTTGCATCCGGATTTATTGTTTCTCGATGTGGAGCTTCCGGATACATTGGGGCTTAACCTGCTAAGTGAAATTAGAGAGGATATTTTGTGGGATATGAAGGTGGTGTTTTACACCTCTTATGATAAATACTTGCTTCAGGCATTGCGTGAATCGGCTTTTGACTTCCTGTTGAAGCCTTTTGAAGCAGAAGACCTGAAAGTGATTATGGAGCGTTACCGGAAGGCAATGTCCTCTGCTTCGCTTCCTCTTTTGCCCTCTTTTGCTTCTTCTATCAGTGCATTAATGCCACAACAAGTCATGTTTATGATTAGCACAGTGACGGGGTTCAAGCTTTTACGCTTGGAAGAAATCGGCTTTTTTGAGTATCTGAAAGACAAGCGTCAATGGCAGGTAGTCTTGTTTAATCAGACTCGCCTGAGTTTGAAGCGGAATACAAAAGCAGAAGATATTATTAGTTATTCACAAGCTTTTGTACAGATTAGCCAATCGGCCATTGTAAATATTAAGTATTTGGCAATGATTGATGGTAAGTGTTGTCAGCTTTATCCGCCTTTTCACGATAAAAACGATCTGGTGATTTCTCGAAGTTATCTGAAAGAACTGCAAGAGCGTTTCTTTGTTTTGTAATGTAGACCTTATAAATTGCAATACGCCACTTCTTCAGCAGAAGCGGCGTATCTTTTTTGTTAGAATATTAGAATGAGAGAGAGTTTATATTACATATTTGTATTATCCATTGTAACGGTCATTTCGGGTACTAGTACGTAGGCTTGTTTTTTAGCGTTCCATTTATAATAATTGGTAGTAACGGTCTTGCCTTCATACGTATAGTTGATGCGTAGGTCTTTTTCCCATTCGTCTTTGCTGCTGTTCCACTTTAAGGCTTCGCTTTCAATCATACGTTTATTGTCATCGTACTTATAGTTGTACTTCATGTAGTTGGCAAGTATGTTTCCGTCCATTTTGTAAACGGTTTGTCCTACTGTCATGCCATTCTCTTCGATTGGGTTATAAATCAATTGATTGTCGTAGCTACGTGCTGAAGTAGCAAGCGATACAACAAGAAGAACTGCAGTTAAAACGAACATTTTTAAAGATACTTTTGCTTTCATGGCTATTTAAATTTTTGAGTTATACTTTCATTTGTCTATCAAACGCATCAGTTTTTCGTTGCAAATCTACATATTAATTTGGTATTTATGCATTTTAGAAGATAAAAGATTATCAAAATGTCAAGAAGTGGGGCGGGGAATGGGTAGCTTTTTGCCAAGATTGGTGACAAAAAAATATCCGGCAGTTAATCTGCCGGATATAGAATGAATCACTTCGTCGAAAAAGGATTCCTTTTTCTAGCTTTCTGGATAACGAGTTAAATAATGTTATTACCTATACTTGCTTCTATTTTGTAAGCAGAAACCCTGGATAAGATAGGGTCTCCCTGCGCAATTAGTATCTAAAAGATAGCAATTCCTTTTTAAGATGGTCTTTATTCACTTGATGGTTTAATGTGCTTCAAGCCAGTTTTTGCCCCATCCGCAATCTGCTTTCAAGGGGACGTGCATGCGGTATGCTTTCTCCATTTCTTCGATGACAATCTCTTCTACACGCTCTTTTTCATTGACAGGAACGCTGAAATTTAATTCGTCATGTACTTGCAGAATCATTTTGGCTTGTATTCCTTCGGTCTGGAACCGTTGATAGATACGTGCCATTGCTACTTTTATAATATCTGCCGCACTTCCCTGGATAGGGGCGTTGATGGCATTTCGTTCCGCATATCCGCGTACAACGGCATTGCGGGAGTTGATGTCCGGCAAGAAGCGTTTCCGGTGGAAAATTGTTTCTACATAACCTTTTTCTTGGGCCACCTGAATACTTTTGTCCATATAAGCTTTCACTCCCGGATAAGTTTCAAAGTAACCGTCGATCAATTCTTTGGCTTCTTTGCGGTCTACATTCATTCGTTCGGCAAGACCAAATACGGATATGCCATAGATGATACCGAAATTGGCAGTCTTGGCTTTACGGCGCATGTCGGAACTTACATCTTTCAGATCAATTTTATAGATTTTGGCAGCGGTGGCAGCATGAATATCGTGATTGCTAAGGAAAGCGTCGATCATATTCTTATCCTCGCTAAGGTGCGCCATAATACGCAATTCGATCTGCGAATAGTCGGCAGAGAAGAAGAGGCAGCCTTCATCGGGGATGAATGCTTTACGGATTTCTTTTCCATTCTCGTCGCGGATAGGGATATTCTGTAAGTTCGGGTTGCTTGAACTAAGGCGTCCCGTAGCGGTTACAGTCTGGTTGAAAGAGGTATGCACCCTTCCTGTGCGTGGGTTGATAAGTAGGGGAAGCGCGTCGATATACGTGCCCAATAACTTTTTCAGTCCGCGATGTTCCAGAATCTTTTCTACCACAGGATGTTTATGCCGGAGGCTTTCGAGTACTTCTTCCGAGGTGACATACTGCCCGGTCTTGGTCTTTTTTGCTTTTTCTATAATCTTCAGCTTGTCAAACAAGACTTCGCCGACTTGTTTGGGTGAAGCGATATTGAAGGTCTCACCGGCCAGTTCGTAAATCTCTTTTTCGATTTGCTCCATCTGGGCGGTGAAATGAGCGGATGATTGTTTCAGTGCTTCCGTATCCAGCAATACTCCGTTCCGTTCGATATGGACCAATACCGGAACAAGCGGCATTTCTATATCATAGAATAAACGTTCGGCGTCATTCTCTTTCAGTTCTTTCTCCAATGCGTTTTTCAGTTTCAGAGTGACGTCCGCATCTTCGCAAGCGTACAGATATACATCTTTCGGATCGAGGTCGCGCATGTTCTTCTGATTCTTCCCTTTGGGACCTATCAGTTCGTCAATATGGATAGTCTGATAATGCAGATAAATTTCTGCCAGGTAATCCATACCATGACGAAGCTCCGGTTGAAGAACATAATGAGCGATCATCGTATCGAAAAGCGGACCTTTTACTACTGCACCATAATTTTGAAGAACGATCATATCGTACTTGATATTCTGTCCGACTTTTAACGAATTCTCATTTTCGAAGACTGGGCAGAACTCCTTTACGATTTTTAACGCTTCGTCCCGATCTGATGGAACAGGAACATAAAATGCTTCATTTTCGGCAATGGAAAAACTCATTCCGACCAATTCGGCATCCATTGGTTCGGTCCCGGTGGTTTCCGTATCTAACGAGAGATTTTTCGATGTAAGTAACTTTTGAATAATTTCTCTTCTTCTCTCTTCTGTATCAATGAGTTGATAGTTGCGTGGCTGCGATTCTAACGTCTCTAGATTTGATTTTTTTGCTTCACTCGGCTCATTGGACGTGAAATTCGCAAACAAATCGCCTTGTATTCCACCTCCTTCTTCGGGAAAAAGTGGAAGAGGAGAGGGGGCGCTTTTTCCAGTGGCGACTTTGCTTCCGGGAGTGGAGGTTATTCTATTTCCGGAAACCTCTTTTTTTAGTATCCGGTCGATGAGCGTCCTAAATTCTAGTTCTTCGAAAATGCTGCGAAGTGAATCTTCGTCTGCTTCTTCGCGGACAAGAGAACCCATTTCAAGTTGGATGGGCACATCGATTTTAATCGTGGCGAGGAATTTCGAGAAAGTAATCATTTCCCGGTTCGTTTCCACTTTTGTTTTCAGTGCTCCTTTCAGTTGGTCGGTATGCTCTAATAAGTTTTCGATGCTTCCGAATTCGGAAATTAGTTTTTGGGCAGTCTTTTCTCCTACTCCGGGACATCCGGGGATATTATCCGAAGAGTCGCCCATCAGCCCGAGCATGTCAATCACTTGTGCCGGAGACTGAATGTCAAACTTGGCTTTCACTTCTTCAACACCCATCACTTCGAAACCTCCTGTGTGCTTGGGACGGTACATAAATACCTTGTCGCTTACCAACTGCCCGTAATCTTTGTCGGGAGTCATCATATAGGTGGTGATACCTTGGCGGCCGGCTTCGGTGGCAAGCGTACCTATTACATCGTCGGCTTCGTAGCCTGCAACTTCCAGAATAGGGATGCGGTAAGCACGAATAATATCCTTTATAATAGGTACGGAAAGGCGGATCGCTTCCGGAGTTTCTTCACGCTGCGCTTTATATTGTTCGAAAGCTTCGTGACGGAAGGTAGGTCCTGCGGGGTCGAAGGCTACTCCTATATGAGTGGGATTCTCTTTTTTCAGCACTTCTTCGAGGGTGTTTACAAAACCCAGAATAGCTGAAGTGTTGAATCCTTTGGAATTGATTCTTGGGTTCTTAATAAAGGCGTAATACGCCCGATATATCAGTGCATAAGCGTCTAAAAGAAATAATTTATTACTTGAATCCATAGATTTAATTAATTTTTCATGGTAAAAGTACAAAAAAATACGGTATTCAGCGTTTTATTATTACTTTTGTGCTCAAATTGTGTAATTAATGGACAGCATCTCACTCATCAGAACTCCGATTGAAGCAGAACTGAGAGACTTCAAGGCACTTTTTGATAGTTCTCTCTCCAGTTCAAATGCATTGCTCGATAGCGTTGTATCTCACATACGGCAGAGGAATGGCAAGATGATGCGTCCTATTCTTGTTTTGTTGGTAGCACGTCTTTATGGTGCTATATGTCCTTCCACTCTTCATGCGGCTGTTTCATTGGAACTCCTTCATACAGCCAGTTTGGTACATGACGACGTTGTGGATGAAAGTACCGAACGCCGTGGACAACTCTCAGTAAATGCTATCTTTAATAATAAAGTAGCCGTGCTGACGGGAGACTATCTGCTGGCAACTAGTCTGGTGCATGCCGAACTGACGAACAGTCACCGCATTATTCAACTGGTGTCTACTCTTGGGCAGGATCTTGCTGACGGTGAGTTGCTTCAGCTTTCGAATGTAAGTAATCATAGCTTTTCTGAGGAGGTTTACTTTGATGTAATCCGTAAGAAGACCGCCGCTCTTTTTGCCGCCTGTACGAAAGCTGCCGCTTTTTCGGTAGGTGTAGGGGAGAGAGAAGCTGAACTGGCTCGTTTGTTGGGCGAATATATTGGTATCTGCTTCCAGATAAAAGATGATATTTTCGATTACTTTGATAATAGAGAGATTGGCAAACCGACAGGTAATGATATGCTTGAAGGTAAACTGACATTGCCCGCTTTGTATGTATTGAACACGACAAAAAATGATGAGGCGCAAGAATTGGCAATCAAGGTAAAGGAGGGTACAGCTACTCCCGATGAAATTGCCCGTTTGATCTCGTTTATCAAAGAAAACGGGGGTATTGAATATGCCGTTCAGACGATGAATGTCTATAAGCAAAAGGCTTTTGATTTACTGGCTTCTTTGCCGGAATCTGATATTTGTGTAGCTCTTCGGGCTTACTTGGATTACGTGGTAGACCGCGAAAAATGATTACTTCCGGTGCTTGCTCAGAAGTGAATAGCACGATAATAATCGATCCCAATCTTCTATTTTTCCCGATTTCATCGCTTTTCCTAAAAGGAAACTCTTGTCTATTTCTTCAGCGGTATGAAGGGCTAAAGAGCATAATTGAGCTGCTTGTTCTATGTACTTCCAGGCTTGTTCCTTACTGATGTGCCCGCATGTTTGGGAGGCGCGCGCCAAGCTGACAAGCAATCCCATGTCCCATCCGATAATCCCTTTTTCTAAGTCATTTATCCATATAATCGGGTCTCTTCTTTTCTCTGTATATTTCACGAATTTGTATAGATTCTTTCCTTGCTCAATGAAGCGTTCTACTCCGAAAAAGCGCTTTTGGATGATACTTTCGAACTCGTTGATGTTCTCTGTGGAGAGTAAGTGGGGGAGCATAACTTGGTAGGAGACCCTGTCTCCTTCGTTAATAAGGAACTGTAATAATCCGGTGACGGACTCGGTATCGGTACAGTGGAACTCTTCTGTCAGCAGTCTGGATAGCTTTTGCGGATGGACTCCGGTCTCCATGGAGTTGAGATAGAAGCCTTGCAGTCCGGCTTCCATATACCCAATGCGTAATCCCTTCTTTTTCTCTGTTCCGAGGACGAGATTTCGAGGGTTGTGATTGAATCGTAAGGTTTTCGTGTAAGTGTCCATCCTTGATACCTCCATAAGGTTTGTGAAAAGCGTGATCCCCGTTTGCTTATTACCATTCATAACGTTGAATTTTGCAGAATTCCAGGAATTGGTAATAAATGAAACGTTCTCTAATATAACTAATTAGCTATATTTTCATCGCTAAACCATTCACAAAGATAATTATTTTTCCGAATTGTCCAGTAACTATCTTTAGTTTTTCTTAGATAAAAAATACCGCGTCGATTCCCGTGATACGGGAGTCGCGCGGTAAGGCGTATTTGATTGCTAATGTAGCCTTTAACTTTTAGAAGAACTTGATTTCTTCGCCTTTGATGTCGGAAAGGAGGAGGTTGGCTAAACGGCTGGTCCCCAGGCGGAACAGTTGGTTGTCAAGCCATTCTTCACCTAATACTTCTTTTACAATAGTGTAGTAAATAATCGCATCGTTAACGGTGTTGATACCACCTGCCGGTTTGAATCCAATCTTGTTTCCTGTCTTCTGATAGTATTCTTTGATAGCTTCACACATCACATAAGCGGCTTCCGGTGTGGCGGCAGGCTGCTGCTTTCCGGTAGACGTCTTGATGAAGTCTGCGCCCGAATACATGGATAGGATAGAGGCTTTCTTGATGTTGGAAGCACTCTTTAATGCGCCTGTTTCGAGGATTACTTTGAGGTGGCGTTCCTTGCAAACTTCTTTTAGTTCTTGTATTTCTTCGCACATTCCTTCGTAGTCTCCGCTAAGGAACTTGCCGATGGAAATCACAATATCTATTTCGTCTGCACCGTCTGCAATGGCAAGTGCTGTTTCTGCCACTTTCACTTCAATGAATGTTTGTGAAGAGGGAAAACCTCCTGATACACAGGCGATATTGACTCCGTCTACTTCCAGCGTGTTTTTAACGATGGCTGCAAAGTTGGGGTACACGCAGATGGCTGCTACGTTTTTCAGATCAGGATATTCGTCGTCAAACTGATTGACTTTTTCAGTAAAGTGCATCACGCTTTCGTCGCTGTCCGTACTGTTCAGGGTGGTTAGATCAATGCAGTTGAACAGGAATTTCTTAACGTCTTCCGTGTTGTTCTCCGGCACTTTTTTCTCAATCAATTCAGCTACGTGAGCTTGAATATCTGCATCGCTCAGATTGGTATTATACTTTGCCAATGCGGCTTTGTACTTGTTGGGCTGTGAGTTATTCTCTTCCATGATCTTTCAGTTTTGGATTGTTGATATGTCTTTTATTATCTCGTTTCGTTTTTTTCTCTATGCTTTTCCGGAAGGCATCGGTGATGTCTACTCCCGTCTGGTTGGCGATGCAGAGAAGCACCCATAAGACGTCTGCTATCTCTTCATCTATGTTGTCTTTTTCTCCTTCCTTGAAGGATTGATCGCCATATTTGCGGGCCATGACACGCGCCAGTTCTCCTACTTCTTCCGTCAGGACTGCCATATTGGTCAACTCGCTGAAGTAGCGGACACCGTATGTTTTCACCCATTGGTCCACTTGTTTCTGTGCTTCTTCCAGAGTCATTTTTTTAGTGATTAGTGATTAGTATGGAATATCTATTCTTTGTTTTTGGTATCCATGCATATAGTAACAGGACCGTCGTTTAAAAGTTCAACTTTCATGTCTGCTCCGAAGGTTCCTGTGCCTATTTCTTTTCCCAGTGCATCGCTTAAATCTTTGCAGAATTGCTCGTAGAGTGGGATAGAGACATTCGGTTTGGCAGCTTTGATGTAGGAAGGGCGATTCCCCTTTCTGGTAGAAGCGTGTAGCGTGAACTGGCTGATAACTAAAATTTCGCCTCCATCTTCTAAAATAGACTTGTTCATCACCCCATTTTCATCGTCGAAGATACGCAGATTTACTATCTTTTTGCAGAGCCAGTCGATGTCTTGCTGTCCGTCTGATTCTTCGATGCCAACTAATATCAGCATCCCTTTTCCGATGGACGATTTGCAGTGTCCTTCAATGGTTACTGACGCATGGCTTACCCGTTGTATGACTATTCGCATTGTTATTTATTCTATTTCGTGGTTAGGAAAGGCAAATTTACAAAATTCGGAAGAGAAAACGTTGTATTGGCGGGAAAATATTATAGGGTTTTCCCGAAAGCTTTAATGGTTTATTATTTAGGCGCAGTTTACACAGATTGCACGGATAACGCGGCTTTTAGTAATTTAACCGTGAAATCCGTGCAATCTGTGTAAACCGCGCCTGAAAATGATAGAAAGATAACTTGCTCCACTCCGCCGGCTTCTTATTCATTCTTTGATGATTCATTGCTTAATCCCTCTTTTACGGTCTTGGCTTTCGCTTCTCCGATGATAGCGGCAATCTCCTCCAGAGAGGCTTCTTTTATTCGTTTTACGCTCTTAAACTCTTTCAAAAGTGCTGTTTTTGTCTTTTCTCCGATCCCTTTAATGCTATCCAGTGCGGACGCAACTTGTCGTTTGCTGCGTTTATCACGATGGAAACTGATGGCAAAACGGTGCACCTCATCCTGAATCTGCGTCAGCAGACGGAACAACGGACTATGCTGCTTGATGCCGATAGTCTGTGGCGGAAATCCGAAAAGCAGTTCTGATGTGCGGTGGCGATTGTCTTTCGCCAATCCTGCAATGGGAATATTAAGGTTCAGTTCGTCTTCAATAACCTCTCTGACAACTTCCATTTGCCCTTTCCCACCATCAGTGATAATAAGGTCGGGCAGTGGAGAGCTTTCTTCAGTAGCGCGTTGATAACGCCTTCTGACAACCTCTTTCATGGAAGCGTAGTCATCAGGCCCTACAACCGTCTTTATATTGTATTTCCGGTAATCTTTCTTCGATGGTTTCGCCTTTTTGAATACAACGCATGCCGCTACCGCATCCGCCCCCTGTATGTTTGAGTTATCGAAACATTCAATCTGCAAAGGCGGTTTTTCTAAGTGTAGTTCCTGTTGTATCTCCTTCATCAGGCGCATACTTCTCTGCTCAGGATTCAGTTTTTCCGCCTGCTTCAGCCGGTCGGCCTTGTATTGCTTCACGTTTAAGATGGATAGTTCCAGCAACTTCTTCTTATCTCCCCGCTGTGGAACGGTAAATACGACATTATTTAACTCCAAATTGAGCTCAAAAGGCACTATGATCTCTCTGGATTGGCTTTTGTAGCGTTCCCGCATTTCAATAATACCAAGCGTCAAAAGCTCCTCTTTTGATTCGTTCAGCTTCTTTTTATATTCGAACGTGAAAGCCTGATTGATGGCACCGTTTGTGATATGCAGATAATTGACGAAAGCCGAATTAGCCTCGTCCTCTTCGATAGCGAACACGTCGATATTATGTAATACAGAACTTACCACCTCGGATTTCGAACGGTAATTCTCTATCAGAAGATATTTCTCTTTCACTTTCTGCGCCTCTTCAAACTTCATTTCGGCTGCCAACGCCTGCATCTTTTCCAGTAGTATACGACTGATGTCTTGTGTATTTCCTTTCAGGATTTCCTTGATTTCATCGATGTTTTTAAGATAATCTTCGTGTGATTGCAACCCGATACAGGGACCAGCGCAGTTCTTGATGTGATATTCCAGACATACGTTGAACTTCCCCGCCCGTATATTCTCCGGACTCAGGTTCAGATTGCAAGTGCGTAAAGGATACAGATGCTTTATCAAATCCAGTACCGCATACATAGACGGGGTATGACTATACGGTCCATAATAAGAAGAACCGTTTTTGATAATCTTTCTGGTTCGGAAAATCCGGGGAAAATACTCGTTTTGTACACAGATAGAAGGATATGTCTTGTCGTCCTTCAGCAGGACATTGTAACGTGGCTTATACTTCTTTATTAGATTATTCTCCAGCAGCAATGCGTCTTCTTCCGTATTGACTACGATATAGCGTATATCGGCAATCTTGCTGACAAGCACTCGCGTCTTTCCCGGTTCGTGCTCCTTGCTGAAATAGGAGTAGACTCTTTTCTTTAGATTTTTCGCCTTTCCAACGTATATAATCGTCCCTTCCGTATTCAGGTATTGGTAGATGCCTGGCTTCTCCGGGAGGTTGGCTACGATTCCTTTTAAATATTCATTGGTTCTGCTTTCCATTTCTGCATTCATGATCGTTAGTGCTGAGGGATATCTAAAATAAAAAAGGCGTAGTTCAACTACGCCTTGCAAATATAATCAAATCCTTTATAAAGACAATACGGATTCTACTTCTACATCATCTCCGAATACAGATTTACCATTCAGGTCTTTCAATTCGATGATGAAGTTTACATATACCTTTTTTGGTTTCAGCTTCTTTACCAGTTCGCAGGCTGCTTTCATGGTGCCGCCTGTTGCCAGTAAGTCATCGTGTAGGAGGATTACGTCGTTTTCATCCAATGCGTCTTTATGAATTTGCACAGTGTCTTTCCCGTATTCCTTGTCATAGCTTTCTTCAAGCGTTTCGGCAGGAAGTTTGCCGGGTTTCCGGATAGGGATGAAACCTGCATTCAGCCGGGTAGCCAGGATAGGTCCCATGATGAAGCCTCTTGATTCTATACCTACCACTTTGGTGATGCCTTTATCTTTATACATTTCATACATGATGTTCGATAATTCCTGTAGGCACCATGGGTCTTTGAATAAAGTGGTAACATCATAGAACAGGATTCCGGGAATAGGAAAATTTGGTATTTCCCGAATGCTTTTAATTAGCGTTTCTTTGCTCATAATCATTGGTTTATATCGTTTATTTAAATGCTTTGTTTCACGTGAAACGTTGGCGGTTATCGTCCGGAAAGCACCAGTAATACGTTGATGTCACTTGGCGATACTCCCGGGATTCTGCTTGCTTGGGCAATCGTTTCCGGATCTATCTTTGTCAGCTTTTGCCGGGCTTCGGTCGATAAAGATTGGATGGAAGCATAATCAAATTTGCCTTTAATCTTGATGCTTTCCAGTCTTGCCAGTTTCTCTGCTATCATTCGTTCTCTGTCGATATATCCTTGATATTTGATTAGAATTTCGGCAGCTTCAAGAATCTCTTCTTTACGATTTTGGTTGGATTCAGTCGCTTTATCCAGTTCGCGTTGAAATGCCGGCACATATTTCGAGATATTTTCAATTGTCACTTGCGGGCGATTCAGAATTTCTATCAGTTTGCATCCTTGGCGTAGGGGAGTCGTCCCTATCTTCTCGAGGGCATCATTAATTAATGCCGGTTTCATCAAATAACTGTGTGCGAAAGAAACAATTTGTTCCACTGCTTCCTTTTTCCCTTTCATTAATTGGTAGCGGTCTTCCTTTGCTAATCCGAGTTTATAGGCTCGTTCGGTCAGGCGCATATCGGCATCGTCCATACGTAGCAAGATACGATATTCTGCGCGTGAAGTAAACATCCGGTAAGGCTCGTCGACGCCTTTGGTTACCAAGTCATCGATTAATACGCCGATATATGCTTCATCGCGTGCCAGTGTGAAGGCTTCGCCACCGTGGCAATTGATATGTGCATTGATTCCGGCTATCAATCCTTGTCCGCCTGCTTCTTCGTATCCGGTAGTACCGTTTACTTGTCCGGCAAAGAACAGGTTGCCGATAATCTTCGATTCCAACGTATGCTTTAGCTGTGTCGGGTCGAAATAGTCATATTCAATTGCATATCCCGGACGATAGATAACCATATCTTTGAAGGCCGGGATTTTCTTTAAAGCGGCAATTTGTATGTCCATCGGAAGCGAAGAAGAGAATCCGTTGAGATATAACTCCTGTGTTGTTTCGCCTTCCGGTTCGAGGAACAATTGATGCTGGGTCTTATCGGGGAAAGTTACAATCTTCGTTTCAATGCTCGGACAATAACGGGGCCCGATGCTTTGAATCTGTCCGTTGAATAGGGGAGAATCCGGCAGTCCGTCACGTAGAATCTGATGTACTTCTTCATTAGTATAGCAGGTCCAGCATTGCAGTTGCTTCAAGTGGCGTACACTGGTATCCATGAAAGAGAACTTGTGAAAGTCACATTCACCGTCCTGTGTTTCCATCTGATCGAAATGAACGCTGCGCGCGTCGATTCGTACCGGAGTTCCGGTTTTCATCCTTCCGTAAGTGATGCCGTGGCGGGCGATGGATTCGGTTAATTTGTAAGAAGCCGGTTCTGCCATTCTTCCGCCCGGCAACTGGTGGCGTCCTATGTGCATCAGTCCGTTGAGGAAAGTTCCTGCGGTGAGGACAACACATTTTGCCTTGAAGGTGACACCCCACGCGGTAACCAGTCCGGTCACTGCGCCGTCTTCAACAAGAAGCTCGCATACGGTATCCTGCCAGATATGAAGGTTGGGCGTATTTTCCAGTCTCTCCCGCCAAGACCAGATAAACTTTGCGCGGTCGCATTGGGCACGGGGGCTCCACATGGCGGGACCTTTCGAGCGATTCAGTATTCGGAACTGGATCGCTGTTTCGTCTGTCACCAATCCCATCTGTCCGCCCAGCGCATCTATTTCACGTACAATTTGTCCTTTGGCGATTCCACCCACGGCAGGGTTGCAGCTCATCTGTCCAATCTTGTTCATGTCCATCGTAATGAGACAAGTCTTGGAACCTAAATTTGCAGCAGCGGCTGCTGCTTCGCAACCGGCATGTCCGGCACCAATTACAATTACGTCGTACTTAAAATCCATTCCTATCTTATTTATTATCAAACGCTGCAAAGTTACGGAAAAGTTGCGAGACTTGTATCTTCAACCTGTTTTTGCTTCTGAAAATCCGGGGAGGAATCCGGCTTGATTGAAAAAAACGCCGTAGTTTTGGGTTAGAAATATGCAGATTGTTCGAAAATAGGGCGCTTATTGGTTTTTGTGATTGCTGGTTTTGGGATAGAATGGCAATAGATTGTGTTTTAAGTTCCCTGTTTTGCTTTCTTTTTGTTAGTTGTGTGCTTGCTCAATTGTGAGTGCAACTAGAGAGTAAAAGGAAAGATTTGTTAAAAGGACGGACTGTTGTGGGGATAAACGTGAGGTTTGCACTCAAAATCTACCTTACGTCTTGACATAAGTCAAAAAAATAAGTCTGAATGTAATTTTTTGTATGATGGCTTTTGTTGTTTTCGCAAACAGCTATACCTTTGCAGTGTAGTTGTGAAACTACTTATATTTTAGGTATTAGAAAAAGGTAATAATTGAAAGATATTAGTTTCTAGAATTAAGGTATTAGATTTTAAGATTAGTTTTTAGGAAAAAGATTGTTTTGATTAGGTATTAGGAAAAAAGATGTTTTCAGGTAAAGAGTAAATGAAAGATGAAGAAAAAGAAGAATCCCATTTATGGGGATTCTTTAAAGGTGGGGCGGAATGATTCGCTCTTTTTTTGTGCCTTTTCGCAGAATTCTGATTTTAACGCAATCCTCCAAGAATTACAACTGAGCCCTGATTTTATTATGATGGGCGTTTATGATTTTCATTCATTATTTTTTGCTTTCCATTCCATCAACAATTCGTCAGCTAGATATTCATCGCTCAAGCAGTGCATGTCACCTATTCCTTCACGTCCTTCACACCCTTCATCGCATGGATTCTCCGCATCTCTCGACACCTCATAATAATCGCCCCTTTGATATGTACTTCTTCTCCCTTACGCAATCCGTGTCCACTTTACCATTCATGGAGATACGCGGATGCAACGTTACTTCCTTCCTCTTCCGAAGAAGCGTTCGGGGTGTCATATCAGTCAAATACGATAGCCATTATTATTTCTTATCAGTTAAAACATATAATTTCGTCAAAAGCCGACTCCAGTTGTCTACTAAGCCGACGGGAGTCGGCTGTTTAGTCAACTCTAGTCGGCTGAATGGTCAACTTCAGTCGGCTTTCAATGACTAAGAACCAAAAATACGATAAATAGGCGAGATGTCAGCCTAAGAAAGCGTCTTTTTCATTTCATGTGAAAGTAAACATTTTCTTGGCTGAAAACTTGCAAACCCTCTTTTCCATGCTATCCTTTAGCAGTATCAACGTTATCCTTTAGCAGTATCAACCGATCGAAAAAGCAACATTTATTCATTTTAAAAAGAAGAAAAATAGGAAGAGACTAGAATATAATTCAAGTAAGCGTCTCCGCGATGCCGTCTTGTTTTATTTGGTGAAGGGGGTGAAGGGCTGTGACAGGTGAAAATATAGCTCCTTGTTCACCGAAAAGTTCTGTGCATAAGCAGATTGGCTTTCGGTGAAGAATGTGAGTGGCAATTATGTCATTATCTGAAGCGGTTCAATGAACATGCTCTTGTTATCCTGTTATCACGCCTGAAAATCCGATGAACAGACGGTTTTAATAAGCGCGATGACAGGTGGAAGAGAATAGAATCAGAAACTTTATGTAGGAAAGGGAGATTTTTATTTTCTATTTTGTAAGCTGGCAAGATCTGCGTTTCTGAAAAAAACAATATATTTGCATCCGTAAATATCGCAAAAGTAAGTAGTTACGGTGATTTTTGTGGATTCTGTTTTCTTTTTTCGCAGGTAATGTGACAGTATGAACGATAAAATTGACACCATAGTAGCGGGAGTAAACCGGAAGGATGAAAAGATGTGGGGCGATTTCTACGATCGTTTTTATGCTGCCTTATGCGTTTATGTGTCCAAGATATTGCCGGTCGCCGATGCGGTAGAAGATTTGGTGCAAGACGTTTTTATTTCTGTATGGGAAGGGAAGCGTACCTTTTCTGATAGTAAAGAGCTTACCAATTATCTTTATCGTGCCTGCTATAATAATACCTTATTGTATATACGCAATAATCAAATCCATGATACCATATTGAATTCTTTAGCCGAAGAAGAAAGCGTGGAGGACGAAGATATGATTTATGCATTGACGGTGAAAGAAGAAATTATCCGGCAACTCTATTGCCATATCGAAGAACTTCCGTCCGAGCAACGCCGGATTATCTTAATGAGAATCGAAGGATATACATGGGAAGAGATAGCGGAACGCCTGGAAATAAGTATCAATACTGTTAAAACTCAAAAGACACGCAGCTATAAATTCCTTCGTGAGAGGATGGGCGACTCTGTTCATTTTATTATTCTTTGTTTATTTCTCTAAAAAGATAAAAAGTCAATTTGATACATCTTCATCTTTTTATTGATTGCTTAAGATTTGTTTTCTTTGTTAAAAGCGAGCGGATTCCTTTTATGTCGTGACATAATGTTATATTTCCATCGCTAAAATATTCTCCTTTATATTCTTATCTCAGAAAAATATCATCTTTTTGTCACCCTTTTCTGCGAGTTATGCATATCTATAATAGAGTAATTAAGCAGTTGTTTGATTTAAAAAGGAAAAATAAGATGAAGAAGTTCGAAAATGTATATCAAGATGCCGCTTTAATGAAGAAAGCTCTTTTAGGAGAAGCTAATGAATCGGAACAGCAAGAGCTTGAAAAGCGATTGGCGGAATGTCCGGACTTGCAAAAAGTGTACAAGCAATTGCAGAATGGTGAGACATTAAGAGTTGCATTTGGAGAATGTGAAAATTATTCATCAAAGAAAGCCTATGAATCTTTCCTTCAGAGAATCGGACAAACGGAACCGGAGGTAATAAAGAAGCCTCGTGCTTTCCGGATTTGGTGGTCTGTTGCAGCAGCTGTCGTTTTAGTAATTGGTTTATCTTTCTATATGTCGAATTATGGTTCGATTGAAGAGGAAAGCAGACCATTGATTCAGCCGGGAGTTCAACAGGCACAATTGACTTTACCCGATGGCAGTATTATTGATGTGCGGAAGAAAGAAGTTAACGTAATGGTAGATGGCGTCCAGGTAAAATATAAGGAAGGAGTGCTGTCATATAAACCAACCGTCACAACACAACACGAAGAGAAAAGCGTCGTAGAGAAGCCGGTAATATCAAATGAACTAGTCATACCACGTGGAGGGGAAAATACTGTGGTCCTCGCTGACGGAACAACAGTTTATTTGAATGCTGGTTCTAAGTTGACTTATCCGGTACGCTTTGCGGGTAAACGTAGGATTGTAGCTCTGGAAGGTGAGGCTTATTTTGAGGTGGTGCAGGATGAATCTCATCCGTTTGTGGTACAAACTCATCTTGGCGAAGTGATGGTGCTTGGTACGGCGTTTAATGTGAATGCTTATACCGATGCTTCCGTTTGTTACACTACATTGGTGCATGGTAAAGTACAGTTTTCTGCACCGAATGTCGGAACGGTAACTCTTCAGCCGGGTGAACAAGCAGTAGTCTCTGCCAATGGCACAGAGAAACGTACAGTCGATCTGGATGAATATACAGGTTGGGTAAACGGTGTGTACAACTTTAAAAATCGTTCTTTAGGGGAGATTATGGAGACATTCGAACGCTGGTATGATATACAGGTTTATTATGAAACGCCGGATCTGCGCGATATAACTTACAGTGGCAGCTTGAAACGTTATAGAGCAGTCAATTCTTTCTTGGATGCTTTGGAACTGACAGGCGATCTGACTTATAAAATCAGTGGCCGGAAAGTATTGATATACGATGGGGTGAAAGAGTAAGAATAAATAGAATATTAGGTAAAGTTTAATCATTAATTTATGAGAGAAAAACGATGGCTACTATGTTTTTTAGTGGCAGTGTGTTGCACATTTAGCACATGGGCTCTACCGTCACAGGATAAGACGGTAACTTTGAATCTGCATAATGTCTCTATCGAGACAGTTTTGGATGCAGTGAAGAAACAAACAGGAGTGAATATGTTGTATAATTCACAAATGTTTAAAGGAGTTCCTCCCGTATCAATTAATGTAAAAAATGAGAAATGGGAAGTCGCTCTGAAGTTGATTTTAAATCCCCAGGGATTTGATTATGGGGTGAAAGACGGTATTGTTGTTGTTCGTAAATTGCAGGCCGAGAAGCGTAGTAATCGTATCCGTGGTACGGTTATTGATTCGAATAAGGAACCGATACCAGGAGCCAGCATCATCGTAAAAGGTACTCGTACGGGTACTTCTACCAATATTGAAGGTGAGTTTACGCTGGATGTGAAGGATGATAAAGTGATTTTGGAGATTTCTTTTATCGGTATGAAAAAGCAGACTCTTCAGGTGGATGCTACTCGTAAGAAGGCGTTGGAGATTACATTGGTTGACGATGTGAAGACATTGGATGATGTGGTTGTGACCGGATATAACAATGTCCGTAAGACCAGTTTTACTGGTAGTTCTACACAGATATCAGGAGATGATTTGCGTAAAGTTTCGCAAACGAATATTTTGGATGCCATGCAGTCGTTTGATCCTTCTTTCCGCTTGATGACCAATACGCAATTCGGGTCCGACCCTAACGCATTGCCTGAAATGTATATTCGTGGACGTTCGGGGATAGGTGTGAGAGATTTGGATAAAGATCAGCTGTCCAAATCCAATTTGGAAAATAATCCTAATCTTCCTACATTTATTATGGATGGTTTTGAAGTAAGTATAGAAAAGATATATGATCTTGATCCTTCACGTATTGAAAGTATGACAATTTTGAAGGATGCTGCTGCTACGGCTATTTATGGTTCGCGGGCTGCAAATGGTGTGGTTGTCATTACGACAGTAGAACCGAAACCTGGTGAGGTACGGGTATCTTACAACTTCACTGGTACTGTGGAAATGCCTGATCTGAGGGATTATAATCTGGCTAATGCATCAGAAAAACTTGAAATTGAACGTTTAGCCGGACTTTTTGAAAATAGTAATCTGGGCAATGGGATGAATAGTTATTATAAAAAGTATTCGTTGATACAACGTGGAGTTGATACGGATTGGATGGTTTATCCCTTACAAAACGCATTTGATCATAAGCACAGTTTATATGTCGAAGGCGGCACACAGAATTTGCGTTATGGTGTTGATGCTTCTTACAATGGTAAAAAAGGAGTAATGAAAGGTTCCGGTCGCGATCAATATAGTGTAGGTTTCTCTTTGGACTATCGTATGAAATCGCTGCAGGTAAAGAATACGGTTTCATTTACTCATGTCAAATCGAAAGAATCTCCTTATGGTTCTTTTAGTGATTATACGAGTTTGCAACCTTACGATATGGCTTATGATGCTACCGGAAAGATGATAAATAAACTAACTTACTCTAGGAATAATAACCGTTCTTCCAATAATCCGTTGTATGAGGCAACTCTAGCCAGCTATGATTGGGATGCATATGATGAAATAACTAATAATTTGAATCTGAATTGGTATCTGACACCATCATGGACTGTGAGAGGACAGTTCAGCATTAGTCGCAAATACTCCAGTGGTGAGAAATTTGTAGATCCTCTTTCTCACAATACAACAGTATCCGGTGATAGTTCTAATGAAGAAGATGCACGTAAGACCGGAGATCTTTATATAGATGGCGGCAATAATATGAATTGGAATGCCAAGGCTTTCCTTTCATACTCTCATACATTCAAAAGTGCGCATAATTTGTTGGCTTCGTTGGGATGGGAAGCTTCGTCTAGTTCCTCGGATGCCACCAATGCGCATTATCGTGGCTTTCCTACCGGACAATTCCATTCTTTGAATTATGCTGCTGAAATTTATAAAAAACCGGTACGTACGGAGAGTACGGCACGTACTGCCAGTGTTCTGTTTACGGCAAACTATACTTGGAATGATATTTATTTGGCAGATGTATCCACACGCTTCGAAGGTTCTTCTGCCTTTGGCTCCAATCAACGTTGGGCACCTTTCTTTTCAGCCGGTGTAGGGATAAATGTTCATAATTATGAATTCCTGAATAATAATAAAGCAATCAATAAGTTGAAAGTCCGGGGCTCTTATGGACGTACCGGTAAGGTTAGCTTTCCGGCTTATGCGGCTACGACAATGTATGAAACTCTTTTCGATGAATGGTATGCCACCGGTTTTGGAGCAGTGCTGCAAGCGTTGGGCAATAATGATCTGACATGGGAAAAGACAGATAAATTCAATGTCGGTATTGAAACGCAGTTTCTGAATAAACGTTTGACTGTAGAGGCTGATTATTACTATGAAAGAACGATTGACCTGGTTAATGATGTCAGTTTGTCGAATACATCAGGTTTCTCTTCTTACAAAAACAACATGGGTAAGGTACTGAACAAAGGATTTGAGTTACAGGTTCGTGCAGATGTTTTTCGTGACAAAAACTGGCTGGTTGCTTTATGGGGTAATATGGCGCATAACACCAATAAGATTCTGGAAATATCAGATTCGCAACGGGCGTACAATCAGCGTGTGCAAGAATTTTATCAGAAAGAAGTGGTGAATCAGCAAGATAATATAATCAAGAAAGACTTGAAATATTCTGTGCCTATCGCACAGTATGAAGAGGGACAATCGCTCACCTCTATTTGGGCAGTAAAATCCTTAGGTATTGATCCGACCACAGGTCAGGAAATATTCTTGAATCGCGATGGAACAGTGGCAGATACATGGGATACCACTCAGCAAGTAGTTGTAGGCAATACAGAGCCGAAATTCAATGGTGCGGTAGGATTTAATTTGGTATATAGGCAATTAAGCTTATATGCAGCTTTCCAATATGAATGGGGTGGACAGGAATACAACCAGACATTGGTAGACCGGGTAGAGAATGCTGATATTACTAATCAGAATGTAGATTTGCGTGTACTGACCGATCGTTGGAAGCAGCCGGGAGACATTGCACAGTTCAAGGACATTAAAAATGCTGATCGAACGACTTTGCCGACATCACGTTTTGTTCAGGATAAATCTTATTTCCGTTTGAGTGCTTTGACATTGAGTTACGATTTCAAACGCGAATGGACAAAGAAGTATTTGGGAATGAACATGCTTCGCTTCGAGGCAAGTACGCGTGATTTTATTAACTGGAACTCCATCCGTCAGGAACGTGGTCTGAGCTACCCGAAATCATGGACGGTAGATTTTACTATTAAAGCACAATTCTAAGCATATAAGTTATGATACGAAGAATATATACAACAATTATTTCTTTCGCTTTTGCGATTCTGACATTTACTTCCTGTTCGGATTGGCTGGAACTTTATCCTGCCGATGAAATCAAGGAAGAATATCTTTTTTCTTCAGGTGACGGGTTTCGTACCGCTCTGAACGGCATCTACCGGAAGATGTCTACCTTTAATTTGTATGGCAGTAATCTGACATGGGGAATTATAGATGCATGGGGGCAATCTTATTATTTGGATCAAACATCAGACAATGGCGGTGGAAAGGCGATGAAGAAGATAGCCGCTTTTAATTTTAAGAATGCGGAACTTGTTCCAACTACCGATGCGATGTGGAATGCAGCATGGAATGTAGTTGCTAATTGTAACAATCTGGCACAACAGGCTGCTGTTGCCGATTCCATGCTTTTCAATGGACGGGAGCGGGAACGACAGATGATTCTTTCAGAAGCTATCGGGATACGTGCCATGATGCAATTCGATCTTCTGCGTATCTATGCTCCGGCTCCGATTACAATGGGATTTAAAGATGACAAACGGACATTTATTCCGTATGTTGATACTTATCCCAGTTATGTGAATGATCATCAGACTGTGATGTATTGTTTAGATAAGATTGTCAATGATTTGAAAAAGGCTCAGCTCATTTTGCAGGAAGTCGACAAGGTTTCGGAGATGGGAGTGAATGACCGATTTAGCTCAAAAGGTACGGGAGAAACACTTTTCTTGAATTTCAGAGGCTATCGCTTGAATTATTACGCAGTAACAGCGGAACTGGCTCGTGTCTATTTGTATGCCGGAAAAAATAAGGAGGCATATACTGAAGCCAAGAAGATTATAGATGTGAACAAGGAGAAGCGTTATTTCAGAGCCAGTACGTCAAAATACGATATTGAGGGTGGAAATGTGAAGATGTATAACGATATTATTTTTGCTCTCTATTCCCCGACAGAGTTGGTTGATTGGGACTATGAAATCAATCATTCTACTGATGGAAGCAGTGAAGAATATTATTTATGTATCCATAAGAATATAGCCAGTGAGATTTATGGAGAAGATTTGAATAAGGATTGGCGGGCTAAGTATCAGTTAGAGGCTAAATATTATGATTATTATTATCGTCCGTTGAAATATTACGAACAACCGGCTAAAGCCAAATATGCAGAGATAAATAACCAGACAATTCCGATGATTCGTATGTCGGAGGTGTATTACATTGCTGCGGAAGCAATCTTTGACAGTAATTCCGATGAGGCACATGAATACCTGAAGGAGGTGAAAAAAGGCAGAGGATTGAGTTTCAATAAGCCGGGGATAAGCAAAGAGGAGTTTATGAATATTTTGGTGAATGATGCCCGTCGGGAATTTTTGGGCGAGGGGCAGATTCTTTATCTATATAAACGGTTGAATATTCCTATTAAAACCGGTGATCCTTATTACGGTGAAGATTTGATGCCTGTCGATACCTATGCCGTATTGCCTATGCCGGATTCGGAAATGAATATTAAGTAATGTATTTAAAATAAATATGAGGACCGATAAAATGAGAATAACATATCTTTTGAAGGGGTTATTAATATGTGTGATCGCTTTAGTGGTCATATCATGTGAAGAACAGGGGCTGCTGGTTAATAATAATGAGGTGTCATATCTAAGATTTATCAGTGATATGACAAAGGATACAACGACCGTCTCATTTAAAACTTATAATGACGGCGAAGATGCAGTGATTCCGGTCGAGGTATCTATAAGAGGGAAAATACAAGAATCAGATTTGTTTTTTACGATAAGTGTAGACGAAAACCGTACTACACTGCCTCAACATTTGTATATGTTGCCCAATGAATGTAAAATTAGAAAGGGATTGCTCACAGATACACTCTATGTGACATTAAAGAACGACCCGATATTGCAGTCGGAAAACAGACTTCTAGCTTTACAAATCAACGAGGATGGAGAGATTAAGCAAGGAGACCGTTTGTATTCTCGTGCGTTGATTTCAGTGACCGACCGCCTGTTCAAACCGGACTGGTGGTCGGTTAACGATGCAGGAACTGAGCAAAATCCGGGAAATTCAGCGGAATGGTATTATCTGGGTGAATATTCGCAAAGAAAATATGAACTTTTTCTGGAGGTGCTAAAGGAAGATCATGTTGTATTTGATGGAAAGAACAAGCAGGTGTTACGTAAATATGCACTGAAGCTGAAGAACAAATTGAAAGAGATGAATGCGGGAAAGGAACAAGAGTATTGGGAGAAAGATGAGAATGGATTAATCATTACGGTGCCGGTGGCAGGATAAATAATTGTGAAGTATGAAAAAAGTATGGATATATGCAGTAATAACTGCTTTTGTAGGGATATTATCGGGATGTTTGGACAATAACAATAGTTATGATTACAAACAAATAAATGAGATGCAGGGCGGTGCGAATAATTTTGGAAATTTCTCTACTGAATATAGTGTATTCAGTGGACAGGAATTGAAATTGGAACCCACTTTTAAATTCACAATGGATAGTATCAGCCCCGATGTCAGCTATGAATGGTATTTGAATCACAAGTTGCTGACTGAGGAAACAGGACCAACCTACACTTTCCTGTCGGATAGAGGTGGTACCTATGAAGTGACATTCGCGGTACAGGATAATAAAACAGGAGTCAAGTTTTCAAGTTCTACTTTTGTCAAGGTAAGATCTGTCTATCAACGTGGATGGGTGATACTTTCTGAAGAGAACGGTCGTTCCGTACTTCATTTTATTATTCCTGATACGTATAAGTATTCGGTTACTTATAACGGAACTACCTTTATGCGTGATTCGTTGGTTTATCATGAGGTGAGACGTGACATTGTGCCTGATTTGGGAACTAATCCTGTCGGTTTGATGAACAATATAGGAGACATGGATTATTCAGGCGATTATGGCATCGAAGTATATGACGAACTGGTCGTGAAACAAGATACATGGGTGGAATTGAATGGAAACACTTTTGAACGTGAAGTGTATACGTACCAGGAATTTGGTGATGTTTCACAAGTACCGGAAGACTTCTCTCCTGTAGAAGCGGCGATGACCTATTCCGCTAAAGCCGTACGTGATAAGAATGGACAGATTTATTGGGAAAACAAGGGAGATGTGACGGACTTTCATGCCGGTTTTTATACGCCTGTGGGATTGAATAATAACACCTTGTTCAGTCGCTTGTTTGAGGCATATAAGTTCAATCAACATTATACGAATGTCTTTTTGGCACTTACAAAAGAGGATAATTCTTTTGTGGGTATTCTAGACCTTGGATATGCTTACGGGGGAACTACAATTACAGAAAATTCAAGTTACTCCAGTGGAAATGTGTATGCTATAACAGAGGAAAGTGCAACCCATTTCTCTAATGTGGAGAAAGAGGTTGTTGATGCACGACCAGTGCCATACGAATCAAGTAATGATATCTCTTCCGCTGAGGCTTGTTGGGTAGCTCTGTTGAAGAATGACGCTAATCAGTATGATTTATGGTATTTTACTTTGAAAGGAAGCAAAACTAAAGTGACGTGCGAAGATTTCTATGAAAATTCACTTGGTGTTATTTCCGATTATCGTGATATGGCGGTGTTTGGGAATAAACGCTATACAGTTATTGCCAATGGAAATCAGCTTTATTATTATCAATTCGGCTCGGATTATTGGACAGGAACTGAATATAAAGGGAACTTACAACCATTGGGTGAAGCGTTTCCTTCAAAAATTAAATCATTGTCATGCATTGATGTGGAAAATAATACTTATCTGCAAAAGTATCCTTATAATGGTCAGTTGGGAGTAGCATTGGAAGATGGGAGTTTCTATATTTTTGGTGTAGAAGAAACTAAAAATGAAGAAACCGGAGTTTGTACGGGGGCTAAGATAAAACAATTGTTTCCGAATGAAACCACTTCGGAGGAAAACAAGAATTTTGGTAAAATTGTAGATGTCCTTTATAAGTTGGGTAGAGGTATGGATTATATGTCTTTTTCTTTCTAAATAACTATCATGGTATTAAAACAACTTTTTATTGCCGGCGGCTTGTCTTTTACTTTTGCATTGCAAGGATGGGGACAAGCTCCTGCCGAGCATGATACGGTACAAGCCAATTATGAGTTGGCGGAG
Source organism: Bacteroides caecimuris (assembly GCA_948742525.1). Lineage (GTDB taxonomy): Bacteria > Bacteroidota > Bacteroidia > Bacteroidales > Bacteroidaceae > Bacteroides > Bacteroides caecimuris_A. Next base: position 36,459 of record CAPYSS010000012.1, on the reverse strand, counting down.
AAGTTCCATAAATTTACATTGGGGGGAAAACTGTCTAATAATAGTATGTCCCTTTATCCGCATGAAATCAATGATACGGATAATTTTTGGTTTGATTTTACGACTTCGGCAGGTAAACACTACTATTATGTCAACCCCAAGGCGGGAAAGAAGGAGTTACTCTTCGATAACAAGGAGATGGCTATGCTGCTTTCCGGTTTAACTCATGAGGTTGTGAATCCGGTAAGGTTGGATTTGTCAGAATTAAAGTTCGCAAAAGATCAAAAGTCGTTTGTATTCAGTTACAGGTCGAAAAAGTATGATTACAATCGAATTACCCGCAAATTGAAAGAGGTGGAGGAGAAAAAGGCAGATGACAGAGATGACGAGCCGATATATGCATGGATGAATTTTTCTCCGGATAAGAAGTATATACTGTATGCGAAAGACCATAACTTGTATGTGAAAGGTAATAAAGCATTGGGAGTAGATACTACGGAAGTACAATTGACTACAGATGGAGTCCCTGATTTTTCGTATGCTCGTGAGGATGATGCGGGGGAGAATGGTGAAGTCCCTTCTAATGCTCGTTGGTGTCCTGATAGCCGGCATGCATATATTGTGCTTGATGATAATCGGAAATTGCGTGACTTTTGGGTGATTAATTCGATTTCGGATAAGCCGGAGTTGAAGAAATATAAGTATGAATTTCCGGGAGATAAATATGTAACTCAGAATGAACTTGTAATCATTGATATTGTAGAACGGACTGCGAAAAAAGCGAAGATACAAAAGTGGAATGACCAGTATGTGATGCCTTTTAATGTTACATCGGATAGCAAGTATGTCTTTTTTGAACGTACCAAACGTACATGGGATGAGGTAGACGTGTGTTCGGTCAATACCTCTACCTTGGAAGTCAAAGAACTGATTCATGAGGTGGATAAACCTTATCGTGATCCGCATGCACGTAGTGTGGAAGTGCTGAATGATGGAAAAGATATTCTATTTCGTTCCGAACGTACAGGGTGGGGACACTATTATCATTACGACGGTCAAGGGAACCTGAAAAATGCGATATCCTCAGGACCGTGGGTAAGCGGACATATTGCCGCTATTGATACGCTGCAACGTACGGTTTATTTTTATGGATATGGAGATGACCCGAAGATTAATCCGTTTTACTATCGTTTGTATAAGTCCAGTATGGATCGTGAGGGAGCAACTCTACTCACTAAAGAAGACGGGCAGCACCGGGTAATCTTTTTGAAATCTAAGCGCTACTTTATTGATACATTCTCAAGAGTCGATATGGAGCCGAAGATATTATTGAAGGATAATACTGGCAAGGTGATTATGGAGCTGGCAAAGCCTGATTTAAGTCAGGTATATGCCGCCGATTGGAAAAAGCCGGAACGTTTTGTTGTGAAAGCTGCCGATAATGTTACAGATTTGTATGGAGTGATGTGGAAACCGTCTAATTTTGATCCGGAAAAGAAATATCCGATTATTTCGGTTGTTTATCCAGGACCATACTTCGGGTTCGTTCCTACTAACTTTACGTTGGATGATAGCTATTGTACCCGTATGGCCCAGCTTGGCTTTATTGTAATCACTGTAGGCCACAGAGGAGATACCCCTATGCGTGGAAAGGCATATCATCGGTTTGGTTACGGCAATATGCGTGATTATCCATTAGCGGATGATAAATATGTTATCGAGCAGTTAGCTCGCAAACATTCTTATATTGACATTGACAAGGTAGGTATCTACGGTCATTCAGGTGGTGGATTTATGGCTGCTGCAGCCATCTGTACCTATCCTGATTTTTACAAAGCTGCCGTTTCCTGTTCCGGAAACCATGATAACAACATCTATAATCGTGGTTGGGGAGAATGTTACAACGGCGTGAGGGAAGTAGAGAAAGTGGTGAAAGACAGTCTGGGCAACGAGACAAAAGAGTATGAATATAAGTTTAGTGTAAAGTCAAATGCAGAGATTGCCAAGAATCTGAAAGGACACTTGATGCTTGTCACCGGAGATATGGATAAGAATGTGAATCCAGCACATACATACCGTATGGCTCAGGCTTTGATTGAGGCCGGTAAGGATTTCGATATGCTTGTTATTCCCGGAGCCGGTCATGGCTATGGCTCTGCCGATGAGTATTTTGAAAAGAAAATGTACCGTTTCTTTGCCAAACATTTGCTGGGTGATACTCGTGCGGATTATTGGGGAGACATTAATCGCAACAAATAAGACAATAGATAAGATTTTATGAAAAACTCTCTCTTTAAATACATATGTCCGGTAGTTGTGTTGTTTGTATGCAGCCTTGCCGGTGCACAGCAGAAAGCGAATTATAAGTTAGCGGAAAAGTTCCGCTTGTTGGAGCAGAATCCTATAACAAAGTATTCTACAGAAGTCAGGCCGACGTTTATTAACGATACGGACTGTTTTTATTATTCGTTTACTACACGTGAAGGAAAGAAGTATTATTATGTCAATCCGAGGAAAAAGGAAAAACGTCTCCTGTTTGATACGGCTGAATTATTGAGTAAAATTGCGGCATATACCAAGAAAGCCTATTCTTCGGCAGACCCATATCTGTCTTTCACTTTCATGAAGGACAACGAAACTATCCGTATTAATTTCGACCGTGGACTTTATACATACAACATTCATACGAAAGTGTTGAAACAGCTTAATGAGAAACCATCTTATGGAAATAGTGATCCGTATTGGATGAAATATTCACCGGATAGTCTTTACTTTCTTTATGCCAGCAAGGATAATTTGTATTTTGTCGGGAATCAGAAGAAAGGACAAGATACTATTCCTGTACAACTGACAACGGACGGTGAACCGAATTATACATTTAACCGTGAAGATGAGGGCATGATGGAAGGACGCTTCGGGGCTGAATCCGCTCATTGGATTCCGGGTAGTCATCGTTTCTATGCAGTTCGTGAGGATAACAGAAAAGTGCGTGATTTATGGTTAATCAATTCGTTGTCTACTCCATATCCGACACTGAAAACTTATAAAGCCGAACTGGCGGGCGATAAACATGTCACCCAATATGAATTATTGATTGGAGATGTTGATACCCGTGAAGTGAAAAAAATTGATATTAATCGCTGGTCGGATCAGTATATTGATGTATTGTATGCGTCAAAAGACGGAAAACGTTTGTACTTTCAACGCTATAACCGCCCATGGAACCAGTCGGATATTTGCGAAGTGGATGTAGAGACCGGAAAAGTGCGTGTGGTGATTCATGAAGAAAACAAGCCGTATCTCGATTATCAGATGCGTAATGTTTCTTTCCTGAATGACGGAAAGGAAATTCTGTTCCGTTCCGAACGTAATGGCTGGGGACACTATTACCTATATGACACGGCAACGGGAAATCTGAAGAACCAACTGACAGACGGTACTTGGGTAGCCGGTCCAGTTGCGCAGATTGATACTGTCGGACGCAAAATGTATTTCTATGGTTATGGACGGGAGAAAGATATTGATCCTTATTATTATATTCTTTATGAAGCTCATTTGGATCGTCCGAATACACTCCGTCTGTTAACGCCGGAGAATGCGTCACACGAAGTCAGTATCTCTCCGTCCTGTCGCTATTTGGTAGATTCATATTCTACTGTGTCGCAGGAGCCGGTAAACGTGGTTCGCAACCGGAATGGGAAGGTAATCATGACATTGGAGAAACCGGACTTGCAACCTGTCTATGAGATGGGATGGAAAGCACCGGAACGCTTTAAGGTAAAAGCTGCCGATGGAGTGACCGACCTTTATGGTGTGATGTGGAAGCCCGCCGATTTTGATTCGACGAAAGTTTACCCTATTATTTCGAATGTTTATCCGGGGCCGTTCTTTGAGTATGTGCCGACACGTTTTACGATTAACGATGTTTATAACACCCGTCTGGCTCAACTGGGATTCATTGTAATAACCGTAGGGCACAGAGGTGGCACTCCGATGCGTGGAAAGGCTTATCATACCTACGGGTACAACAATATGCGTGATTATCCGTTGGTGGATGATAAATATGCTATTGAGCAACTGGCTGCCCGTTATCCGTTTATTGATGCCACTAAAGTCGGCATTTACGGACATTCCGGTGGCGGATTTATGTCGGCTGCCGCCATTTGCACTTATCCCGATTTCTATTCGGCTGCCGTTTCATCGGCCGGCAACCATGACAATCGTATTTACAATAAAGGTTTCGTGGAGATTCATTTCGGTGTGGATGAGAAGATGAAAACGACTAAAGACAGTTTGGGAGTAGAAAGCACGACGTATGATTATAGTGTCCGCGTACGGCCGAATCAGGAGTTGGCAAAGAATTATAAGCACGGCTTGCTGCTGTTTACCGGTGCGATGGATAAGACTGTAAATCCGGCTAACACATTGCGTCTGGTGGATGCATTGATTAAGGCAGACAAGGATTTCGAAATGTTTGTATTGCCGAAATGTACACATGGATTCTTCGGTGAGTCCGAGGACTTCTTCGAACATAAGATGTGGCGGCATTTTGCCCGCTTGCTGTTGCATGACAACTCGGCAGACTGTAATATTGATTTGAATAAAGATATGATAAAAGATGAAAGGAGAAGATAAAATGAAGCAGACAATAATGGGAATCGGATTAATAGTGGGAGTGTTAGCCGGTTTTGTCCCGAGTGTCGATGCTCAAACACAGAAGAAGCCGGTTGACATTGAAGCCTGCATGTCGTGGAAGCGTGTTGAATCGCCGGATATCTCCCCGACAGGACGTTGGGTTACCTACCGGATTGCACCTATGGAGTACAATCCTGAAAACACCGACGCAAAAACTCTACATCTGTTTGATACACGTACCCGCAAGGAGATTCTGCTGGATGATGTGGAAAACATTGAGTTTTATAATTCGGATCAAGCTCTTTCTTATCAGAAGGCTGACTCTACAGGAAATATGAAGACGATCTTGATGGAACTTCCTTCAGGTATCAAGAAAGAATGGGGATATAAGGAATCTTTCCGGCCGGTAAATGGAACTCCTTATTCAGTCTCAGTGACAAACGTTCCGAAAGATACGGTCAATCATGTCCCGTCTTTTAATCGTTTGGTGGTTCGCCATCTGAAAACCGGTACTGCTTTTCAGATTGACAGTATTGGCTATTATACCTTATACAATGAAGGACGTTCTATCATTTTTGTACGCCGGCAGGCAAAAGGAAACGCATTGTGTTATGGCCCGTTGACGGGACCCTATCAGACTATCTATCAGAGTGCTGTAAAGAAAGAACCTGTTTCTTTCAGTTTGGATACAAAACTGATGACAGGAGAATTCAGTATTAAGGATTCGCTATGGTATAATTTCTCTTTAAAGAGGAACACCTGCGATTTGGTCTTCGACCGTAAAGAGGTGATTCTACCGGTCGGAATGGAACTTGCGCGGGCTGCTCTCTCACACAGCCGGAAGTTTCTGACAATGGAACTCAGACCTTATCAGGAAAAAATAAATGAAGATAAGAAAGAAGAGGAAATAAAGCCGGATAAGAGTTTTGAGCTGGAGTTGTGGACTTGGGATGAATATGAAGTACCAACTTTGCAGACTCGTAGCCGTTATTCCCATCCTCAAAATTCGAAATATATCTATGACATTGCTTCCCAAAAACTGACGGAAGTAGCTCCCGGTCATGCTGATTTGTTGGAGCCGGACTGTGCGGAAGAGATTCATTATGTGCTTTATACCGACGAAACTCCCTATCGTATGCAGAAAGAATGGCTTAATGAAGTGCCGTTTGATATCTATTCTGTGAATGTACATACGGGGGAAAAGCAATTGGTAGGACGTAGCTATCGGACAAGGCCGAAGTGGTCAATGAACGGTAAATGGGCTGTGATGTATGATCCTGTTGCACAGGTATGGAATAAGTTTGACGGAAAAACGGGTGAGGTTACCGATATTTCAACAGCTATTGGTTATCCGATATTCGAGGAAACTTATGACAAACCGAATCCTGCACCTGCTTATGGTATTGCTGGTTGGACTGCTGATGGTAATAATGTGTTGATTTATGATGCTTATGACTGGTGGAAGATAGATTTGACCGGAGAACGTCAGCCGGAATGTATCACTAAGGGGTATGGTCGCAAAAATAAGAGTTCTATCCGTAAAATGACCAGCAATATTGATAAGGAAGTCTTCAATCCGGACGAGACGATTATAGTCAGCGTATGGGATGAAAACACAATGGATGAAGGTATTTATTCATTTGACATGAAAGGTCGCTTGAAAAAGCTCGCAGAAGGTCCTTATATCTATTCAATTCATCGTTTTTCTGACAATCAGAGGTATTGTATCTGGAATCGTCAGAATGTATCAGAATTCCGTGATCTGTGGTGGAGTAAATCGGATTTCTCTGATCCGATCCGTATAACGGACGCTAATCCTCAACAAAGCGAATACAAATGGGGGACTGCAAAGTTAGTGGAATGGACTAATTATGAAAATAAGCCTAATAAGGGAATACTTTACTTGCCGGAAGATTATGACGCAAAGAAAGAATATCCCGTTCTGGTACAGTTCTATGAAACACATTCCGGAGGACTGAACACTTATCACGCTCCGATGTTGAGTAGCGCAATGGCGGATGTGATGTACTTTGTTAGTAATGGGTATATTGTATTTATGCCGGATGTGCATTTCACCATAGGAACGCCGGGACAGAGCAGTTATGATGCAGTAGTAAGCGGAACGAAATACTTGATAGAGCAGGGGATAGCGCATCCAGGAAAGATAGGTCTTCAGGGACATAGTTGGTCAGGTTTTCAAACTAGTTATCTGGTGACGAAGACGGATATATTCGCTTGTGCTAATATCGGGGCTCCTATTACTGATATGGGAACCGGTTATTTGGGTATTCGTGGTGGAAGCGGTTTGCCGCGTTATTTCATGTATGAAGAATGGCAAAGCCGTATGGGAAAGAGTTTATGGGAAGCCAAAGATAAGTATTTGGCAAGCTCTGCTATCGTGGAAGCGGATAAAATACATACTCCATTATTAATTTGGCATAACGATAAGGATGAGGCTGTTGCTTACGAACAAGGGCGTGCGCTTTATTTGGCTATGCGCCGCCTGCGACGTCCGGCATGGCATCTTAATTACAAAGGTGAAGGGCATTTCCTTAGTAATCAGGCTGCCCAGAAGGACTGGACTATCCGAATGAAACAGTTCTTTGATTATTACCTGAAAGGAACAAAAGAACCGCGTTGGATGAAAGAGGGTATCCATTTGAGAGAACGCGGAATTGATCAGAAATATGATTTACTAGAAAAATAAATTAAGATGAAGAAACTATTAATGACAGTTATGGCTCTGTCTTGCTTTGCATTCAGTAGCTATGGACAGAAAGTGGAGAAACAAATTATTGGTAAATGGTGCAATCCTTACACCTATGAATCTACAGGGGAACTCAAAGGATTTGAGTTTAAAAAAGGTGGTAAATGTTCTGCTATCAATATCCCTTCTTTAGATTTAAAGACTTGGAAGATTGATAATGGTTATTTAATCGTTGAAGGATTTAGCAAAGGAGAAGATGGGAAGATGGAAGTGTATAAAACACGTGAACGTATTGGTTATGTAACATCTGATTCATTGGAACTGGTTGTTCAGGAAGCACAGCCGCGGTTGGCCTTTCTGTATCTGAATATGAAATCAATCAAGAAATTGGTTACTTCAAAAGTAACCCCTGATAAGAAGTAATAAATCTCTCTCTTAATAATTTAGTGTTAATATTAGCATGTTGTTGCTAATGAAGTGCCCTGTCGTAGTGATTACGATAGGGTGCTTTTTATTGTACGCTCGGCATGAGTATTAGCTAAGGGGTGTAAGTCCCCAATGAGCCCTAATAGCGGGAATCATACAGCCAACAGCAAGGGTGTCCATCGTGAGGTGGAATCTGAAGGAAGCTTGCGGCAAACATCTGGTCTGACGAACAGAAACTTCATATAAGGCATAGGGCTGCGGATAAGACTGCAATACAAGTCAAAGTCCCATAGCTATTCGGAGCAGTCAATGTAAATGAAGCAGATATAAGATGGAAAGTTAATACCCTTATCCGAGGAGGTCTCACGGACGTACAGAGTAGTTTTTTTTTTATGAAATGTATGGAGTAACGCTTGCCGTGAGAAGTCAGCAGAGGTCATAGTAGTGTGGTAATCGATACGCTCCATGAAGGACTGAACCAAAATTAAACGATAGTAATTGAAAGTTACCTTATGAAAGTACGAATGCAGAAAACATCAGCCCAAGCTAATGACTGCCCTCAAAGAGATAGGACGGCATCCGAATGGTATGCGGGAGTGCAGACTTTCATGTGGATGACCGAAGACAACATCGTGGAAGTACCATTTGACAAAGAACACCTGTTGGAAATCATCCTCAGTCCATTGAATTTGAACAAATCCTATAAAGCAGTAGTCAGGAACAGTGGAAGTGGCGGTATAGACAAGATGTCATGCGAAGAGTTGTTGCCATGGTTAAAGGCCAATAAGGATGAACTGATAAGTTCTTTGCAGTGCGGGACTTACCGTCCCAACCCAGTACGCAGGGTAGAAATTCCCAAGGACAATGGCAAGAAACGCCTTTTAGGAATTCCTACAGTGGTAGACCGATTGGTGCAACAAGCCATAAACCAAATACTGACCCCGATATACGAGCGTCAGTTCTCAAAGACAAGTTACGGTTTCCGTCCCCAAAGGTGCTGCCATGATGCCCTTCGAAAGGCTCAGAAGATAGTGGATAAAGGCTATAAATATGTAGTCGACCTCGACCTTGAGCGTTTCTTTGATACGGTAAGTCATAGCAAGCTGATAGAGATACTCAGCCGCACTATAAAGGATGGGAGGGTAATAATCCTGATACACAAATATCTTCGCAGTGGTGTAATAAACAGAGGATTGTGTTGAGATAAGTACAGAAGGTACTCCTCAAGGAGGTCCTTTAAGTCCTCTGCTGAGCAATATCCTGCTCAATGAACTTGATAAGGAACTGGAAAGACGTGGGGTTCCTTTCGTTCGTTATGCAGACGATGCGGTGATATTTTGTAAATCCAAGCGTGCTGCCCAGCGTGTGAAGGAATCAATAACCCGGTTCATAGAAGGGAAACTCTTCCTTAAAGTGAACCGTGAAAAGACGGTTGTATCTAATATAAGAGGAGTTAAGTTCCTGGGCTACTCTTTCTATGTGATGAAAGGACAATGTCTCCTGACTGTACATCCCAAATCCAAGATTAAGCTGAAGTCGAAACTCAAAGAACTGACCAGTCGTAGTAATGGGTATGGATATGAAATCAGGAAACAGAAACTCAAGAATTACATAATGGGATGGGTTGCTTACTTCCATCTTGCACAAATAAAACGTCTTTGTACAGAAACCGATGAATGGTTAAGACGACGGATACGCATGTGTATCTGGAAATCATGGAAGAATGTTAAGACCAGAGTGTCAAACCTAAAGAAATGTGGTGCTCTTGCTTGGCAGGCATATCAATGGGGAAACACTCGTCTCGGTTATTGGCGTGTGGCAAACAGCCGACTTGTAACCTCAGCAATGTCCAATGACAAGTTGCGAAGGGCTGGTTATGTGGGATTAATGGACTGTTACCTCAAATGGTGCCCAAAATAGGAACCGCCGTATGCCGAACGGCACGTACGGTGGTGTGAGAGGTCGGAAAACGAAAGTAGGAAGAAAACTACTTCGTTTTCCTCCTGCTCGATTTACAGTATTTATACAGTATAGTATGTTTGAATAAACCGTTTGTTTATTGAAATTGTTTGCTGTTGAGGCTTGCTTATGCTTTTCGCATGGTCAATGCCTTATTCTCCGCATCTTCCATAATCTCCCGCTCTCCGGGACCTTTATCATTGATGCCGCACAAGTGAAGAATTCCGTGGATAATCACACGATGCAGTTCGTCTTCGTATGAGGCGCCAAACTGTTCCGCATTGGTGCGTATCGTATCCAGACTGATGAATAAGTCACCTGACAGACGATCGCCTTCGCAATAATCGAAAGTAATAATGTCCGTGTAGTAGTCGTGTTGCAGATACTGACGGTTTACCTCCAGAATCTTTTCGTCCGAGCAGAAGATATAAGCGATTTCACCAAGTCTTTTCCCGTAAGAAGCAGCTACCGCCTTTATCCATTCCGTAGTCTCGCGTTTCTTGATATCAGGCATTTTTACGCCTTCTGTTTGATAAGTTACAGCCATAATTGAATGTTATGATTTAAAAGAAAAATAAATAACTGATTAAGATAGCGGCTATAATACCCGAGAAGTCTGCTATCAGACCGCAAGTTACCGCATTACGAGTTTTGGTGATCCCTACACTGCCGAAATAAACCGCCAGAATGTAGAATGTGGTGTCCGAAGCCCCGCGAACTATACAACTCATACGCCCTACAAACGAATCCGGTCCCAGTTCTTTCATCGTATCGATCATCAATCCGTTCGCACCGCTGCCGCTAAGCGATTTCATCAATGCAGTAGGCAGTGCACCTACAAAGCTCGTGTCGACTCCGCATAAGCCTACCATATAGCCGATGCCTCCCACCAGAAAGTCCATTGCTCCCGAAGTGCGCCCGTAAGAAGCAGCTACCGCCTTTATCCATTCCGTAGTCTCGCGTTTCTTGATATCAGGCATTTTTACGCCTTCTGTTTGATAAGTTACAGCCATAATTGAATGTTATGATTTAAAAGAAAAATAAATAACTGATTAAGATAGCGGCTATAATACCCGAGAAGTCTGCTATCAGACCGCAAGTTACCGCATTACGAGTTTTGGTGATCCCTACACTGCCGAAATAAACCGCCAGAATGTAGAATGTGGTGTCCGAAGCCCCGCGAACTATACAACTCATACGCCCTACAAACGAATCCGGTCCCAGTTCTTTCATCGTATCGATCATCAATCCGTTCGCACCGCTGCCGCTAAGCGATTTCATCAATGCAGTAGGCAGTGCACCTACAAAGCTCGTGTCGACTCCGCATAAGCCTACCATATAGCCGATGCCTCCCACCAGAAAGTCCATTGCTCCCGAAGTGCGGAACACTGCAATTCCTACAAGGAAGGCAACCAGATAAGGGATGATGCGTACAGCTGTCGTAAATCCCTCTTTGGCTCCTTCTACAAACGAATCGTATACATTGATTTTCTTTCTGACTCCCGTCAAGATAAACAGGATGATGACACTGAACAGCAGAATATTCGCTATCAATGTAGAATAAGTACCCATGTCCTCTCGCGAAACGCTTAGGAACAGATAAATCAAGCCGGAAAAGAAAAGGCAGATAACGCCCATTAAAAGGAGAATAGGCTTATTGATCAAGTTTATCTTTTGAGCGATGCTGACTGCTATGACTCCTACTAAAGTGGAAATGAAAGTACTTAGCAGGATAGGGATAAATACATCTGTAGGCTGTGCAGCCCCCATTTGTGCGCGATATACCATGATACTGATCGGAATGATGATAAGGCCGGATGTGTTAATCACCAAAAACATAATCATCGGATTGGAAGCCGTGTCCTTTTTCGGATTCAGTTCTTGCAGCTCTTTCATCGCTTTCAGCCCCAGTGGGGTGGCTGCATTGTCGAGGCCAAGCATATTGGCAGACATATTCATGAAGATGGACCCTAACACCGGGTGCCCTTTAGGAATGTCCGGAAACAGCCGGCAAAGCACCGGACTAAGAAAGCGAGCCAGCGCATTAATCAATCCGCTATTCTCTCCGATTTTCATGATACCTAGCCAAAGAGCCAACACTCCCGTAAGCCCTAAGGAAATCTCGAAAGCTGTTTTTGAAGAATCGAATGTAGCGTTCATGATAGCCGTAAATATCTCTGTATCTCCCCCAAAAATCACTTTTGCAAGGGCGATGATAAAGGCGACGACAAAGAATCCTATCCAAATGTAATTTAAAACCATTGTAATCCAGTTAAAATAGAATGATACAAAGGTAGATAAAAGATTGATTTGTCTCTGTGTTCTTTATTATTTTCTAGGGCAACTGTGCTAAAAATAACGTAAGTTCGATATAATTTCGCCCGCATGGTTTCCCCTCCTTCGGGAATAGTACAAGCTTATATCGAACTGACGTTACCGTCATATCGTTTCAGTCCATTTGAATTCAGCTTTTGCAATTCTCCTCCCATAGAAGTTTTTTTCATTTTTGCCCTCATGCCCTCACATTTCCCTCTCAATCCTTTTATTCATGGTGCTTTCCGCTGTGAGAGCAAGTATGATAGCAGAGTGAGGGCAGGCGTTTGCCCTCACTCTCCGAATTTGCCGTTTTTGATTCAATCCGTTGATTGATAATGATATATGTGCTTTTCGTGCCTCTGCAAGCACTCCTCTGTTGATTTTCATTTTTCACAGTGTCCTTGCCAGTCAATCTGTAACAAGAATAAAGAAACAATTAGTCAACCATTACCGGAGAAGTACAGCTTCTCTTTTTCCCACATATTGTGGGAAAATATTCCCTCATATTACGGGAATTTGTTCCCAAGCGGTCGGGAATGTTTTCCCATAATATGAGGGAATACTTTCCCACAATATATGGGAAAGTCGGGACTTGTATCATTTAGTTCATTTCCGCACCGTTTAGCTTAAGACGCACAGATTTGAATCAAATTAGATGCGGTTGCCCTCATTGATTTTCTTTATGTTATTTTGAAATCCGGATACCGATTGGAGTTTTTCTTCGTCTTTCGTATACTGAAAATGAATGTAAATCTCTATCTTTGTCTCCTACTTTTCAAGAAATAAATGGAACAGGAAGATTTTAACATACGCGAACATCAGCTTACTTCAAAAGAACGGGATTTCGAGAATGCACTCCGTCCGTTAAGCTTTGAAGACTTTAGCGGCCAGGACAAGGTGGTGGAAAACCTTCGCATTTTTGTGAAGGCGGCACGCCTGCGCGGTGAAGCACTCGACCATGTGCTGTTGCATGGCCCTCCTGGGTTGGGAAAAACAACTCTTTCAAATATTATCGCCAACGAATTGGGAGTCGGCTTTAAAGTCACTTCCGGTCCGGTGCTCGATAAACCGGGTGACTTGGCAGGTGTGTTGACCAGCCTCGAACCGAACGACGTACTGTTCATTGATGAAATTCATCGTCTGTCGCCCGTAGTGGAAGAATATCTTTATTCGGCCATGGAAGACTACCGTATTGATATTATGATTGACAAGGGACCTTCGGCACGCAGCATCCAGATAGATTTGAATCCTTTCACGCTGGTTGGTGCAACCACACGTAGCGGTCTGCTGACGGCTCCGCTTCGTGCGCGTTTCGGTATTAACCTTCATTTGGAGTATTATGATGATGATATTTTGAGCAATATCATCCGTCGTTCTTCATCCATACTGGATGTGCCTTGCTCGGTACGTGCAGCCTCGGAGATTGCATCCCGCAGTCGCGGGACGCCCCGTATTGCCAATGCTCTGCTCCGCCGGGTACGTGACTTCGCACAAGTGAAAGGCACTGGCTCTATTGATACGGAGATTGCCCAGTTTGCGCTGGAGGCATTGAATATCGACAAGTACGGACTGGATGAGATAGACAACAAGATACTTTGTACCATTATAGACAAGTTTAAAGGCGGTCCTGTCGGTATAACGACCATTGCTACAGCTTTGGGAGAAGATGCGGGAACCATCGAGGAAGTTTACGAACCTTTCCTGATCAAAGAAGGATTCATGAAACGTACTCCCCGCGGACGTGAGGTGACAGAACTTGCCTATAAGCATTTGGGGCGTAGCCTGTATAGTGGCAACCAAAAAACGTTGTTTAACGATTAATATAGTTATTGAACCACACTGTCTGTACTATCTCCATTCTCCTCCTTCCAGAAGGAGGAGAGTCAGAATACTACCGAATTTTCGGCGTTAATCACTAATCACTAAACCGTTAATCATTAATTACTAAACAGTTAATCATATCTACATGGCTGGACTAAAATCATTAGCTAAAGATACTGCAATTTATGGGTTAAGCAGTATTGTCGGACGATTCCTTAACTATATGCTGGTACCCCTGTATACAGCTGTATTACCGGCTTCTTCCGGAGGTTACGGAGTCGTATCGAACGTATACGCATTTACAGCCCTGATGCTCGTACTGCTTACGTTCGGTATGGAAACGGGATTCTTCCGTTTCGCCAATAAATCGGGGGAAGACCCGATGAAAGTGTATGCCAACTCCCTATTGTCAGTAGGAGGCGTATCTTTGATTTTCGCTCTCCTTTGCCTGTTGTTCCTGCAACCGATTTCCAATTTGCTGGATTATGGCGATCATCCGGAGTATATAGCGATGATGGCTATTGTAGTAGCTTTAGACTCTTTTCAATGCATCCCTTTTGCCTATTTGCGATACAAGAAACGTCCTGTCAAGTTTGCAGCTATCAAGCTGCTCTCTATCGGTGGCGGCATCGGTTTGAATCTGTTTTTCCTGTTGGGGTGTCCGTGGCTGAATGTACATTGTCCGGCAACCATCGCTTGGTTTTATGACCCCGACTATCTGGTGGGATATATCTTCGTTAGCAACCTGATCATCTCGGTTGTACAGATGTTCTTCTTTATCCCGGAGCTGAGAGGATTTGCTTATAAGCTGGACCGGGTGTTGCTGAAACGAATGGTAGTATACTCTTTTCCGGTATTAATCTTAGGTTTGGTAGGTATTCTGAATCAGACTGTAGACAAGATGATCTATCCGTTTCTCTTTGAAGACCGGCAGGAAGGATTAGCACAACTGAGTATCTATGCGGCAACCTGCAAAATAGCGATGGTAATGGCGATGTTTACACAAGCTTTCCGTTACGCTTACGAACCGTTTGTCTTTGGCAAAGACTGCGAAGGAGATAACCGGAAAATGTATGCGGCTGCGATGAAATATTTCCTGATCTTTTCATTGCTGGCTTTCCTTGCAGTCATGTTCTATCTCGACTTGCTGCGTTACCTCGTAGCAGATGATTACTGGGAAGGTCTTGGAGTAGTAGCTATCGTGATGCTTGCAGAAATCTGTAAAGGGATTTATTTCAACCTCTCCTTTTGGTATAAACTGACGGATAAAACCTATTGGGGGGCTTACTTCTCAGTGATCGGTTGTGTCATTATTCTCGTATTGAACATCTGGTTTGTGCCGGTTTATGGCTATCTTGCTTCGGCATGGGCTTCTGTAGCTGGCTATGCCGTAATCTTGCTGTTATCCTATTGGATAGGACAGAAAGAATACCCGATTCGTTATGATTTGAAAAGCCTCGGACTTTATGTCCTGCTGGCAGTGGTACTCTACGTTATCGGAGAACAAGTAACTATCTCCAATCTGGTGCTCCGTCTCGCTTTCCGTACCGTACTTTTATTGCTATTTATAGCTTATATTATCAAGAAGGATTTACCATTGAGTCAGATTCCTGTTATTAATCGCTTTATAAAGAAGAAATAATTATGAAGACAGATGAACGTAATAAGTTTGCTATCAAGTCCTTTCTGAGAGAATATCTGGACTTGAAAAAAGACAAGGATAACGAACTCGCTACCGTGGATTCTATCCGTAAAGGTGTAGAGTTTAAAGGTGCCAATTTATGGATCCTGATTTTTGCCATCTTTATGGCATCACTCGGATTGAATGTAGACTCTACCGCAGTCATTATCGGTGCCATGTTGATTTCTCCGCTGATGGGACCTATTATGGGAGTAGGACTCTCTGTTGGACTGAACGATTTCGAATTAATGAAGCGCTCTTTAAAGAGCTTTCTCATAACGACCGCTTTCAGTGTGACAACGGCAACTATCTTCTTCCTTCTTGCCCCTATTGCCGGTTCGCAGTCGGAGCTGCTGGCACGTACATCGCCCACTATTTATGATGTATTCATCGCGCTTTTTGGTGGTTTGGCAGGTGTGGTAGCTCTCTCTACCAAGGAAAAAGGAAATGTGATTCCGGGCGTTGCCATTGCTACTGCATTGATGCCGCCGCTTTGTACGGCAGGTTACGGACTTGCCTCCGGTAATCTTATTTATTTCCTGGGTGCTTTTTATCTTTACTTCATCAATTCTGTTTTTATCAGTCTTGCCACTTTCCTCGGGGTTCGTGTGATGCATTTCAAACGAAAAGAGTTTGTGGATAAAACCCGTGAGAAGACCGTACGTAAATACATCGTTCTCATTGTGGTGCTTACCATGTGCCCTGCGGTTTATCTGACATTTGGAATTATAAAAAGCACCTTCTATGAGGCGGCAGCCAATCGTTTTATTAGCGATCAGCTGAGCTTTGAAAATACACAGGTGCTTGATAAAAAGATCAGCTATGAACATAAAGAAGTGCGGGTTGTTTTGATTGGTACTGAAGTGCCCGATGCTTCGATTTCTATTGCCCGTAGCAAGATGAAAGAATATAAGTTGGAAGATACGAAGCTGGTTGTATTGCAGGGGATGAATAACGAAGCGGTAGATGTGACTTCTATCCGTGCCATGGTCATGGAAGACTTCTACAAAAACAGTGAGCAGCGACTTCAGCAACAGGCAGTGAAGATTTCCCAACTGGAGACGACGCTGGAACAATACAGGACGTATGACGCAATGAGTCGTACATTAGTGCCCGAACTGAAAGTGCTTTATCCTTCCATCACTACGCTCTCCATCGCTCATTCGCTCGAAGTGCGGGTTGGCTCGATGAAGACCGATACGGTAACATTGGCTGTTTTGAAATTCGACAGACATCCGTCTGCTGCCGAGAAACAGAAAATCAGCGAATGGCTGAAAGCCCGCGTAGGAGCGAAGAAGTTGAGGCTGATTACCGAATAATGATACTTGAATAAATTTAAAAATAATAGCATGAAACTCAGACTAACCGTAATGATTCTCTTCTCCCTTTGCCTGTCGCAGGCATTTGCTGACGAGGGAATGTGGCTATTGGGGAACCTTCGCAAGAACAAACAGGCAGACCGGGTGATGAAGGAACTCGGTTTGCAAATGCCTGTGAATAAACTGTATAATCCGAAGAAACCTTCTCTTTCAGATGCTGTTGTCAGCTTTGGAGGTTTTTGTTCGGGAGTGGTGGTTTCCGAAGACGGTCTGGTGTTTACCAATCATCATTGTGGTTTCAGCAGTATCCAGCAACACTCTTCCGTGGAACATGATTATCTGAAAGATGGCTTTTTTGCACGTAGCCTTGATGAAGAGCTGCCGAATCCGGAGTTGTACGTCCGTTTTCTGCTTCGTACGGAAGACGTTACCAAACGGGTATTGTCTGCCGCCCGTCATGCTAAAACGGAAACAGAACGCCGTGTAGCTGTCGATTCGATCATGAATGTAATTAGTCTGGAAGTTTCCGAAAAAGATTCTACGCTGACCGGTATTGTCGATGCCTATTATGCAGGTAATGAATTCTGGCTTTCCGTTTATCGTGATTATAACGATGTTCGTTTGGTCTTTGCGCCTCCTTCCTCTGTCGGGAAGTTCGGATGGGATACGGACAATTGGATGTGGCCGCGGCATACGGGCGATTTCAGTGTATTCCGTATCTATGCCAATACGAAGAATGCCCCCGCTGATTATTCTCCTGACAACGTCCCTTATCATCCTGAATATGTAGCGCCCATCTCTTTGGATGGATACAAGGAAGGTTCTTTCTGTATGACGCTTGGTTATCCGGGAAGTACGGAGCGGTATCTTTCTTCGTATGGTATCGAAGAGATGATGAATGGAATCAACCAGGCAATGATTGATGTGCGGGGAGTAAAACAAGCAGTTTGGAAACGGGAGATGGACCGTCGTCCGGATATTCGTATCAAGTATGCTTCAAAATACGATGAAAGCTCCAATTATTGGAAGAATAGCATCGGAACAAACAAAGCCATCAAGCATCTGAAGGTATTGGAAAAGAAACGGGCGGCTGAAGCAGCCCTTCGCGACTGGATTCAGTCTCATCCGGAAGAAAGAGAGAAGCTGATTCGTTTATTTTCTTCTCTGGAGTTGAGTTATAGTAATCGCCGGGAAACAGATCGGGCATTGGCTTATTTCGGCGAATCGTTTATCAATGGTCCTGAGCTGGTACAGCTTGCTTTTGAAATTCTTAATTTCGACTTTGAAGCCGAGGAGAAGCTGGTGATTACCCGCATGAAGAAGTTATTGGCGAAATATGATAATCTCGATCTTTCTATTGATAAGGAGGTTTTTGCTGCCATGCTCAAAGAGTATCAGTTGAAAGTGGATAAGAAGTATCTGCCTGCTATATATGAAAAGATAGATACACTTTATAACGGAAATATTCAGGCTTATGTGGATTCTTTGTATGCCACTTCCAGCATAACATCTCCTAAGGGTCTGAAACGTTTCCTGGAACGGGATACTACGTATAATTTGATAGAGGACCCGGCTGTTTCCTTGAGTCTGGATCTGATCGTGAAGTATTATGAGATGAATCAGAGTATTTCCGAGGTTTCCGAGCAGATAGAGAAGGGGGAACGTTTGTTCAACGCTGCCATGCGCCGTATGTATGCCGATCGGAATTTCTATCCGGATGCCAATTCCACCATGCGGCTCAGTTTCGGAACGGTTGGGGGATATACTCCTTTTGATGGAGCCACTTACGATTATTATACCACCGTGAAAGGCATCTTTGAGAAGGTGAAGGAACATGCGGGGGATATTGACTTTGCCGTCCAGCCGGAGTTGTTGAGCCTGCTTTCTTCCGGTGATTTCGGCAGATATGCCAATGCACAGGGAGAGATGAATGTTTGCTTTATTTCTAATAATGATATTACAGGCGGTAATTCCGGCAGTGCGATGTTCAATGCCAAAGGAGAATTGCTTGGGCTGGCTTTCGATGGCAACTGGGAAGCAATGAGCAGTGACATCGTATTTGAACCTGACTTGCAGCGTTGCATCGGGGTAGATGTGCGGTATATGCTCTTTATTATGGAGAAATATGGTAAGGCGGGCAATCTTGTTCAAGAGTTGAAGATAGCTCGATGAAGCAAATGTTTCGATAAAGCATTCCTATCTTACTGTGGATGATAAACTTATGTGTTTACCTACCACCTCCCCCTACGGGGACTCCTCCTTCTGGAAGGAGGAGAATAGGAATAGTACAAGCTTATATCGAACTGACGTTAATGTAGAGCCTATTTATTGAATGCTATTCAGTAATTCAATTTTTCCTTCGTTTACTAGCTTGAGTATCAGTTCGCCGAACAATGTATTTTGCCATGCAAACCACGCACGTGTGAACTTCTCAGGATTATCTTTATGGAAAGATTCGTGCATGAATCCTGTGCCTGCATCTGTATTTATTAGCATTTGGATGCATTCTTTGATTTCTTGGTCATCTTGGCTTGTAAAGGCTTTCATCATAATACTCATGGGCCATATCATATCATAACCAATATGCGGCCCCCCGATACCTTCTCCGGCTTTTCCTTTAAAGAAGTAAGGATTGTCTTTACTCCATACAAAGCGGCGGGTATTTTGATAGATCGGGTCGTTCACATCTACATCGCCCAAATATGGCATTGCCAGCAGGCTTGGTACATTGGCATCATCCATAAGGAAATGATTTCCGAATCCATCGACTTCGAAAGCGTAGATTGTGCCGTATTTGGGATGATTATAGGTTGCATATTGTTTCAGAGCCGTTTCCACTTCCTGTGCCAGTTCGCTGCATTGTGTTGCCAATTCGGTCTTTTGATTGACAGTCTCTAAGATTTCAGCAGCTTTTCGGAGTGAAGTAACTGCAAAGAAGTTGGAAGGAACCAAAAATTGAAGGGTGGTAGCATCATCGGAAGGACGGAAAGCCGAAACGATTAATCCTACAGGATTTACCGGAGCGCCCAGCCCGTCGTTGTTCAGCGTATCAAGCGCACGTTCCGTTTTTCTCTGGAATTTATAAGGACCTACTCCCTCTTTTCTCTGTTGTTCTTTGAATGTTCTCAGGATATTGATGACGGCTTGAATCCATTCGTTATCGAAAATACTGGCGTCTCCCGTCTCTTTCCAATACTGATAAGCCAGGCGGAGGGGATAGCAGAGAGAGTCAATCTCCCATTTACGTTCGTGCAGTTCCGGCTTCATGTCCGTCAGGTCTGTCATCCAGTCGCCCCCTTTAGCTCCATCGTTGAAAGCATTTGCGTAAGGGTCGATATTGATACATTTGAATTGGCGGCGGATAACGCCCTCGAGCATTTTCTTTAATTCCGGGTCTTTATGAGCTAGCTGGATATATGGCCACACTTGAGCTCCCGAATCACGAAGCCACATGGCATGGATGTCTCCGGTATAGACAAAAGTATCCGGTTTGCCATCGGTGGTGCGATAGTGTACGGTTGTTTCCAATGTGTTGGGAAAACAGTTCTCGAACATCCAGGCAAGTTTGCTGTTGGTCAGCAGGTTCTTCACTCTCAGGATTTCAGCTTCTACTGCCTGTGAAGTGAATAAACGGTCTTTTTTAGCCGGACGCTGGCTTTTATACTTTCCGGTAATTTCTGCTTGCTTGGCAATCATGGTATTGTCCTTAGGACAAATGAAAGTGGAAGCGTTCATATTGCTTCCGATAAATAGAACTGTCGCAAGGGTGCAAAGTCGTGCGTTTCTTTTTATCATATTTCTTTTTATCATTTATTAATGTTCTACAGTAGTTTACTCAAGGGCAGAAAGCCGACTGTACATCTCTATCATGGCAGCTTGTGTCAGCAGCCATTTTTTATTGTCTTTTTTATTGCCGCTGAGGTCTGTATGGAACAGTCCTTTTTCATCACGTGCGTTCTTCCAGGCATAATCGAGACTTTTGTTAAAGGCATCGAGATATGTTTTATTCTTGTCAAGATGATAAAGTTCGATGAATCCTCTGAGCATTACGGCAGTAAACCAGATATCTCCTTTCTTTATCATTTTGAATGGTTCTCCGGATACGGGTGTAAAATCAGAAAAGAAGTAGTTGTAACACTCTTTGGCAATGCTTTGAGCTTCTTTCAGATAAACCGGATTGTTCGTCAGTTGGTAAAGGAGGGCAGCTGACTGCATCATTTGTCCGCTGTTGTAAGCGAATTTGGCTTTTCCGATTTTTCCATCCAAACGAATATTGTCGAAATATAGATAATCTGTACTATCTTGCAAATGTTCTTTAGTCCATTCGTACAACGCTTTACCTTTTTTGAAATAACTGCTGTCGTTTGTTGCTTTGAATAGTTTTAGCGCAAAAACAGAACCAGGAGCATTTGAACAAGTGTTCTTCGATTCCTTTTTCTGCTCGCACCAATAGATTCCGCCTCCGAGCACACTATCTGTTCCGCTTTCTATAAAATCCCATATAAGTGTGGCCTTGTCCAAATATTTTTTGTTTTGGGTGAGTTGGTAAGTGTCTGTAAAATCAATGCCTAACCATACATTGTCGTCATAAAAACGGTCTGACACAGGAGCGGTACGCACATACGACGAATAAGCATTGGGAGTGCGTGCAGTGTCAAAATACTCATCAAGTCCCGGTAATACCCGTTCGTCCAGTAGTTTTTGAAATTCTTTGTTTTGAGTGGCTTCGAACAGTGCATTTACTGCGGAGAATGTTCCGGAGTAAGGCCAGAGATACGAATAGGCGTTTGGCACGTTAGCTTGTTCTTCTGATGCCAGATAAGTGACTTTGTGCTTCTCGTCAAAAGGAAAATTTTCGCGAAGCAGACAAGTGTTGGGTACTGAATAGTGAACATAGAGGGAGTCCAGCGTTTGCTGGGCTCTCTCTAAATTGATGTTTGGATTACTATTCCCCTTTGGTGCGCATCCGGTGAGGAAAGCAGCACACAGTACGGTTTCAATAATTCGCATGTTTCTTGTTATTTTTTATATTTTTCGTAATAAGCTTTTGCTTCTATCAGGGTGCAGCCGCTTGTCTGTATGGTCAGTTGAGTGCTGCCTTCGGCTCCTTTTGCCCAACTACTTCCGTAGAGAAGGTCGGACTTGTTGACGCCTTTTCTCCATAATATATCCGCATTGTTATTGAAGAAGGTGATAAACTTCTTCTGATAAATGGGTTCCAAATTATCATCTAAAATGAGTTTCACAAAATAACGGATGAATATTCCTTTGAACAGTCCGCCATCACCGTTTCCTTCGTCTCGGAGAAGATTGTTTCCTGCGTCAATCATGCTGCCGTCACTAATTCCGAAATAAGCGGCTTTGCGGGCGTCTTTCAAATATGATGCTTCTCCTGTAATCTTAAACAGTTCGTGGGCTGTTCCGAGAAATGTCCCTTGGTTATAACTTAATGTCAGAGTATTTAAGTTATCCGTTCTTCCGTCTATATTGTCGTAGACAGCTCCTGTGGCAGGATTGAACAGATATTCTCTTTCCCATTGGTAAATCTTGATAGCCCATTCTTTGTATTCCTCCACTTTTTCTATTTGATATAAGCGACAGGCGATGAGGCTGGCAGGACCGTTGGAACAGGCATTCTTGCTCCATACATCGCCGTGGTTCCATGCGATACCACCGTTGCAGTATTCTTCATTCCAACCTTCCTTAATCCAATTCCAAAGTTGCTTGGCTGTATCCAGATATTTAGCTTCATCGGTGACTTCATACAAACGTATCATGGTCAGGGCAATCCATTCCATGTCATCGTAGAAGTTATTCCAATAACTTCCGCCGTTTTTGGAATTGATGCCAGCATACCACTTGTCAAAGCAGTCTTTATATTTAGCATCATGAGTACGAATATAGGCATCAATCAATACGTCCATAGCATGCGCTTGCGGCCAGTAATGAAAAGTTTCGTCATAACCGTCGCTTTCATAGTTGAAGTAATTGCCCGTTTCATTCCAGAAACGGTTAATTATGGTGACCGAGCTACTGTCTGCTGCTGCTTCCCAGTTGATTGTATAAAGCCCCTTGTCGTACATATACTCGTCTTCGATGTTGCCGCAACTTTGGAACATCAGCGCGAGGAACGGGACACATAATAATAGTTTTTTCATACATCTTCTTAATTAACTGGTTCTATAGAATGGGTGTAATTTTCACCGGTAAAAATAACACGAACTTTTGTATTATTTCCTATGATTCCATCATTAAATTTCCATTTACGATCCCATTGACCTGCTTCTGCATTATCATTTGTTTCCATGATATAGAAATAGGATGGATCTGGGTTTGCTCCTGGTACTTCGTCTGTGTCGTTTTTGGTGCCCCAAATCAATTCGCTATCGTCCGCATATACCATTAGGAGTTTGTAACGATTGTCATTATTACTAGGACTTATTGTACCTGTTCCCTCAAATACTCCATTTCCTATATAGGGTAAGTCAAGAAGGACATTTCGATCCCAGCAGTGCCATAGTCCCATTGATTTAATTTCTTTTGTAATGACTGATTTGTTGGAGAAATCTACCTTAATACGATAAATTCCGTCTTTTTCGACAGTGGTAATTCCGTCTCCACTTTTAATCTCTCCATCTTCTATATAGAAGAACTTTGCATCTGCTTCTTGAGAAGAAGCCATCTTATAAGTCTTTCCTCCTTGCAGCCGGGTGAATATTTCAAATATGCCTTCTCCCAGTTTATTGTATTGCATGGCTTTACTGATATCATTTCCCCCTTCACTGGCTTCACCTGTCAAGAATAAGTTTTTAGGAGTTGTTTCCGGTTCTTCAGGAGATACACCGTCTCCGAGCGATACAAAATGTGTATAGTTTGCTCCGTTGAATTTAACGGTGACTTTGGTCATGCTACCATCAAACTGATTGTCAAATTTCCATTTGTGATTCCATTGCGGTTCACTACCTTCATTGATTCCATATTCTTTGATAAAGTAATATGAATCTTCTTGACCAGCTCCGTTTGGAGATGAATCTACGTCATTCAATGTTCCCCAATACATATCTTTATCGCTGTAAGACATCAACAGTTTGTAACGTTGGTCTTTTCCCCAGCTTTCCTGTTTAAACGTTACTTTGCCTTCTCCTTCAAATATTCCGTTACCTTTGTAAGACAGCTCGAAAATAACCTTGTTGCTCGGGCAGAAAAATACTCCTACTGATTTTACTTCCTGAATAGAGACTGAAGCAATAGAGAAGTCCATAGTGATGCGATAGATTCCGTCTTTTTCTACTGTTGTTTCGCCTTCGCCTTCTACAATTCTATTTCCATCAATGTAGAAATAGTTTGCGTTGTCATTGGTTTTATCTACCAGCTTATAGCTTTTTCCTCCTTTCAAACGGGTAAAGATTTCAAATGTTTCCTGTTCGGGTGAGGAACAAGGTACTGCTTGACTGATATCACTTCCCCCTTCGGTTGCTTCACCAGTGAGAAATAATTGAGATGGAACCTCTGCAAATCCGAGCATACGGGTGATCGTCAGTTTATGTGAGACATTGCTCATTGCCGTGCTCAGACCGCGTGATGCGATGACCGTCCAGATAATTGTACCTGTCTCTCCACTGTTCAATCCTGCTGCTGCACCTATTTTATTCAGTGTTTTATGACTGATAGTCGCGTAATTGCGCGCCCCGTTGTTGTCAGACAATACTTTGTAAAGAGGATTAGAGAAGTTTCCCCCTTCTTTGTCGAAAACGATTTCGTAGAGCGGTGAGCCACTGTCTTCAGCTTTCGCTGCTTCCCATTCGAAGAATAGGGAAGCGGTAGCAGATGCTACTAGTTCTACACTTTTTCCGCTGATTGGTTCATAAAGTTGATTCACCGGGCTTACTGCCGTATCTCTGTATTCCATATCTTCCGTACATGAGAAGATGATTGCTAATGTAGTGAATAAGGCGACTACTTTTGTTATTTTTGTTTTCATATTAATTTCCTTTTAATAGGGTGATTAGTTAGAATATCCGGGATTGTTAGGGGCTAGATTCGGATTCAGGTTGATTTGGCTTTGAGGAACTGCCCATAAATAATCTCTGTTTTCGTCGAACTGACGTTTATCCAGTCGGATAGGATTACCGTTGTTGAAGTTTGCGCCATAGACATATCCTTCAAGGTATTCTTTTCCGGCTTTCCAGCGTTTGATATCATACCATCTCAATCCTTCGAGGGCTAGTTCGCAACGGCGTTCGTTACGGATGATTTGTCTCATTTCCGCTTCTGTCTTTTCGGTAGGATAAGCTTTTGCTTCTTCTGTGAATCCAGCTCTGTTTCGGAGTGGGAGTATGGTCTGATTCCAGATAGTAGCATCCATGTTTCCTTTCTCAAATTGAGCCTCTGCATACATTAACAAAATGTCGGCATAACGTATGATGCTAAGATTTACCCCAGAATTCATATCACCTTTTGCTTGTGGGCTATAGTATTTGCGGGTGTAATATCCGGTAGCAGTTTTGTTACTTCCGGCTTCATACTTATCCACTGTGTTGGATTGCGGATTGATTTGAATGATAGTTCCTGTACTACCGTCCGAAACATTCTTACTCCAGTCATAACCGTCATAAACAACAGTGGCGGTCAGCCGCAAATCGCGGTTGGCATACGGAGTACTTGGATTGTATAACGGGCTATTTTCATTAAATGCTTTGCCGTCTACCATTAAATAACTGTCTACTAACGATTGTTGCGGAGCGCGGTTACAAAGACGTGCACCAACTGATAGCGGAGCCATATCTGACATCTCACCCCATGTCAGTAGGAAAGGAACGTATGCACGGTCTAGAATAATCTCCTGATTATATTCGTTGGTTTCTTCAAAAACACTACGATAAGTGGGGAGAAGGCTGTATGTGCCATATTCATTCTGTTTCTTTATCAGATTATCGCAATATTTGATAACGTTATCCCAGTCACTGTCCATTAGGTAGACTCTCGCCTGTAGAGCACTGACCGCTCCTTTGGTAATCTTGCCTTGTTCAGCATCTTGCAATTGGTCACGGGTGGGAAGTGCGTTTGCTATATCTTCTAATTCCTGATGGATGAAGCTGATGATGGTAGCACGTGGAGTACGGGCAATGGAGTTGGATTCATCAATTGTAATATCTTTGTCAAAGAATGGCACATCTCCATACAGATTAGTTAGCCGGAAATAGATAAAGGCACGGATAAAACGAATTTCGGCAATCATACGTGCTTTGACAGCTACATTCATTCCCGGAACCAGATCTACTTTCTCCAGAAACACATGGCAGGTTTTGATACCACCGTATAGATCCTTCCATTCATTTTTAAAGAGTTCTAAAGAAGGAGTGCCCATACCTTTGCGAATGGCACGCGGGTCGGTTACATTTCTTCCGTCGAATACATTGTCACTCAGACTTTCGTCCTGCCACATTCTTCCGGCATTGTACATTTGGCTGTAGGCCATGTTAACTACGTATTGTGCTTTCTCTGTGGAGTTCCAGAAGCTGTTGTCCGTGAATTTGTTGGACGGGGTATTTTCCATATCGTTGCAACCGGTCATCAGCACGGAAGCAAACCCAGCCACTAAATAGAGAAGTTTATATCTTTTCATACTGTTGTTTGATTAAAATTCAATGTCTACACCAAATCCGAAATAACGCAGAGTAGGATACGAACGCCCACTATTGGCACCGCTTGTGCTCATTTTGGAATCAAATTCGGATGATTCCGGGTCTATAAACGAGTTGTTGCTGAATGTCAGTAAGTTCTGACCGTTTATATACAGGCGGGCTTTTTGCATTCCCAAATGTTTAGTCCATTCTTTGGGCAGGGTATAACCAATCGTGAGGTTTTTCAACCGCAAGTATTTACCGTCTAGCAAGAAGAGGTCGGAACCGTTTCCATTGCCGTAGTTGTTTCTGTTGGAGTCAGAACCCGGCGCTGCTAATCTTGGCCAGCGGGCCTCGGTATTGGTTGGTGTCCAGAAATCCAGTTGATGTTTATAAATGGTATAAGAGTAGTTGGCGTGATATGGTTCTATCAATTCACCACGCAACATCATGTCACGTTTGCCTACTCCTTGCCAGAACATACTGAAATCGATCCCTTTCCAGTTCAGACCGTAGGTGAATCCGAAAGTATAACGTGGGAAGGCATTACCAAGAATAAACTTATCTTTCGAGTCGATGATACCGTCGTCATTTCGGTCTACAAATTTAATATCTCCGGGTTGTACCTTAGCTCCTACTGGTATGGCAGACGCTTCAATTTCATCGTAACTTTGGAAAAATCCTGCCATCTTATAGCCATAATAAGAGTTCAAGGGAACACCGACCCGGATGATACGGCTTAACTCTTCTACTTGGGTAATTTGTTCGTCTCCGGGGAATTCCAATACCTTGTTCCAAGAATCTCCCAAATTAAAGTTGAAATTGTGAGTAAACGCCCCAGTTTTCAATCGATAGTTGACAGATAGATCCCATCCCTGATTTTGCATCTTGCCGATATTTGCCATAGGCATTTCCGTACCGAATACAGAAGAAATCAGCGGTTTCATTAAGATGTCATTCGTTCTTTTATGGAAGTAATCGAAAGTGACAGTCAGACTGTTTTGTAGGAAAGAGGCATCGACACCGATATTGAATGTTTGGGTTTTTTCCCAAGTCAGATTTTCTAATCCCAGTTTGAATCCGGCTCCCGATACCGTTTTGTTATTGTAGGCATAGCTGTTGTCATACACGTCATATACGGTAAAACGATCGTAAGTACCGATTGCTTGACTGCCCAAGACACCATAAGAGGCTCGTAACTTCAAGTCGCCTATCTTTTCTTTATAAAACTCCATGAAGGATTCTTCTGTAGGGCGCCACCCCAAGGAAACTGAGGGGAAAAAGCCCCAACGATAATCCTTGTGGAACTTAGAAGCTCCGTCGTAGCGAAAACTGAATTCTGCATAATATCTGTCGGCATACGAATAACCTGCACGTCCAAGGAAAGAGGTTATGCTGGTACGGTTACTGTCGTCAACGGAAGTTTTTCCTGTGATGTTTCCCGGCTCACTGGTTGTTTCGTCAGTAGCAATACCTAAATCGGGGTCTACATACTTCTTTTCTATTTCGTTACTGCTTTGTGTGTATGACTCGTTGGTCAATCCTACTAGACCGTTGACCGTATGCTTGCCGAATGTTTTGTTGTAATCCAATAGCAGTTGAGTATTGATAAGATAGGCGTTACTGTTCCAGTTACTGGTTTTGTTGTTTTCTTTTTTGATTGGACGCGGTTCTGTGGCTTCTTCGCTACTATAATAAGCCACTGCATGATTCCTGGTAAAACGTGTGTCGTTCATGATGTCAGCACCGAACACTCCTTTCAATTTTAATCCGTCAATAATCTTCATTTCGGCGGAAACGTTTGTGTTGATGTAGTTATTACGGTATTTATTTCTTCCACCCGCTTCCAACTGTCCCAGTGGGTTGAACTCGGACAATATATCATTCAGCAGGTATCGTCCGTCTGCTGATTTCATTTTATAGTAATAGTAGGTCGGAGTGCGGGCGGCATCTACTTCCAGGCTTCCTCCGGTGGTGCTTACACTGTTGTTGCGGGCATAAGCAAGGATTCCGGTCAGTTTGAAGCATCCGAGCTCAGTACTCAGACTTGTGCGGAAGTTGTAGCGTTGAACACCGAAAGAGTCGTTTCCTACATAGTTGCTTTCCTGATCGTAATAACCCATTGAAATCATGTAGGTAGAGTGTTCGCTACCTCCGGATACGCTTAGGTTATAATTCTGTTGCATGGCTGTTCGCATAATCTGGTCAAAGAACCAGCTCTCTTCATTCTGATGAGCGGCTAAATCGCGGATTTGGTCAGGAGTATACTTGGGAGCATTGCCTACATTGGTTTCTGCAAGATTTCTCAGTGTTGCGTTTTGATAGCCTGCTACCGGAGAGAACAGGATGTCCGGATTTTCCCAACCTATCATGCCGCTCAAGCGGACTACCGGACGCTGGTTCTTTTTCCCTTTTTTGGTGGTCACCACTACTACACCGTTGGAAGAACGTGAACCGTAGATAGCGGCCGTTCCTGCATCTTTCAAGATAGAGATGTTTTCGATGTCCATCGGATTCAGCTTATTGAAGCTTTCACCGTCAGCTACCAGTCCGTCTATCACAAATAGAGGGCTATTGTCATTCAGCGTACTGATACCACGGATATTGAAATTCGTTTTGTTATCATTCGGGTTGTGGTTACGTTGCTGTATGATAACGTTCGGTGCTGCTCCTTGCAATGCCTGAGTCATGTTTGCCACCGGACGGTTTTCAATCATGTCGGCTTTTACTTGGTCTACCGCACCTACCGCACTTTTACGGGTTGTTGTGCCATATCCTACTACAATAACTTCATCGAGGACTTTCGTGTCTTCTTTCATGCTAATGGAAAGAGAACTCTTTCCGTTAACCGGAAACTCTAGAGTTGCATAGCCGATGTACGAAAAAACTAGTATATCATTGGCGTCACATTGAATGGAGAAGTTGCCGTTGATGTCTGTAATTGTTCCGATTCCCGACTTGCCTTTTACACTTACGCTTACTCCGATGAGAGGTTCACCGGATGCATCTTTTACCGTTCCTTTTACGAGGGTATTCTTCGTTTGCGAAGTGCTCAATATGCTCGCCTGTCCGGCATTAATGTCGGGCGCCAGAATAAATAAAGAGGCTATAGCGAGACTGAAAAACAAAAGTTTATACTTTCTACAAGTCATACCTTGTTTTGATTTAAGGAATTAAATTAAATGATTAAAATTCTCTGATGCTAGTTTTGATTTTGAATGGAGAGTACTTTTAGGTCATACGTATTAATGTTTAATGGTTAATATAAAATAGTGTCTTGACCGTTATGAAAATCAGACGTTGCAAATATGGGGGTGGTGCTGAGGAATGTATGTACGAATTTATGCCATTTATGTCTTTTCTTGATAAAATGGCAGGAATTGAGGAGGAAATGGCGGAAAATCGTGCAATTTATTATTGTCGTAAGAAGTTTCTTTATTACTTTTGTATTAATGAACTGCATTCTTTGCTATTGAATGAAATACTTTGTTGCTTATGGGAAAAACATATCTTTCTCGATTTTTCTTTTTTCTCGTTATCGGTTGGTGGAGTCTGTTGGATGTTGAGGCTACAGCATACAGTTTGCGTCAGTTTTCCAGCAAAAACGGATTGTCTAATAGTGCCATTCTTTCTATTTGTCAGGATTGTGATGGATTGATCTGGATTGGTTCGTGTGACGGATTAAATGTGTTTGATGGGACTGAACTCCGTTTGTATAAGCCTGTTGATGTCCGGAACAATTTGTCAGGTAACTTGATTGATAATATAATGGAAGCGGAAGACCATGTTTTATGGATACAGACGAATTATGGACTCGACCGTTTCGATACTCATTTGCAGACTGTTCAGCGGTTTAAAGACTTTCAGGATATTAGCTGTATGGCAAAAACGCGGGAGAATGATGTCTTGGTCATTAAGGATGACGGTTATATTTATTATTTTGATCGGAAAGAACTTAAATTCCACCGTTTGAATGCAAAGCGGTTAGCTTTTGAGGATATACAGTATATATGTGTGGATAGTGCGAATGTTCTATGGATTTTTTCTTCTAGTGGTGATGTCCGTAGTTATGTTATTGAAAAGAAGGAAGATAGTATTCCGGAACTTATTCTTCAGTCGTTGTTTGAGCAGGAGGGAGAGTTGTTTTGGACATCAGGAGAAGGAGATTTGGTTTATTTTATTGACGGTGCTTATGATCTTTATGAGTATGATTTGCGTAGCCGGAATAAATATTTTATAGCTGATTTGAAAGAGGAGATAGCTCAGCGAGGGCAGGTCTCTTCTATTGTTAAGCAAAGAGATGATTATTATGTCGGTTTCAAAAGCAGTGGATTGATTTGCTTGAAATATCAGTCCGACAGTAAGGTTAAATATGTCATGCAATCAATCGGCATTGAATCCGGCATTTTCTGTCTGTTTAAAGATCGATTTCAGGATATTATTTGGGTGGGAACTGATGGACAGGGGGTATATATGTATTTCATCGACCATTTTTCTATTCGGAATACTTTATTGGATACTTCTGACTATCAAATTAACACTCCGGTGCGGGCTTTGTTTTTGGATGATGAGCAAACGTTATGGGTAGGGACTAAAGGAGATGGAATTTTGCGTATGCTTCGTTATGCTCCAGATACGGGAGGAAAGTTTGATGTGGAACGGTTGCATACAGGGAATAGTTCGTTGACGGATAATTCCGTTTACTGTTTTGCTCCTAGTTGTTGGAATCGACTGTGGATAGGAACGGAGCATGGGATGAACTATTATTCTTATCGGGAGAGAAAAGTAAAAGAGTTTCCTGTTATGGTTGACGGTAAGACGTTGAGATATGTGCACTCTATATGTGAATTGAATGACAGTACGATTTGGGTGGCTACTGTAGGTGAGGGAATTGTGAAAATTGTGCTGAACGTTTCTGATGGAGAACCTAAAGTTATGTTTACCCGAAGAATTGTGTTAGATGGAGGGAGAAGAGCCTCTAATTACTTTTTTACGTCTCATCAGGAAAATGATTCCATTCTATGGTTTGGTAATCGTGGTTATGGTGCTTACCGGATGAATGTGAAGACGGAGGTGATGATGCCATTTCGTTTTGACCAGGAAGTCAGTAACCAGGCTGTAAATGATATTTTTGCCATTCTTTCAAATAAAAAAGGTTGTTGGTTGGGTACTAGTTTTGGGTTGACACACATGCAGTCGCCCGGTAATTATCGGGTATATAATGAGGCAGATGGATTCCCCAATAATACGGTTCACGGCATTTTGGAAGATGGCGAACATAATCTTTGGCTAAGTACCAATCA
Organism: Bacteroides caecimuris; assembly: GCA_948742525.1. GTDB lineage: Bacteria > Bacteroidota > Bacteroidia > Bacteroidales > Bacteroidaceae > Bacteroides > Bacteroides caecimuris_A. The sequence continues at coordinate 4,690 of CAPYSS010000012.1, read as the reverse complement.
AGGGGTGGTACGGTTTAATATTGAGGCAAATACTGTCCAGGCTTATAATCGGCAGAATAATCTGGAAGTCACAGAGTTCAGTGATGGTGCTTTCTTTAAGGACGAGCGTACAGGGACTCTCTTCTTCGGTGGAACAAACGGATTTATTACTATCAATGAAAACGATCTTACGGCTATGGAATATATGCCGAAATTGCAGTTTTACCGTCTATCTATCTTTGGAAAAGAATATAATATTTATCATTTTTTGCGGCAAGATAAAGAGGTGGAAGTATTGGAACTGGATTATAGCCAGAATTTTTTCAATTTATCTTTTGTAGCTGTCGATTATATCAATGGTAATAATTATACTTATTCTTATATGATAGACGGACTAAGCAATAATTGGATAGAGAACGGCTCTTCTACAACGGCTGTTTTCTCCAATCTTCCACCCGGTCAATACACTCTTTGGGTGAAATGCCGGAGTAATATTATGGGTAAAGAAAGCAAGCCGTACTCTTTGGTCATTCGTATTGCTCCTCCTTGGTATATGACACAATTAGCTTATTGGGGATATTTCTTGCTGTTTCTTCTTTTGCTTTGGGGGCTTGTTTATATGGCTATTCGTCGCTATCGTCGGAAACGGGATATTATTATTGAGAAACTGAACCGACAAAAACGAGATGAAATTTATGAATCTAAATTAAGGTTCTTTACAAATATCACACATGAATTTTGTACGCCTCTTACTTTAATATCAGGACCTTGTGAGAAGATTCTGTCCTATGCCGGAACAGATGGATATATCCGTAAATATGCTGATTTGGTTCAACAGAATGCACAGAAACTGAATTCGCTGATTCAAGAACTGATAGAATTTCGTCGGTTAGAAACAGGGCATAAGGTATTGGATATACAAGAGGTAGCTGTAGATGAGCATACTCGGGGCATTGCCGAATCTTTCGGTGAATGGGTGGAAAGTAGAAAGGTGGATTATCAACTAAATATTGAGGAGGGAGATCGCTGGAATACAGATGTGAGTTGCTTGAGTAAAATTGTCAATAATTTGATATCGAATGCCTTCAAATATACCTCCGATGGCGGTAAGATAACTGTGGAGCAATGTATTGAAGGAGAAAGGCTTTGTATCCGTGTATCCAATTCAGGTAAGGGAATTAAGAAGGAGAATCTGGATAAGATATTCGACCGCTATAAGATTCTGGATGATTTTGAAACGCAGAATAAGAACGAAGCTTTCCCGAGAAATGGCTTGGGACTGGCTATTTGTCATAGTATGGTGAATCTGCTTGCTGGAGAGATTCGCGTGATGAGCATACCGGAAGAGGTGACGACTTTTGAGGTTGTTTTGCCGATGTTGACTGTCACTGATGCGAAATCAGGGGAATTGAAGGAACTGAAGAAACAGGTAATGCCAATTAGCGATAAACGAGTAGGGCAGAAGAAGGATATTGTTGCAGATTATGACGCTTCTAGGCAGACTATAATGATTATTGATGATGATCCTTCTATGTTGTGGTTTGTGACAGAAATTTTTGCGGGTAAATATAATGTGCAGCCGTTTAATAGTGCGCAGGAGGCGTTGGAGCAGTTGAAACTGAAACAACCGGACTTGATTTTATCGGATGTGATGATGCCGGATATGGATGGACGGGCATTTGCGAAGATTGTGAAGGAAGATAAATTGTTGAGTCATATTCCGCTAGTATTGCTCTCGGCACTTAATTATATTGATGAGCAAGTGAAAGGAATCGAATCGGGTGCGGAGGCATACGTTACAAAACCTTTTAATGTCGAATATCTAGAGAAGATTGTAGAAAGGCAGATTAGGCGTAAAGAGGATATGAAAGAGTATTATAGCTCTATTTATAGTGCTTTTAAACTGGAGGACGGGCATCTTTTGCATAAAGAAGACAAGTCGTTCTTTGAGAAAATGATGCGAGTGATAGATGAATATGTGGAGAATCCGGAGCTTTCGGTAGAGTTGTTGAGCGCTTCATTAGGGTGTAGCACTCGTCAGTTTTATCGGAAATTGAAGAATGTAACGGATAAAACTCCGGCTGACATTATCAAAGAGTATCGTCTGACGGTAGCGGAACGCCTGTTGCTTACTACAAATCTTACAGTAGAGGAGATTATGAATAAGGCGGGTTATACGAATAGAGGTACTTTCTATAAAGTGTTTTCTCAAAAGTTCGGAATACCTCCGCGGCAGTATAGAGAGATGAAAAAAAAAGATTTGAAAGAGAAGGACTTTCATTAGTATAATTGAGTGGGGGTGTGTCAAGGGTTTGAATAGTTTATCATTTTGACACACCCCCAATTTCTCGGAAGATTAAAGTTGCTTTTTGGGCTTTCTTCTCGCCCATCCTTCTTCACTAAAGTCGGGTTCTTTATCTTTGAAAAATTCCTGCCAGTTATCTTTCCTTTTCGGTCCGCGGGCATCCGAATATCCCCGCTCTGCACGGCTTGGTTTTTCCTTCTTGCTGGATTTTGAACCTTTGGCAGAAGCATCCTTAGATTTTCTGTCTTTATTTTCATAGCGTGGAGCGCGCTCTTCGTTTTTACCGGATCTTTTACCGCCTTTGCGTTCACCCGAACCGTTTTCGTGGCCTTTTCCACCTTCTTCACTGGAAACTTCTACAACAACTTTACGACCATTCCATTTGGCACGGTTTAGAGCTTTTAGAACATTGACAGTTTCTTTTTCAGGTACTTCGAAGAAAGAGAAGTTCTGCATCAGGTCAATGCGTCCCAACTCGATACGTCCGCGTGTATTACTGTTCAATAAGCCGATAAGATCACTGGGGAAGAAACTGTCTGTTTTACCTAGATTGATGAATAGGCGGTTGAAGCCTGGAGCGGCTTTCCGACTTCTCTTTTCGAAACCGTTTTCTTTGCGGTCACTTTTTCTGGCACGTTCACTACGGCTTTCAATTGTTGGTTGTTCTATTTCCGGGCGGTGGCGGTAATATTCTGCGAAACGGTTGAATTCGTGCGAAACCACTCGTTTTATCAGGTCTTCCTTGCTCAACCATTCTAGTTTACGATAGATTTCCGGCATGAAGCCTGCGATTTCTTCTTCATTTACTTTTACTTTTTCAAGGTCGTCAATAACCTTAATCAGCTGCTTCTGGCAAATGCCTGCCGCAGTCGGCATCTCTCCGGTAATGAATTTCTTGCCGATAATTCGTTCTATTTCTCTTAACTTTCCCTTCTCGCGGAGGTTGATGATAGCGATAGAAGTACCGGTTTTTCCGGCACGTCCTGTACGTCCGCTACGGTGAGTGTAGCTTTCTGTATCATCAGGCAAGCCGTAGTTGATGACGTGAGTCAAATCGTCCACATCCAGACCACGGGCTGCTACATCCGTAGCAACAAGCAGTTGCAGATTACGAATACGGAACTTTTGCATGACAGTGTCTCGTTGTGCTTGTGAAAGTTCGCCATGCAGCGAGTCGGCATTATAGCCTTCTTGCATTAATTTGTCAGCAATTTCCTGTGTTTCCTTGCGGGTACGGCAAAAAATAATACCGTATATTTGCGGGTAATAGTCGACAATGCGTTTTAAAGCCTCGTATTTATCTTTCGCTTGTACGGTATAAACTACGTGTTTAACGTTGTTGGTACTTTCGTTCTTACGGCCAATAGTAATTTCTTTCGCGTTACGTAAATAGTTCTTGGAGATACGTGCAATTTCCGGGCTCATAGTAGCGGAGAAAAGCAGTGTGTTACGTTCTTGCGGTACATCAGCCAGAATAGCGTTAATGCTATCTGTAAATCCCATGTTCAGCATCTCGTCTGCTTCGTCCATTACAACGTTGCGGATGGTGGATAGGGAAACGGTCTTGCGTTCCATCAAGTCCAGCAAACGTCCAGGAGTGGCTACGATGATATGTACGCCTCGTTTCAGGCTGCGTATCTGGCTGTCAATGGAAGACCCTCCATATACAGGCAGTACTTTTAGTCCATCAATGTATTTGGAATAGTCGTTCAAATCTCCTGCTATTTGGAGACAAAGCTCACGGGTAGGGCAGAGGATAAGTGATTGTGGGATTCTGTTCTTTACGTCAATTTGTTGGAGCAGAGGCAAACCGAATGCGGCTGTTTTACCTGTTCCTGTCTGTGCAAGAGCTACTACATCATTATTTTCTCCTAAAAGGTACGGAATCACTTCCTCTTGTACCGGCATGGGATTCTCGTATCCCATTTCTTCAATTGCTCTACGTATCTCCGGAGAAACACCAAGCTCTTCAAATGTCTTCATTAAATCTCTGTATATCTTTTATTTCGGCTGCAAAGATAGTTAATTTAGTTGATAATGAATGGTTGATAACGGATAATTATTGTAGACGTCATCATATTTATGGATCAGTCTGAAAATTGGGGGATTTGATTCAGAGCAATCATATTCTTAACAAAATAGATTCATTCCGGTGTGAAAATGAACTAAACTGTGCAGTTCTGACTCATTCGATAGCGGAATACTGCGTAACTTACCTCTTTCTTTATAAATAAAGTATCATCAATGCCACTATAAGATTATTGCCATTCATCGCTTTCACCTGATTCTTGAAATGCCGATGAACAAGGCTATAGCGGGTGAAAGCGAGGGGTGAAATCAGGTGAAACAGGACATTATCGGTTTCACCTTGGCTTTTCAAAATATCCTTTGAGCTAAAACCAATAT
>CAPYSS010000011.1:0-83771 GCA_948742525.1 Bacteroides caecimuris | reverse complement strand
CTTTCTATAACTGGATAATGTTTAACCTGTCCAAATTTTTGGGGTCACTTCAAAAACGCTGGCACAACCTCATTTTTAGAAGAAAAAGCAATTTCCCTCTTTTATATTTTTATTTGTGTCATATTGTCAAATGAGACCTCTTACTCGATCGTCAAATGCGGAAAGCGCCGCTTTTGCTCCTTCGCCCATAGAGATAATAATCTGTTTATAAGGAACCGTAGAAACATCTCCGGCTGCATAGATACCCGTCACATTCGTACGGCAATGTGCATCAATCATGATTTCGCCTGGGCGGTTGGTTTCCACTATGCTGCGAAATACACTGCTATTGGCAGAAAGACCGATCTGCACAAATACACCATCCAATTCCACCAAGCGTTCTTCTTCCGTCTTACGGTCCTTAATACGCAAGGCAGTCAGCTTATCACCATCTCCTATCACTTCGGTAGTTTGCGAACTTACAAAAACTTCCACGTTTGGCAATGTCTGAAGCCGCTCTTGAAGAACTTTGTCGGCTTTCAACTCGTCCATAAATTCAAAGACAGTCACCTTTGAGCAAATACCTGCCAAATCAATCGCTGCCTCAATGCCGGAATTTCCCCCGCCCACTACCGCTACATGCTTTCCTTTATAAAATGGACCGTCGCAATGTGGACAGAAAGCAACACCACGACCGATATATTCAGCTTCTCCCGGAACATTCAGTTTACGCCAGCTAGCACCGGTTGCAACAATCAGTGCCGGAGCCAGTAATTTCTCACCAACAGAAGTAGTCACCTGTTTTAGCTTTCCAACCACTTCCACTTTTTCTACTTTACGGTGTTCCAATAAATCCACCGGATAACGCAAGAGATGCGTTTTCAAGTTATCGGCAAGTTCGCTGCCTGTCGTTTCCGGAACAGAAATCAGATTTTCAATACCGACAGTTTCTTTCACCTGTCCACCAACACGCTCGGCAACAATAGCCACACGCAATCCTTTACGAGCAGAATAAATAGCAGCCGATACTCCCGCAGGACCACCTCCAACCACTATCACATCATATTCCTTTACTTCTGCTTCTATCTTAGCTTCGTCAACTCCATACTTTTCTTCTAATTTCGCAAGCAACTCACTGAATTCCCCACGACCTACATGAAGCAATTTACCATCGGCAAATACAGAGGGCACACCTTGTATCTTTAAAGCATTCACTTCATCCCGATAAAGCGCACCGTCTACCATTTCATGAGTAATAGCAGGATTCAGTGTTGTCATTGCGTTTAAAGCCTGCACCACGTCAGGGCAATTTGTACAAGTTAATGAGACATAAGTTACAAGATGTATAGGCCCCTTCAGAGCCTTCACACGGTTACAAATAGCTTCATCCGGGAAGTTTTTTCCTTTTCCATCCAAATTTAGGATAGCAAGAAGCAACGAGGTGAACTCATGCCCATTAGGAATACCACGAAAAATAATTCCTGTACGCTCATTATTTTTCAGAATAGCAAATTTCAGCCCCGTACCTTCTTCGCTCACCAAGCAAGTGATATGGTCAGAGCAGTCTGCCACATCCCCTAGCAACTCCACCAGTTCTGTTCTATTTTCGTGACTGGATGATACGGATATATCAAAAGTAAAATTCGCCTCCAGTCCGGCAAAGATACCCTTCAGTTGTTCTTTTAATGCAGATTCTAACATACCTTCTTTCCTTTCATTTTTTGAGAAAAAAGGCCGGCAGCGTCTCCCGTTACCGACCTTTTATCATCATCATTATTAAGATTTATCAAATTTTACCTACCAGGTCGATACTTGGTTTCAGGGTAGCCTCACCCTTCTTCCACTTAGCCGGACAAACTTCCCCGTCGTGAGTTGCAACAAATTGTGCAGCTTCCACCTTACGAAGCAGTTCGCTCGCATCACGGCCAATATTGTTATCATTCAGTTCCACCACTTTAATCTTTCCTTCCGGATTGACAACGAATGTACCGCGATAAGCCATACCTTCTTCTTCGATATATACCCCAAGCGCACGGCTCAAAGCACCTGTCGGGTCTGCCAACATCGGATATTGAATCTTGCGAATACTTTCAGAAGCATCATGCCAGGCTTTGTGTACGAAGTGAGAGTCGGTACTTACCGAATAGATTTCTACACCCATCGCTTTGAACTGGTCGTACTTTTCAGCCATATCCACCAATTCAGTAGGGCATACGAAAGTAAAGTCGGCAGGGTAGAAGAAAAGAATCGCCCATTTACCCTTCAGGTCATTGTTGGTTACAGTTTTGAAGGCTCCGTTTTGAAAAGCCTGAACGCTGAATTCAGGAAGTTGGGAATTTAAAATTGGTTCCATAATCTTTATTGCTTTTATTGTTATTAATTGATTTGACTTATAACATCAGAAACAACGTTTTGTTTTTTGTTTCTGATGCAAAGATAAAGGCAGAAATCCCGCCTTTTCAAAAAAAGTCCAATCGAATATTTCTATGCTGTGATAGATGGAATTAATAAAAGCATTTTATACCTTTGCGTGCATAAACAAAAACCTGGAAAATATATACGATTATGGAACATCCTCTTGACCAATTCTTATATTGCCCTAAATGTGGTTCCTCTCATTTTGAGGTCAACAACGAAAAATCTAAAAAATGTGCAGATTGCGGCTTTGTCTATTATTTCAATCCTTCTGCCGCCACAGTAGCACTCATCTTGAATGAGAAAAATGAACTGCTTGTCTGCCGACGTGCCAAAGAGCCAGCCAAAGGAACTCTCGACCTTCCCGGAGGATTTATCGATATGAACGAAACAGGTGAAGAAGGTGTTGCCCGCGAAGTACTGGAAGAAACCGGATTGAAGGTAAAAAAAGCAGTTTACCAGTTTACACTTCCTAATATTTATATCTATTCAGGTTTTCCTGTACACACACTCGATATGTTTTTTCTGTGCACCGTAGAAGATATGAGCCATTTTTCGGCAATGGATGATGTAGCAGATTCTTTCTTCCTACCTCTCTCCGAGATTCATCCGGAAGATTTTGGACTGGATTCTATCCGGCGCGGACTTAGCTTGTTTCTAGCTCAAAGTAATTTCATCAGCCTGATATAATGAGAGTATTTCATCTATAGTTATGTCCCATTTTTAAGATATTCCTCCAAAGCATCAGATAAAAAATAATGATCTGGAGAATAAAATGCATAAAGACATGCAACAATATGCAAAATCACAGGCTAATACCGTATAAATTCAAGTCGAATATGCATCTTTCCTATCAATAAAAGATTCGTTGGTTTAAAACCAAGGAGTTCTTCCTCACCGAGGAACGTTTCCTTTCTCACCGACGAAGCTGCTTTTGCTCGGTGAGGAAGACAAATAAGAGAAAATTAAGACAGTTTTTCTTCTATTTTATCACAAATATCGCAAAGGCAACAAACAATAAAATGCTAGTTTCTAGCCACATTCCAGCTTACATAACAAGTGAAAAAGAAGAAAAGCATTACAATTTAATCGACAAACATCTCCTATAACAGAAAGAAAGAATTTCGCATCTACAAATCTCCACTCTTTTTAATATTTTCCAATCCCTCCCCAGTAATTACGCCTTTTATTCCCGTTCAAATATTCCTTTTTTAAGATGAGCTATTTTTCAGTAGTCAATTGATGTATTTGTAAAATAGAAGCTCATCTCAACCAAATAGATCAGAGCAACTTATCACACAATCTTAAACAATTATATTACTATAAATGAACAAAATACAACATATTGTGTTATCTTTGTAACCACTATTAATTTAACGGCTATTAAATTAACCGCCATTAAGATAGCAATAATATGAAGTTCTACGACCGAAAGAAAGAAATGGCGATACTGTATGCAGCTAAAGAGCAATCACAAACGAGCGCTTGCTTTACTGTAATGACCGGACGCCGACGAATCGGAAAAACAGCTCTACTCTTAGAGTCTGCCAAAGACACCCGATTCGTATATATATTTGTAGCTAGAAAGAGTGAAGTCCTGCTTTGCGCACAATATCAACCTGTCATTCAGGAAACGCTTGGCATTCGTATCTATGGAGAAATCAGAGAGTTCGCACAGCTCTTTGAACTGCTGATGCAACATTCCCAAAAGGAAAATTTCACATTAATCATTGACGAATTTCAAGAATTTCTCTATATCAATCCGTCTATCGTCAGTGACATACAACGTATTTGGGACCAATATCACGCGACTTCCAAAATCAATTTCATTGTATGCGGTTCCGTTTATTCAATGATGAAAAGAATATTCGAAGACCGCAAGGAGCCACTATACGGACGCCTTACCGCCCGAATTGCCCTGCATCCATTCACCACCACCGTTATCAAAGAGATTCTAGCAGATCATGCCCCCCAATTCACATCGGAAGATTTGCTTTGCTTGTATTTGTTGACAGGTGGAGTAGCCAAATACATCACCCTATTGATGGAAGCGAAAGCTTTTAATAAAACTGCCATGATAAATTATGCGCTTTCCGAAGGCTCACCATTTCTGACAGAAGGCAAAGACATGTTGATTTCCGAGTTCGGGAAAGACTATGCCAATTATTTTTCTATCCTATCTCTCATTGCAGAAGGAAAAACAACACAACGAGAGATCGATTCCATCATCAATAAAAACACCGGTTCCTATTTAGCCAACCTTGAGGATGAATATTCATTAATCAAAAAAGTGAAACCGATGTTCGCTAAACCTAATAGTCGTGCTACCCGTTATTGCTTGCAAGACAATTTTCTACGATTCTGGTTTCGCTTTATTTTCTCAAACAACGCAGTACTGGAAATGGGGAAAAACCATTTACTGATAGAATATGTAGAAAAGAACTATGAACAATACAGCGGCCTACTGTTAGAAAAATATTTCCGTGAACTTATCGCTGAAGAAGAGGAAGTTACCGACGTAGGTAACTATTGGGACAAAAACGGAGAAAATGAAATAGACCTGATCGCCCTCAACCGGTTTAACAAAACAGCACTTATCGGAGAAGTAAAAAGAAATCCGAGAAAAATAAGTATCCCGGCATTGGAAAAGAAAGGAGAAACTTTACATAAAGAATTAAATGATTATAAAATAACTTTCAAAGGATTCTCATTAAAAGATATGTAGTATTTTTGCATAAACACCCGATTATGAAAAAAGAAATTACTAGACTCATTTGTGCCGCCATCTGCTGCACGCCCATTATAGGATTTGCCCAGACAAGTGATAAGTTCACTTCGACTGACAACCTTTATAAAGAAGGAAAAGTACTTTTCCAAGAAAAGAATTATGCAGCTGCTTTGCCGGCTTTGAAAGCATTTGTAAAACAAAAGCCTGCAGCCGGTCTTCTTCAGGACGCAGAGTATATGCTGGTCAGTTCGGCTTACGAACTGAAAGACAAAAACCGCATCGAACTCCTCCGCAAATATCTCGACCGTTATCCTGATACTCCATACGCTAACCGCATTTATGCGCTGTTAGCCTCCTGCTATTTCTACGAAGGAAAATATGATGAAGCACTGGCACTCTTCAACTCTGCCGACCTTGATTTGTTAGGCAATGAAGAACGAAATGACTGCACCTACCAACTAGCTACCTGTTATCTGAAAACCGATAATCTAAGAGAAGCAGCCATCTGGTTTGAAACTTTGCGCGCCAACAGCCCCCAATATGCCAAAGATTGTGATTACTATCTTTCCTATATCCGCTATACACAAAAACGCTATAGTGAAGCATTGAAAGGTTTCCTTCCATTGCAGGACGACTCGAAGTACAAAGCACTCGTTCCTTATTATATAGCCGAAATCTATACGCAGCTCAAAAACTATGATAAGGCACAAATTGTAGCACAAAACTACCTGTCAGCCTACCCGAACAACGAGCACGCTGCAGAAATGTACCGTATTCTAGGAAATGCCTATTACCACTTCGAACAATATCACCAAGCCGTAGAAGCATTCAACAATTACTTGAATAAGGATAGCTCGGCTCCCCGCCGGGATGCCCTTTATATGCTAGGACTCTCCTACTACCAAACAAAAGTCTACTCCAAAGCAGCCGAAACATTAGGTAAGGTGACAACTGACAACGATGCCCTTACCCAAAACGCATATCTCCACATGGGACTCTCTTATCTGCAACTAGCAGAGAAAAACAAAGCACGCATGGCTTTTGAACAGGCAGCCGCCTCCAATGCTAATATGCAAATCAAGGAACAGGCAGCTTACAATTACGCTCTTTGCCTACACGAGACTTCTTTCTCCGCTTTCGGTGAATCAGTTACTGCCTTCGAGAAATTCCTGAATGAATTTCCGACTTCTCCATACGCTGAAAAAGTCAGCAGCTACCTGGTAGAAGTTTACATGAATACACGTAGCTACGATGCAGCTTTGAAATCAATCGACCGGATTACCAAACCAAGCGCGCAAATATTGGAAGCCAAACAGAAGATACTGTTCCAATTAGGAACTCAATCTTTCGCTAACGCCGACTTCGAACAAGCTCTGAAATATCTGAACCAATCCATTGCCATCGGCCAATACAATCGTCAGACCAAGGCAGACGCTTACTATTGGTGCGGAGAATCCTATTACCGTTTAAACCGAATGGTAGAAGCCGCACGTGATTTCAATGCGTATCTGCAACTGACCACCCAACCCAATAACGAAATGTATGCGCTTGCCAATTATAACTTAGGATATATCGCTTTCCATCGGAAAGACTATACGCAAGCAAGCAATTACTTCCAAAAATACATTCAACTGGAGAAAGGTGATAATGCAACCGCACTTGCCGATGCATACAATCGTATTGGTGACTGCCACCTGCATGTACGTAACTTCGAAGAAGCCAAACATTATTATTCGCAAGCCGAACAGATGAATACTTCTTCCGGAGATTATTCTTTCTATCAACTGGCTCTTGTATCCGGTTTGCAGAAAGACTATACCGGTAAGATTACCTTACTGAACCGTCTGGTAGGAAAGTATCCTGCTTCTCCTTATGCCATAAATGCTATTTATGAAAAAGGGCGTTCCTATGTTTTCATGGATAACAACAACCAAGCCATTACTTCTTTCAAGGAATTGCTAAGCAAATATCCCGAAAGTCCTGTCAGCCGGAAAGCCGCTGCAGAAATCGGACTATTGTACTATCAGAAAGGAGACTACAACCAAGCAATCGAAGCCTACAAACAAGTTATCGAGAAATATCCGGGCAGTGAAGAAGCACGCCTTGCCATGCGTGATTTGAAATCTATTTATGTAGACCTCAACCGCATCGACGAATTTGCTGCTTTAGCAAATGCCATGCCAGGACATATCCGTTTCGATACTAACGAACAAGACTCGCTTACGTATGTCGCCGCAGAAAAGATTTATGCACGAGGCAGAATGGAAGAAGCCAAAACAAGCCTCAACAAATACCTGCAAACTTTCCCGGAAGGAGCCTTCAGCCTGAACGCACATTATTATCTCTGCCTGATCGGAAACGAGCAGAAAAATTACGATATGATTCTTCTCCATTCCGGCAAACTGCTGGAATATCCTAACAACCCGTTTGCAGAAGAAGCACTGATCTTGCGCGCTGAAGTGCAATTCAACCAGCAGAATATGGCTGAAGCATTGGCTAGCTACAAAATGCTGAAAGAAAAAGCAACCAACGTAGAGCGCCGCCAACTTGCTGAAACGGGTATTTTGCGTTGTGCCTTCCTATTGCAAGATGATATAGAAACCATCCATGCAGCTACCGACCTGCTCGCAGAAGCCAAGCTTAGTCCGGAGCTAAGAAACGAAGCTCTTTATTACCGTGCTAAAGCCTACACCAAGCAAAAGGCTGACAAGAAAGCAATGGAAGACTATCGTGAACTTGCCAAAGATACACGTAACTCTTACGGTGCCGAAGCTAAATATCAGGTTGCACAATCCCTCTACGACGCAAAAGAATACGCCGCTGCAGAGAAAGAACTGCTCAACTATATAGAGCAGAGTACACCACATGCTTATTGGCTAGCACGCAGTTTTGTCCTTCTGTCCGACGTTTATCACGCTACGGGTAAAGATCTGGACGCACGCCAATATCTGCTTAGTTTGCAACAGAATTATCAAGGGAATGACGATATTGAAAGCATGATTGAAAGCAGACTTAGTAAATTGAAAGTTGAGAATTGAGAATAAAAAAATAGAAAAGTATGAAACGATCTTATTATATAATAGGAGGACTCGCATTGACAATCTCAATGCCATCCTGCCTTCAAGCCCAAACCACCCAACCGAAGGATACAACAATGACCCGCACGGTCGTTGTGGAACAAGAATATAACCCGGACATTATGGACGCCTCGAAAGTAAATGTCCTGCCTAAAGTAGAAGAACCGACAGTGAGCAAGAAAGAAGTAGAGTATGCCACAACATTCTTTCCGGCTACTTCCGTTCCGGCAGACCTGATGCGCCCCTATACCGGAAAAGAAGTTCAACCCGGTACTACCCCGGGATATGTACGTGCCGGATATGGTAATTATGGCAATTTGAATGTTCTTGCCAATTATCTATTCCGCCTGTCGCAAAAAGACAAATTAAATGTACGTTTCCAAATGGATGGAATGGATGGTAAACTAACGCTTCCTTTCACAGACTCCGAAAAATGGAATGCATTTTATTATCGCACACGCGCAAATGTGGATTACACGCATCAATTTGATAAGTTGGATTTAAATATTGCCGGAAACTTCGGATTGAGCAACTTCAACTTCCAACCGGAAAGCGTAAACAGCAAGCAGAAATTCACATCTGGTGACTTCCATGCGGGCATTCATTTCACTGATGAGACTGCACCACTGCGTTTCAATGCAGAAACAAATCTGTTGATGTATGAACGTCAGCATAACATGTTCAATGAATCTGAAGCCAATACAGGTATCAAGGAAACAATCATACGCACCAAAGGCGATGTCACGGGAGCTATCGGCGACCAACAATTGATAACTATCGCTTTGGAAATGAACAATCTTCTCTACAACGGATATACAAAGAATGTTTCCACCGGAGATGAATACTTCAAAAACTACACAACGCTTCTTTTAAATCCATATTATGAACTGGATGATGATGACTGGAAATTGCATATCGGAGCCAATGTAGATTTATCTTTTGGCTTTGATCAGTCTTTCCGTATCTCACCCGATATCACTGCACAGTATATTTTTTCTGATAGCTACATTGTTTATGCAAAAGCAACTGGTGGTAAACAATTGAATGATTTCCGCAAATTAGAAAGTATCTGTCCTTACAGTGAACTGCCGGAAGCAAATACTACCTTGGGATACGTACAACGTCCTTATGATACTTACGAGCAAATTAACGGTAGTATCGGATTCAAAGCAAGCCCTTATCCGGGACTTTGGTTCAACGTGTTCGGTGGTTATCAGAATCTAAAGAACGACTTATCTTATTTAGGTTTTGACCCAAGTAATACTCATTCAATTCCTTATCTTTCTTTTGCTCAAGATAATACAGATAATTTTTACTTTGGAGGTGAAATCAGTTACGATTACAAAGATATCCTCGGAATATCAGCTAAATATACTTACCGTAATTGGGACAGCAAAACAGAGGAATATCTGTTGGCAGTGAAACCAGCCAGTGAAATGTCTTTCAATGTACGTATTCATCCGATCTCTGCTCTTAACATAAATCTAGGTTATGATTACATCAACCGGAAAGAAGTGAAAGAGTATGCAAAAATGACCGCAATTAATGATTTGCATATCGGAGCTAGCTATAATGTATTCAAAGGAGTATCTGTTTATGCGCAAGTACATAACCTGCTGAACAAGAAATATCAATATTATTTAGGTTATCCTACGGAAGGATTCAATTTCTTAGGAGGATTGAGTTTCCGATTCTAAATTAATGAAAGAGGCTGTCTAAAAAGTCGTCAGTAACTCTAACTCCCCTCCTCTTCAGGAAGGAGGAGAATAATGATAGAACCGACTTTTTAGACAGCCTCTTCTCAGAAATTTAAACTTCAATTATTTTGTTGTCTTCACTACAAATCCGCTATCAATAGATTTATAAGCCTTGTATTTCTTCCACCGATAGCCCTGTTATCTGTGCAATAGTATTAATAGGAATATTCAAAGCCTTCATATTACGTGCAGTTTCTCTTTTTTCTTCCGCACGACCTTCCACGCGCCCCTCTGCACGACCTTCCGCACGTTCTGTCAATATATTATCTTTCAATATTACAATATTATCCAAATGACGATAATATGCTTCAAGTTCAGTTTTCGTCATTTTATCGAGTTTCAATCGTTCACGGGCCTCCGTCAAACCGGGAGCAGTAGCACTATCTGGAATATCACCTGTATTCAGATAACAAATCCATTCTTCCAACGGACTCTTGGCAACCTGATTAAAGTCATTCACCTTTAATATATAATATTCAGGATAAAGCTGGCTGACAGCATCGACCTTAAACGTCTGTTTCTGAAATGGGGTTAACTCCAGCACATCATTCTGATGAATCCCTCTGAACTCCGTTTTACCATGATATACTATATCCTTTCCATTGCCTAATGAAAAATAGACAATATTGACGCTATACACTTTACGTACTTTATCATAACCTTCTCCACGATTGATGTACTCGGTCACCAATTTAGAAGTACCAAACAACATACGTTGGAAATAAGCATACTCATTGTTATTCTGAACTTCAATCAGAATAAGTTCTCCTTTAGAGTTCTCTGCAAGCATATCAACACGATTATACTTATCGAACTCATCTTCTTGATTTCCTTCACTTTCCAACAAATTCTGAATGACAATCTTTTCATTGAGAAGAGTAGTCAGAAAGCCTTCAAGAACTGCAAAATTGGCTTTATTACGCAATAAGCGTTTCATGGCCCAATCGAAACGAATATAATTACTAGCCATAGGTTCGTCTCCTTTCCCGTTTTCTTTTTTCATGCAAACAAAGGTAAGCAGAAAATGTTTAATATCAAGTATATATATCAAATAAAATGACTCATCCTACCTTTATATATACAACCGAACGTCCTGAACCATGTTTTTTCAAAAATGTACGTAAAATATAGAGAAACCAACCTATACCAATTGATTTTTTACTTCCTGTAATAAAATGCAAATCTTAAGATTTTATTAAATTCTCCTTATAACATAAGGTAGGGAGAATCTTTTTTTTTACTTTTGTCCCCGAATATTGTGGTACAAGCCATTATAAAAGAAAGAATTATGCAGAAAAACCTTGTCATTGTCGAGTCTCCGGCAAAAGCAAAAACGATTGAAAAGTTTCTGGGGAAAGATTTCAAAGTCCTTTCTAGTTACGGACACATACGCGATCTGAAGAAAAAAGATTTCAGTATCGACGTAAATAATGATTTTAAACCCAGCTACGAAATCCCGGCAGACAAAAAGACGCTGGTTAGCACACTAAAGACAGAAGCCAAAGAGGCAGAAACCGTATGGCTCGCATCCGATGAGGACCGCGAGGGAGAGGCGATTGCCTGGCATCTGTATGAGGTCTTGAAACTAAAACCGGAAAACACAAAACGAATCGTATTTCATGAAATTACGAAGAGCGCTATCTTAAAAGCTATTGAACAACCACGCGACATTGACCTCAACCTCGTAAATGCACAGCAAGCACGACGGATTCTGGACCGTATCGTAGGTTTCGAGCTCTCTCCCGTACTTTGGAGAAAAGTGAAACCGGCACTCTCTGCCGGACGTGTTCAGTCTGTTGCTGTCCGCCTGATCGTTGAACGTGAACGTGAAATACATGCCTTCAAAACGGAAGCTGCTTATCGCGTCACTGCCGTATTCCTCGTGCCGGACACGGATGGAAAACTGGTGGAAATGAAAGCTGAACTGGCTCGCCGTATCAAAACAAAAAAAGAAGCAAAAGCTTTTCTCGATGCTTGTCAGGGGACGAGCTTTGCAATCGATGATATTACTACCCGCCCGATCAAGAAAACGCCTCCTGCTCCGTTCACAACGTCTACTTTGCAACAGGAAGCCGCACGCAAATTGGGATATACCGTAGCGCAAACCATGATGCTCGCGCAGCGTTTATACGAATCGGGATTCATCACTTACATGCGTACGGACTCTGTCAACCTCTCGGAATTTGCAACAGCAGGCAGTAAAGACGCTATCATCAAAATGATGGGTGACCGCTATGTACATCCCCGTCATTTCGATACCAAGACCAAGGGTGCACAAGAGGCTCACGAGGCCATCCGCCCTACTTATATGGAGAACCAATCCGTTGAAGGAACAGCACAAGAGAAGAAACTATATGACTTGATCTGGAAACGCACTATTGCTTCACAAATGGCAGATGCGGAACTGGAAAAGACGACTGCTACCATAACGATAAGTGGCAGCAGCGATGTATTTACAGCTATCGGTGAGGTGATTAAGTTCGACGGTTTCCTGCGTGTGTACCGTGAATCTTATGATGACGACAATGAACAGGAAGATGAAAGCCACTTGCTTCCTCCTCTGAAGAAAGGTCAGAAGTTGGAACATGGACCTATCATTGCAACTGAACGTTTCACCCAACGCCCTCCACGCTATACGGAAGCAAGTCTTGTACGCAAGTTGGAAGAACTGGGCATCGGACGTCCGTCCACTTATGCGCCTACCATCTCTACCATCCAGCAACGCGAATATGTGGAGAAGGGCAATAAAGACGGTGAAGAACGCCAGTTTAATGTCATGACATTAAAGGATCATCAAATTAAAGACGAAAATCATACTGAAATTACCGGTACAGAAAAGGCTAAATTACTCCCAACGGATATTGGCACTGTGGTAAATGATTTCCTTACCGAGTATTTCCCGGACATTCTGGATTTCAACTTTACCGCCAGCGTAGAAAAGGAATTTGACGAAATTGCAGAAGGAGAAGTAAAGTGGACTTCTATCATGAAGAATTTCTATGATAAATTCCACCCGTCTGTAGAAAGCACGTTAGCTATCAAGACGGAACATAAAGTAGGCGAACGCATCCTGGGGGAAGAACCGGGAACAGGTAAAACCGTTTCCGTTAAGATTGGCCGTTTCGGTCCTGTTGTACAGATTGGCTCTGCAGAAGATGAAGAAAAGCCACGCTTTGCACAAATGAAAAAGGGGCAGTCCATGGAAACCATTACATTGGAAGAAGCACTGGAGTTATTCAAATTGCCTCGTACATTGGGCGAATATGAAGGAAAGACAGTCAGTGTCGGTGTAGGTCGTTTCGGTCCGTATATCCTGCATAATAAGGTATATGTATCGCTCCCTAAAGGACTCGACCCGATGGAAATTACCTTGGAAGAGGCGGAACAACTCATTTTGGACAAACGCCAGAAAGAAGTGGAACGCCATATCAAAAAATTTGAAGAGGAACCGGAACTCGAAATTCTGAACGGACGCTACGGACCTTACATTACTTATAAAGGTTCTAATTATAAAATCCCCAAAGATATTGTCCCACAGGATTTGAGTCTGCAAAGTTGCCTGGAGTTAATCAAGATACAAGACGAAAAAGGGGAAACGTCTTCTTTCAAACGAGGAAAACGAACCACTAAGAAAAAATAAAAAAACAGGGTGTTGGCCATATCTAACCAACACCCTGTTTTTTTTATTTAAAAAGTTCCAGAAGTTCTTACATCCGTGAGGGTACTTCGATACCCAACAAGTTCATTCCCAAGCGAACAACTTTGGCTACATTAGCAGACAGAGCGATACGGAATATTTTCACCGCCTCATTCTCTTCACGCAAAATGCTGAAGTCGTGATAGAATTGATTGTATTCTTTCACCAAATCATAGGTATAATTAGCGATAATAGACGGGCTATAATCTTCACCGGCTTGTTTTACAACAGCTGCAAAGTCAGCCACCATCTGAATCAATCCTTCTTCTTTTTCGCTCAACTCAATACCAACCGGAATTTGTTCAGGAATAACAATACCCGATTCTGCCGCTTTCCGGAGCACCGACTGAATACGCGCATAAGTATATTGGATAAATGGTCCCGTATTGCCATTAAAGTCGATAGATTCTTTGGGATTGAACGTCATATTCTTGCGGGCATCCACTTTCAGAATGAAATATTTCAAAGCTCCCAGACCAACGATACGAGCAATATCATCCGCTTCTTCCTGCGTCAAACCATCCAGTTTTCCTAGTTCCTGTGAAGTTTCTTTGGCAGTGGAAATCATCTCTTCCATCAAGTCGTCAGCGTCCACCACAGTACCTTCACGGGACTTCATCTTGCCTTCCGGCAACTCTACCATTCCGTAAGAGAAGTGTACCAGACTCTTACCCCATTCGAAACCGAGCTTATCAAGCAAAATAGAAAGTACTTGGAAGTGATAGTTCTGCTCGTTACCCACTACATAAATCATCTTATCAATCGGATAATCAGCAAAACGAAGTTTAGCTGTACCAATATCCTGCGTCATATACACAGAAGTACCGTCACCACGGAGGAGTAATTTGTGGTCCAGTCCTTCGGCAGTCAGGTCAGCCCATACGGATCCATCCTCTTTTTTGAAGAAAAAGCCTTTTTCCAATCCTTCCATCACCTTCTCTTTTCCTTCGAGATAGGTGTTAGATTCATAATATATTTTGTCGAAGCTGACGCCCATCTTTTTATAGGTCTCGTCGAATCCGGCGTATACCCAGTTGTTCATCATTTCCCACAATCCGCGTACTTCCGGGTCACCCGCTTCCCACTTCACGAGCATTTCGCGAGCTTCCTGCATCAAAGGAGATGCCGCCTCGGCTTTCGCCTTAGCCTCATCGTCACTCATTCCTTGTGCTGTAAATCCAGCCATGAGTTCTGCCAGCTCCGCTTTATAATGTTTATCGAAAGAGACATAATAATCGCCTACCAGATGGTCGCCTTTCTTGCCGGATGTCTCCGGAGTTTCACCGTTTCCATATTTCTTCCATGCCAGCATAGATTTACAGATATGAATACCACGGTCGTTTACGATATTAGTCTTTACTACCTTGTTGCCGTTGGCAGCTACAATGTTAGCCAATGCGTTACCTAAAAGGTTGTTACGCACGTGTCCCAAGTGAAGCGGTTTGTTTGTATTCGGAGAAGAATACTCGATCATCACCAACGGAGAAGTTTCGGTAGCTTTTACCAGACCATATTGTTCGTCAGCCTGAATCTCATTGAGCAGTTCAATCCAGGTAGCCGATGCGATAGTCAGGTTCAGGAAACCTTTTATCACATTAAAGGCAGCTACAGCCGGTTCATTGGCTTTCAGATATTCACCGATCTCCTGTGCCGTCTGTTCCGGTCCTTTTCTTGACATCTTGAGAAAAGGGAACACGACCAGTGTCAAATGTCCTTCAAATTCTTTCTTTGTTTTTTGCATTTGCACCATCTTTTCAGGGACTTCCTGACCGTAGAGTGCTTTCAGTCCGCTGATAACGGACGCTACAAGTTTATCTTCTATCTTCATAATCAAGTTATTTCTTGCGCGCAAAGATACAAAAAAAGGAGACGCATCACGCCTCCTTTCCTAATTTCTTTCAACTATCTATCTTATTCAACAGCTGCAGATAATTCAGCACCAGCTTTAAATTTAGCGACTTTCTTAGCAGGAATAGTAATAGTTGCCTTTGTAGAAGGGTTAATACCAGTTCTTTCAGCTCTTTCGCTTACAGAGAAAGTACCAAAACCTACGAGAGATACTTTGTCACCAGCTTTCATTGCATTAGTAACTGAAGTGATGAAAGCATCAAGTGCTTTTTTTGCATCGGCTTTGCTCATTTGAGCTTCAGCAGCCATTGCACTAATAAGATCAGACTTATTCATAATACGTAAAATGATTAATTAATATATATGTTACACAAAAGATTATCCCACAATGGATTAATTCCACAAATATAGCCGAACAAAACAACATATCAAATAAAAACATAAAAAAAACGTAGCAAATTATTGAAAAAGAGCTAATAGGAAGCGTTTTTCATGCTTTAAAACAGAATTTATTCGTACTTTTGCGTCTATTATCTAAATATTCAAAAATTAAAATGATGCCAACTGTAACTAAAAACCTGATAATTATCAATGTACTAGTATTTTTCGGGACAATCGTAGCCCAACGTTACGGCCTGGATTTAACGAATTATCTGGGATTACACTTTTTCCTAGCGAGTGACTTTAATCCGGCACAGCTTATCACTTACATGTTCATGCATGGAGGATTCAGCCACATTTTCTTCAATATGTTTGCTGTTTTCATGTTCGGACCGATTCTCGAACAAACTTGGGGACCCAAACGTTTCCTCTTCTACTATATTCTCTGCGGTATCGGTGCGGGACTTATCCAAGAAGGAGTACAGTATATTCGATATGCGATGGAATTTAGCCAACATACACAAGTGAATTTGATAGGTTATGGCGTTATCCCAATGGAAGAGTATCTGAACATGATGACCACCGTAGGTGCTTCAGGAGCCGTTTACGCCATTTTGCTGGCATTTGGTATGCTGTTTCCCAACAACCAGTTGTTCGTCTTTCCGCTGCCTTTCCCTATCAAGGCGAAGTTCTTTGTGATAGGATACGCCGCAATTGAATTATGGTCAGGACTTGCCAATAACGTCGGAGATAATATCGCCCACTTTGCCCACTTAGGAGGAATGTTATTCGGATTGATCCTGATTTTATATTGGAGAAAAAAAAGCAATAACAATGGGACATATTATAGCTGATTTAAAGGAGACATTCAGAAGAGGAACTATTTTCATCCAACTGATTTATATCAACGTAGGCATCTTTCTGATCGGCACGTTGATTAACGTTTTCCTGCAACTTTTTGAAGTAAGCACCCCCGATATATTCGGTATATTTGCCTTACCGGCATCCTTTATCGGATTCATGCATCAGCCGTGGTCGATATTTACTTATATGTTTATGCATGCCGGTATCCTGCATATTTTATTCAATATGCTCTGGCTGTATTGGTTCGGAAGTTTGTTTCTCTACTTTTTCTCGGCCAAACATTTAAGAGGACTATATGTATTGGGAGGTATCTGTGGTGGGTTACTTTACATGATTGCCTACAATGTATTTCCTTTATTCAGTTCGCAAGTGGTAGGCTCAACATTGGTAGGAGCGTCGGCTTCTGTATTAGCCATCGTAGCCGCTACGGCTTATCGTGAGCCTAATTACAGGGTGCAACTTTTTCTTTTCGGCGCTATCCGTCTCAAATATTTGGCACTGGTTGTTATCGGAATCGATGTATTATCCATCACCTCAAGTAATGCCGGAGGACATATCGCCCACCTGGGCGGTGCCCTTGCAGGACTTTGGTTTGCCGCCAGCCTAAATAAAGGCACTGATTTAACTTCCTGGATCAACTGGATTCTGGATGGTTTCACCTCCTTGTTTCATAAAAAAACATGGAAACGGAAACCGAAAATGAAGGTACACTATGGAAACAGTGCCACCGGTCGCGAGAAGGATTATGATTACAATGCCCACAAAAAAGCACAGTCTGATGAAGTGGACCGTATTTTGGAAAAACTAAAAAAATCCGGTTACGACAGTCTGACAACTGAAGAAAAGAAAAGCTTGTTCGACGCAAGCAAAAGATAAAAGAATGGAACATATTGGCAAATTTGTCGCATATCTGATACTTGCTGTTAACGCTCTCTTCGTGGGAACGTTGATATTAAGCGCTTATAGCCCTTACCTTAACCCGAGAATAAACCCACTTGCTTCCAGCTTGGGACTTGCATTTCCGATATTCCTGACGATTAATTTGATTTTTATCGGCTTCTGGGTATTTGTCAACTACCGCTATGCGCTCTTGCCTGCCATCGGTTTTCTGATTTGTATTCCGCAGATACGGACTTATATTCCTTTTAACTCCACCACTAAAACGATTCCGGAAGGAAGCATCAAAATCCTATCCTACAACGTGATGAGTTTCAGCAATCTGGAGAAGAAAGATGGGAAAAACCCGGTATTGTCTTATCTTGTAGATAGCAACGCCGATATTATCTGTCTGCAAGAATATAACACCGCTACCAACAAGAAATACCTGACGGAACAGGATATTAAAAAAGCATTGAAAGCCTATCCTTACCGATCCATCCACCAACAAGGGAAAGGAGATGTGCAACTTGCCTGTTTCTCCAAGTTCCCCATACTCTCGACACATCCCATCAAATATGAAAGTAATTATAACGGTTCCATGAAATATGTACTGAATGTGAATAACGACACTCTTACATTAATCAACAACCACCTGGAATCCAACAAACTCACCAAAGAAGACAGAGGGATGTATGAGGATATGATTAAAGACCCGAATGCCCAAAAAGTAAAAACCGGGCTCAGGCAATTAATAAGAAAACTGGCGGAAGCATCGGCTATCCGGGCTTCACAAGCAGATGCTGTGGCTAAAGCCATTGCAGAATGTAAATATCCGGCAACTATCGTATGCGGCGATTTCAACGACGGTTCTATCTCGTATACACATCGCATCCTGACTCAAAAATTAGATGATGCGTTCACACAATCCGGTAAAGGATTGGGCATTTCCTACAATCAGAACAAGTTCTATTTCCGCATCGACAATATCTTGATCAGCCCCAACCTGAAAGCCTACAATTGCACGGTAGACCGGTCTATCAAAGCATCAGACCACTACCCGATCTGGTGCTATATCAGTAAACGATGAGAACTAAAAACTCTAATAAAAACACTTATGATGATTAAAAAGACACTAACCATTTTAGCAGTAAGTTGTATGATGTACTCCTGTGCTACGAAAACAGAAAGCAATCCTTTCTTTACAGAGTTTCAAACCCAGTATGGTGTTCCTTCTTTCGACAAGATTAAATTGGAGCACTATGAACCTGCCTTCCTGAAAGGGATAGAAGAGCAAAATCAAAACATCGAAGCTATTATCGAAAGCCCGGAAATTCCGACATTCGAAAATACGATTGTTGCTTTGGATAACAGTGCACCTATCCTAGACCGTGTAAGTGCCATTTTCTTCAATATGACAGATGCGGAAACGACTGACTCACTAACCGCACTTTCCATCAAACTAGTACCGGTCCTTTCGGAACATGATGATAATATCTCTCTGAACGAGAAACTGTTTAAGCGCGTGAACGACGTCTATCAAAAGAAGGATTCACTGAACCTGACAACGGAACAAGAACGCCTGTTGGACAAGACTTATAAAAGCTTTGTCCGTTCTGGTGCAAACCTTAATGTCGAAGACCAAACCCGCCTCCGCGAAATCAACAAAGAACTTTCTACACTTGGCATTACTTTCAGCAACAATATACTGAATGAGAACAATGCTTTCCAACTCTTCGTTGACAAAGAAGAAGATCTGGCAGGATTACCCGAGTGGTTCCGCCAAAGCGCCGCTGAAGAAGCAAAAGCAGCCGGACAACCCGGGAAATGGCTATTCACCCTGCATAATGCCAGCCGCCTGCCTTTCCTGCAATATTCAGAAAATCGCCCGCTTCGGGAACAAATATACAAAGCTTACATCAACCGTGGCAACAACAACGACGGAAACGACAACAAGGAAAATATCCGTAAGATCGTCTCTCTCCGCCTGGAAAAAGCTAAATTATTAGGTTTCGACTGCTATGCCAACTTCGTTCTGGACGAAACGATGGCAAAGAACGCCGACAACGTAATGAGCCTTCTGAACAACCTTTGGAGCTATGCACTGCCAAAAGCAAAGGCAGAAGCTACCGAACTTCAAAAATTAATGGATAAGGAAGGGAAAGGAGAAAAACTGGAAGCATGGGATTGGTGGTATTATACCGAAAAACTACGGAAAGAAAAATACAACCTGTCCGAAGAAGATACAAAACCTTACTTCAAGCTGGAGAATGTGCGCAATGGTGCTTTCACTGTAGCCAACAAGCTATATGGTATCACTCTTACCAAGCTCGAAGGTGTCCCTACTTACCATCCTGATGTGGAAGTCTTTGAAGTGAAAGATGCAGACGGTTCGCAACTCGGTATCTTCTACGTCGACTATTTCCCACGCTCTGGAAAAAGCGGTGGCGCATGGATGAGCAACTACCGCGAACAACAAGGAGATACCCGTCCGTTAGTATGCAACGTTTGCAGCTTTACCAAACCGGTAGGCGATACTCCCTCTCTATTAACAATGGATGAAGTAGAAACTTTGTTCCACGAATTTGGCCACGCTCTGCACGGACTGCTGACAAAATGTGAATACAAAGGAACATCAGGCACTAATGTAGTGCGCGATTTTGTAGAGCTTCCTTCTCAAATCAATGAACACTGGGCTACTGAACCGGAAGTACTGAAAATGTATGCCAAACATTATCAGACAGGAGAAGTGATACCCAATGAAATCATCGAAAAGATACTGCAACAGAAGACTTTCAATCAGGGCTTCATGACCACCGAATTGCTGGCTGCCGCCATTCTCGACATGAACTTGCACATGACGAAAGATGTAAAAAATCTGGATATGCTTGTATTCGAAAAAGAAGCAATGGACAAGCTTAACCTGATTCCCGAAATAGCACCGCGTTATCGCGTGACTTACTTCAATCATATCATTGGTGGTTACGCAGCCGGATACTACAGCTACTTATGGGCCAACGTACTGGATAATGATGCCTTCGAAGCCTTTAAAGAACATGGAATCTTTGACAAAAACACCGCCGACCTCTTCCGCCACAACGTATTGGAAAAGGGCGACAGCGAAGACCCGATGGTACTTTACCGGAATTTCCGCGGAGCAGAACCAAGCTTGGAACCGCTACTGAAAAACAGAGGAATGAAATAATTCTGCAAAAAAGCCCTTAAACATCAAATATTTGAGGGCTTCTTACATAGAAATGTGAAAAAAAAACTATATTTGCAGCCTTGTATGCGGCAAAAAGCACTTGTGTACGACAGAATTTAACTGAAAATTAAATTAAAAAAGTAATCATCATAAATTAAAAGTAAAATGCAAAACAAAGGATTTGTAAAGGTTTTTGCGGTATTACTCACGCTGGTATGCGTGTTCTACCTCTCCTTCTCCTTCGTAACACGCCATTATACCAACAAGGCGAAAGAAATTGCGAACGGCGACCCGAAAGTGGAACAAGACTACCTCGACTCTCTCTCTAACGAGAAAGTAATGCTGTGGAACTGGACACTGAAACAATGTCGTGAGATGGAGATTAGTTTAGGTTTGGACCTGAAGGGTGGTATGAACGTTATCCTCGAAGTTTCCGTACCTGATGTTATCAAAGCATTGGCAGACAACAAGCCTGACGAAGCTTTCAACAACGCATTGGCGACAGCTGCAAAACAAGCAGTCAACAGTCAGGATGATGTTATCACCCTGTTCATCAGAGAATACCACAAAATTGCTCCGGACGCAAAACTTTCCGAACTTTTCGCAACACAACAGTTGAAAGATAAAGTTAACCAGAAATCATCAGATGCAGAAGTTGAAAAAGTGTTGAGAGCAGAAGTAAAAGCTGCTGTTGAAAACTCATTCAACGTTCTTCGTACCCGTATCGACCGTTTTGGTGTCGTTCAGCCGAACATCCAAAGTCTGGAAGACAAAATGGGGCGCATCATGGTAGAATTGCCGGGTATTAAAGAACCGGAACGTGTGAGAAAACTTCTCCAAGGTTCTGCCAATCTGGAATTCTGGGAAACTTATACAGCTAGAGAAGTTCTTCCTGCCATGCAATCTGCAGACGCTAAATTGCGTGGTATTTTGGCAGAAGAAACAACAGCTGATACAGATACTATTGAAGCAGCCCTTACCGAAGCTACTCCGGTTGAGGAAAAAACTGTAAGTGCTGCCGACAGCCTTGCAGCTGCACTGAAAGGTGAAGTAACTGCCGAAGATAAGTCTGCCGCAAATATGGAAGAAATCAAAAAGCAATATCCTTTGCTGTCCATACTTCAGTTGAATTCTAGCGGACAGGGTCCTGTTATTGGTTATGCTAACTACAAAGATACTGCTGACATCAACAAATATCTGGCTATGCCGGAAATCAAAGCAGAACTTCCCAAAGACCTTCGTTTGAAATGGGGTGTTTCTCCTTCCGAATTCGACAAGAAAGGTCAAACTTTCGAATTATATGCTATTAAATCTACTGAGCGTAATGGTAAAGCTCCGTTGGAAGGTGACGTAGTAACTGACGCAAAAGACGAATTCGACCAATACAGCAAACCGGCTGTAAGCATGACAATGAACTCTGACGGTGCACGCCGCTGGGCTCAGTTGACCAAGCAGAACATTGGCCGTTCCATTGCTATCGTTCTTGACAACTATGTATATTCTGCACCGAACGTAAACTCTGAAATCACAGGCGGACGTTCACAGATTACAGGTCACTTCACACCGGAACAAGCTAAGGACTTAGCTAACGTATTGAAATCAGGTAAGATGCCGGCTCCGGCTCACATCGTACAGGAAGATATCGTTGGTCCGTCACTAGGTCAAGAATCAATCAATGCGGGTATTTTCTCATTCGTTGTAGCCCTCATTCTGTTGATGATTTACATGTGCTCTATGTACGGCTTCATCCCAGGTATGGTTGCCAACTGCGCGTTAATCCTCAACTTCTTCTTCACGTTAGGTATTCTTTCATCCTTCCAGGCTGCGTTGACAATGTCCGGTATAGCCGGTATGGTATTGTCACTCGGTATGGCTGTGGATGCGAACGTACTTATCTATGAACGTACCAAAGAAGAGCTTCGTGCAGGTAAGGGTGTGAAGAAAGCACTTGCCGACGGTTATTCAAATGCATTCTCGGCTATCTTCGACTCTAACTTAACATCTATCATCACAGGTATCATTCTGTTTAACTTCGGTACCGGTCCGATTCGTGGTTTTGCTACGACATTGATTATCGGTATCTTGGTATCCTTCTTTACTGCTGTGTTCATTACTCGTATTGTTTATGAACACTTCATGAACAAAGACAAATGGTTGAACCTGACATTCACAACCAAGATTTCAAAGAATCTGATGGCCAATACACATTACGATTTTATGGGCACAAACAAAAAGTCCCTTATTATCGTCAGTGCAATCATCGTGCTTTGTATCGTTTCATTTGCTGTCCGTGGTTTGAGTCAGAGTATCGACTTCACCGGTGGACGTAACTTTAAGGTACAATTTGAGAATCCTGTAGAACCAGAACAAGTTCGTGAATTGATCTCTAGCAAATTTGGCGACGCTAACGTCAGCGTTATTGCTATCGGTACAGACAAAAAGACCGTACGTATCAGTACAAACTACCGTATCGAAGATGAAGGCAACAATGTAGATTCTGAAATCGAATCATATCTATATGAAACCTTGAAGCCGGTATTGACTCAGAACATCACATTGGAAACTTTCATCGACCGTGACAATCACACAGGTGGTAGTATTGTAAGCTCACAGAAAGTAGGTCCGAGTATCGCAGATGACATCAAGACAGGCGCTATCTACTCTGTAGTATTGGCACTGCTCGCCATCGGTTTGTATATCTTGCTCCGTTTCCGCAACATTGCTTACAGTATCGGTTCTATCGTAGCTTTGAGTTGCGACACCATTATGATTATCGGTGCCTATTCACTGTTCTGGGGTATCCTGCCATTCTCTCTGGAAATCGACCAGACATTTATTGGTGCTATCCTGACAGCTATCGGTTACTCTATTAATGACAAGGTGGTAATCTTCGACCGTGTACGTGAGTTCTTCGGTTTATATCCGAAACGTGACAAACGTGTGTTGTTCAATGACTCTCTGAACACAACGCTGGCTCGTACCATCAATACATCATTAAGTACATTGATCGTATTGCTGTGTATTTTCATCCTTGGTGGTGATTCAATCCGCAGCTTTGCATTCGCAATGATCCTGGGTGTTGTTATCGGTACATTATCTTCACTGTTTATTGCATCTCCGATTGCATACAACATGATGAAGAACAAAAAAGTCGTAGCAGCAACTACGGAAGAATAATAAATTCCAGAAATAGAAAAAGCCTCTTCCGAACATTCGGTAGAGGCTTTTTCTATTGATTATTAAAACAAATAGAAGCTATAAGACGTTCATCTTAAAAGAAGCCATTGTAAAACTTAAAACTTGATACAGTATGAAAGCCTACAACACAACTTCTTCCCATAGATTCTTCTTTGTAGTAGCCCCGAGGGGAATCGAACCCCTATCTAAAGTTTAGGAAACTTCTATTCTATCCGTTGAACTACAAGGCCGCTTCAAATTTATTTGCAAAGATAACGGTTTCTGTCGATTTAACAAGAATAAAAATGCAGGTTCCTTTCAGAGATTTCAAATAATTGGCGTCAATAGGGCAATAAAGTACGTTTTATTTTGATAATTCGATTAACTTTCCGACCTTTGCGCTCACAAATTGAAAGTAAAAACAGTTTTTAAATTAAATATAGTAATTAAAGTTATGGCAGACGAAATGATGGTTAAAGAATTGGAGGAAGTCGTAGTACGTTTCTCCGGCGACTCCGGTGATGGCATGCAGCTGGCCGGCAACATCTTCTCGAACGTGTCGGCTACGGTAGGAAATGACATCTGTACATTCCCCGATTACCCGGCAGACATCCGCGCCCCGCAAGGTTCGCTGACCGGTGTTTCCGGTTTCCAGGTGCACATCGGTGCCGGACAGGTTTACACTCCCGGAGACCGTTGCCACGTATTGGTAGCAATGAACCCTTCCGCACTGAAAACACAAATCAAATTCTGTAAACCGCAAGGACTTATCATCACCGACTCCGACTCATTCGAAGCCAGAGATTTGGAAAAGGCACAATTCAAGACTGACAATCCTTTCGAAGAACTAGGCATCAAGCAGGAAGTACTCGAAGTGCCCATCTCTTCCATGTGCAAAGAAAGCCTGAAAGACTCGGGACTGGACAATAAATCGGTACTCCGCTGCAAAAATATGTTTGCACTCGGATTGGTTTGCTGGTTGTTCAATCGTAATCTTGCCGCAGCAGAGAAAATGCTGCGCGAAAAATTCGCCAAGAAACCCGAAATAGCAGAAGCTAATATCAAGATATTGAACGATGGTTTCAACTATGGAGCCAATACGCACGCTTCTGTCTCTACTTATAAGATTGAAAGCAAAGCTCCGAAATCAAAAGGGCTTTATACAGATATTAATGGTAACAAAGCAACTGCCTACGGATTGATTGCCGCTGCCGAGAAAGCAGGACTGGAACTCTATCTGGGTTCCTACCCTATCACTCCGGCTACCGATATTCTGCACGAATTAGCCAAACATAAATCATTGGGAGTAAAAACCGTACAGTGCGAAGATGAAATCGCAGGTTGTGCATCCGCTGTCGGTGCCGCTTTTGCCGGTGCTTTGGCAGTGACTACGACTTCCGGTCCGGGTGTTTGCCTGAAGAGTGAGGCGATGAACCTTGCTGTTATCGGCGAGCTTCCATTAGTGATTGTCAATGTACAGCGTGGCGGTCCGTCTACCGGTCTTCCCACTAAATCGGAACAGACCGACTTATTGCAGGCCCTTTACGGACGCAACGGCGAAAGCCCGATGCCTGTAATCGCCGCAACATCACCGACCAACTGTTTCGATGCCGCCTATATGGCATGTAAGATTGCCCTGGAACACATGACTCCGGTTGTATTGCTGACTGATGCTTTCGTAGCTAACGGTTCTGCCGCATGGAAACTTCCTAACTTGGACGAATATCCAGCCATCAATCCTCCGTATGTAACTCCGGACATGGCAAGCAACTGGACTCCTTATCAACGCAATGAAGAAACAGGCGTACGCTATTGGGCTACTCCGGGAACAGAAGGTTTCATGCATCGTATCGGTGGTCTTGAAAAGAGCAACGAAACAGGCGCTATCTCTACCGAACCCGAAAACCACAACAAGATGGTTCACCTTCGCCAAGCTAAAGTGGACAAGATTGCAGACTATATCCCCGAACTCGAAGTGTTGGGTGACGAGGACGCAGACTTGCTGATTGTTGGCTGGGGCGGTACTTACGGACATCTCCGTCTGGCTATGGACTATATGCGCGAACATGGAAAGAAAGTGGCTTTCGCTCACTTCCAATACATCAATCCGCTGCCGAAGAACACTGCCGATGTGTTGCGTAAATATAAGAAAATCGTGGTAGCTGAACAGAATTTGGGACAATTCGCAGGTTATTTGCGCATGAAAGTGCCCGGATTGAACATCAGCCAGTTCAACCAGGTGAAAGGACAGCCTTTCGTCACGAGAGAATTGATAGATGCATTCACTAAATTATTGGAGGAATAAAAGATGAGCGATAAAGTATATACCGTACAAG
Organism: Bacteroides caecimuris; assembly: GCA_948742525.1. Lineage (GTDB taxonomy): Bacteria > Bacteroidota > Bacteroidia > Bacteroidales > Bacteroidaceae > Bacteroides > Bacteroides caecimuris_A. The sequence goes on along the minus strand of CAPYSS010000011.1, from coordinate 57,431 downwards.
ATTATAAATCAGGTCAGCCACGCTGGTGTCCGGGATGCGGTGACCACGCTTTCCTGAATTCACTGCACAAAGCCATGGCCGAACTGGGAACAGCTCCACACGATATTGCCGTAATTTCGGGTATCGGTTGTTCTTCCCGTCTGCCTTATTATGTAAATACATACGGTTTCCACACCATCCACGGACGTGCAGCCGCTATTGCAACAGGAGCTAAAGTAGCCAATCCGAATTTGACTATCTGGCAGATTTCCGGTGACGGTGACGGCCTGGCAATCGGTGGTAACCACTTCATCCATGCATTACGCCGTAATGTCGACCTGAATATGATTCTGTTAAACAACCGTATCTACGGTCTGACAAAAGGACAATATTCACCGACTTCGGAACGCGGACTTGTAACCAAGTCTTCTCCTTACGGAACTGTGGAAGACCCCTTCCGTCCCGCTGAACTGGCATTCGGCGCCCGCGGACGCTTCTTTGCACGCTGTATTGCAGTAGATGGTGCCGCCTCGGTAGAAGTATTGAAAGCAGCAGCCAACCATAAAGGCGCTTCTGTTGTAGAAGTTCTGCAAAACTGCGTTATCTTCAACGACGGAACTCACGCCAGCGTTGCCACCAAAGAAGGACGTGCCAAGAATGCTATCTATCTGGAACATGGCAAACCGATGTTGTTTGGTGAAAACAAGGAATTCGGATTGATGCAGGAAGGCTTCGGGCTGAAAGTAGTGAAACTAGGTGAGAACGGTATCACAGAAAAAGATATCCTTATTCACGACGCACACTGCCAAGACAATACGCTTCAACTGAAACTGGCTTTGATGGAAGGTCCCGACTTCCCGATTGCACTCGGTGTAATCCGTGATGTAGACGCTCCGACGTACAATGATGCAGTTACAGAACAAATCGAAGAAATCAAAGGCAAGAAGAAATATCACAATTTCCAGGAACTGTTGATGACTAATGAGACTTGGGAAGTGAAGTAATTCACTGCTCATCAATAATATAAAAGCTGGAGGAAGGATAAAACAATCCCTTTCTCCAGCTTTTTCATTATAAATAACGTAAGTTCAATATACTTCGTCCGCATGGTTTCCCTTCCTTCGGGAAGGAGAATAGGAATAGTACAAGTTTATATCGAACTGATGTTAATTATTAGAATAAAGACCGTTTTCAGCCTTCAGTTCTTTTTTTAAAAAAAACTTTTCATCGGTGGTTTTTGCTGAAGGCACTCCTGAAAGCGAAAGCGTTCAACTCCAGTTCTTTTTGCCATATTTACCTTCAATAAAGGCTCTATTGTAACAAAACGAAGCCTGCATTTCATTGTAACAGAGCCTATGTTTTACCCAGATACAAGCTCTGTTTTATTCAGCCCACGTGTTGACGGGTTCCAGCCCACGCGCAAGCAATCATAAGTCCACGTGTTAGCAATCATAAGCCCACGTGTTAGCAATCATAAGCCCACACTTCACCTCACTTTAGCCCACGTGGTGAATCTATATACCCCGCTTGCTGGGCATATATACCCAGCGTGGTGGACATATATCTCTACCAGTGAGCCTAAAAAGCTGAAAGTGCTGAAAGCACTCCCCCTTGCCTACAGCACCTTCCTGCAAGGGATAATATTTCCGGTTTCAGCCGCTATCGCCTTCCAGCAAAGCGTTTTCCTACATCATTTCACTGAGTGTAATACTTGTCCCAGTCAATTCTACTACCAAATAGTAAAAGTAAGTTTGAAATAACTATCCCAAAATAGTGATAACAGAAGATACATTCAACGGAAATAGCTATGAGGGTATACGCCATTGTCCTATACGCCAGTTCTTAATGGAGTAAACACCAACTGGACGCCCGACTATTAAATTATAAAAGTCTCTTACTTAGATAACGTACAGGATACCATACAGAGAGAAAACCAACTGCTAAAACTGTGATAAAGATGAGTACGACATCCCAAGCATGAACGCTGACGGGATAGGCGTCTACAACAAAAGTACCACCACCGCCTCCCAATGAAATTATACCGAATTTCTGTTGGATAAAGCATAGGATTAAGCCTAAAACAATGCCGGAAATAGCGCCAAAAAGAGAAATGAGACGTCCTTCAAAGAGGAATATTCGGGAAATGAGCTTATCACTTGCTCCAAGACTCCTCAAAGTTACTACATCATCCTTCTTATCCAAGATCAACATAGAAAGGGAGCCTATCACATTAAAACAGGCTATCATTAAAATAAAAGTGAGGAACAAATAAGAGATTAGTTTCTCTATCTCCATAATACGGAAAACATCTGCCTGCTGCTGATAACGATCCTGAACAACAAAATCATCACCTAGTATGTTTTCTATTTTAGATTGTACCGATGAAGTATTTACATTAGGCTTCAATTTCAATTCCATCGCAGAGACTTCTGTGGTATAATCCATAAGCTGACGAAGAAAATCAAGAGAAGTCAGAATATATTTCCCATCATATTCTTGCTGATTCACCACAAATACGACACCCGGAGAATATAGATAATCATGGTTAAAAGAAGCACCGGGATTTGCCATGTTCACTTTAGCATTTCGCTTGGGAAGATATACCTGAAGAGGATCGACAAATCCCAAACCAGTCCCCAAGGTTGCAACCAATTCCACTCCCATGACGCCATAATTCACGATCGAATCATGAAGAACGAATTCTCCCGCGCCATAAAGTATGCTGTCTATGGCTGTCAGTTCTTCAAAATTATCCTCCACTCCTTTTAGTACAACCATAGCCTGACGGTCCTTGTATTGCACCATTGCATTCTCTTCGAGCGTCTCTGTAAACACCTCCACTTCAGGAAGCGCACAAACAGCCCGAATCCGTTTATCTTGTGCATCAAAAACCTTTCCTTCACGGACCGTAATTTTCAATTGCGGATCAAAAGCCGTAAAAAAGCTGGCCACCATATCCTGAAATCCATTAAAAACAGAAAGAGTGCAAACCAAAGCAAGCGTAGCAAGAGCCACCCCACATACGGAAATGCCGGATATGATATTAATGGCATTATGCTTTTTCTTTGAAAAAAGATAACGCCTGGCTATATAAAAAGGGAAGTTCACCTCTGCAATGAGTTATTTCACTTCAGCAATGAATCTATTTTCTCAATATAATCCAATGAATCATCCACGAAGAATTTCAGTTCAGGAATGATACGCAGCTGGTGACGTACACGAGTCCCAAGCTCATAACGAATGGATTTCATATTCTCATTGATATTTTTCACCATCTCTTCTGCTTTCTCTGAAGGGAAAACACTGAGGTAGACACGGGCAATACTCATATCAGGACTGATGCGAACTGCGCTAACAGAGACCAATGTACCCGGCATGGACTTTGTTTGAAGCAGGAATATCTCACTTAGCTCTTTCTGCAACAGGCGAGATATCTTATTCTGTCTGGTTGTTTCCATAAAGTTATTTACTGTTTTACGATTTACTACTTACTATTTTCTTCCTTATAATCGTTAATCCGTCACGCAAAGGAAGTATTACTTTCTCCACTCGCACATCTTGTGCTATCAAATCATTAAAGGCTTTAATACCAATTGTTTGAGCATCAGTATTGCGAGGTTGCTCAAGTACATGTCCGTCCCACAATGTATTATCAGCAATGATATATCCTCCTTCGGAAAGATGTGCCAATGTCATCTCGTAATACTCAATGTACTTGCGTTTATCACCATCAATAAAAGCCATATCAAAGGTAACACCTAAACGCGGAACAAGTTCTAAAGCATCACCTATATAAAAACGAATTTTATCGGCAAACGGTGATTTCTCCAACCATGGACGAGTAAAATCCTCCTGTTCATCATTGATCTCAAACGTATGCAACAGTCCACCTTCCGCCAGACCTTCCGCCAGACAAAGGGCGGAGTAGCCGCTGTACGTTCCGATTTCCAAGATCTGACGAGGCTGAATCATTTCTACAAACATCTTCAGCAACCGTCCTTGCAAATGCCCGGAAGCCATACGAGGACGAAGGAGCTTTACATGGGTATCCCGATAGAGCGATTTCAGGTAATCGCTCTCGGGATCAATATGCTGCAAAATATATTCGTCTATCGATTCGGTTTCCTGCATAAAACTTATCTCTTTAAAAATTAAAGATAACGGTTGTTGTTAGGCAATACAGTCTCCTCTGCATGCTTCAAAGCATCTTCCACTACATTAATTTCGAGGAATGAGGTCCTTGTTCCTGCTTTACCACTACTTAAATAACCGACCATATCAGAAGGCTGCAAACGACCTTCTTTCAACAAACGGCGTAACGCAGCAAAATAATATTCCTGTCCGTTAGCCAATTCCGGCATATAAATAGCTTCCACACCGTATGACAAGGCCAAATGACGCATCGTCTTTTCTTTATAGCAGATAGCCAACACCGGATACTTTCCACGGAAAGCAGCCAGATTACGAGCAGTGCGTCCGCTATAACTATCAGTAATAATAGCACGTATTTTTAGCTTAGAAGTAGCTTTTACTGCTTGTTTAGCCAGGAATGCCGTCACATCATTACTGTTTTCATCCAATGGAATACGGATGTCATTATCAGCAAGTTTATCTTTCTCCGCTTGTGCCGCAATCTTGGTCATTGTTTTCACCGCATCTACCGGATACTTACCATAAGCAGTTTCCCCGCTCAACATCAAAGCATCTGTACGATAGTAGATTGCATTAGCAATATCAGTCACTTCCGCACGAGTCGGGCGAGGATTGTTTATCATTGTATGGAGCATCTGAGTAGCAACGATCACCGGCTTCTTTGCCAGAATACACTTGCGAATCAATACACGCTGGATTCCCGGGATACGTTCCTGAGGCACTTCAATACCCAGGTCGCCACGGGCAACCATTACACCATCTGCCACTTCCAGGATTTCATCGATATTATCCACCCCTTCTTGATTCTCAATCTTAGCAATAATCTTAATATCACTATTATGAGCATCCAGAATTTCACGTATGTCAAGTACATCCTGACGGTTGCGCACGAAAGAGTGAGCGATAAAATCAATATCCTTTTCGATAGCATAAAGAATATTGTTACGGTCTTTTTCCGTTAATGAAGGAAGATTGATGCGAACACCCGGGACATTTACGCTTTTACGGCTTCCCAAAGTAGCCTCATTCTTAACCTCACACAACAAATAACTATCCGTCTTATCAATAACTTCCAGTTCCAGATCACCATCATCAATCAGAATCGTACCCCCTATATTCAGGTCAGACACAAAATTCGGATATGAAACAGCAATACATTCACGGGTTGTTTCCAGATCCGGATTACCTACAATCTTTACTTTCTCTCCTATTTTATATGGAATCGGCTCTGCATTAGCCGTCGTACGAACTTCCGGACCTTTTGTATCCATCAAAATCGCAATACGGTTGGACACAGCACGTACATTTGCAATCAAAGCTTCAAAACCTTCACGGCTAGCGTGCGCCGTATTCATACGCACTACATTCATTCCAGCTTCAAACAACTGTTTTATAAAATCCACATCACAACGTCTATCCGAGATGGAAGCCACAATCTTAGTCTGTTTCAATAACATAGTCTTTCTACCTATTATATATTATTACCTTATTTATTATCTATCCAATAAAGCTTCCAAAGCCAAACGGTACGAATTTAGCCCAAAGCCACAAATCACTCCTTTACAAGCACAAGCAATCATCGACACATGCCGGAAAGGCTCGCGACTATGCACATTGGAAATATGCACCTCAACCACCGGAGATGTCACAGAACGAATAGCATCCTGCAAAGCTATGGAAGTATGTGTATACGCACCTGCATTCAAGATGATACCATCCACATCAAATCCCACCTGCTGTATGCAGTCTATCATCTCCCCCTCAATGTTCGATTGAAAATAGCCGATCTCCACGTCAACGTATCTTTTACGAAGATCACCCAAATAATCTTCAAATGTAACGCTTCCGTAAATGGAAGGTTCACGCTTACCCAACAGATTAATATTCGGGCCATTAATAATTTGTATCTTCATCGCGCAATCCTGTTTTTTTATACCTTTGTATCTGAAAGAATGTGCAAAGGTAGAAAAAAGAAATGGAAATCAACGAAAAAAAGCATAAGAAGGAACAACAAGAGCTGATAATCAGGAAGTATCAGCAGTATCTTAAACTGGAAAAGTCCTTATCTCTTAATACGCTGGATGCCTATCTGACGGATCTGGACAAACTGATGAGCTTTCTGACACTGGAAGGGATCAACGTATTGGACGTATGCCTATCCGATCTTCAACGTTTTGCGGCTGGATTACATGACATCGGTATTCATGCCCGTTCGCAAGCCCGCATCTTATCAGGAATCAAATCATTTTTCCGATTCCTCATCCTTGAGAACTATCTGGAGGCAGATCCCAGTGAACTATTAGAAGGTCCTAAAATAGGCTTCAAACTTCCCGAGGTACTGACTGTGGAGGAAATTGACCGGATTATCTCCGCCGTCGACCGCAGCAAAGCTGAAGGACAACGCAACAGGGCTATTCTAGAAACACTATACAGTTGCGGACTTCGGGTATCAGAACTTGTCACCCTCAAACTATCCGACCTCTATTTTGACGAAGGCTTTATCAAAGTAGAAGGAAAAGGAAGCAAACAACGACTCGTGCCTATTTCCCCCCGGGCTATTAATGAAATAAAGCTTTATATCACAGACCGTAATCAGATTGAAGTGAAAAAAGGACATGAAGATTTCGTTTTCGTCAGTCATCGGAGAGGCAAAGGACTTTCCCGGATTATGATCTTTCATTTGATAAAAGAATTAGCACAAAAAGCGGGCATTACCAAAAACATCAGTCCGCACACTTTCCGGCACTCCTTTGCCACTCATTTACTGGAAGGTGGAGCCAACTTGAGAGCCATTCAATGTATGCTCGGACATGAATCCATTGCGACAACGGAAATCTATACCCACATCGACCGCAATATGCTTCGTAGTGAGATTATCGAGCATCACCCGCGAAATATCAAGTACAGGAAAGAAAAAGAGAAGTTATTTCATTAAATTATGATAAAATCAGCCCCCTATCTGCATAAGTATATTAAGAATTAATATCTTTGCGTTACTTTTTCTGTGTGAGCAGAAGGAGGTTGGCAAATAGATGATATTTCAATTACAAACATTTAATTTATACCTAAAATGACTAAGAAGTTGTACTTGCCTTTACTCATGGCAATGGTTGTTGCATTATTCTCTTCTTGCAGCAAAAAAATGGGTGAATTGTCAGCCGATTACTTCACTGTTACTCCGCAAGTGCTGGAGGCAGTAGGTGGTAAAGTTCCTGCAACCATCAATGGCAAATTTCCTGAAAAGTATTTCAACAAAAAAGCGGTTGTAGAAGTTACTCCGGTTTTGAAATGGAATGGCGGCGAAGCTAAAGGCCAACCAGCTACTTTCCAAGGCGAAAAAGTGGAAGGTAACGACCAGACTATCTCTTACAAGATGGGCGGTAGCTACACAATGAAAACTTCTTTTGACTATGTTCCTGAAATGGCTAAATCAGAATTGTATCTGGAATTCAAAGCTACTATTGGAAAGAAAGTGGTGACTATTCCTGCTGTGAAAATAGCTGATGGTGTAATTTCTACTTCTGAATTAGTAAACAATACATTAGGTAACGCTAACCCTGCATTAGGCGAAGACGCTTTCCAACGTATCATCAAAGAAAAACACGATGCCAACATCATGTTCTTGATCCAACAAGCTAATATTCGTTCAAGCGAATTGAAGACTGCTAAAGAATTCAACAAAGAAGTAGCTAACATTAACGAAGCTGCTAACAAGAAAATCAGCAACATCGAAGTTTCTGCATACGCTTCTCCTGATGGTGGTGTAAGCTTGAATACTACTCTTGCTGAAAACCGTGAAGGCAACACAACTAAAATGTTGAGCAAAGACCTGAAGAAAGCAAAAATCGATGCTCCGATCGATGCTAAATATACTGCACAAGACTGGGAAGGTTTCCAAGAACTGGTTTCTAAATCTAACATCCAAGACAAAGAGTTGATTCTCCGCGTTATTGCCATGTACCAAGATCCTGCTCAAAGAGAAAGCGAAATCAAGAACATCTCTGCTGTATACAAAGAATTGGCTAACACAATCCTTCCTCAATTGCGTCGTTCTCGTCTGACTTTGAACTATGAAATCATCGGTAAGTCTGACGAAGAAATCGCTAAGTTGGCTTCTTCTAATCCTTCTGAACTGAACGTAGAAGAATTGCTGTATGCTGCTACACTGACTAACGATCCTGCTAAACAAGAAGCTATCTACACTCAAGCTACCAAACAGTTCCCGAACGATTATCGTGGTTACAACAACTTAGGTAAATTAGCTTACCAAGCTGGTAACATTGACAAAGCAGCATCTTACTTCCAGAAAGCTGCCAGCGTTAATGCCACTCCTGAAGTTAACATGAACTTAGGTTTGATCTCTTTGATGAAGGGTGACAAAACTGCTGCAGAAGCATACTTCGGTAAAGCTGCCGGCACAAAAGAACTTGGCGAATCTATGGGTAACCTGTACATCGCTCAAGGTCAATATGAAAGAGCAGTAAACTCATTCGGTGACTCTAAGACTAACAGTGCTGCTTTGGCTCAAATCCTTGCTAAGGACTACAACAAAGCTAAAAACACGCTGGCTAACGTAGAAAGACCTGATGCTTACACTGACTACCTGATGGCAGTTTTAGGTGCTAGAACTAATAATTCTTCTATGGTAACAAGCAGCTTGAAGAGCGCAGTTGCTAAAGAATCTTCATTAGCTAAGAAAGCAGCTACTGATTTGGAATTTGCTAAATTCTTCACAAATGCAGATTTCATGAACATCGTTAAATAAGAGAATTACTACTCTATTTTAAATATATAAGAATTGCCTGTTATTATAAATGACGGGCAATTCTTTTTTTTTATCTGTAAAAACCGTACTTTCGCAGAAAAGAAACCAAAACAATGAAAAAGAGTAGCATTTTAATCCTCATAATCATTTGTCTATGCAGTTGTGGCAAATCTTCAAAGAAGGTTAGCATAACCGGGGAGATCAAAGGTCTGGGCACAGATACGCTTTATCTATATGGAATGGACGAATCATTCGACCGGATAGATACCATTTTCGCGAAGAACGATAAATTCTCTTATACAGCTTCAATAGATACCATTACTTCTGCCTTTTTACTTATTCGCAATCAGACAGAATATCCAATCTTCCTTGATAAAGAAAATCAGATCAAAATAAAAGGAGATATCAATCACCCGGAATATCTGGATATCAATGGCAATATATATAATGAAGAGTTTACAACCTTTCAGAAAGAACTCACTAGCCTGCCTACCCCGTCCGAGAAAGATTTAGAGCAAAAAGCAGAAGAATTCATCATGAAGCATCATTCTTCTTTTGTCAGCCTCTACTTGTTGGATAAATATTTTGTTCAAAAAGATTCGCCCGATTTCAACAAAATAAAGAAACTAATTGAAGTCATGACAGGAATATTGCAAGATAAGCTGTATATTGAACAGCTCAACGAAGCTATCTCGCTGTCAGAGAAAACAGAGACAGGCAAATATGCCCCCTTCTTCAGTCTGACTAATATAAAAGGAAAGAAAATTACCCGGTCATCAGAAGATTTCAAGAAAAAGAACCTGTTAATCAACTTTTGGGCTTCATGGGGAGATAGCATTACCAATCACCGGAGTAATGCCGAATTAAAAGAGATCTATCAGAAATATAAGAAGAATAAACATATAGCTATGCTCGGCATCTCCCTTGATATAGATAAACAAGAATGGCAGGATGCTATAAAACGTGATACGCTTAATTGGGAGCAAGTCTGTGATTTTGGCGGGCTAAATTCCGAAGTAGCCAAACAATACGCCATCAAGCAAGTTCCCAGCAACATTCTTCTATCAGCAGATGGCAAGATTCTCGCGAAAAACCTCAAAGGAGAACAATTGAAGAAGAAAATTGAGGAAGTAGTCACTGCTGCTGAAGAAAAGGAAAAACAAGACAATAAAAAGAAAAAATAATCAAACGTGTTAATTAAAGTATTTGGAGCGGCTGTTCAAGGGATTGATGCAACACTCATCACAATCGAAGTCAACAGCTCGCGCGGCTGTATGTTTTATCTCGTCGGCCTTCCGGATTCTGCGGTCAAAGAAAGCCATCAACGTATTATCTCCGCATTGCTGGTGAATGGTTATAAAATGCCCACTAGCAATATAGTGGTCAACATGGCGCCAGCCGACATCCGTAAAGAGGGTTCAGCTTATGACTTGCCTCTTGCCATCGGATTATTAGGAGCTAACGAAACAATCTCTTCCGAGAAGTTTTCCCGCTATTTGTTAATGGGCGAACTAAGCCTGGACGGAAGTATACAGCCTATCAAAGGTGCGCTTCCCATTGCTATCAAAGCGCGCGAAGATGGTTTCGAAGGACTAATCATCCCCCAACAAAACGCACGGGAAGCTGCCGTTGTCAATCAATTAAAAGTCTACGGAGTCAGTAATATCAAGGAGGTCGTCGAGTTCTTCAATAATGAACGCGAATTAGAGCCGACTGTTGTTAATACACGGGAAGAATTCTATCAACAACAGACGGACTGTGACTTGGATTTTGCAGACGTTAAAGGGCAAGAGAGCGTAAAAAGAGCACTAGAAGTTGCAGCAGCCGGAGGACATAATTTAATAATGGTAGGTGCTCCGGGTAGCGGTAAATCGATGATGGCCAAACGCCTTCCCTCCATTCTTCCTCCTCTTTCATTAGGTGAAAGCCTGGAAACCACCAAGATACATTCAGTTGCCGGACAACTAAGACGCGGCTCTTCATTGATTTCCCAACGCCCATTCCGCGACCCGCACCACACAATTTCCCAAGTGGCAATGGTTGGTGGAGGTAGTTTTCCACAACCCGGAGAAATCAGTCTGGCACATAACGGAGTACTATTTTTAGACGAATTGCCGGAATTCAACCGAGGAGTGCTGGAAGTGTTGCGTCAACCATTGGAAGACCGCCAGATCACTATTTCCCGCATCAAAAGCACAATCAGCTATCCGGCCAATCTGATGCTGATCGCATCCATGAACCCATGTCCCTGTGGATATTACAACCATCCGACAAAAGCATGCGTATGCAGCCCCGGACAGGTCCAAAAATACTTGAATAAGATATCCGGTCCATTATTAGATCGCATCGACATCCAGATAGAGATTGTTCCTGTACCCTTTGATAAGATTTCCGATCAAAGGCAGGGAGAACCGAGCAATATCATCAGGCAACGAGTGATAAAAGCCCGTCAAATACAGGAAAAACGGTACACTGATTATACCGGAATTTATTGCAATGCACAAATGAACAGCAAACTGCTTGCAATGTATGCCCAACCGGATGACAAAGGGCTCGCATTACTGAGAAACGCAATGGAACGACTCAATTTGTCTGCCCGAGCCTACGACCGGATTTTAAAAGTTGCCCGTACAATCGCCGATTTGGAAGGAGCAGAACAAATACTCCCCAATCATTTGGCAGAGGCTATCAGTTATCGGAATCTCGACAGAGAGAACTGGGCAGGATAATAACAATGAATAGAATACAAACAGATGAGAATTATTTCATCATCAGCACTATCTTTTTTCATATATTTGTTTTACATTTGTAACAAATAAATAAATTCTAAATATGAGAAAATCGATAATAGCAATTTTAATGACAGTTTGTTTGAGTATAATGACTTATGCTCAAACTCCCCGAGACAGAGCCACGGAATTAAAGGAACAAGCACAAAGCAGTCTCAATCAAAAAGATTACATCAAAGCACGCTACTTATTCAAAAAGGCATACGAAGCATTTGCAACCCGCGAAAACTATCCACAGGCAATAGAATGCGGCATTCAGGCTAATGCTTTATACGTCAGAGAGAACTTTTACAAAGAAGGATTCGAACTTTGCCGTGATATGGACCAACTTATATGGGCCGGAGAACAAAATCAGAAGAAAGTCTTTTATGACCTCCGCTTCCTCGTGAACAAGGAACGGTTGCAGATGTACACGGCACTGAAAAATCCAGCTCAGGCAAAAACACAGCTGAATAAATTGGAAGAAACCGCTAACCTTGCCAAGAATGACTCACTAACAGAGGTTTTACTGTATACAAAAGCCAACTATTACTATACATTTAACCAAAACACACAAGGTGATGCCTGTTTCCGCAAGCTGATTAATCAATATAAGGAAAAGAAAGACTATGCCAAAGTGAATGATTGCTACAAGAACCTTATCGGAATTGCCCGTAAAGCTAATAATGCCCCTTTAATGGAACGCACCTATGAAAGCTACAACGTATGGACAGATTCTGTGAAAGCGCTGACAGCTCAAGACGAACTGAATGTACTGAAAAGGAAATATGACGAAAGCCAACTGACTATTCAAGAAAAAGACGACACGCTATCAGCCAAACAATACATCATTATAGGTCTGTGTGTTCTTGTAGCCATCCTCGTTGCCGGACTGGCAATACTGGCCGCCATACTACTGAAATTTATCGCCGGTAACCGCAAATTAAAGAAAAGTGTGAAGATTGCCAATGAACATAACGAACTAAAAACCAAATTTATACAGAACATATCTGCACAGATGGAGCCGACTTTGAATACATTGGCTACTTCTGCGAATGAGCTTTTACAGAAAGCCCCGCAAGAAGCGAGACAAATGCAGAGCCAGGTTGCTGCTCTAAAGAAATTCAGCGATGATATCCAGGAACTGTCTTCATTAGAGAACTCATTAACCGAACTCTATGAACTGGGTGAAATCAACGTAGGTACTTTCTGCGAAAATGTAATGGACAAGGTGAAGGAGCATATAAAAATAGATGTTACTCCTTCAGTCAACGCTCCCAAACTTCAGGTTAAGACCAACAAGGAGCAACTGGAACGTATCCTTCTCTACTTACTGAGAAATGCAGCCTTCTACACCGAACAAGGACGTATCAGCCTTGAGTTCAAGAAACGTGGTGCACACACTCATCAGTTTATCGTAACGGATACGGGAATCGGTATTCCAGCAGAGCAACAGGAAAATATTTTCAAGCCTTTCACGGAAGTGAAAGACCTCACCACAGGAGATGGATTAGGCTTACCAATCTGCTCACTTATCGCTGCAAAAATGAATGGTAGCCTGACGCTAGATACCGGCTATACCAAAGGAACCCGTTTCATATTGGAGCTTCACGTGTAAATTTTGCATAAAGAGATTGTCTGAAAAGTTCTAAAAACGAAAATTCACCCACGCTACAACTATCTGTAACGTGGGTGAACTTGCAAAAAGAGACTTTTTAGACGCCCTCTTATTGAGGAATTTAAACAGGCTCTAACCAAATTACTATTCCAACAAAGCAACCGTACACCAAAGATAAGGAGCCTGTCCGTGATAATCGCCCGTATTACGCCGACGGTCATAATAATACTGCATATCATCCTTTTTGTTAGTACCGACACATACCTCACGCACCTTTCCATCCGGATTGATATAAGTAAGCATCGACAGCCATGCTTTCCGGGCAGCTTCACCGTATTCTTTCATCGACAACCAACCGTATTTCACACCTGTAATAAATGCATACGCAAACATGGCCGATCCCGAGGTTTCTATCCAACAATCCGATTTATCAATCAACTGTCTCCACATACCTTCTTCAGTCTGATACCTCTTTAAACTTGCCATCATAGTTTGAAAACCTTGCAGGATACGAAGATAGTACGGACTTGATTCCGACAAATGACGAAGTATTTCGACCATCCCCGCAGCTACCCATCCGTTGCCACGTCCCCAAAAGTAAGGGGCATCCGATGCATGATAGAAAAGACCGTTCGAACGTTGCAGTTTATCCAAATACATCTCCATTTCTTTTGCCGCCCGTTCCACATACTTCATATCGCCAGTTACTTTATAGGCATGCATCTGTATAATGGGAATCATATACATATCGTCAATCCATAAACGAGTTTGCCAGCTATACCCCTTCTCTGCCCATGACTTCGCACTTGCACTTGCATTTTCCGGTACTTCCCATTGGGTATCTGCATAAGGCATACCCATTTCACGATATCGTTCGTCTTTAGTGATCAGATACAACGTCAAAGGAAGACTACCGAACATATTCCGGTCAACATGATCCATCCCAGGCAAAAAGCTCTTATCAGTAGTAAAGAAAGACTCAAATCCATCTTTCAAAGGCTGGATCAATTCATTGTCTTTTGCTACTTCCGCGTATTTCAATGCTCCGTTCCATGTAAAAGTTTCCGGATAACTGAGCGTTTTTCCATTATGCTTTCCTTTCGCAAAAAGATTTCCCAAACGCTTGCCTATCTCTTTAGGAGTGTTTCCTACCGGAAAATCCATAAGCAACGGAGAGTCAATCGTACGTTTGGTCTGTAACGTCCATTCCAAAAGTTCTACCCCCTTGCCGCCTTGATTGCGATGAATAGTCAATTTATAATACTGATAAGACTCTTCATTGACTAATGCCAGCAACTTTTTCTCTGATTTTCCAAATGTCTGCCGAACCCTATTATCCAATTCTGTCCATTTCTCATTATCATTCGAACCATAAAGAGACCAGGCAACAGGTGCATTCCCTTCTTTATCTCCGGTTGCCATAATCGAATAATAACGTACCGTAACGGGGTCTTTCCCCTTCCAAATAATAGAAACAGCAGTATAGGGAGTATAAAAAGACGTTGTCCAGTCTCCGTCAACCAAATTGCCAATTTCTTTTCCTACCGGCGAATCGGCATATTCAGGAGAAATACTACCTTCGGTCGGCATATTATAATTGTCTGCCGCCAACAGATATGTATAAGTAAATTTCTCTTTCCCGCTCTCTTCCGTACTTTCCTGAACGGACGTGAAATCCTTGTCTTCCCCCTCAGAGCAAGCACAAAGAAAAGCATTGGCAGCCCCTATCAACAATAGGGTATACAACACTTTACTCATTATATTATATATCCAATTACAATTTATCATATCATCAATTGTTTTTACATTATCTTCTTTCAGGTTCTCCGACAGCCAAGCCGACCAAAATCTTGATATCTCCTATCTCATCCAATCCATATTCTATTTTATGACTACCGGTTCAATCGTCTCTCCGGTGATGCGAATCACTCCCTCGCTTGAAATACTAAAATCACTAATATAAGAGGTACGCGGACCCACACTTGTATCGCTTGCATGTGCATGGAAAATATATTTATAACTTCCATCCGCACAGATGAATGGCGCCCCATGCCCGGTCCCGACGAGTCCTACAGATTTAGCGGCTTCCTTATCCCTCCGGAGAATCGGATTTCCGCTATATTTGGTCCAAGGTCCCTTGGGCGAAGTTGCCGTAGCATAGCCCACCGCATAATCCTTGCTCTCAAAATGATTGGCCGAGTAAATCAGATAATAAGTATCTCCTTTCTTCAACAACGAAGGTCCTTCGGTTACTTTCGCTTGTTTTTTCTCCCACTCATCGGTAACACTTATACATTTAGTCAATGTTTCCTTTTTTATGCTGGTCAAGTCGTCATTCATCTCTGCCACCCAAATCACATTACCGTCAGTAAAGCGTACATAATAAAGATAGGGAGTCCCATCGTCATCAATAAAAAATGAAGTGTCAATGCCTTTCTCCTCAGGCACAATAGGCTTTTTCTCTTTCTGTATGAAAGGTCCTTCCGGACTTGTTGAAATAGCCGCACATATATGCTCATCTACAGAATAGAACATATAAAACAGGTTCTTCGATTTTACATAGTACACTTCCGGCGCCCAATACCATCTTGTTCCCCATGAGTTTTCGGGCGACAACGCCTTCGTTTCATTTCGCTTCCAGTGCTTCAAATCATCTGATATATACACTTCAAAACCGTTAACACGAGTACCATACGCATAATATTTACCTTCCCAATAAAGTATATAGGGGTCGGCGATAGGTAATTTATCTTCGATGATGACAATTGGTTCAGTCGTGGCTTCATCCAATGGTTTACCATCACCGACCACACATGCCATCATACACATGGCTCCTACCATAAGCCATATTCTTAAAAACCATTTACACTTCAATACTTTCATGTTCTTTTATTTTAAAATACGGACAAATTTAAGAAACTTCCAAGTCCCTGTTTAATTTTTCCCGAAACTATTTTTCATAGGCTTTATCGGCCTGTTTTTATTCGTCACATAGCCCGCTATGCTCGGCTCCTCACCCAAACAGAAAATATACTCGAAAGCAAATCTCGAAACAGTATCGGGCAAAATATGAATAGGCTCTTAATAACCCACCTCTCATTCATTAATAGAAAACTTCTCTTTCATTAACTGTAAACTTCTTATTATCTGCATGCAAATTTATTCTTCATTCACTATAATCTATAAATGAAAGCTTCATTTATAAAAACAAAGGCTTTGATTATAAAAATGAAGCTTGCAATTATAAAAACGAAGCTTGCGTTTATAGTTTGCATCGAATGGAAAGAAAGTTTCCTCCCTATCCGAAGGAAGTTTATGCTTAATGAGCAGGAAGTTTTTCGTTAATAGCCAATAGTTCAATTGTTAATGCCTCTTCTGTCGATTGCGGATGGAGGCGATTGGAAGAGCTTCTTTAAAAATGATTGAGATAAACGCTCTAAGAAAGTTTCCGTCTCCGATTAATAAATGCTCTATGTGAAGTGCCAAACTCATGATAATAATCGGCTATGAAATTAGGATTGAAAACAATTTAAACAAGCTCTAATAAAAACCGAATTAAAAAGAAAGAGAATTCTCCCCTTAACAGATAAGGAGAATTCTCTTTCCTAATAAAATCTAGATCAGAATTTCAACTTTACCACTGAATCTGCTGGTCTTCATCAGGAATCAAGGTATTTAATTCACGCTCCATAGATAGCGAACCGTTTACCGTATATTTCATTTCACTACCCGGAAGTGTTGTGTAATCGACAAATTCATAAGCTAGATGAATGTCAATATACACACGTTTCAGATAAGGTTTCTGCACATCAAATTCCTCTGTCATTGTATAATAAGGAACAGGAAGCTCATTAGAAGTAATAACTTTGAATTTATTATTTTCCGTATTATCACTCCACATTTCTATCTTCTTCTTTCCGAATACATGATCTATTATCTCATCCGTAAACTTAATAAATACTTTATAATTTTTACGATCCAAATAATCTATATCACGAGTTCCGGCATATATAAAGATAGTCTGGTCGTCCATTACAAACGAACGGACCCTGTCCATTTGAAAAGTAGAAGAAACGCCTTCCATAGCTATCTGATATCTATTAGCCGCATAAGAGCCAGAATAATCATTGAAAGGACTGATACGTAGTATGGCCTTACGATAATGTTTACGCGGATTAGCCTTGTAATCATACGAATCATCATCCACAATAGTAAGTGGCAAAACCCATTTTTCCGACTCATCCAGAGGATTGTTCCCCTCCCTTCCTCCTAATGTAAAATCAATAGGAAGCACCGCTGTACATTCTCCTGCAGGTATCTCAACAGTTTCAGGAAAACTATAATACTGAGGATCCAGCTGCTGAAAATAGATTTCCTTGCGTCCCCCATATTGTTCATTATTCAACACTGCCAATGTATCAGGATCTAATGTTACATGTACAGTCTTTGTGTCGGGATTCATTGTTGACCCACTCAAAATAATAGGAAGTTCATACCGCACTGTACCATCAGGTCGATAACGAAGATAGGCGAATTTAACACCGTTTCCATTAGGTTCAGCCTTAAAAGAGACTTCTTGGCGGAATTGTTCTTCTGTCCATTCATCATTGCAAGACGTACAAAAAGCACCAATTGCAATTGCTAACGAAAATAATATATATATTTTTTTCATACGTTTCTTTTTTATGATTTTTATTCTGGATTCGTCCATCCCGGGTTTTGTGTCAATTCTTTATTCCGTTTCAACTCGGTATGGTTGATCGGACAGAACCACATCTTTGTGGTAAAAATAGTGGGGAACTCAGCTATAGATATAGGAGTATGGAACAATTCTTGTTGGTTCTTAGTTGCATAGATATTACAACCATACACTTGAAGAGGTTCTTCATACTGAGCATCCATCCAACGGCGCAAGTCGAAATAGCGATGCCCTTCTGCAAAAAGTTCGATCTGACGTTCGCGTTTCAA
This sequence comes from Bacteroides caecimuris, assembly GCA_948742525.1. Lineage (GTDB taxonomy): Bacteria > Bacteroidota > Bacteroidia > Bacteroidales > Bacteroidaceae > Bacteroides > Bacteroides caecimuris_A. The sequence goes on along the minus strand of CAPYSS010000011.1, from coordinate 39,181 downwards.
CTTAATACGGAACTTATCCGGATCCGAATATTCCTCATCCGTATAATCCGGAATTCCTGCACGAATACGGATGGGCTGAATTCCTTTCTTAAGTTCGTTCTTGTCTCTGACAATTGGATGAACTTTCGTGCCATCCCAGGATGGAATGTCGTACGTAGTTTGGGATGTCAACTCATTCACGGCTTCCGCATATATTAATAATATTTCAGCATAACGAATAGCCGGATCTACTTTTTTCGTGAAACGACCGACATTATAAGCCGAATAATCATGCGGTCCTATATCATCCGGATTTACAAATTTCTTAATGCTCATTCCCGAACGTGGATAATAACTTGTAGCAGAATAACCATTCGGGTCACCACGATAATACCACACTTGTACATTCGGCGTTTCATCATTTTTTGTATCTGCATTTCCTAAATTCCATGTAGACCCATTATAGGCAACAGATGCATAGAATCGAGGTTCGCGATGGGCATACTGCTTAGAGACACCAACTCCCTGTACTCCCAATTCCGGATAATCATTCAATTCATCCGCTTCCACAAAACCGGTGGTACGCTCCTGCATATTGTAACGCATCGGGTCCGTATAACCGGGTTTGCCGGCATACATACTATTCATGCCCGGGCAATCCTCTCCGTTGTACATATAATAAGCGTCACACTGTTTTTGAGTCATGCCATGAGAACCATAACCATAAGCGTAAACACGAGGCAATTGATGCAATACCATGATATTAATACCCTCATTACCTTGATTTTTACCACGAGTAAAAATCAACTCCGGATTTTCATACGCTTGCACTGTTCCGTTAAAAACAGACCGATAAGACTCAAATGGGTCGATATCCTGATAGCCGTTAGGCCATGGTTTCTCCGAAAAATTTCCGTCATCAAAAGGCTTCACAGTCACCGGGTATGCGATATCACCAGTCGTTCTTGCTTTTGCAACATACAAGGAATACATTTGCAGATCCATTACATCCTTGGCCGCCGCAGCCGCACGTGCCCATTTTGATTCGTCATACGTATCCGGAAGCAAATGCTTGCCATGTTTATCAACCAAAGCATTAGCAACTTCCATCGGTGCTTTTCCATTATACAAAGGACTCGCCCCGAACAACAGTACTTTTGCGCGAAGAGCCAAGGCAGACCCACGCGTAGCACGCGCCAAATCAGACATACCACGTTGAAGAGGCAGCATGCCGGCAGCCCTTGCACATTCATCGGCAATAAAGTTCACACATTCCTCATAAGTGTTTCGGGGATGCGCAATGTCGTCATACGACTCCATATAATCAATTCCCTCATTGGGCAAAATAGGAACCGGTCCGAATGTACGAAGCAAAATCCAATAGAAATAAGCCCGCAAGAAAATGGCTTGTCCTTTAAAGTCCTGGCGCAACTCTTCAGTAATAGCATAATTCATATCTATGTTATTAACGAATATGGAAGCTTGCTTAATGCCCAAATAAGCATTATTCCAAATACCCGCACTTTCACCAAATTTTCCATTTTCATTGTAAACTCCCGATTTCCACTCCTTGTATCCTCCATCTCCAAAGTACATATCATCGGCAAAATTGTAAGGCATTGATTTCTTACTGCACACATCTTGCAAATAATTATTCCCCAAGTATGCATACGTACGTGCCAACCATTCATCTGTATACTCACGATTGGTGAACACATTCTCTATGCTCATACGTTCATCAAACAGATAATCAGAATCCAAATAGTCAGAGCATCCGGACAAAGACGTGCAGATCCCTGCGATTAAGCATGATTTTATAATTATTTTTTTCATATTCTTTATGTTTATAAATTAACAGAGATACCCAATGAATAAGTCCGGTTAAGCGGATATTCTTTACCCGTATCGCTTCTCAATTCCGGATCCCAAAGTTTAAATTTGGAGAATGTCAGCAAGTTTGTACCAACAAAGAAAACACGGACATTATTCAAATGAAGTTTGTTGACAATCGACTTAGGAATCGTATAGCCGACATCCAATCTTTTCCAACGCATATAAGCTCCGTTTCTGAGCCAGAAAGTAGACGCCCGATTATTATTACTGTTGTTTCCATACGTCAGACGCGGATAAGCCGCATTCGGATCTTCATTCACGCCCAATATCCAACGATTGGTATTAGCCATTTCTTTCATAATATTTCCCCAACCATCACCGGAAGCAAACATATACACGGTGGTACCCGAAATAAAATAAGTAGACTTACCCGCACCTTGGAAATGCACATTGGCATCCAATCCTTTCCATTTGGCAGACAAGCCAAAACCATAAGTCAGATTAGGTCGGGACGTTGCACCGATCGCTGCAATATCATCATTATTAATAATACCGTCACCATTGATATCCTTATATTTAATATCACCAGGCATAACCTCTCCAAATGTTTGCCGGGGGCTGTTGCGGATATCATCATAATCTTTGAACAATCCCAAAGCTATCAACCCTTTCGACTGATTAATACGATGTCCGGCGTCCAGTTTATAGGTATAAATCGTTGTTTCCTCATCTGCTTCTATAATCTCATTCTTACTGTAAGTCATATTACCCCTCAGCGTGAAATCGACTTTTCCCAGTTTATGCTTAAGAGCAATATTACCGTCGAATCCTCTAGCCTTCACTTCACCCACATTGGCAAACAAGTTTCCTTCCAGACCAACCATCATCGGCATATACTTACGTTTCATATAAATAGCCTCTCTGTGCTCACGAAAATAATCGACCGTACCAGTCAGTTTGTCATCAAAGAAAGCAAAATCAATACCCAAATCCTGTTTAGTAGCAATTTCCCAAGAAACATCTTTGGATGCAACATCCGTATAGCGCATTCCACCTATATATCTATCAGTAGCAGCATAATCGCTAAAATTATAACCACCGGTAGGTTTATTGTCATCGTTAAACATCTCTTTTATAGTCGCAAGATAAGGAAAACGAATATCATTTCCGTTCTCTTGCAATCTATCATTACCCGTTCTACCCCAAGAGTAGCGAACCTTAAACATATTAATCCATTTAACCTTCTTCAAGAAAGATTCTTCTGCTACATTCCATGCACCTGACACTGCCGGAAAGAAGCCAAAGCGATAATCTTTATGGAAATTTTCCGAACCATTATAACCAAAGTTGAAATCTACGAAATAACGGTGTGCCCAATTATAATTGACACGGCCTGCCAAACCTTGATTACGACGGGCAATTCCATTCTTCAAGTCAGATCCCATACCTTGTGTAAAGACCTTTGAAGATTGTGTATATTTCAAAGTTCCCCCCACATGATGATTGCCAAAACCTCTGTCATAGTGCAATTCCCATTCAAAGAATTCACGTCTGTCGCCCTTCGAACCGGAAGACTGGGTCATCTTCTGTTCAGCTACAACCCGTTCAAATACAATATCACCATTCACATCACGGTAGCGGGAAGCCCTCCACAATTCCGGATGTTGAAACCTTTTAACCCAGTTTGAATTATACGTATCATATCCAAATCTACCTATAAAACGCAAACCTTTAGTAATAAAGTCCAACTTTTGTTCCAATGTAGCATTAGTCTGAAGATTATTTTCCCAACTCTCATTATAACCAGTCATCGTGCCTTGCACCCACGGATTGAATCGGTCACCGTTATCATTACCACAGGAAGCTACACGCCCATCTGAAAATGTAATAGGACTAGTGATAGCATTATATCCCATCAATGCCGTCCAAATAGCTTTCGATCCAACACCGGGATCGTTCTGTTTTCTCAATGAGCCAGAGATTCCGACTTTCAATAAAGTAGATTTAGTAATGTCGATATCCACATTCATTCGGTATGTCCATTTGCGGAAACCGGTATTGGTATTATAATTCTTTAATGCTTTATCTACCTTGTACATACCTTGCTGGTCTTGATAACTTGCACCGACATAATAACGGGCAGTCTTACCACCACCACTCATATTCAAAGTCACACGCGAACTAAGCGATCCCTTTCTTAACAAAGTATCCATCCAGTCAACATTCGGAAACACGTCCGGGTCTAATCCTAAACGGAACAACTCCAATTCTTCTGCGGAATAAAGCGGTTCCTGATTACGAGTAATCTTCGCTTCATTTGCCATGGAAGCATACGTATATCCATCCACGAATTCAGGTACTCCAATCAACTGATTATAAAAGCCTTCCGCTTTTACATCTATCTTAATTTTGCCCTCTTTTCCTCGACGTGTATTAATCAACACAACACCATTGGCACCCCTACTACCATAGATAGCCGTAGCGGAAGCATCTTTCAACACAGTAAACGATTCAATGTCTTCCACACTGATTTCATTGATATCACGTTCAAATCCATCAACTAATACCAAAGCTGCGTTGCTCGCACCAAAAGTTGAAATACTGCGAATCCAAAACTCAGAAACACTTCCCGGACGACCAGACGACTGCATTGCCATCACACCCGGTACGACTCCTGCCAAAGCATCTACTACCGAAGTAGACGGATTTGCTCTCAATTCAGCAACATCCACATTGGTCACTGCTCCGGATACAGCGATTTTCTTCTGTGCTCCCGTACCTGTGATGACAACTTCATCAAGCGATGTCTGGCTGGACTCCTCCATAACCACATTGACTACTTTCTGTTCTTTTACCAGCACCACTTTACTTTCAAAACCTACATACGAGAACTGCAAACGATTATAAGGAGGCATTTTGATCGAGAACCGACCGTCCAAATCTGTAATAGCTCCCAACCCCGGCATATTCACAATGGAGACATTGACTCCAATCATTGGTTCTTTGTTCGTATCTGTCACGATACCTGTCACTACAATGCTTTGTTCCTGCGCAAAAATATTTGCTGAAATGCCTATCAGTAGTGTACATATTAATAAAAAATTCTTCATCATAAGATATGTGTTTATCAATTATTCGATCATTCTTCTTTTGCTATCTTACGGATAAGCCAGTTTCCCGCATCTGCAATATAGAAACAGTTGTTCTGTTCGTCATAAGCAATCCCTTTAGGATTATTGAAACGAGCTTCCAAACGCAAATCTCCATTCGCATAACCCGATGTACCATTATTTCCTCTACCAGCAAATGTAGATACACGTCCTTGCGGAGTCACTTTACGTATGGCATGATTTTCTTGGTCACACACATAGAAATCATACTGATCGCCACCATTTTCCTCATATTCGGGATTCTTAACAAACACCCCCTGACGCGGTTTTCTAAACTTTGCATTAGAACCTACCCCCTCCGCATAATCAGCTGTACCTGGATTGCCACAAACCAAATAAGGATCTTTAAACGTATGATTTTCATAATCATAATCAGATCTCATAATATAATGTTTGTCATGCTCTATCAAATACATATAATCACCAGTAGGATGCAAAACCATATAAACCGCTACCCCTGAATATGGATTCCGAAATACAAGTTCATCCGTTTTTGTTTTAAAATTGTACTTCCGTATATCCCCGGCTCTAAACCTTGAATAATACAAAGCACCATCATCTGGATGTACCAATGTTCCATTCAAGCCACGAACATTAAGGTCTACCGTTTCCTTTTGAGTAAAACCGGAGGCACGAGTGAACACATGAATGGCAACTTTAGTATCACTTGAATGATTATCAGGAACAATCATATCACAATTCTCATCCGCAGTCCAAGCAATAGCTCCTTTACGACCTAATCCAGGTGTCGCAAAGTAAGAGGTATATTGATTACCAAAATCAAACATACGACAAGCACCAGCATTTGTGTTATTATCTGCTGCCGCATACAAATGGTCAGGTTTTTTAGGGTCGAATGTTAGCCACAACAAATCTTTAAATGCGCCACAGTTATCGAACGGACCTTCCATTTCTTCATACAAACTACCTATTTCGTAATAAGTACCAATCGCGGTAGTAACGACCCATTTTTTTTGATATTCAACTTTCTCCTCTGCCACAGCATAAGTCAATTCTTCACCATCATCACCGATAATACTTACTTGTATGTCTCCATCATATGCTTTGCCCGGCACAATGCAATACAAAGCTTTGCCAACTACTTTAATCACTCTTGCCACCTGCCCTCCAATCTGCACTTTTATCTTCGAGACATCGGTTCCAAAATTGTCCCCATACACAATTAAATTTGAGCCTAATCCTACGCTTTTGGGAGAAAAACCAGTAATAACTATTGGTTTGTTAGGGTCATATCCTCCTTCTTCGTCGTCATCTTTACAACTCCAGAAGCAAGAACTAACCAATATCAGTATTCCACATAGAAAATACCAACCATGTTTAGAAGTGTTCATTTTCATAATACACTGATTTTAAAATTATTAATAATTAAAAATACTTATTTCTTATATTCTTTTTATTGTGTTTGGCTTTCATTTGTAAAACACCGGTATCAAGCCGGAATCAGAAGGAACACAATTCTTGATGTATGGCCAACCGTCATCCCACAATACACGGTCTAGCATCCCCAAGCGTCCACCAACGCCACCGTTTGCATTTTTCATATAACTATGATAAATCATCCAGTCTGTACCTTCATCGTCTTGTATAATAACAGAGTTATGCCCCGGTCCGATCCATTTCCGACCATCCCCTTCCAACACAAGCTCCCAACTATTATCAAGCATGCCTTTTCCTTTCTTATCTACATAAGGACCTAATAAATCTTTAGAGCGACCAACCACCACTTTATAGCTGCTATTAACACCATTGCAACAATTGCCAATGGAAGCAAACAAATAGTAATAACCATTTTTCTTATAGATATTCGTCCCCTCAAATGCATTACCACAAACCTGTTTCCTCAAAACAGGCTTACCATCCGCATCACGTTTGACAGAAAGACCATCGTCTGTAAGTTCCGTTACATAAATTCCCTTGAAACTTCCAAAAAACATGTATTTCTTCCCATTTTCCTCGTAATAAAACTGGTCAATAACATTAGAGCCAAATTCTTCATTGGTAATCAACGCCTTACTGTTCGGGAAAGGACCTAAAGGAGAATCAGAAACAGCAACAGCCGTATAGCTGACATCCGCTCCATTCATCTTGGCCCAAGAAAAGTAAAGAACATACTTCCCATTCATATATACCACTTCCGGAGCCCAAAAAGCACCTCCGCCTGATAAAGAAGGCTTTGTTGCCTGTGTAAAGGCGGTCTTTTGATATTCCCAATTTACCAGATCTTTCGAACGATAAATCGGCATCCAATAAGTACTGGTTTGAGTAGCATACAAATAAAAATAACCGTCATTAGCACGAATCACAGTAGGGTCCGGTACACTTTTATCTGATATAATCGGATTAGTATATGTACGGCCTATCTTAAGATAACATACTTCTTTACGACAAATGACCCCATCGCTAGAACATGCTGCAAGTTGCAACGGCAATAGATAATCTACAACCGCCATTCCTTCACGTTTGACAGTAATGTTTCCGCTGGCTTTAGACTCACCAGCCTTAAAAGACACACCCTCGCCCAAATCATAGTTACTGTCCGGCAGCAATTGATAAGAGGCTTTATAAGTCTTATTATATTCTGCAACCAATTCTTCCGCATTGGACGGCACATCAAAATGACATGTAAAATTCCACGGATTCATTGTCGGCACTCCATTTACAGCATAGTCAAACGTTACGTCAATAGCTACAGGAGTCAATTCTTTACTCACACCCACCTCTTTGGTAGAAGCCGCAAAACCAACTGTCGGATAATCGAAAGAAAGACTAAGTAAAATATCGTTCTGTCTCTCTCTTATTTGAATTTCATCACTACTAAGTTTTAAAGCTATAAGATATTCGGCTCCGTCTTTTTTAAATTCAGCGAATACTTGGGAGGGATTAAACTTAACCTCTACGTCCATTGTAGAAACACCTTCTTTAAAAAACACTTCTTCAGAGGTAAGAGAATACAGTGATGACGGCAAAAGTATATAGGACGTTTTCTCCTTATTATTATATGCTTTCAGTTCGTCCTCGCTCCATGAATTGATTTGAGCTTTAAACTCTTTATTCGTCCCATTTCCTACAGCCTTGACTTGGAAAGGAAACACAAAATTTTCTTCTGTACAAGAAATCCTGATTTCATTCAGACCATTTGGCCGTAATTGCAGATAATGATTCGTTGTACTTTCCGGGTCATCAGTCGAAGCATTGTCATCCGACCCACACGAAAAGAGCAGAAGTATCCCCGTCAGCATATATATAAAACGGTGTATACTCATGGTGATACTTGTTTTTTCAATTGACTTGTTATTCATTTCATAAGATTTAAGTGGAACTCTATGCAAGTCCCTTGTACAACATATAATTAAAATTTTAAATAAAACGTGTTATCCTTCAAACGCTCTTTTTAACTATAATTGAAAAACTAATCGTTATCTTCTTTACCTTACTTTATTATCTTTTATTATGTACCCACGTATAATTACATATTATCAACAGCGCAAAAATAGAAAAGCTATTGCATTTAGAGTAATAAAAACAGGTCAATAAATGGAAAATTAGTCTCAAACCTATTTTAACAACTAACAAAAAAAGATCTTATTAAATAATGATGACCAATTATTCACATTATGAACAATTTATATTTTTATTGAACAGTTTTTTATCTCTCTAGAAAATCAAAAGTCATATCTTTGCTATAACAAACCATTATCATACTCTAATATGAAAACTAAACAATTTTTCGGGATGTTACTAACGATTCTGTTTTGGATAACATCTGCATTCGGACAATCAACGATTCCTCCATCGTGCTTTACCAATAGTCACGACATTACCTCTCTGCAAACTTGGGGACCCTATTCTAAACGATATGCCGGAATTTCACACATACCCGATATGAAAGCCGGAATGCGTTTCGATTTCTCTGTAATGCCTGGATACTATCGCAATCGTCAATTTATTCCTCATGTACTTTTCGAGTCATCTTATTACCCGTGGGATATCAACCCATCCATGAGCCGCATCACATACCGCTATGAAATGGAGTGGAAAGACCAAGTATTTACCGATGTCACCTATTATATATTAGATGAACATCGGACACTGGTAAGTATGAATTGCGTCAATAATACCGCTGTCAACCAAAATCTCGTACTCAACTTGATGGCATATATCGATTATGAAGGAGAACAACCTCAGTTCAAAACCCCTAAAGATTCAAATATACAGTGGCATAACGCAACCGATTATATATCAAACGAGCCTGTACACAAATCCCCACAGTATAATTTGGTATACGACGGATGGAAAAGGAACGAGATGCGAACTTCTCAATCACTCAGTGGTTTTGTTCTAGGAAAAGGATTTGGGAAAAATAAAGGAGATAAAGTGAGCTATGAGATAAATATCCTTCCGGGAAAAGAAAAAGGAATGATAGGATTCAGGTACAATACTCCTAAGGGAAAAACAAGTACGTTTCAATTAAAAGGAATAACCGAAAGTCGCCTAGAGTTACAAGGCACCGGAGAATATAACATAGTCTCAATCCCCTATACTTGCAAAGAACCAGGAAAATATATGCTAGAATTAATTTCAGAGGGTACTTACAGTACTGATTTAGATGGTTTCTTTATCGGTAGCGAAGAAGATATTAAGCAAATCAAGATACTGCCCAGGAAGCTTTCTTTTATTCCCGAAATTAAATTGGGAAAAACGAAACAAGATTTTATCTTAAAATATCCGGAATGTGACAACTATTATGGCATAGCATGGAATTACCAAGCATCTCAGATCCGGGAAGTTCTAGATAACAATCTGGAATCTTTCTTCCGCAAAAAGACTCACGACCACGTATCATCGAGACTAATAGGAAACAGAGAGTGGCATTATTCTAATGCTTTTCTACGTCCGATTGTCTTGGCACCTCACTCCAAACAGACTATATACGCCTTAGTCTGTACCGGAACATCCCAACAAGTCAATGAACAGATTCAGAAGTTTCATTCCACATCGGAAACTCTGGCTTCATTCATACAAAAGGATTCGAATACCCCTGAAGACAGAATATTAGCAGATGGCAAGAAGTATGAATTCGGACGTCGCTTGCTGCAATCAGCATTATTATCCAATATTGTTTATCCCGTCCATACCCAAGGGCAATATATCCGGCATTTTACGCCCGGCAAAAATTGGAATAGCCTTTATACATGGGATTCCGGTTTCATAGCTTTGGGATTAATAGATGTGGATATTACTAAGGCTTTTGAGTGTATCAGAGCTTATACAACTCCTGTAGGCAGTGAATCTGCATTTATTCATCATGGCACTCCATTACCCATACAGATGTATGCCTACTACGATTTATGGAATAATACACAGTCAAAAGAAGCATTGCAATTTCTATACCCGCGACTGAAGCAGTTCTTTGATTTTATGACAGGTAAGAATCCCTACTCCACAACCCGAATGAAAGGTTCTGGTCTGCTACGAACATGGGATTACTTCTATAATTCAGGAGGATGGGATGATTATCCGCCTCAACATGCTTTACGTGACAAGGCTTCTGTTACTCCAGTAGTATCTTCGGCTTATTATATCAGAGCTGCTAAAATTTTACGTTTAGCAGCAAAAGAACTAGGGCTTAAAAAAGATGTAAAAGAGTATGAACAAACCATCAAACAATTGTCAAATGCACTACAAACCTATTCATGGGATGAGGAAACCGGTTATTTCGGATATGTAATGCATGACAAAGATGGCAAACCTAAAGGCATCTATCGATATAAAGATGGTTCCAACTTTAATAAGGGACTGGACGGAGTAAGCCCACTTATTGCAAACATCTCCTCTAAAGAGCAAACAAGCAGGATGATAAACCACATATTTTCTCCTGACGAAATGTGGACAGAAGTAGGAATTTCTACAGTAGACCAGTCTGCTCCTTATTATCGTACAGATGGTTATTGGAATGGAGCCGTTTGGTTTCCTCATCAATGGATGGTGTGGAAAGCCTTGCTGGACCTTGGAGAAGGAGAAAAAGCCTATCAAGTAGCAACTACCGCATTGAATACATGGGAGAAAGAATGCAAGGAGAGTTATTACACCTTCGAACACTTCATTATCTCCTCACAACGTGGAGCCGGATGGCATCAATTCTCCGGTTTATCATCTCCCATACTCAACTGGTTTGCTGCATACTATCGGATAGGGAAAGTTTCAACCGGCTTCGAAGTGTGGATTTCCAACAGTCATTTCAATGATGATTATACACAGTATCAGGCAGAAATAGCTTTTGATGATTCAACAGTTCCTCATCAGCGAACAATTCTTGTTTGCATGAATCCGGAAAAAGATTACCAGGTTACTTTCAATGGGAAAGTGGTAAAAAGTAAAACATACCATCAAGGATTATTAGAAATCATATTGCCTAGTACAAACAAATCGGGAGAACTTACAGTTACACCAATCTGACACAGCATAAATTCCAAATAGCGTAATCACACCAAAAGTATTATTCGTTATTATACAGACTGAATATAACTTTTGGTGTAGTTATTCTAATAAAAATATGTGCATTCTTTAAAGAATTTCTACAACCCATTTCTCTATATTGTGGGTTTTAGCACTGAAGTTCACTCCTATTTTGAATAGTTTCCGTTCATCCATTTCGAAGGGGAGCGCATAATGCTTCTCGTTGATCTGCTGTAAAGCCTCTTCGGCAGTACCTTCCAACTTAAACTCCATGATATAGATAAATTTATCCGTCTTCAGTACGAGGTCAATACGCCCGTTATTCGTATTATACTCTACCTGAGTATAGAAGCCAACCAGTTTGAACACGATAAATAGGACGTTTTCGTAATGCAATTCCTGTTCACGAATCACCTCATAGGTAGTATCTGCAAAAAAACTTTGTAAACGACGGAAGAAAGAATCATAATCACCGGAGCGTATTTCACGGACAAATTTCTGAATCTCAAACGGAGATTCCACTTTATTCACGCTGGCATAATAAGGAAACAAGAAGCGAATAAATCCCTCTTCCACTTCCCGGTTGGGAAAACCCAAACGATATATACCAAATTCCTCGTCATATCCCTTGATCGTAAGATATCCGCTTTGATAAATCACCGGAATAGGGTTAGTGGATTCGGAGTCAATGCTGTTCAACACTTGCGCATCAGTCTCTTCGTGCGCCATTCGTTCCAAATCGTAATGATGCTTTTTCAGTAATTCCACCAAATAGGTAGGCGTTCCGGTTTCAAACCAATAGCTACCGAATTCCTTATACTTAAAGGCATTGAGCAGACTGAACGGATTGTAGATACCAATAGAATTATGTGTAAAGTGATAGCCATCGTAACGCTCTCTCAACTCTGAACAAAGTTTATCATAGGTCACTCCCCGTATATCGGCAAAATCATGAAGTTCGGCTTCCAGATTGTCATGAATCTCCTGTTCGCTAACACCACAAATGTCAATGTACTGATTCCGCATAGAAATATCATCCAAATTGTTCAGATCGCTGAATACACTGACCTTACCGAACTTCGTCACCCCTGTCAGTAGAGCAAACTTGATGCAACCGTCCATTGTCTTAAGCGCTCCATAGAAGGGTTTTAAGGTGTCCCTAAATTTCTTTTGAAGCTCCACATTACCGATGGATTGCAGCATGGGCTTGTCGTATTCATCCACCAGAATGGCAACGCGTTGCCCGGTCTTCTCGTATGCACGCTGTATAATACCTGCAAAACGCAGGGAAAAGGAACGTTCAGACGGTTCGGCACCATATAGTTTTTCCCATGCTGTCAGAGACTTTTCAAGTATGTTGTCAAGGCTCTCCAAAGTATCATATTTCTCGATATTGAGGTCCAGATGCAAAATAGGATGTTTATTCCAATCCTTTTCCAACTTTTCCATAGCTAATCCCACAAATAATTCCTTTTTGCCTTGAAAGTATGCTTCCAGAGTGGATATGAGAAGACTCTTTCCGAAGCGACGAGGACGGCTTAAGAAGTAATAACTACCCGTCTTTACCATTTGATAAATTAATGCTGTTTTATCAATATAGAAATAACCGCCATTCCGAATCTTTTCAAAATTCTGTATGCCAATGGGATAAATCTTATTGCTCATATTCTTCTGTTTTATACACTAACACACAAAAATACAAATTTCCCTCTTATCTCCAATTATCTCCAACACTATTATTTGAGAAACTTCTTGTTTTAAGAAACCAACCGCATTTCAACAGAAAAGTCCATGAGACTAGTTATCTCGCTGCAGATTTCCTCCGCCTTCAAGAAAGAAGAAATTTTCCAATCAATGGAATCACACATTTGATCGGCCTCTATTATTATATCAGTACATTGATTATACATTTCCCGCTTAAATAATGGAAAATCATTATTTAAGCGGGAATAACTTGTTTCTAATGAGAGTAATAAAAAGAATAGGAAAGCAAACAATATTTTCATAATTCAATAATTTAAGGATTAAGTTCTGAATTTTCTCTCGCTTTTTGCAGTAACTGTTCATATCTCCACACCTTATACCTCCTCTCTAAAGCATACGCTGGAGTAACCAACGAATCAGGACAAACTTCTATTTCATGTTCATATGCTCTTAATTCATTCTCATAATAAATAGGAGAGCTTAATTCGCTATACATAGGTATCATAATCATATCCAAATAAAGTTATATATAAGCAAAATAATAGCAGTTAGCAATATATCTACCACTAACCCACTAGAATTCAGCAACATGTACAACCTTCTCATTTATAAATATTAGAAATTTAATTCAACCAATGAGTATATAAATTATTATCCTTATGAAATTATCTTCAGACGTTTCTTTATATCTTCCAAAATTTTTAATCTTTGTTTATTTCTCATCAAAACTCTTTCAGCCTTTTCAAACGCACTCATTTTCTCTTTATTGTCATTAGGTTCAAAAGAATTCTTGATAAAGAAAATCCCCCCATATCGTTGGTATAAATTATAAGGATAGAACTCTCGCAGAGTTTTTCTATCACCTTGAAAACGAGATAAAATGATAGTATCAAAATAAGATGTCATAGGAACATAAAGAACATCACTTTCTATTTGATTCAAAATAGATTCAATACTTTCAGCAGGTGGACGCTGCAATTCTTCTCTTTTCCTATTAAACTCTTGATCATAAATAGCCATACTACCATTGCCGGTTAATAACAGTAATGGTAAATAATCATCTGCATATTTACCTTTCATATACTTGCCAAAAGGTTCACAATGCACAACTGGGTAGGTTGAAACCGGATTAACATGCACACTATGTGCATAAATAATAGCCTGATTTTTAGAGAAAGATGGAAAATGATCCAATAGAAAGTTCGTGTTAACAAACATCACAGAATCACGGTTTATAAATCGCTTTACACGGTCACTCCCAATATTATAAGAAAGAAAAAGAATATGAGCAATACACTCTATTTCATCTGCAGTTAATAACTTTTGGAGATTGCTTTTGTGTGTTTGAAGATATTCAACCGCTCCCTTCCAATCTTTCTCCATCAGTAGAACTGATAACTGATCAACTTCCGGTATCTTCCACTCACGATTCAAATGCACTACAAAATCAAAAATATCTATTGCTGAATTTTGAGCTGAATTGCAGACACTATTATAGTCCATACCCAACAATCTCACCTTAGCCTCTCTTTCCTTTCCTGAGTTATAACGCTTTAGCTCATTTATAAATTCCATTCTTTGCTCATCAAGAAGACTAAGTTCTATGGAGTCAAGTTCAAATTCATCATCCAATACATATCGGTTATAAACAAATGATTTTTCCATAGGTATTTCCCAAATTATCAGCTTGCAATCTTTGTTCCTCACACTCTCTAGCATCAGTTGGCATGCAAGATGGCGAATAGAGCTATTCCCATGTATAGATTCTCCTAAAGCTACAATTTTTCGAACTTTCATCACACCGATTTTGTCACATATACTTTCCACACTTGATTGATCAGAAATATAATTAAAATCTTTAGGTAAAGGCGGCTTAGGAAGTTCTCTAACAGGGTATTCATTGATATTCTTATTACCAATCATTATATCCAATTTGGAAAATGCGATATACGCTTCTGCATCGGCAACTCCATTTGCACGAATACGGATATTCATCATCTCTACTCTCTCTAATGATATCTTTTTTGACACACTGCTAAGAAAGCTATCTGGAACAAATGTCATTGTATCTGAAAAAACACATTTTTCCTTATCATCAATCCCATCTATTAAAATAGAAACAGCTTTAATATTTTCTCCTTTTGCTTCAAATGTTACTAATCCTTCTTTTTCCTTATGAATAGGAAGTAGAATTCTCTGTTCAAGTTCTGTTCGAAGATAATCAGACGGAAAACCTTTAAGATATTTTTTCGTAAACAAAGTTCTATTAGATTCTTTCATTTCAATGTTTATGGCACAGCCACTATACGCTGCATTTTCCATCCATGGATATTCAATAGTCATATCCTCCATAGAAAAATGTAAATTATAGGCATCTACATAATTTATAGAGAGTGGCTGAGCTACACAAGACGATAGTCCAAGAATACATATAAAAAGACAATATATATATTTATTCATAAACGAGTAATTTAGAATAATTCAATACCCCATCGAAGCCTTACCTTTTGCATATCCTTCCCTAATTCCTTGAGAATAATAAGAACTATCACCAGAGCCAGGAGAACCGTAATAACCACCATTACCATTCCAACCACCAATATAATAATAACCACTGGAGTTTCCACCTACATAGTGACGCATCTCTTCTTTTTCTAATACAGGAAATAGCTGACGCAATCCCTGAAAATTTGTTTTTGTAATCTTTTTCATAATTTATTAGTTTTATGATTCTAATAGAGCAACCATCATTAATGCACGTTCTAGTACCTGATCCATGTTATAATATTTATATTCAGCCAGTCTACCACCCAAAAAAACATTACTTTGTAGCTGAGATAGTTGATAGTATTTTTCATATAAGCTATTATTTTCTTTATTATTTATAGGATAATAGGGATCTGCTCCATTTTCAAATATAGCTGGAAACTCTTTAGTGATAACTGTATCTGGTTGGCAGCCAAACTCAAAATGTTTGTGCTCAACAATACGTGTATATTGAATATCAGCGTCCGTATAATTTACGACTGCATTCCCCTGAAAATTTGCTTGACCTTCAAGTAAAGTAGTCTCAAACCTTAAAGTGCGGTATTCCAAAGTACCATAACAATAGTCGAAATAACGATCTATTTCACCAGTATAAACGATATTATCTGCCAAAGTATCCAAATATGCCTTATCTGAAAAATAATCCACTTCCAACAGTAAGTCTGCTTTTGCTAACATTTTCTCAATAATCGAAGTATAACCTCCAATAGGTATTCCTTGATATCTGGCATCAAAATAATTATTGTCAAAAGTAAAACGTACAGGCAAGCGCTGAATTATAAATGCGGGTAAATCTACAGCAGACCTCCCCCATTGTTTTTCAGTATACCCTTTTATCAATTTCTCATATATATCCCTCCCTACAAGAGATATCGCTTGCTCTTCCAAATTCTGTGGCTCCTTTATACCTGCTTCAATCCTTTGAGTCTCAATCATACTCAAAGCCTCCGCTGGAGTTCTCACTCCCCACATTTGATAAAAAGTATTCATATTGAAAGGTAAATTATAAAGTTTGCCTTTATAATTTGCCAATGGAGAATTCGTATACCGATTAAACTCTGCAAACGAATTTATATAATCCCATACATATTTGTTGTTTGTATGAAATATATGAGCACCATATTTATGAACGACAATATCATTCACCTTTTCTGTATAAATATTACCACCAATATGATTACGCTTGTCTATAACAAGACAAGTTTTCCTCTTCCTAGTCAATTCTCTTGCCACGACAGAGCCGAAAAGACCGCAGCCCACAATAAGATAATCATAACGTTTCATAGTCTATAAACCTAACTATTCAATAATTGATGATATAGCTTTTCATATTGTTTTGCTATAATCCTTATATCATAAGATTCTTCTATCCGGGCTCTTGCATTAACCGACAATTCATCATTTAGCTTTGTACTACTGAGAACCCACTCAATTCCAGCCGCCAAATCTTCCTCGTCAGCATACCGGGCCAAGTAACCGGTTCTCTTATGTTCAATTATACTTTCCGGTCCGGTTTCCAAGAATGAAACAACAGGTGTTGCGCATGCCATAGCTTCCGTTACTGTTTGTCCAAAAGCTTCTTCTAATGAAGGAACGACCATAACATCAGCCGCAGAATACAAAGTTTGCAGAATCTGATGATCACATACATACCCCATAAATCTAAAAGGAATATCCAAATCCAACTTCTGACGTTCGGCTCCAAAAATGACAAAATAATATTCATGCTTATATGCGTCTGACAATGACTGGAGCGCTTGCAATAATAATGAAAAACCTTTTCTCCGGTCATTTATAGCATTCGTAGCCCCATAAAGTATCACCTTTTTATCTGACGGAATATGTAAAACCTCTCTTGCTATTTCTTTTCTAACAGGGTAGAACTTATCAAGATCAAGTCCATTAGGAATAACAAAAACTTCCCTCCCTTTTAGAAGAGTACTGTTTTCAACACACTGCTTCATCCATAGAGTTGGAACAACTATTACCATATCCATCTCCTTCCATGCCTTCTCTTTACGTTTCCAAATATCATGAGACAAATCATCCATGTCTTCCGAACCAAGTTTCGGACATTTTCCGCAACCGGTCAAGTATCTCTTACAATCCCCGTAATAATAACATCCTCCTGTCAACGGCCAACAATCAGCCAAACGCCAAACAATCTTCTTTTTTATTTTACCTAAGTCTTCAATCTTTATATATCCGGCATTTATCCAATGAATTTGTACTATTTTGGGATTAAAAATTTCAATATATCTGTTCACATCCGTACCTGCCATAGCAGGAGCAAACGTATGAGATGCCATATTATATGCAGGATACTGTTTTAAAGGCTCTAAATCATTATGATAGCCAACTTTTTCTTGCGGGCTTGGGATAGCCACATGAATATTGTCCAATAAGTTACCTTTATCTCCCAAATTTGAATTTAAGACTAACATTTTAGAATCAATCCCTATTGCTCTCAATCCTAAATGGATCCTATGAGCAGCCCTAAATGCGCCTCCTTGTCCTACAATAGAGCTTAAATACAATACATCTACACTATTCATCCTTCTTTTAGATTGTGCTCTTTCCTTTAAATAGTAGCAAATTGAATGAGCTTCAGATATAATATTATCTATAGAATTCTCTGAGATTTTTCCATTAAGCAACAATTCTATTTCAATAGGAGAACAAGGATTGATAATTGAAGAAGATATTATTTCCACTTCATCTTTACAATCATACAAAGAATATGTTTTATTTAAGAAGGATATTCCTTCCTCAACCAAACAATTAAAATTACTATCTAATCTTTCAATAATAAATTTCAGAAATAAACTTTCCCTTTTAGATATTATCAATGAGTCTGAAATAATCTTTTTGGAAGATAGTTGTGGAGCGTATGAGAAACAGCACTGTTTATTCTTTACAATATCATCAAAAGGCTCAATACATTCAATGTCTGAATCTACAAATATTCCTCCTTCATGATATAATATAAAGTAACGACTTATTTCTAATAGTAGTTCATTATTCAAATTATTGTCACAAAATGCAGCAAAGTGAGGAAATTCACAATGGATTAATTCTTTTATATCATGAAGGCTCCAAAGTTTATATTGCCATAAAGGATGATTATCTACCCATGACTGGAATAGTTCAGGAAACTGCGATTGTGTCTCCTCCTGAATTTGATGTATTACTTTAGGGATATCATTCATCTTTTCATATTTTATATTTTTATAAACTTTCAGTTATTACTTTCCTTATCGGCATCAAGAACCTTTCCAATAAAGATATATCTTCAGTGATTATATCTGCTTGTCCCTCCATCTCTGGCAAGAAAGGCAGTTCCTTATTATAGGTTGTTTTCAACCCGTTCGGAAGTTCGATATCTACCATATAACTTTTGATATTCTGTGCATCTGTTAGCGGAATTAAGGAGATATTTTTCACAATTCCCTTCACCATTCCATATTCTTTATCGGGATAGCTACTGAACCGTATATTCACTTTTTGTCCTTTTTTTACTTTACCCGACCTTTCTGCAGGCAATAAAGCCTTTCCTAAAATCTCTCCCTGGCAGGTAGGTATAATATTAAAAACGATGTTTCCAGCTGTTACATTCTGATTATTTGTCCAATATTGCGTCAGAGTAATCTCGCCATCTACAGGAGTAATCAGCGCATAGTTTATCTCCCAAGTATCTATTTCCGTTTTTAAGTAATTGACAAGTGAACGTAACTGTGTTTCCAACTTATTCTTTTGATCCAAATATTGGTATTCCGCATCATATAGGGACTCACGCATCTGTACAAGTTGAATCTGAAGATTTTCCAAAGAGCGATCCATACTTTCTAGTGAGAGAAAAGATTGCAGGTATCTACTGTAAGATTCTTCAGCAGCTTCTTTAGAAATAAGACCTTTGATTCCCAACAGAGAGTCGCGTGCATATTGTTGATGAGCAATACCCGCCTGAATTTCCGACAATCTTCTCTGTTTTAACATATTGGTATAATAGATCTCATTCTTTACAATACGCTCTTTCACTAAGTCTATTTTTTTGAGATGATACGCCAACTCCTTAAATTGCCTGTATTCAGACATGGATAAGTAGAATGATGAATAAATGGATTGTAGGCTACCAAGTTGAAGTTGCCTAGAGGGGATTAAAGCAATACTATCCAAATGACTCTCAGCCTGACTCACCAATTCTTTTAACCAAATGATGTCATTCGTTTTTGCCGGATTCTCTATGACTGCAAGCAGCGTTTTCGCTTTTACCCAACTGTTGTTCTCCACATATACTTCCTGCAGCTTTCCCGAAGTCCGTGCCACTATTCTAGATACGGGTGTTGTGCCCGTCAAGGTCACTGTAGAACTGATGATATCCGGATATTTAAATATAGCACTGCCTATTACTAAAATAAGAACTACACAAGCAATCATTGTTATTCCCCAACGAATAATCCAGGCTGGAATAGTATTCAATACTTCATTAAATGCTTCGCTTCTCAATTCTATTTCTTCTCTCTTATCTTTCATACGCTATACTCCCAGTTCCAGTTGATTCTTCACTAACGTGTAGTAGGCTCCTTTTTTCGCCGTAAGTTCTTTATGGGTTCCTGATTCAAGAACCTTTCCAGTTTCCATCACAACAATGTTATCGGCATTCTGCACCGTACTGAGACGATGCGCCACAACCACCACTGTTCTCCCTTTATAAAACCTTGTCAGATTATCTAAGATGATTTTTTCATTGTTTGCATCCAAGGCATTGGTAGCCTCGTCGAAGAACAAGTATGCCGGATTTTTATAGATAGCGCGAGCTATTAATATACGCTGCTTTTGTCCCTGACTCACTCCATTTCCTTCCATGCCTATCTTACTGTTGTATTTCTGTGGTAGTGATTCAATAAAGTCTTTGATATTGGCAGCTTCTACGGCATCCGACAATCTCTTTTTGTCTACCGATTCTTCACTGACAGCAATATTATTAGCAATAGAATCAGAGAACAAAAAACCTTCTTGCATCACAGCTCCTGTATTTTGTCGCCATAAGTGAGGATTAATGTCTTTCAACGAATGTTTTCCCACCTTAATGTCTCCTTTTATCGGCTGATAAAATCCCAGCAAAAGTTTGATTACAGTTGTCTTTCCGCTACCACTGGCACCTACGATGGCAGTTACCTTGTTATGTGGAATGGTGAGATTCAGATTATCAAGCACATAATCTCTTTCTGCACCGTCATAACTAAAGCATACGTTCTCTAGTGTGATGCTACTATTATCAGGTAGGACATTTATCTTATTATCGGCCTCCATGACTTCTTCTTCCTTATTATTAATTTCATTGAGTCGTTCAAGACTAATTTTGGCATCCTGAAGAGACTGACTAAAACCGATTACCTGACCGATAGGTCCGGATAATTGTCCGATAATATAACTGATAGACATCATCATCCCCAAAGTAATATCTCCGTCCACTACAGCTTTGGCACACAGGAAAGAGATTAAAAGCGATGTTGTTTGGCTAAAAAAAATGGAACCCACTTGTTGAATCTGCCCCAAAGCCATACTTTGGATGCTGATTTTAAATAGTTTCACTTGTATGGATTCCCACTTCCATCGCTGTTGTTTCTCACAATTATTGAGCTTGATTTCTTGCATGCCTGTGATAAGTTGTACCATATTACATTGGTTGGCTGCAGCTTGAGTAAAGCGAGCGTTATCGAGTTTACGGCGATAGCGAAGGAAAGAGAGAATCCAAACGACGTACAAGGTGTTTCCTACGAGAAAGACTACCAGTATAGTCTGGTTATAATAGGCCATGATACTGGCAAAAATAAAGAAGTTAAAAAAGGAGAAGAGGGTGGATAATGTTGTTCCCGTCATAAAAGACTGGATACGCCCATGGTCACCGATGCGCTGCATGATGTCGCCAATGTTTTTCGCATCGAAGAAACGGATGGGTAAACGCATTAACTTAGCTAAGAAGTCGGAAATAAGTGTGATACTGATACGTGTGTTCATATGTAAAGAGAGCCAACTCTGAATAAATCCAACCCCCATTTGAGTGATGGATAACACCAATTGCGCTATCAGTATTAGTGTAATAAAGTTTAGGTTATTATTTCCGATACCTTGGTCCACTAGAGATTGTGTCAAAAAAGGAAGGATAAATGAGAATACACCTCCTAGTAACATACCAACAATAAGCTGGAATAGTTGGGATTTATATGGAAATAGGTAACGAAGATAGAAGGAGAGGTTGTGCCTCCGTTGTTCTTGGTCATCTATACGCTCATGGAAGGCTGGAGTAGGAGTTAGCAACAAAGCAAAACCAGCTTCCCTGCCTTCGTTTCTGACGCTGATCCAACATTTTTCGAATCCTGCTCTGTCAATAGAATATTTCCCTTTGGCTGGATCAGATATACTAAAAATGTAATCTTCAGTTTCTATACTACGCGATAAAAAGCACCCTTTTTTCTTGATGTCGTACAACACTACAAAATGATTCTGATTCCAGTGGAGAATGCAAGGTAATGATACATCCTCAACCAGTTGTTGCAGGTTGACACGTACCCCCTGCGTTCTCATGCCGATACTTTCGGCAGCATCACTGATACCAAGCATGGATACACCTTGACGGGTAATAAAACTCCTTTCCCGCAAGTTTTGCAGGGAGTAACTGCGCCCATAATATTTGGCAATCATACGCAAACATGAGGGACCGCAGTCCATTGAGTCGAGTTGTTGGTAGTGGGGAAAAGGTTTCATATATCAATATGACATAAATTGTTTCGTCCTATTATTTCTTCATAGTTAGAAGGAGAAGCACAAATAAACTGATAGATGCATTCATTACATGGATGAGAGTCTCGTATCTTTCGCCAAGCCGTATTTTGTATCAACTCTTTTTGAATTATATCCACCAATTCATCTTCTTTAATATTACCAATGGTTCTCGTATTCATATTCGCTTTTATTTCCCCATGCGGCAGTAAATGTAACATACCAAAGAAATTAGAGTTCAACTTTTTATTTCTAAAAATTTCCCTCATCTGAAATATTTTGAAAAAAATATCATCCTTGTCTACATAAACATTCTCCTCAAAAAATGACATGTTAGCACCTGTAAATATGGGAGTCAGATCGAATGCTTCTATTTTTAAGCCTTCAATTAATTTTTCAGCTTGAATGTATTGAGCTTCATCTTCTATAAGAAAGTGAAAACGTGTATTTTCCAGATGAATAGAGGTATACACTTTCTCAAACTGCATTTCATCAACAGGAAACGTAACGATCAATTCTATTTTTTGAGTTTCAAGAGGTGAATGTAGCTGATAATTTTTGTAATGCAGATAATAATGTAGCTCCTTCATATATTGACAAGCTAATTCTTCCAATTGCTCCAACTGACTGTAATGCAAAACATCTCCTCCCAAAATATTGATAGTGTGTATGGGCCAATACTGAAGTTGTTGAAAGACAGTTTGCAAATGCTGTAAAGACAACTCTGTATGGTATGTTTGTGTAGCTGTGCAACAGTGAGTTTGTTTGCATAACAAGTCGCAATGTGGACAAGCTTTGTCACATACATCATTTACATATATATTCAATTCTAATAGATATTTGCTGACATCTTTCTCGAAAAACAATAGGCTATTTTCGTTCTCCTTGAATTTATCAATATCCTTTTGCAAATTCAATATTGGGATAAGTCGTACAGGCTTTTGGGCTAAGTCAGCCTCATCTGTAAGATCCCCCATGTTTCGTTTGAGAATTTCTTCTATCCATTCTTTGAGTGGTGAGTGGATAAACATGGTTTCATCTACCGATACAACTCCTAAATTTAGGGGTTCATACATTTGTCGAATCAGCGCATTACCTTCTTCCAATTCAGATTCTATGCGTTCACCAGATACAGTATCATAAAGCAAAGTAAATTTAGTCTTGAACTCCACATATATGTGTGATTTCAATGCAAACCAATATTTTTTCATAATGTTAGTACTTTTTCCATTATTTCTTGATAGGCTTCCGGGTGTTGCTCCAAGAAACGCATTTGTTGATTGACATAATGTTTAAAATCGGATTCATTCATATAGCCATGGCATACAGGCTTATCATCTATACCTTCCAGATTGAAAATACATTGTATACAGGCTTGTCTGTTCTTGCAATGTACACATTGAGATTCCATTTTTGCATAATAATCATTATAGCGACTGGCTATCGATTCAGGATCCAAATCTATCCCAGTATCTGTGATTCTACCTAAAGCAAACTGATGACCAATGCGTTCACACGGAAGTATTTTGCCATTGACAGTCACATACATCTTCTTCGTGAAAGGCAAACAGGTACCTGTCGGGATGTATTTCAAAGACTGTTTGTCAAAAAGCAAATCGGTATAGTCTTGGTATACAAAACCACTATAACGATGAAGAAAGAGAGTTAAGCTTTTATAACCAGGTGTATTGAGGAACATGTCTCGTTCTATTTCTTCATAATGTTCAGCTTGCTGCAGACTCTCTTGTGTATTCTTATATGTTCGTTTAAATTCATCTTTCTTATTTTGGCGAATACCAACATCGTTCAACTCACCGATCTGTGGAATCTTATCATATTTGTCCTTGAAAAAACAATAGATGCTCTCTACCGAGTTCCTATTGTGTAGCACAGCGTTGAAGTTAACATATTGGGAAAAATAATCTGGGTACATTGCTCTAAGCTTATCCACATTAGCAACAACTTTACTAAAGGCATTATTTCCACCTTTATCTACACGATAACTAGTATTGGCTTCATTACCATCCAAACTAACTAGTATATGGAACTTATGTTGCTGTAAAAAGTCCATATATTTATCTAGTAAAATGGCATTGGTAGTCATAGAGTATGAAAAATGAAAATGTGGACAGTTTATTTCATCTTCTACATAATGAACAATCTTTTTGATAAAAGAGAAATTGAGCAAAGGTTCTCCTCCATAAAAAGATATTATCATATTTCTTTTGGAAGCTGTATTAATCTTTGAATTCCAATATCCAGCTAAATAGTCAATTAATCTAATAGCTTTTGCTATTGGAAATATTTGATTTTCTCGACAATCATAATCGTCATATAATTCTCCGTAGGCACAATACTTACAATGAAGATTACAAGCATCAGTTACTTCAAACACTAATTGTGGAAGGTTGGCTAATGCACTGACCACATGGTCGGAGGTTATGTATGTTTTTTGTTTCATAAACTATTCTAATTCTAAAGCTTCATAATCAATGTCTTCTATTACTCCATTGCTTACGATTCTTGGAAACACTTTTATAAAATTCACATTAAGTTTTTTTTGAAGTTGTAATATCTTTTCACGCTTCACCTTTTTATATGAACTAAAATCATATTGCTTTATTAAGAATTTTCCTTGCTCAATTTTGACACATTCAAAGGTATAAAGCAAATCAATATCATACACTTTTAATATTAATCCAGGTAACCCTCCAAATTTCCATGGACCATCACGGACAGGTAAATCCATCGCAAACCATGCGATAAAATCTCTACCTCGAAAAGAACATGTAGCCTTCTGACATACATAACCAACAACACTTAAAGTATCTGGTAAAATTGTCCAATTTTGAAGAGGAATAATTTCTGAATACTGCTGATTAGACGAAAACAAACGAGGCATTCGTGCATACTCAGTAAGTATATTGGTATCGTAGTTTTTAAACCACTCTGAATATTTGTATTCTGACCAATAATCAGCAGCTCTTCCTAAAATCCCTAATCGAATAGGAATACTTTGTGCACTGGGATTCTCTCTCTTCCATGCCCATACCAATGAATCATTATTAAAGACCCAATAGCTGTAATACTTTGAGATATAAGTCCCTATTTCTAAACATTGCAAATCCATATAACTGTTAGGGATCTTGATGTCGTTAGCATTGAATGCGTACAAAATTCGAATAGACGCAGAGTCGAGTATCTCCGTTTTTGTCATATTTCCTCTAGGTAAAGGGGCAATTGCTTTACCCTGTGTTTGTTGACCGAAGGAATAACCTGCTATTCCAAGAAAGACGACAAGAAAATGTAGGACTAATTTCATATTAATAGAAATTAAGATAATGACAGAACTGTTTACTTTTCTGCCATTATCGAGAAAATTGTTAGTAATTCTTAGATAGATTATAATAACTGTAGTCTGCCCACCATCCGTTATCACATACAGTGTATTCATTACATCCTACAGGAGAATATCCACCATACGATCCTATTCCTAGATTGGCATTAGCATTCACTGCAGTGCTACTTCCTCCCGCATTCTCATAATAACAAGAGCAAGAACAACAATTACCACCTCTCAGCGCATTCATTTCTTTGTCTTTCAAACTTGCTTCAGACAACTTGTGCAACTTCAATTTTTGCAATTTCATAATGATAAATGATATTAGTTATGAACCTTCTATTATTTATTTCCTCAAACAGCCGAAAGTTCTCAGAAGCTATTTGATTTTAAACCTGATTTTAAGTAGCGCGCTTACCGGTCTCAGGTTATAGCTATAATAAATTTATCTCACTGTAAAACTCTGATACACATTATTTCGCATTAAAAATGTTATTTGGTTTTTCCATTTCATGCTTACATCGGCAAAGGAAGTGTATCGCTGGCTTGCCGTCCTGTTATACTGATACTCTACATTCATATTGATTGTGATGGCTTTTGCCGAAAGGAAGATTGGCTAACGCATCAACCACATGATCGGATGTAATGTATTTATCTTATTTCATATTCTTTATGATTATTCTAATTCCATATAATGATGAGGTTTTCTTGTCGGAAATATCCCTCTGACCGTCAAAGCAGCAACTTTTACAAAGTTCTCATTTGCTTCCCTTTGTATTTTCAATACATCAGTTCTTTGTCGCCTTCTGTATTTGTTGTAATCTTTATATCTTCTAATTGGAATTTTCCTTTTAAAGTATTCTATTTTTATACATTCAAAATTGAATAGATTATCTTTGTCTGAAACTTTTAAGATAAGTCCGGGTAACCCTCCAAATTTCCATGGACCATTCGCCAAAGGAATATCCATACTAAACCAAACAGTATATTCTCGTCCGCGAAATAAACAAGTTGCTTGTTGGCAAGAATAACCTAAAATTGTCAAAGTGTCTTTTCCTATTTCCCAATTCTGAACAGGCATTTCTTCGGTGTATTGACTGTTCATATTTTGTAAGAAACCAGGCATCCGAGAATATTCGGTAAATGTATTTAATGACAAGTCTTTAAAATACTCCGAATATTGATACTCATTCCAACAATCTATTTTTCCTTTCGGTCCAAGTCTTATTGGTGCATCTTGTGCCTTTCTATTGCTATTGTTCCATTCTGTTACAAGTGAATCAGAATTGAACACGAAAAAACTATAGTATTTAGACACATGGTTACCGATCTCTAATCTCTGCAGATCATCGTAAGTGTTAGAGTTTGAGATGTCTAATGCATTTAATGCATACCAGACTCTTATATGTGCCGAATCTACGATAGCCATGTCTTTTGTAGACCTTGATATAGGGATAATCGGAGATTGGGCTTTTATAGTTGCTGCGAATAATGTGCAAAAACTAATTATTAATATACATTCTTTCATAATAGAAATAATATATTATCAAAAATGATATTAGTTATGAACCTTCTATTATTTATTTCCTCAAACAGCCGAAAGTTCTTAGAAGCTATTTGATTTTAAACCTGATTTTAAGTAGCGCGCTTACCGGTCTCAGGCTATAGCTATAATAATAAGTACTTATCTCGCTGTAAGACGCTGATACATATTGTTTCGCATTAAAAATGTTATTTACTCCAAGTTCAATATCGATCTTTTGGTTTTTCCATTTCATGCTTGCATCGGCAAAGGTGGTGTATCGTTGGCTTGCCGCCCTGTTATACTGATGCTCTACATTCATATTGATTGTGATGGCTTTTGTCGGAAAAATATCCAGGTTAATAGTTTGAGAAGTTTGTCTGATTTTGGGGAAATCGGACGAACGACCTACCATATAACTTTGACTTTCGCCCCATGAGAAAGAATAGTTCAAGCTTATAAAAGAAATAGGAGTAACATTCAAACCAGCACCTGCTCCATAACTGCGAAATCGGGAATTTAGTACCTCATTCTGAATAAGTTGCTGACTGTTTCCTTCATTATAGTTACCATAGACCCTTAGTGTGCTTCTCCAGAAGTCCAATCCTTTACTGGCAGTCAGACGTACGCCATAATTTTCCATATCAGTAGGCTGAACGATAGTATTTTTAATACTCATAACTCCCTGATAATTATAACCGTACAGTAAGTTTTTCCATGAATAACCGTAGTTGACACCTAAATTGATAAATAATGCACTTAATGCATTTCTATAGTCGATAGATGTGTTGGTATTTACCGAGCGTGTTTCCAAAAGCCGATCTGCGGTATTACGTAGCAGGCTGCGGTATCCATGCATGATATAGCCCGTATAGCCTGTATTCATATCTCCAAAGTTTCTTCCAGTACTGCCTGAAGCATAAAATATAAAGTCCCGATATTCATATTTCAATGAGAGAGAAGGTTGAAAGTTCAGCCGTTGGTAGGTTTGATGCGTATCTGGTATTTTGTCTTTGTTCAACAATGCATAGTAGATGAATGGCATACCCAAAGTGGCTCTGAAATTTCCTTGCTCATAACTGTATCTTTGAGACAATCCGGCTTGGTAGGTATTATACCAAAGGTCATTTTGAAAAGCTCGGTCAAAAAGAGTTGTTTGGGGCTCTCCATACAGCATAGTTTCCAAATGACGAATGTCAGCCCGTCCCCATAAAGCATAATCTAATTTGAAGTTTTTTATTTTCAGCCCATACGATAATCTTAGCACGCTCCCAAAGTCTCTTGACGTCAAATCTTGCATGAGGGTCTCCAGTTCTCTTTCCTCCAAATAGGAGACCGGAGATATGGTTAATGTATGAGGTTTTTGGGAATAACCTGCAGAGAAATAAATGGTATAGGAATTGTCTGAAATCGTTTTAATGAGATTCAAGGTGTTGTCAATAGAAAAGAAAGGTTGATCAAGGTGTTGACTGACTTGAGTATGGCTCTGATTGACATTGTTCCAAGTATTTCCAACTCCCAAATCATTATTCCAACTACCTTTCAGATTAAAGGAGTTGTTGAGATAATAATCAGTCTTATTGATTTTGAATCGGGATGCAACTTCTGCATTATGGATATGGTTAGTGGAACTGATCTGTTCCTCAATAATCAGCTTTTGTACATCAGCAGGCAAAAATTGCTCATAATACGAATATCCTTCTTTTTTGATGCGATCATCATGATATAAAATACTAGTGGTAAGCTCCGAGTTATCACTGGGTTTAATCAGGTGATTGGTTGTTATGGCATGAGAGCGATTGTCAATATAACGCTTGCGGGGAACAGAGGGCGTTGTTGGCATTTGTATCCGTAAAGGACTGCTAGGATCCATGTAAACCCTTTCGTAGTCATAATGTGTCCGAAATTCAGACGCTACATCATCTCCTGAATTATTACCTTTGTAGACAGTCATATTTTGCCGCTTCTTACCAAAATACATACCCGTAAATTCCGCATTCCAAAGAGTAGGTTGATACCCACCTCCCAGCATTCCCATGATGGAAAGAGCACCTTTCGCACTGTCTTTCAACTTGAGATTGATAGCCACATCGTCAGTCGTTATTTTTTCACGCAAGGCTTTGATAGGCTGATGATTTTCAAGAACTTGAACAACAGAAACCGCCTTCATAGGGATGTTGTTGGTCGCAATTCCGTATCTGCCATGTAACAAATCTAAATTTTCCACATAGAATTTGTTGATTTCCTTGCCGTTAAAAGATATCTTCCCGTCTTCAGCAACTTCAATGCCCGGCATTTTTCTAATAACATCACCTATCACACGATCATTCTGATTTGCGTAAGCTCCTACCAAGTAATTTAGTGTGTCACCACTTTGCTTGATTGCAGCGGACTTCACGGTAACTTCTTTCAACTGTATAGCCTGTTCTTGAATAACAAAATCTACCCGCTGCGATTTGTTAGTTATCGTCTTACTATGTTTGCCGATAGTCATTCCTGATATGGTTATTGTTACACTATCAGCTTTTCCTGCATAGGAAATTTCAAACTCACCCTTTGCATCACTTTGGCTGAATCCTGAAATCGTCAAACAGTCTTTATCCTGTATCGTGACAGTACCAATAATCGACTGACCGGACTTGTTTTTTATACTTCCGGTAAATATAGATTGCGCTGATGATTGAGATACAGACAAACCAGCAATAACCATGAAAAAGAATATCCGTATAATCATATACTGTACACTAATATGTTGTTAAAAAAATATTTCATATTTCTAGATGTTTTTCATAAGACATAATCCAACAGCTGCAAGATGGTTATTCACTATCGACTCATCAAAATATGCTTCAGCAACCTTTTCGTCAATATAACCTTCTATCTTATTCAATGGGATATCGTCTACCATATCATAGATAACACTCCACCATAAGTGTTCATACCAAAAATCCATGCTGTTTTGAGATTCGGTAAGGGATAATCGCTCTACTGACGGCTATCTGCCGAAGTATATTATCCATATATCTGCTGTTTTTTGATTCTGATTGCATCTCTGAAAAACTGAATTAATTGAGGAACATAATAATCAAAACTAAATACCTCCCGACTACGACGCATATTATCTGCCAATTGTTTCACTTTCATCTGTTCTTTCAACTTATTCGATAATTCATAAAAGTCATGAAAGAAGATGCCGACATCCAATCTTTCAGCTATCTCCTGAGTGGCCGTAATATGTTTACTATTATCAGGAAAAATAACCGGGAGACCGGCTACCGCATAAGTGCTAATCCGAGCAGGTATATTCAAATCATCCCAGGTAGCTTTCAACAAATCACCATTATTATGGCTTTTAAAGCAATGCAACCACCCGGCATCATATTGCGAGAATTCTTTCGTCCAGTTATCTGCAGAAACATGGGAATGAATATGAAAATGCTTCGGTGCTATCTGCATATAGCGCACCATTGCTTTTTCCTTGCAGGCATGATAGTTTTCGGTATACAAATGGATATGAATGTTGTTCCTTACCAGAACAGACAGGTCATCGTTAGAAATACCAATCATCCTTCCGGCAATCAAAGTATGTACGGCTCCATCTCGTGATGATAGTTTAGAAGAGAAATCGTCCTTAAAATAATCTTTTTTGGGTAAATCTCCATCCATTATAAAAGACAACCCATAGTTTGGCGGCAAGAATTGTTCAAACCATAATTTAATCGCTTCATTCAGAAAAATCTTTCCTGTGGCATGGGTATACAAGTATACCAGTCTGTTCCACATGCCATTGCGAAGGCAAACAGATGGACCTTCTTTGAAATGCCATACAAAAGGTATGTCCGGAAAAGCCTTCAGCACATCATATGCCAAAGGAACTGCTCCAAAGTTTAACAAACCATAGATAATATCCGGTTTTACTTCCTCAATACCCTGTTTCCAGTTTTCAAACGGGATATCCCTTATATGTCCGAAAGGCAAATGCCCTACTGTAGAGAAACTATAGGTAGGATTTTGTATCCATAGCCCATATAATATGTGTCCGACCTGCTCCAAAGCATAAATACGCTCCGGATTATAAGCCAGTTCTCCTAATATCAAAATTCTCAGAGGATTCTCACAAGGCTTCCGTTCTTTTCTAAAACTCTCATATAGTTTCTCCTCATCTATGAACTTATATTTGGAAACTTTCATCCTGACAGGAGACTGAATCTTATAGTAACTCCTATATTTATTGATTCCTCCTCCATATTTCTCACCAATGATGCAATGCCGCTGCGCAGGATGTAGTGTCCAGTAACAAGATACCTTATTAGTCATACCGAAAGTACCGGACTTTGTCAATTTACACCAAAACATAGCAAACAGATCTTCAGTCACCCATTCGCTTCTTTCCAGCCAGCGTTCATCCGTTTTTTTATGCGCTGTCTGAACCAATTGCAAACAACATCCCTTTTTTAATCCTTTACTTTCGGTATCAGATGTATAGTACATGGTATCCGGAGAGGCGTATTTCATACCTGTATACACAAGGACCAGATCATCGTATTCTTGAAACTTTTTATAAACCGACTCCAAATGATCCTCAAAATAATAATCATCGGAAGGCAAATAGGCTATCAATTCGTTTCGGGCAATTTGAAGCCCTTGATTTAATGCATGCCCCAAACCTTTATTACTTTCATTTTTAATATATACGACTCTTTCATCATTCAGGAAGTCGGAAATAAACATCTCCGTATCATCCGTACAACCATCATTTATAATAATTAATTCCCAATTGGGATAAGTTTGTCTTTGTAGGCTTAGAATAGCCCTTCTAATAAAAGAAGCCTGATTATAGGTAGGCATTATAACCGAAAAGTGTGTATTCATAATATTTAAGACTTTGTGGTCAATAATTACAAAGAACGGATATTATAAGCAAAGAAAGTAACATTTTTAGACCAATAAATGAAAGTTTCTATTCATTTATTAAAATAAGAAGCTGTTTTGATTTAAAGTGTCATTATAGTATATAAATTAACGTGAATTCGATATAAAAGTGGGATGAGGAAGAGGAGGAGCATTAGGCGCTAATAAGCGTTTCCCATCAGCCGCACCTTCCCGTACAATAGTATTTCCTATTTATAATCATTTCTATATTCCTTTAATGCTGAATCAAGAACTCCTTCTCATAGTGGACTCCTTCCGAAATCTACTTTCCGACTTTCATTTAAACACCTTTTATATCGATTGATAAATCTAAAACTATCTGTTTCTTTTTCTAGATTCTTCTTTAAAGGTTTACTTTCTTTTATGAATAAAGCCCCTTCCATTCTACAAAAAGGATTCATTAGACCACTAACTTCTATCGCCAAGTTTCCAACCTCTCGAAACCGCATCAAACAAGATGGCAGAAAAACCTGAGAAACATAGAACTCATCTCTTGGGACCTGACTTAACCAATCTTCAAATGTACCAATCTCATTTACCCGTAAAAGAGAAAGAGTCAAGCCTTTTTTCCCATTATTCAATGTTTTTCCACCTCCTACAAAAATACCTACTACAAAATAATCATCACCAAAGACCCTCTTTGCTAAAAATCCCAATGAAGGTTTAATACCTATGGAAGAAGGGCAAGCATGCCCAAAATGACAATAAACGACAGCTTTCTGAGAAAAATGATTGTACAAGAAATGCAAATTTTCGAACATCATCTCATCGCGTAATACAAAATCTAATACAGGACGGCTTCTTGCCTGAATAATTAATTGAAAGCAATGCTCTACTATCTTAGATTCTAACGAACCTAATCTATTTTTAAAGCAATCATGAGACTGGAAAATTAACAGTTTTTCTTCTATTTTCATACGCGTCTTTAATAAAACCTTACAGAATTCCGTTATGTCAGAGTCCGGGGCAGTACGATTAATTGCAGTCAAATACTCAAACAAATCCAGTTCAGTAACCAAATGTTCGTTCTCATGATCTATGCCCAACAGCCATACTTTTTCTTTAGTTCCTGCATTGTATTCTTTGAGCCAAATAAAAAAATCGGTCCAAGCGGTATCTGAATATAACGTATGCTCTAAATAAGATTTAATGTTATCTACATGAAAGCCTATGTCTCCTTGTACAAAACGGTTCAAATAGAGTGTCTTCTCTAAAGGAAGTTCCAGTAATATTAATCTACGGTCATCATTCTCTATTCCATGTCTGAATAATTGAATTATTTTTCTATTAATAGTTTCACTACCATGAACTGATTCACCAAACGCAACGATTTTTTTTGACTTAAAAGGAGACTCAAAAATCGGACTCAACAAAGAATCACCAACTATCACATTGTTTTGAGAAAGAGGAGCACAAGCGGGACGAGATACTGGATAATAATCTACTATCATCTTCCCATTTACTTTCATCTCAATTCTATCTATCCATAGATTCTGCAATCCATCCTTTTTCTCCCCTCTCAATTTAACAAATTCCCCAGACTCTATCCCAGTAAACCCAAGACTCAATTTAATCATAGCAACATTCCGCAATGACACCTCTTTATGAAATGTATGCCAGTCCTCGTAGCCGTTAATTGATAAAGTATCCGAATAAAGTATCTCCTCTCGTTCGCTAATACCAGATATTACTAAATTAGCTCTTTTCAAATT
Organism: Bacteroides caecimuris; assembly: GCA_948742525.1. Lineage (GTDB taxonomy): Bacteria > Bacteroidota > Bacteroidia > Bacteroidales > Bacteroidaceae > Bacteroides > Bacteroides caecimuris_A. The sequence goes on along the minus strand of CAPYSS010000011.1, from coordinate 5,182 downwards.
TTGACTTTTACATGTACAAGAAACACTCATGCTATCACTGTCGACAGATGGTAAAGGAAATATATTATATAACCCTCCTCGAAGAATCGCATAAAAACCAGAATAGCTCGTTTGCTTGATTTGCATGGGGTATTTACCTTTATACAAGACTGTACTATCAATTTGGGAATCAGCATCAAAACGTGCTATATCTAATTTCCAAGTTCCTATATCTACAAAATTCAGACAATTCATTATTTGCGTGTCTGGCACCTGAGCGCTTACATAAGTATATATAGAAAGCACTACGATAAAACAAGCAATATTTTTCATTTACATACGGTGTTAATACAACAATTCAACGCTACAAGGAATAGTTGACATTTTTAACATCTTTCACATAATAACGTTCAAATACAATTACCATAATCATAAAAAGGAATAACATAATTTCAACTATAGTTTCCATCAGAATCATAACCTCCAAACCCATGATTAAGCCAATTATTACCGTAGTAACCATCTGAATTTCCTCCTACATGACACCGCATTCCTTCCTTTCCTAACACAGGCAATAATTGGCGTAATCCTTGCAAATTTATTTTTGTAATCTTCTTCATAATATTGTATTTATCATTAATCTCAATTTACTGAATTAAGTTTTTCTTCTTTCGTGGAATAATATGAATTATGGAATCTGATCTAGGAGGTTCAATCACTTCAATATAATCTTTAGGATCACGATACCAAAATATACCTTTTAATGATTTTAGATAACGATTCAATTAACATTTCCTCCTATCATTATAAAAACAATACAGGCAAACGAGTCCACGACTATTTTTTTAATTACCACTACTTGCCAATGATTACATACTTCTAGCACATTTTTTAATGGATAAATGATTACAATATCCTCATTAAAGGCCTCATGAGTTATTTTGAGAATTTATATCCACAAACAATCTACAGACATATCATAATTATGTACTACTCTAATTTTTAATTTTCCATAATCTTATAATAGAATCAGCTTTTTCTTTACTAATTCGGCCAGGAGCACCTGGACCACCCTCGTAAACACAATACCATCCAACCGCATTATCACTATAAGTCAAGCCCGCCCATGGCCCCGAACGAGATGGGCGATAAAAATACATCACTTTTAAATTGACAGAATTTAATCCATCAGGGGTTTCATATTTATCTCCATTACCATATACATCTAATTCACAATAAAGAGTATCATTAAAATAAGCTATTTGTTTATTAACATGACACGGATATGTTTTTTTTTCTTGAGGGCCCCAAGCTGTTACTCCATCCCAAACTTTGAATGCTACCCAACTTGAATCCAACAACACAATACCTAAACTATCTCTAACTGAATTATATTCAATACCATAACGAGCTGTATATTTTTGAAGAGGCTGACGTTTTAAGCAGCCACACAGCAACACCATTAATAATATTGAACAAAAAAGCATTCGTTCCATATTTATCATAAACTAATAGTTTCAGACCAAGTCCACGTTTCACTTATTGTTCCTCCTAAACCAACACCCGAGTTCCGGTCACAATTTGAAATAATACCATCATGGTATTTATGATCATGAGATACACGCAAACGCGTTGCGGACTCCCAACCGCTAATATTGGAAACTCTATAATCAAGTCTATATGTACCATCATGATTATCATGTATCTTAACTTCTGTGTAATACGATCCTAAAAACGAAGTTGCTGTATTCATTGTTATAACCCCATCAAGGAACTCATTAACATCATATGACCAAGTATGGTCTACATCTGTAAATGAACCGTCTTTTATATTTATGATAGCTTCATTACGTGCCTCTAATACTCCTTCTTGCACTTGAAGATCTTTAGTTGTTTTAGCATCATCTCCAAATACAAAATTTATATTATTATTTTCCATATTGATATCCATATTTGATGCGCTCAACTCAAATAGCCACATAGTAAATAAATCCTCCCAATCCATCTTATTCGGATCTGATTCAACCATTGGGTTTATATGTTCCTTTAATTCATCCAGATATTCTTGCAACGTTTTTATTGCATCAGGATGTTCCAATAATAGTGGAACAACTTTATTATAAACTTCATGAGCTAGTTCAGCTGTTTCCGCAACTACAGTTACTAAAGACTGCTTTAAATAGTCTAACAAGTCTTTTACTATAGATTCTGTTGTATCAGTACTATCTCCGAGACTACCACCTCCTCCATAATAACCATTATTATAATAGCCATAATAACCATAATAGCCATAGCCTGGATTCCCATTAATTCCTGAACTTTCATTATACCCCTGTTGACCATTAGAATAAGGATATCCAGCATTAGGATTTTCCAAAGGACCATTAGGGAATATAGGCCAAAAATCTCCTCCACCTTGATTATGATTTGGATAATATCCATAAACCATCACCTCAGGAAGACGGTATCCCGAGCCATCATAATAATAATCATTATAGCCTGTATAGCCACCATAATCAAAATAGGAATAGGGATTATTCCAGTTGCCATTCCAATAACCATTAGAATAGCCACCGACATAATGCCGCATCTCAGCCTTTCCCAGCATCGGAAACAATTGCTTTAACCCTCTAAGGTCTTTCTTTGTAATCTTCTTCATAATATTGTATTTATCATTAATCTCAATTTACTGAATTAAGTTTTTCTTCTTTCGTGGAATAATATGAATTATGGAATCTGATTTAGGGGGTTCAATCACTTCAATATAATCTTTAGGATCACGATACCAAAACATACCTTCTAATGATTTTAGATAACGATTTAATTTACGTTCCCCTTTATCATTATAAAAGCAATACAGGCAAACAAATCCACGACTATTTTTCTGAATGACCACTACTTGGCAATGATTATATTGATCCCCATACTTCTGCCACATCTTTAATGGATAAGTGATTACAGTATCGGCATTAAAGACCTCATGAGCATATTTTGAAGATTTATATTTAATTGGGAAACCCTCCAATGAATCAATCCCCTTTCCAATATTACTTCCAAAATCAGCTTTGATATGACTCAAATGATAAGTATTTATTTTTATCTTTGATTCAGGAGCAAGTTCCATAAAAATATGAACAGAGTCTTTACTCCACACAGGGGGTATATCAATAATAGCAACAAAGTTTTTATCCTTTGATATTATTTTATGCCAATACCCCTGATATATAGCACCAGGATCAGCAAATATACATTTCAAGTATTCCTCATTACCTAATTCACGCCTAATATAATTAAAGTTAGCCGGTTGTTTATATTTTATTTGGTTCAGAGATAAAATATAACTATTAAGTCCAAAAGACTGATTTATATTTTTTGTATTTTGAGAAAATCCTCCCAATGAAATTTGCATTAATACTACAAATACAAGATATTGCCTATTTTTCATCATTAAAATAAATAATAAGTTTAACTAAACATTTCAGTAATCAAATTAGAATAAACTCAGAATCATAATAAAATCACTCTGCTTATTCCTTTTTAACTCTATACACTGTAGCGATTCTAGCAAAATTTATATTATACGACTTACCTATAGTAGGATCATATATAATAGTATAACCATCTTCAGTCTTTCCTGTAACTATTCCAGCATGAGTACGACCTTGTGAATCATCCATATCAAAAATTACAAGTTGGACGATTCCGCTACCACCATCATAAAAAACAGTATTAACTTCTTCGAAAGAAAATCCGCATACTTCTAAAGCTTTAATACGATTAGCTTCAGTAAGCCCTCCATCTTTGATAGGATCAACGTCTTTATATCCTCCAATAAACAACTTATAATATTCTTCAGCACTTTTAGAAGAATTTATAAAGTTCATGCAGTTAAACATACAAGCCCAGTCCGATTTAATAATGTCACCTCTTTTATTGCCATCATTAGATCCTCCATTATCTCCGTATCCATAATAACCATTATCATCATACCCGTATCCATAGTAACCAAAGCCATAATAACCCGAACCAGCCCCTCCTTGGTAACCATAAATATTAGCATCAGGATAAACATACCCCAATCCATACACCCAGCCCCCATACCATGGACCTTCCCAATTATCAAATTCATCTTTTGTATACCCGCTATGCCAAGTATAGTTTCCATCAGAATCATAACCTCCAAAACCATGATTAAGCCAATCATTACCGTAGTAAGCATCTGAATTTCCACCTACATGACACTGCATCTCTTCCTTTCCTAACACAGGGGATAATTGGCGTAATCCATGCAAATTTGTTTTTGTAATCTTCTTCATATTATTCTATTTATCATTATACAAGAAACACGAAAAATTGAAGTTCTTCTATTTATTTCAATAAAAAACAGCAATAACTGCATTTTTATTACAATTCTAAGCTATATAGACTGCCAAACAAATCTACTTTGCCTTTAAAATCTCCTCAGTCTTATCTAAACCTGTATAAAAATCAATATTCGCAAAATGACACAAATATCTCCAAAAATAAAGCGTCAAGAATATTTGCACATCACGGTCCGTTTTAAAATCACTGCAGATATTATCTTTATTTGTAGCAATTACCCCCCACAACACTGTAGTAGGAATAACTCCAGTCATATCTATCAAATTACAAATGTTTTTCATTGCAGGATGAGAAGCATGATCCAACTCCCTTTGCTTATAAGTAAATCCACTAATATCGATTTTAAATGGAAGAGCTACATTTTCTACTTGTTCTCTGCCATATACATACTTTGCGGAGTCAGTAATAAAATGGACACGATGAGGATCATCCAGATTCTTTTTTTTCAGAATCGCACGAAATTCATCTGTTCGTCCGTACTCAGATATTGAAACACCTGCCGGCACATACACTGCACAAGAATCATTCAAATCGGCTCCATCCAAAAAATAGGAATAGAGCCAACCAGAATAAAGCTTCTTATTTATTTGCTTTAACCGTTCTTTGTCAACTTCCAATAAATAATTAAAATGATATCGTTCCATCCCTTTTACCAATAAATCAATAGCATCTTTTTGACCGTAATTCTCCTCTAATGTTCCCTGAAAAAAACTTACCATTTCTGTTTCTAACAAAGTTATTTCAGCTTCCTTATTCTGCCCACAAGCAGAAAACTCTATGAATAAAAATAAAAAAATAAAGCTATATTTCATATTTATAC
>CAPYSS010000010.1:0-87660 GCA_948742525.1 Bacteroides caecimuris | reverse complement strand
TCTTTCTATAACTGGATAATGTTTAACCTGTCCAAATTTTTGGGGTCACTTCAAATGTTCGGACACCCTCGTTATATCTTAAGAATAAATTATCAGCAATACCTAAAAATGAATTTATATATTATCGGCAATATCATTTCTGATCTGCTGAATTGCAAGAAGCAATCCAGGCAAATGCCCCTTTACTATTTTAAAAATTTCTTCCGGGTCAATAGATAGGTATTCATGAGAAATAATATTGCGTAGTCCGATTATACTCTTCCACGGAGTGCCAGCATAATTTATTAATAGTCCATGATTAGTCAGGTTGTCTATGTTTTTAATAGTTTCACCTATGGTTTGCAAACGCATACAAGTTGCATCAAAAATATCCATCTTATCAGGAGAAAACAAAAAGTCATTCACGGAAATAACACTACTACATCTTTCTATAGTTGTATGAATGCGTTCTTCTACAAAAAGAAGCATATCCAATATGTCAGCATTAGATATAGATTGCATCTTTCTCTATATGATTTCGAAATAAACTACGCATAATTGCAGTTAAAGACACGACATCCACTTTTGCATTAAAACGTTCTTCTAAAGACTCTTTTATTTCCATTCGAGTAAAATAATCAGGCTCTTGGAGTTTAATACAAATATCAATATCACTATCTTCCTTCTGTTCACCACGAGCCACAGAACCGAAAAGCCCTAACTTTTCAATTCCATATCTCTCCCCAAACTCTTCCTTAAAATTCCGGAGAATAGTGATTATTTCATCTTTTGTTTTCAATTGATACTATAGTTGCTATGCAAATATTAAAATTAATATTGGAATTAGCAAATTCTCAATCACATTTTGTCGTATTATTAATTAAAAACTTCAGGAATTACTTTTTTCCTGATGCTTTTTGATATACTCGGTAGGAAGCATTCCCATATGTTTCTTAAAACTATTGGTGAAATAGGAAGGCGAGCTAAAACCTATTTTATTACTGATTTCAGCAACGGTATAGCGTCCTTCAAGCAGCATCTGGCATCCCTTGTTGAAGCGGATACGACGGATAAAGTTTGCCGGTGCTTCTCCGGATATGGCATTCATCTTGATATACAGGTTGGAACGGCTCATAAATAATTTGTTTGCCAAATCTTCTGTTGAGAACTTTTCATCACTGATGTTGTCTTCAATAATTTGTATTACTTTGCTCAGGAATTCATTATCCATAGCATTAGAAGTCATTTTAGCCGTATCTATATTGATTGTACTTGAGTAATATTGCCGGAAACGTTCTTTGGCTTTCAGTATATTATTGATTTTTCCCTTGAGTAAAGAGGTGGAGAACGGCTTTCCGATATAATCGTCTGCACCGATATCAATGCCGGAGGTTTGGTCTTCGAGAGAACTCTTGGCAGATAGAAGAATCACCGGAATGTGAGAGGTCTGTATGTTACGTTTGACTAGCTTACACAGTTGCAACCCGTCCATTTCGGGCATCATCACGTCCGAAAGTACAATATCAACCGGCTGTGTCTTCATTATGTCGAGGGCTATTTTGCCATTGGTAGCTGTTATAACCTGATATTTGGATTGCAGGATACCCTTCAAGTAGTCCAACATTTCGATGTTGTCATCCACTAGTAGAATGACAGGTTTGTTCGTATCCTCATCCATGCCGCTCTCTTGATTGTCTTCTGCCGGGATGTAAGATAGGGGTTCGTCGATATAAAGACTGGAGTCGGAACTTTTGACGGGCTGTTTTGCCAGTTCTTCGGCCGTATATGTATTTACATCTTTGGGAAGTATAACGCTGAATATGGTGTATAGTCGTTCTTTACTATCCACGGAAATACTGCCGTGATGTTTGTCCACCAGGCATTTCACCAAGGAAAGCCCGATGCCGGTTCCCTTGTCATTCTCATTAACCTGATAAAAGCGTTCGAAAACATGGCTCAGCTTTTCCTGGGGAATACCTTTACCGCTGTCTTTTACGTTAAATCCGAAGGTATCCTCTTTCTCCCAGAGTTCCAGTTCTATTTTTCCTTTGTCCGGTGTGAATTTGAAGGCGTTGGATAGCAGGTTGATTAAGATAGTTTCGATATACTTCTTGTCAATCGGCAATTGTGTGCTGGTGATTCCTGAATGAAACAGATAATCTATGTTCCGGGTTTCTGCCTGATTATAGAACAGCATGAATATCTGCCGGAACCACTCTTCGATATTACACGCTTCTACCTGAATGGGCAGAGCGCCGGACTCCGCTTTTCTGAAGTTTAAGAGCTGGTCGATGATATGCAATAGCCTGCGGCTGTTTTGATACACATATTGCAAGTCGCGTTGCAGCTTTTTATCCAACATTCTGCTTAGTTTCATCATATCTTCCAATGGAGCGATAATCAGGCTTAACGGAGTGCGCAGTTCGTGCGACATATTCATATAGAAGCGCACCTTTTCAGTATTGATTTCCTGTAGCTTGTTGTGTTCCAGTGTCTCAACCTGTAGTTGCATCTTCATTCTGGTTCTTGCGATAAAGAAATACATAATCCAGCCGATGATACCTAAGCCGCACAGGATAAAGATACACTTGGCAATCCACGTCTGATACCACATCGGAGTGATGTGTATAAAGAATTCAGTCGGCATCTCGCACCATTTGCCGTCGTTGTTACACGCTTTCAATAGGAAGGTATAATGTCCCGGCGGAAGATTGGAATAGCTGACATTACGTTCTTCGGTAGAATTCCACTCCTTGTCGAAGCCTTTGAGCTGGTAAGCGAACACATTGCGCTGGTTGCTGAGATAGTTTGAAACGGTAAACCGGATATTAAACTGTCGCTGGTTGAAGGGGAAATCTATGCCCTGCAGCCGGCCGTATTTACCCCGGTGTACTTGGGATATGCCGTTCTGGAGATGGGTGACCGACTGGTTCATAAGGGAGATTCCTACAATATCAGGTTGGGGCATGAACGGGTTTTCCATAAACTTGAACGGGCTGAAATAAGTGACGCCGTTCAGGCTTCCGAAATAGAAAGTACCGTCGGAATCTTTGCAGTAACCATATACGTTAAATTCGTTGTGGCTCAAGCCGTCTTCCTGCCGGTAATTGTGAAATTGTTCTCTGTCAATGTCGAAGCAGGACAACCCTTTGTTGGTACTCAACCACAGACGCCTTGAACTATCTTCCAAAAGCCCGTATATGCAATTGTTGATGAGGCCGTTTTTAACAGTATAATGTTTGTGCAGTTCTATATCCGGTCCGTATTGGTATAGGCCATTGGCAGAAGTGACCCATATATTTTTTTGACTATCTTCGTGGATGCAATAAGCTATGATATGAGCTGAAAAGTCGGAAGATAAATTATCTGTCAGATGTTGTACCTTGGGAGTTCCGGTGTATAGGAACAGTCCTTTTTCGGTGGCAATCCAGACTTTGCCGGAGGAATCACGGTATAGAGCTCTTATTAATATTCCGGATAATTCCGGGTTGCTTTCAGCCAATGGATGTTTTCTGAATTCTTTGGTTGTTTTGTTGAAGAGCAGCAAACCGACCATTGAACCTACATAGAAGTTTTCACCGTCATCCAGTAGGGAGTAGCAGCTGTTGTCTTCAGCTTCCATTTGCGGAATTGAGAAATTCTCTATTTTTCCTGTTTTTGTTTGGATATAGCTTAATCCGCCGGAGTGTGTACCTACATAGATATTACCGGATTTATCTAATGAGATGGCTTTGATGTTGTTGGAACGTAATCCATTGCCTTGCGTGGTCGCTTTGTAATAAGAAAAAGTCTTCTTCTGGCGATCGTAGTAGTTCACACCGCCATCGTTTGTTCCGATCCAAAGATTTTTGGTCGATGGTTCTTCCACAATACAGCTGACGACTTTGTCATTCAGGGAGTTGAAATAAGGAGAATATTCTAACGTTTTAAATGTCGGGGCAAACGGGTGATAATAATTGATTCCATCATAGTAGGTTCCTACCCATATTCCTCCCTGATTGTCTATAAAGAGAGAACGGATAGAACTATGCGACAAGCGTTCTTCAAATATTTCGTGCTCCGGATCAAAACTGAACAATGCTTCGGTGGTACCAATCCATATTTGTCCGTCTGTATACTGTTTCAGTACCCGCACTGTATTGGCGGGAGAGAATGTATCACTTTTATCTATCTGATATTTTTTCAGTATCTGCCATTTATTGTTGAAACGATAGATTCCCTTCTTTTGGGTACCTACCCAGTAGTCTTTGGTCTTATTGTTATAGATAATACTGGCAATTGGCGTATCGAGTAGTTCGGGGAGTATTTTTTTGGTTTTCTTCGTATGGATTGAATATAGATATGCACCTTGAGAAGTTCCCAATAATAGTTCGTCTTTTATTCTACAAATAGTGTTGATGGTAAGATGTTTAAGTGCAGGGTCTATATGCAATTTCTTGTCTTCTTTTTGGAAAGAAACAAGCCCGATGTTTGTTGCGAGGAATAAGATACCCTTATCGGAGGCATCCTCTATTGCTAATACTTGAAAAGGGGTATTAGGTAAGAGGTAATTGGTGAAATTATCCGTTTCCGGGTTATAACGTGATAAGCCGACCAGCGTACCGAACCATGATACACCGTCCGAATCGGTGCAAAGTGATATAATCTGGTTATTTGCAATAGAAAGGCTGTCATTGGAAGCATGATAGTAGGTGGTGAACGTATAGCCGTCATAACGGTTCAGACCATCTGTCGTACCAATCCATATTTTGTTGTTTGCATCCTGCATCATTCCCCATACAGTGTTTTGAGACAATCCTTCATTTACGGAAAGTTTTCTGAAGTTTATGTGATCAGTGGATGCAGCCCTGATATTAGAACTAAAGAATAATATGAGTGATAAGCAAATAATTTTATGACCGGTTAATAATAGTATTTTCATTTTATATCCATTTGAGGTTATTAAAAATGATAGATTAAGACTGCTTTCTGAAATGATTCCTATCACGAGCAAATTTAATAAGAATTTATCAATTAGCTTTCTTGTTATTGCTCGTATCTATTTTGATTTTTTCTATTTTTATGTTGTTTGTGTCTAATATTCTTGTGCAGATACTCTATATCAAGTATCAGAAGGGTAATTTTGAAAATAAAAAAGGAGAATCGGCTATAAATACATTTTAGCTGGTTCTCCTTTTTTATCATTCAATTAGGCTCTCTGTCAAGAAACTTTTTTCTCTTTTACATCACTACTGGCTTCTACTACATTCACCACATAGTCACCTAGTTTTTCACATTCGGCGATAATATCCATGTAATAAACTCCCATCTGATAATCGTATTCTTTGTTGTTTACGTCCAGAATGTTCTGATTCTTCAGTTGGTTACGGTAGTTGTTAATTTCATTCTCGATGTTGAAGGACTTATTGATGTCAATGTTCTGATGTTCCGGTTTTTCTACAACCACAATCATTTGGGCAAGTGCATCGTTGGTCAACTTCATCATGAGGTGGATATGTTCATATTGTTTCTCGGTAAAATCCTGGTTGGTTTGGCGTTTCCGGTTGATGGTACGTGCCAGGTTATAACAGCTGTCACCGATACTTTCAATTTCCGTCACTTCACGCAGCATGGCGCGTATCTGTAACTTACTTTCAGAACTTAAACGACCTTCAGATACTTGATTCAGGTAGTTGGCTATTTCAAGTTCCATGTTGTCGCTGATATTCTCATATTTCTCAATTCGGCTGAACAGCTTGTTGAAATCGTCGTCCTTTTCTGTGTGTAGCAAATCCTGCACCATGCCGAACATCCGGTGTATACGTTCTGCAAAAAGATGGATTTCTTTGCGAGCCTGAAGAATAGAAAGTTCAGCGGTAGAAAGCATACCACCGGTGATAAACCGCAAACGGGGCTCTTCGTCCTCTTCTTTGGGGTGGATAAGAGCACATACGGTACGTTCAATCAGTTTAACCGCCCATATCAGAATACATACGTTACAGATATTGAAGATTGAGTGGAAAGCCGATAATTTGTAGGAGATAGCAACTTCCGGATTGTTACTTTGGAAAAAGGAATCTACTACCCAGTTTACCAGGTCCATGAAAGGATGGAAGACAATCAAAACCCAGATAACACCGAACACGTTAAAAACAAAATGGGCCAATGCTGCCCGCTTAGCCTGTGTGTTGGCTGTAAGTGCGGCAAGGTTGGCCGTGATAGTGGTTCCGATGTTTTCTCCCAAAACGAGTGCTGCTCCCAGTTCCAGGCTGATCCATCCGTTGGCGCACATAATCAATGTAATTGCCATGGTGGCGGCGGAGGCCTGTACAATCATCGTCAATATAGTACCGATGAGTAAGAACAGGATGATGGAGAAGAATCCCATGTCCGTGTAGTTTTGTACGAAGGCAAGCATTTCCGGGTTGGCGTTCAGGTCGGGCGCGTTTGCTTTCAGATAAGAAAGCCCCATGAAAAGGAAAGAAAAACCGAAAATGAATTCGCCGATGGACTTGCGGTTGCTTTTGCCAGAGAAGATGAGCGGAAGGGCGATGGCTAAGAGCGGGAGAGCAAAGGCTGCCATATCAACCTTAAATCCGAAAATTGAAATGATCCAGGCAGTCACGGTAGTACCGATATTCGCACCCATAATGACGCTGATGGATTCGGCAAGTGTGAGCAATCCGGCGTTTACGAAACTTACGACCATCACTGTCGTTGCTGAAGAAGACTGGATAAGAGCTGTTATTAACACTCCTGTTAAAACTCCCGTTACCCGATTGGTAGTCATTGCCGTTAGAATACTTCGCAATCTGTCACCCGCGACCTTTTGTAAGCCCTCACTCATAATCTTCATTCCGTAAAGGAAGAGTCCTAATGAGCCTATAAGCTTTAAAAAATCATAAAAAGAATATTCCATCTATAATATTTTTAATGGTTATTTGTTCTCTATCTGATTATAAGTATATTAGTTCCAAATTATTCACCTTTTAACGAACTCGATGAAACAGATGTTACAAATATGTTGCAAAAATAACAATATTTCCAAAGAATTCCCTATCGGAAGCTCACTTTTGGATATTTATTACGGTTTTAATCTTAATTTTCCTTATCAGGTAGTAAGTGCCAAGGTCAATAATCGTTCCGAGGGGCTTAACTTCAGAGTTTATAATAATAAGGATGTAGAGTTTCTGGATGTGAGAGATCAGTCCGGTATGCGTACCTATGTCCGTTCGCTCTGCTTTGTATTGTTTAAGGCAGTCACGGAACTGTTTCCTGATGGTAAACTGTTTGTAGAACATCCTGTTTCGAAAGGCTATTTCTGCAATTTGCGGATTGGACGCCCCATCGAATTGGAAGATGTGACACGCATCAAGCAACGGATGCAGGAGATTATCGCGGAAAATATTTCCTATCACCGCATTGAATGTCATACGGCTGAAGCTGTGCGTGTTTTCAGCGAACGGGGAATGAATGATAAAGTGAGATTGCTGGAAACTTCCGGTTCGCTCTATACCTATTATTATACATTGGGTGATACCATTGATTATTATTATGGGAACCTGCTACCCAGTACCGGATATCTTAAATTATTCGATATCGTGAAATATTACGATGGATTGCTCCTCCGGATTCCGAGCCGGGAAAACCCGAATGTGCTTGAAGATGTGGTGAAGCAGGAGAAAATGCTGGATGTCTTTAAAGAATATCTGAACTGGAGTTATATCATGGGACTTAACAATGCCGGAGATTTTAACCTGGCCTGTGAAGAGGGACATGCAACCGATCTGATAAATGTTGCAGAAGCACTGCAGGAGAAGAAAATAGCCCAGATAGCGGATACCATATTCCATCGTGGTGAAAACGGTAACCGGGTAAAACTGGTATTGATTGCCGGACCGTCTTCTTCGGGAAAGACAACTTTCAGTAAACGGCTTTCTATCCAGCTAATGGCCAATGGACTGAAACCATTCCCGATCTCTTTGGATAATTACTTTGTGGATCGTGAAGAGACTCCTCTGGATGAAAACGGAAATTATGATTATGAATCACTGTATGCACTTGATTTGGAACTGTTCAATCAACAGTTGCAGGCACTCCTACGCGGTGAAGAGGTGGAACTGCCTCGTTTTAATTTCTCTCTTGGCAAGAAGGAGTATAAAGGCGATAAACTGAAAATAGAAGATAATACAATTCTGATTCTGGAAGGTATTCATGCCCTGAACCCGGAACTGACACCGCATATACCGGCTGAACGGAAATTCAAGATTTATGTTTCGGCATTAACCACCATCTCTTTGGATGACCATAACTGGATTCCGACAACTGACAACCGTCTGTTGCGTCGTATTATCCGTGACTTCAATTATCGGGGGTATTCGGCACGTGAAACGATATCACGCTGGTCGAGTGTACGTGCCGGTGAAGATAAATGGATTTTCCCCTATCAAGAGAATGCCGACGTAATGTTTAATTCGGCGCTGCTTTTTGAGTTTGCAGTTCTCCGTTTGCATGCCGAACCTATTCTGATGGGAGTTCCGCGCAACTGTCCTGAATATTGCGAAGCATACCGGTTGCTTAAGTTTATCAAATATTTTGTTCCAGTACAAGATAAGGAGATTCCGCCTACGTCCTTATTGCGCGAATTCTTAGGAGGTAGTAGCTTTAAATATTAAGTAGGGTGTTCAGTTTGCCATGGGGCAGGCGTATTTTGAAATCTAGTTTGTCAGTAACAAAACGGAGCCTGTATTGCATTGTAACAGAGGCTTTGTTTTACCTAGATACAGGCTCTGTTTTGTTCAGCCCACGTGTTGGCGGGTTCCAGCCCACATGCAAGCAATCATAAGCCCACGTGTAAGTCATCATAAGCCCACGTTTCACCTTACTTTTGCCCACGTGGTGAATATATATACCCCGCTTGATGGGCATATATATCCAGCATAGTGAGTATATATAAGGAAAAAAGAGTTGCCCGTATGTATCCGAATGGAATGATTGATTCTTTATTTCAAATGCTTCTTTATCCAAAGCAGATGTCCATATTCCGTGTCATTGGAGGTCCAATGCTCATTAATAGGAGTAATCAGGGCTTCTTTCGGACAGTTTAATACATTGTATACTATATAGCTGGTAGTCGGAGGGCATACATCATCGTTGAATCCCCATGTTATATAGGTGTCTGCTTTTATCAATTTAGCAAAGTTCACTACATCATAATAGGCCATTGTCTTTATTTTTTCGGGAGTATCCATATCCACCGAATTTCTGAAGAAATGCGGATAGCCACCGGCACGTCCGGCTTTATAGCCTGCCATATCGCTTAAGGCAGGATGATTGGCGACACAAGCTGTCACCCGTTCGTCCAGTCCGGCTGCGATTAATGCCAGGGCGCCTCCCTGGCTACCTCCTTGTGCGATCACATTCTTGCCATCCCATTCCGGTAGGGAAGTTAGAAAGTCGATGCTGCGTACACAAGCCAAATATACCCGCTTCATATAGTAATTATCACGGCTGTCGAGCCCGTTGGTCAGATAGCCGTTTTCTCTGCCATTGAAAGCGTTGCTGATTTCTTTAAATTCTTCATCAGTCATTTCCGGATTCAGGCCGTGTATCTCGAATTCAAAACGGATGCATCCTTGTTCCGCATAATATTTATGGCGTAGAGGTTCTTTGATAGTTTTGATACCTGCTCCCGGAGGGCACAAGACAACCGGAAACTTTCCTTCTTTTTTCGGATAGAATAAATATCCGTAGACGCATTGCCCACGTTTGTTCAGTTGCAATTTTACGAGATAACAGTCTATTTTATCAGTGGAATATTTTTCGACATGTTCTTTGGTATACGTTAGGGGAAACTCCTTTTGTTCCGCCTTAGCTTTTTCCCAAAATTCCTTGAAATCGGAAGGCATGGTGGTATACGGACGAAGTTTTTCCGGTGAAAATCCTACTTTGATATGGTGTGAATAGGTCTTTCCATCAACGGTTGCTTTCAGGCGGCAGTCGCGGAATCCCGGCTCTTTCATTGTGCCCACAGGAATCACAGCCCTGCCATTCTTTAAAGTTACACTTCCTTTGGTATCGCCAACAGGCATCATATCACCCCCTATTTCATAAGTGACGGTTACGTTATCCCTGGGGATACCGTATTTATAGAATTGTACCTCCACAGTTGCTTTTTCTCCCGTTTTATAAAGCCAGTCGGCGTGGTTGGGCACGGTGACCCAAAGCACATCGCTTTTATAAGGATAGTTTTCAGCTACGGCGGACAGCAAGGTAAGTGACAATAGCCATACAGATAAAAGTAGTCTCTTCATGGTGTTATTCATTGGTTTATCTTAAAGCTTCTACCTCTTCCGGTGTCAAAGGGATCTTCTTGCCTAAGCGGCGGGTGCCGGTTTCTGTAATCAGATAATCTTCCTCATTGCGGATACCACCAAAATCCTTATAAGTTTCCACTACATCATAATTGATGAAATTGGTAAATTTCTTTTCTCCTTTCCACATGTCGATCAGTTCCGGAATAAAATAAATACCCGGTTCTACCGTGTGTACAAATCCCGGTTCCAACGGAATGGCGAGACGTTGCGATTTGCGACCGAACTGTGTACTCTTCGGTTGGCCGTTATATCCTACCCATATCTCTCCCAGATTCTCCATATCGTGTACATCCAATCCCATCATGTGCCCTAATCCGTGAGGATAAAATAACGCATGAGCACCTTCGCGGACCGCATCTTCCGTATTTCCTTTCATCAATCCGAGTGCCTTCATACCGTCTACCATGACACGGGCAGACAGTTCGTATACGTCCATATAAGGAATACCCGGGCGGAGAGCTTTTACAGATTCCAGATGCATCGCATTCTGAATCTCGTATACTTCGCGCTGGCGGGCTGTAAACTTCTTGTCGGCAGGAATGGTAGACGACATATCGCCTGCATAGCCTGATTCTACTTCTGCGCCTGCGTCGATTAGGAACAGATCGCCCGGTTTTACTTTATTTCCATGATAGTGGTTGTGTAAAGTCTGTCCGTTGATAGTGGCAATGGTAGCAAATGAAAGCTGGCAGTTGTTAGATTCGGCCACCCGGTTCATTTCCGCTACCACTTCGTATTCATACATGCCCGAACGGAGCACTTTCATGGCGGTGATGTGCATATCGGCAGTTACATCGCAAGCCTTCTCTATTTCTACAATTTCTTCGGCAGATTTGTAATTACGTTGGGCAATAACGGCACGGATGAACGGAACAGAACCTTCCTGACGTGTAGGGGGAATACCCAACCAATCCATCAGTTTCAATTTATGCTCGGCACGGTAAGGCGGCAAATAATGAATCGCTTTCCCTTTCTGGACACACTTATGGAGATAGCTTGTAATTTCCGCGGAAGGCATCAGATTTTTTACGCCCACACGTTCACATTTTTCGTGTAATGTAGGTTGCGAGCCCATCCATACGATGGCGTCGATAGACAGTTCATCTCCAAAAATGATTTCTTTGTCTTCATCAATATCAATAATAGCCGAAAGACCGGCACATGAAAGTCCGAAATAATAAAGGAAAGTGGAATCCTGACGATAACGGAAGGTGTTATCCTCGTAGTTCAGTCCGCACTCGTCATTTCCGAGAAATAACAATACTCCGGAGCCTAAATTCTTTTTTAGCAGGGCTCTTCGCTGCATATACGTTTCTTTGGCAAACATATTGTCCTTATTTTTAAGTTCGTGCAACAAAGATAACGATTTTTGTGTTATAGGATTAAAAATTATCTCACTAATCTGTGTAATCTCTCGTTAAAAAGTTACTTTTGTAGCGAGAAATAGTAGAAAGCAAAAACGAATATGGCACAAGGTTCCCGTCAAATACAATCTCAGGCGCAACAGCAGGTACAAACGCTCTCGCCCCAGCAGATTCTGGTCGTGAAACTGTTGGAGCTTCCCGCAGTAGAGCTGGAAGACCGTATCCATGCTGAACTGCTTGAAAATCCGGCACTTGAAGAAGGTAAAGAAGAAAACGCTGCGGATGAGTATGCTGATTCCGACATAACAGAAGATGGCATGGATAGCGATGCCAACGATTATGATTCTTTGAGTGATTATCGGAATGAAGACGATATTCCCGATTATAAATTACAAGAGAACAACCGTTCGAAAGATGAACAGGCGGAGGATATCCCGTTCTCTGATTCCACCTCTTTTTATGAAATTTTGAAAGAACAGCTGCGTGAACGCAACCTGACCGAACATCAGAGTGACCTGGTGGAATATCTGATCGGTTCATTGGACGATGACGGACTGCTCCGTAAGTCATTGGAGAGCATCTGTGATGAACTGGCAATTTATGCCGGCATCGAATCGACAGAAGAAGAACTGGAAGAAGCACTTTGTATCTTGCAGGACTTTGATCCCGCTGGTATCGGTGCCCGTAGCCTTCAGGAATGTCTGTTGATACAGATTTGCCGGAAGAAGGATGAAGAGACAAAGCCCAACCCGATATTGGAGTTGGAAGAACGTATCATCAGGGAGTATTATGAAGAATTCACCCGTAAACATTGGGAGAAGATTATAAAGAAACTGGACATTGATGAAGAGACTTTCCAGGAAGCTCTTAATGAGATAACCAAGTTGAATCCCCGTCCGGGTGCTTCTTTGGGAGAAACGATCGGCAGGAATCTTCAACAGATAGTTCCCGACTTTATCGTGGAAACGTATGATGACGGAACCATCAATGTAAGCCTTAATAACCGTAATGTTCCCGAACTTCGTATGAGTCGCGACTTCATGGAAATGGTGGAGGAACATACCAAAAACAGGGCTAATCAATCAAAAGAATCCAAAGAAGCGATGATGTTCCTGAAGCAGAAAATGGATGCGGCACAAGGATTTATCGATGCTGTGCGGCAGCGTCAGAATACCCTGATGACTACCATGCAGGCTATCATTGACTTACAACGTCCTTTCTTCTTGGAAGGAGACGAATCACTGTTGAAACCGATGATTTTGAAAGATGTGGCTGAACGTACCGGACTGGACATTTCAACGATCTCCCGCGTGAGCAACAGTAAATATGTGCAGACAAATTACGGCATCTATCCGCTCAAATTCTTTTTCAGCGACGGGTATACCACAGAGGACGGCGAAGAAATGTCCGTCCGTGAGATACGTAAGATTCTGAAAGAGTGTATTGACGGGGAGGACAAAAAGAAACCGCTGACAGATGATGAATTGGCAGACATCTTGAAAGAGAAAGGTTATCCCATTGCTCGTAGAACGGTAGCCAAATACCGTCAGCAGTTGAATATTCCGGTTGCGCGACTTCGAAAATAAGAACGAATATAAAGTATTAAGTATAAAGTATTAAGTATTAGTGCTGATGGACAGAGAGAGAGAGCATATCATAGCGGACAAGACAATGTTGCAGGTGGCGAGAGTTACTTCGATGGTCTTTACTCCATTTTCTATTCCGTTTTTATCGTTTCTGGTGTTATTCCTGTTTTCTTATCTTCGTATCATGCCGATACAATATAAGTTGATCGTGTTGGGAATTGTTTACTGCTTTACCATACTGACGCCTACCATTACCATTTTCCTGTTTCGTAAAATCAATGGCTTTGCCCGTCAGGAGTTGAGTGAGCGTAAGAAACGTTATGTACCGATTCTGCTGACTATCATCTCGTATGTGTTCTGCCTGTTGATGATGCGCCGGCTGAATATACCTTGGTATATGACAGGTATCATCCTCGTTTCTTTGGTAGTATCTATTATCTGCATTGCAGTGAATTTGAAATGGAAATTGAGTGAACACATGGCAGGAATAGGCGGAGTGATCGGCGGACTGGTTTCTTTCAGTGCTTTGTTCGGTTACAATCCGGTCGGATGGTTATGCCTGTTTATATTGATTGCCGGTATATTAGGTTCTGCGCGAATTGTATTGGGACATCACACGTTGGGTGAGGTGCTTTCCGGTTTTGCGGTTGGATTGATATGTGCCCTTTTGGTACTTCATCCGGTGAGTAACATCTTGTTATTTCGAGTATTTTTATTTTAAAACAGTATAAATCCTAAAAACTAATTATTATGAACTTTCCACAGAATTTGAAGTACACGAACGAACACGAATGGATTCGTGTTGAAGGAGACATTGCATACGTAGGTATCACTGACTATGCCCAAGAACAATTGGGTGATATCGTGTTCGTAGATATACCGACTGTTGGTGAAACGTTGGAAGCCGGTGAGACATTCGGAACCATCGAAGTAGTGAAAACCATTTCCGACCTTTTCCTACCTGTAGCCGGTGAAGTACTCGAACAAAACGAGGCATTGGAAGAAAATCCGGAACTGGTGAACAAAGACCCTTATGGTGAAGGCTGGTTGATTAAAGTGAAACCGACAGACCTGAAAGCCGTTGAGGACCTGTTGGATGCCGAAGCGTATAAAGCTGTGGTAAACGGATAATTCTTACCTCACTTTAAATTGTAAATAGTAAATCGTAAAATAGTAAATCAAAATGACTCCAATTGTAAGTATTATCATGGGTAGCACGTCCGACCTTCCTGTTATGGAGAAGGCTGCGCAACTGCTGAATGATATGCATGTACCGTTCGAAATGAACGCGCTTTCTGCTCACCGCACGCCTGAAGCTGTGGAAGAGTTTGCAAAGAATGCCCGCAACCGTGGCATTAAAGTTATTATCGCTGCTGCCGGAATGGCTGCCGCCCTTCCCGGTGTAATTGCAGCCAACACTACACTGCCGGTGATCGGGGTACCCGTAAAAGGTTCCGTGCTCGATGGTGTAGACGCACTTTATTCTATCATCCAGATGCCTCCGGGCATTCCTGTGGCAACGGTTGCTATAAACGGAGCGATGAATGCCGCTATCCTTGCCATTCAGATGTTGGCATTGAGTGACGAGAAATTGGCAGAAGCTTTTGCTGCTTACAAAGAAGGACTGAAAAAGAAAATCGTAAAAGCAAACGAAGAACTGAAAGAAGTTAAGTTTGAATATAAAACGAATTAATGGATCTATTCAATTATTTTCGAAGAGAAACCACAGAAGTAAATATTGGGGCTGTGCCGTTGGGCGGCCCCAATTCTATTCGTGTCCAGTCGATGACCAATACGTCTACGCAGGACACGCCGGCTTGTGTGGAACAGGCGAAACGTATTGTTGACGCAGGTGGCGAGTATGTCCGTCTCACAACGCAGGGTATCAAGGAAGCGGAGAATCTGATGAATATCAATATCGGGTTGCGCAGTCAGGGATATATGGTTCCATTGGTTGCCGATGTGCATTTCAATCCGAAAGTGGCGGATGTAGCTGCTCAATATGCGGAAAAGGTGCGCATCAATCCGGGAAACTATGTAGATGCTGCACGTACTTTTAAGAAACTGGAATATACAGACGAGGAGTATGCGCAGGAAATACAGAAAATCCACGACCGGTTTGTCCCGTTCCTGAATATCTGTAAGGAGAATCACACTGCGATCCGGATCGGTGTGAATCATGGTTCTTTGTCCGACCGCATCATGTCACGCTATGGTGATACTCCCGAAGGAATGGTGGAATCCTGTATGGAATTCCTTCGTATCTGTGTAGCGGAGAACTTCACAGATGTGGTAATTTCTATCAAAGCCTCCAATACAGTGGTCATGGTGAAAACCGTTCGTCTGTTGGTGGACGTCATGGAAAAAGAGGGGATGGCTTTCCCATTGCACCTCGGAGTGACAGAAGCCGGAGACGGTGAGGACGGGCGTATCAAGTCTGCTCTCGGCATCGGCGCATTGTTGAGCGACGGGTTGGGCGATACCATCCGTGTATCTTTGAGTGAAGCACCCGAAGCTGAAATTCCGGTAGCCCGTAAATTGGTGGATTATGTTCTGTTGAGGCAGGGTCATCCCTATATTCCGGGCTTGGAAGCACCAGAATTCAACTATCTGTCTCCTGAACGCCGGAAGACAAAAGCGGTCCGTAACATCGGAGGCGAACATGTGCCCGTAGTCATTGCCGACCGCATGGATGGAAAGACGGAAGTAAATCCGCAATTCACTCCGGACTATATTTATGCCGGAAGGGCCTTGCCCGAGCAACGGGAAGAAGGCGTGGAATATATCCTCGATGCAGACGTATGGCAAGGGGAAACCGGAACTTGGCCTGCCTTTAACCATGTGCAATTACCGCTGATGGGCGGATGTAATGCAGAACTCAAATTCCTATTCATGCCTTATATGGCACAGACAGAAGAAGTAATCGCCTGTCTGAAGCAACATCCGGAAGTGGTCATTGTTTCCCAAAGCAATCACCCGAACCGTTTGGGCGAACACCGTGCATTGGTGCATCAACTGACAACGGAAGGTTTGCAGAATCCGGTTGTCTTCTTCCAACATTATGCAGAAGATAATGCAGAGGATTTGCAAATAAAATCTGCCGCCGATATGGGCGCATTGATTTTTGACGGACTTTGCGATGGTATCTTCTTGTTCAATCAAGGTAACCTGAGCCATGCGGTAGTAGACGCTACTGCTTTCGGAATCTTGCAAGCCGGACGCACCCGTACTTCCAAGACAGAATATATTTCTTGTCCCGGTTGCGGTCGTACGCTTTACGACTTGGAGAAAACGATTGCCCGCATCAAGGCAGCTACCTCACACCTGGCAGGACTGAAAATCGGTATCATGGGCTGTATCGTGAATGGGCCCGGTGAAATGGCAGATGCTGACTACGGTTATGTAGGAGCAGGACGGGGTAAAATCAGTCTTTATAAAGGCAAGGTCTGCGTAGAAAAGAATATTCCCGAAGAAGAAGCAGTGGAAAGATTGTTGGAGTTTATACGGAATGACCGGGAAGAAAATTCTTAGTCGTATGTAAAACTTCATAATCAGTTGTTTCCTTTTAGTAACGGTGGTTACTGCAACCGCCGTTACTAAGGCTCTCCTATAAGAAAAAATAAAATCATTTCTCATATTCTCATAAAAAAGCATATTTGCCTGATTACTAATCTTATATATTATGAGAATAAAATTGTTTACATGCATTTCTCATGGTTTATAGCTGTAAAATGCTTTTAAAGAAGGCATTTCTCATACTTTATTTGGCATTTCTCATGCTGCATATTATGCTTGTCTTTGTTTCAAGAAACTAATATGTAGAAGGCAATATAATTATAGTTTGTATGTTAACTCGGTAGATAACATATCTTTCATAACTGACATTGTTGTGTTTTTCTGCCTTCATGTGTATTGTTCCACTCCAGTGAACGGGCTGTTGCACTAGAGTGGATAGATCTTTGCACTTTAGTGAACGAGCCTGTTCACTGGAGTGCAACGATAGATATGTCTTATTGAAAATCTATTGATTACAGTAGTATAATTTAGGTTATCAGTTAGTTATGATGAAGATGAACGCTAGTTTTGCTACAATTCATTAAGTGTTGATGATTAAACTATGAGAATACTATTTTTAATGTATGAGAAATGCATTGATTTAAGCATATTCTTTTGATAAAACTATGAGAAATACATGTAAATAATTTTATTCTCATAATATATAAGGTTAGTAATCAGGTAAATATACTTTTCTTATGAGAATGTGAGAAATGATTTTGCGAAATCGTTTTAGTAGCAGTGTGGATAATATAACAAAATCCTTTTTGCAACTTTGTTGCACGAATCATTCACTATCTTTGCAGCAACTAAAAGATGAAAGATATGGGACATTGTAGTTGCTGTGCACACGGATGTGCATCTGAAAAGGAAGTTGAAGTTAAAAATTCTATATTTCAAGAATACTGGAAAGCAGGGCTTTCATTTATATTGCTGATAAGTGGTATTATAATGAATGCCCTGGGTTCCTCTTTTTTTCATAAAGAGTATGTAGCTTTAATCTGGTATATTGTAGCTTATCTTCCGGTCGGATTCCCTGTTGTGAAAGAAGCGTGGGAGAGCATAAAAGAGAAAGACTACTTCAGTGAGTTTACTCTAATGATTGTTGCCACAATCGGAGCTTTCTATATTGGCGAATACCCGGAGGGGGTAGCCGTGATGCTGTTTTATACCATCGGCGAACTGTTTCAAGACAAGGCGGTTGATAAAGCAAAACGCAATATCGGCGCTTTATTGGATGTAAGGTCGGAGAAGGCTTTGGTACTGAGAGATAACAGTCTGATTACAGAAAGTCCGGCGAATGTAAAGGTCGGCGAGATTATAGAGATAAAATCGGGCGAGAGAGTCCCTTTGGACGGAGTGATGCTCAACGAAGTTGCCGCTTTTAATACGGCGGCATTGACAGGTGAAAGTGTCCCCCGTAATATTCGCGAAGGCGAAGAAGTGCTTGCCGGAATGATTGTGACGGATAAAGTGATTCGAATCAAGGTGACAAGACCATTCGATAAGAGTGCGCTTGCCCGAATATTGGAACTTGTGCAAAATGCTTCGGAACGAAAAGCTCCAGCAGAATTGTTTATCCGTAAATTTGCACGCATCTACACACCTATTGTTATAGGACTGGCGGTATTAATCGTACTCTTTCCGTTTGTTTATTCATTTATTGATACTCAGTTTACGTATGTGTTTAATGACTGGCTGTACAGGGCTCTCGTCTTTCTGGTGATTTCGTGCCCGTGTGCTTTGGTAGTAAGTATTCCGTTGGGATATTTTGGTGGCATCGGAGCTGCTTCCCGGTTGGGAATCTTATTCAAAGGCGGTAATTATCTGGATGCAATCACTAAAATCAATACGGTTGTATTTGATAAAACGGGAACGCTGACTCAGGGAACTTTTGAAGTGCAAGAATGTAAATCCGCATCCGGTATTAAAGAAAAAGAATTGATTAAGATGGTTGCTTCGGTAGAAAGCAACAGTACCCATCCGATTGCTAAAGCCATAGTGAACTATGCAAAGCTACAAAACGTAGAACTGTTACCTGTCACCGGTACAAGAGAATTTGCCGGATTCGGTTTGGAGGCAATGATTAACGGAACTCCGGTATTGGTCGGAAGCTGTCGTTTACTATCCAAATTTAATATCAAATATCCGGCAGAGTTATTACAGATTACCGATACGATTGTAGTCTGCGCCATTGGAACAGACTATGCTGGTTATTTGTTATTGGCTGATACTCTAAAAGAGGATGCAAAGAAAGCTATTGATGATTTAAAAATGTTGCATATCAAAAACATTCAGATATTATCCGGTGATAAACAGAGTATTGTTACTAACTTTGCGGAAAAGCTCGGTATCAAAAGTGCTTATGGAGATTTGTTGCCGGAAGGAAAAGTGCGGCATTTGGAAGAACTGCGGCAGGACGGGACGAATCAGATTGCATTTGTCGGTGATGGAATGAATGACGCACCGGTGCTTGCTTTAAGTCACGTTGGTATTGCCATGGGCGGATTGGGTAGCGATGCAGCGATTGAAACAGCCGATGTTGTGATACAGACAGACCAACCTTCAAAAGTAGCCGAAGCCATCAAGGTAGGAAAATTGACGCGCAGGATTATCTGGCAGAATGTTTCGTTGGCATTCGGAGTAAAGCTGCTCGTACTGATATTGGGAGCCGGTGGAATCGCTACCCTTTGGGAAGCAGTTTTTGCAGATGTAGGTGTTGCGTTGCTCGCTATTATGAATGCTGTAAGAATACAGAAAATGATAAAGTAAGAGATTATGGAAGAGAATATTTATTTGGATAAGTTGGCGCGGAGAGATATCAAGCCGACAGCAATAAGGCTTCTCATATTAAAGAATATGATGGAAGTTGAACGTGCGGTATCATTGCTTGATTTAGAAACTCTGCTGGATACAGTCGATAAATCGACCATTTCCCGTACTATCGCTCTCTTCTTGTCTCATCACCTCATACATAGCATAGACGATGGAAGCGGTTCGTTGAAATATGCCGTTTGCGACAACTCTTGCAATTGTGTGGTGCAGGATTTACATTCACATTTCTATTGTGAGAAATGCCATAAGACATTTTGCCTGGAAGGGACACATATCCCGGTGATTGATTTGCCTGAAGGATTTACTTTGCACAGCATAAACTATGTACTAAAAGGGATTTGTTCCGAATGTACTTCTCAAAAATGACAGATATTCTATAAACTTTGATAAGTTTATTTCATTCACTAATTTGGATAGGATAAGCACTATATTTCGCACTTTAAGTACCTGTAACTTCAGTTTAGGTACTTTTTCCATTTTGTCTGTTTTTTAAATTGATGAATTATCCCCAACTTTGCATGGTCATTAGAATTGGAGTCTTGAAAGATTTATAGACTAAGCGTGGGGTATATGTGAGTAATTGGAATAAAAGCCGGAAAAGAGAAAACACATCTCTTTTCCGGCTTTTCGCTAATATTGTTTGATTAGTCTATATTGGGATTCAATGCATGCCAGTCCTTGATGGCTGGGATGATTCCCATTTCAATCACTTCGTCACGAAGTTTACACAGATGTTCGTAGCTCTTTTCCAGTTCTTCCTGTTCGGCAGGAGTTCCGGCTACTTCTTTATAAGTAACACCGTCTTTAGTAATTGAAGTTTCCATCGCCATCATGATATGGTCGAATTTGCCATTGGAAACATACGTTCCGGCAGGCCAGCGGAAAGGTTGTCCGCCCATAGCGGCAGCAATCATTTCGATAGAAAGATAAGCCGGACTTTGGAAAGAAGAACGGCCGCGCAGGTCGATGATATGCTTTCCACCTTGGATGACACGTACTTTCAGCGCTTCCCATTCCGTCAACGGAAGACGGGTAGTGCCGATGAGATCGGTCAGGGGTTCTCCTTTTATTTTGGTGGTAGATGCAAATACAGCCATTTGTTCTCCATGACCGCCATACGTACGACAATTCTGAATGTCGGAAGCGGGGATATGGAAGTATTTCACTAATTCGTTTTGCAAGCGAGTGCTGTCAAGGGCAGCCAGTGTGGAAACCTGTGAAGGTTTCAAACCTGCATATAATAAGGTAATCAAACCGGTAATGTCTGCCGGATTGAAGATGACAACGATATGTTTCACATTCGGGCAGTATTGACGGACATCTTTACCAAATTGGGCGGCAATCTCTGCATTTCCTTTCAACAAATCTTCGCGGGTCATACCTGCCTTACGGGCTGCTCCACCGGAAGAAACAATATAAGAAGCTCCGGTCAGCGCTTCCTTGATGTCGGAAGTATAGGTGAGGTTGGCACCTTCAAAACCGCAGTGATACAGTTCTTCTGCCACTCCTTCCAAAGCTGGTGCGAATGGATCATAGAGACAAATATTCGGAGTGAGTTTCATCATCATGGCTGTTTGTGCCATGTTGGAGCCGATCATTCCGGCAGCTCCCACAATTGTAAGTTTCTCGTTGGTTAGAAATTCCATAATCTTATATGTTTAAAAGGTGAATAATTTACTTTTTCTTTTTTGCCGCTACAAAGTTAACATATTAGAAAGCAGATTGTTCATTGCAAATAGTTTTGCCTGATAACGAAAAGTTATAGCTGACTCGTTGAGAGATCTGTTCAAAATAGATTATCTTTGTATCTTATATAATAAATAGATAAGAATATGAGCATCGAATTAGGAAAGTTCAACCAGCTTGAAGTCGTGAAAGAAGTCGATTTCGGCGTATATCTCGACGGTGGGGAAGAAGGTGAGATTTTATTGCCTACCCGTTATGTGCCCGAGGATTGTAAGATAGGGGATATTTTGAATGTGTTTCTTTATCTGGATATGGATGAGAGGCTGATTGCTACGACACTGACCCCGTTAGTGCAGGTCGGACAGTTTGCTTGTCTGGAAGTCTTCTGGGTAAATCAATACGGAGCTTTCCTGAACTGGGGATTGATGAAAGACCTGTTTGTGCCGTTCCGTGAGCAGAAGATGAAAATGCAGGTTGGACGGAAGTATGTGGTTCATGCACATTTGGATGAAGAGAGTTATCGTATTGTAGCTTCGGCAAAAGTGGAACGTTATCTGTCGAAAGAAAAACCGGAATATGCTTCGGGAGCAGAGGTGAATATTCTTATCTGGCAGAAGACGGACTTGGGCTTTAAGGCAATTATAGATGATATGTATAGCGGTTTGTTGTATGAAAATGAAATATTCTGTCCGTTGGAGACAGGGATGGAGATGAAAGCTTTTGTGAAACAGGTGCGTGAAGATGGTAAGGTAGATTTGATTCTTCAGAAACCCGGTTTTGAAAAGATAGATGATTTTTCGAAAACGCTGCTAGAATATATCAAAGAGCACGGGGGACGAATCAACTTGAATGATAAAAGCCCTGCGGAAGATATCTATGGCACGTTTGGTGTCAGCAAGAAAACCTTTAAGAAAGGAGTGGGCGACTTGTATAAGAAACGTCTGATTACCTTGCATGAGGATGGCATTGTTTTGGCGGATTCCTAAACAGAATAGGGATTTCCCTACATACGAATAGAGAGAATCATTGGGGTGGGGAGTTTCCTCACCCTATTTTTGTGGTATCAGATTAAAGATATAAATAATAAAAACCAAATAAGTTATGCGTAAGATTATAATAAGTTTCTGCATCCTGTTCGCTGCCCTTTCCTTACAAGCACAGTCTGTTAACGGAATCCGTATCGACGGCGGGAATACTCCGATACTTGTTTACCTGGGAGGAAACCAAATCTGTTTGCCAACTACCACTTGTTTCGTTGCTAATTTGAAATCGGGCTATTATACCGTCGAAGTGTATGCCACCCGGTTTACCCGGCCCGGTGAACGAGTATGGAAAGGGGAAAGATTATATAATGAACGTGTTTATTTCAATGGAAACGGTGTAACGGAAATAATGGTGAATGGACGTGATGAGATGCGTCCGGACAACAGACCCGGACGTCCGGAACACGGTGGACATCGCCCGGTTTATGATCGGTATGACAGGGTAATGAACAAACAGCTTTTTCAAGCGTTTTTTGATAATGTCAAGAATGAGCCTTTCGAGAAAGACCGCATAGCGTTAATCAATGCTGCATTGGCTAGTTCTGATTTTACGACCGATCAATGTCTTCAGTTGGTGAAGTTCTATACGTTCGATAATGAGCGGATGAAGATTATGAAAATGATATATCCGCGGATTGTGGATAAAGAGGCCTTCTTTATGGTGATTAATAGTCTGACATTTTCTTCTAACAAAAAAAAGATGTATGATTTTGTGAAGGAATACAGTGAGCGTTGATACTATATTGACTGTACGGTTATAGAACTGTACGATTATAGAGATATGTTACGCATGTTTATTGAGGAATATTATCAGAATAATAAATGATAGGAGATTGAATGATGAAACGAATACTGTTTTTACTCTTTGCGGTCGGTCTGGCTGCCAATATGACCGTAATGGCTGGAATGAGCACCAGTAAGGTACGTAAGGAGACACGTTTTCTTACCGATAAGATGGCGTATGAATTGAGTTTGAGTACACAGCAATATAATGATGCGTATGAGATTAATTACGACTTTATTTATTCTGTCCGTAATATAATGGATTACGTAGCACGTGGTTACGAATGGGCATTGGATGATTATTATGAAGCTTTGGATATCCGTAACGACGATCTTCGTTGGGTATTGAGCGATGCACAGTATCGCCGGTTTCTGGGTGCCGAGTATTTCTATCGGCCGATTTACGTAACCGGAGGGAAATGGAGTTTCAGGGTTTACATCAATTACCCGAACCGTAGCTTGTTTTATTTTGGTGTGCCTTATCATTACCGTACTTATTGTGGAGCGCATTATCGTCCGCACTTTCACCATGCAAGCTACTATCGGGGAAGATATGCAAATTTCAACCATTACTCTGCACCGCACCGGGTGAGAGATCAGAGAGTATATCACTCTTATCGTCGTTCGGACTTCGGTTCTGTCCGGTTCCGTCCGAATACCTCCACTCGTCCGCATAATGCACCGACGCGTCCGGGTAATTCTTCCCGTCCAGGGTCATCGGCAACACGTCCCGGAACGTCTCGTCCAAGCACATCTACTCGTCCTGATACGTCTCGTCCTGATACGTCTCGTCCCGGAACAACAACGCGACCTGGGACGTCGACTCGTCCCCGTCCGGAAGCAAGTTCCGGTCCGAACCGTGAAAGTGGAAAAACAAGTAGCAGTTCAAGGGAAAGTTCAAGTAGACGAAACAATAGTAGTGGTTCCTATAATAGAAATAACAGTTCCGAAAGAAACAATCGTTCTTCCAGTCGTGGTAATTCTAGTCGTGGTAATTCTAGCCGTAGTAGTTCTAGCTCTACCCGGAGCAATGTTTCCAGCGGACAAACAGAAAGACGCTCTTCTTCCGGAAGTATGAGAGGTAATAACACTCAAAGCTCTTCCCGTTCCTCTGAAAGAAGCAGCAGTTCAAGAAGATAACCTATTCCTTTATTATTTATATCAATCTCATTGCTCCTCAGCGGTAGGAGAACTAGACTCCGGTTTTTCACCGGCTAGACTATTTCGGGCGTCGCCCGTAACTTGGATGTCGGGGCGGATACTATCCGCCTCGATTTTACTTATTACTCCTTGCTATGCGAAATGTTTGTAATTATTCTCTATTAATCACACAATCTATAGTCGCAAGCGGATAACGAAGAAAAATGAAAAAAAGTTCAGAATGTTGCAACCGTTTGAAACACTTGATCCGTCTAATAAACAGAAGAACAAAAAAACAGAATGTTGAACAAATAAAAAATATACAATTATGAAAACTACAGTATTATTCAGAATGATCGTTTTAGTTGCTATGGTATTTGCAGGTATCTCTAATGCAACAGTGAAGGCACAAAACAATAACTTCATTACTAATGAAGAAACTGTAGGTGATCTTGTAGTATCGAAGGTGATTTACAGATTAGATGGCTCTCTTTATCGCCACATGAAATATGATTTTACCTATGACGATCAGAAGAGAATGGCTACCAAAGAGGCTTTCAAATGGGACGCTTCCACTGACAAATGGCTGCCGTACTTCAAGATTGAGTATACTTATTCTTCTAATGAAATCACTCTGGTATACGCACGTTGGAATGATTCTCACAGAGCTTACGATGCGGCTGTTGAAAAGAGCGTGTACGAATTGAACGATGCTAACATGCCGGTAGCTTATATGAACTATAAATGGAATGCTAAATGGATTGAAGAATCTAGTGTGAACTGGGCTATGAACGTGACTACTCCGGCAACGAATGAAGCAACTCTGCTGACTGCCAGCAGATAAAAATAAACAGGAGTTGTGAAACTCCTTCTCTCTCTTAATTTAACTGCATTAAAAACGGTGGATTGCCCTATGAGGAAATCCACCGTTCTGTTTATCTGATAAACAGCTTATATTGATTTGTGGTGGTAATATCAACATAAATGCCTGGGCGGTGCTCATTCGGTTTTTGATACACTTTTGTTTTCGGTGCATTGGTTTTTCCTGAACAGACCTGTTCATAACTCGGGTTGGCAACATTACTGTTGGCATATCCTACTTGAGTACTTTCTACTCCTCGAATTTGTTTCAGGAAATGTTCTGTTCCCCAGAAGCATCCTCCTGCAAAATAGATTTCTGCTTGATTTTTCATTGGTTTAGCAACTCCTAAAAATGTATTACTAATCACTACGATCACTATGATGATAAAATACTTCATATCCGTTAGTTCTTTCTATAATAACGAATGAACCAACGGATATGTTTGAATGAACTACTATACTAAACTCGAATATATTTCTTTTTATTCAATGACTTGTCCTTTGTAGAAATCCAGAATTTTAGTCCGGAACAGATAGTCGTATTTTGCTTGCAACTTATCCGAAAGAGCTCTAGTCAGATTAAGTTTGGCTTCATTATATTCTACAAAGGTAGCTTTACCGTTATTGAACTTTTCGCTCATCAGGCGAAAAGACTCCTCGTTGGCTTTCACTGCCACTTCACTGGAGTTGTACTTGCTTTCTGCAGCTAGAGCATTATACCAAGCCTGCTGAATCTCTTTGTAGAGTGCTTTTTTTGCGTTATCCAATCTCAAAGATAAGTCTATTTGTTGTAAACGAGCGGTGCGTACCCGGTTTCGTGTAGAAAAACGATTAAAGATCGGAATGCTCAAGTTGAACCCTACATACTTATTCAGGTTGTTCTTTATCTGACTACTGAAGCTGTTTCCTGATCTTCCGCTCACCGTATAATAATTGCTACCCAAACCGGCGCTGAAAGAGAGTTGTGGATAGAATGCACTTTGAGCAATACGAATGCTATTAAGGCTACCTTGTAAACGGTATTCAGCAGCCTTAATACTTGGTTTATAAGCAAGAGCCTGTGTATATATATCATCCGGTGGGGTGAGAGATTCGAACTCTAGTTCTTCCTTAGGACTTTCGAGCACGAATCCTTCAGGCGTAGGTAATTCCAAAAGCTGGGTGAGGTCTAATAATGACAACTTGTACGTATTGTCTGATTGTACAGCAGTCATTTCGTCCTGTGCGACACGGGCTTGTGCTTCGGCCACTTCAGAAGGGGATGCTTTACCTACTCCGTGAAGCCCTTGGATACGCTTTAGCTGGTCTTTGCTTAAATCTACCTGATTATGAGCAACCTTACTTAATTCTTGGTTGAATAAAACCTGCAAATAAGCGGAAGTGACATTGATTGCAATGTCTTCTTTGGCTTTATTCAAATCTTCTATAGCGGCTTTTAAATCCAACTTGGCAAGTGAATATTGGTTAGACAGTTGCAAACCGGTAAATATAGGTACATTGGTTCCCAAGCTGAAGCTGGTATTGGCACTGTTAATGTCACTATACGAGTTATCTATCGGAGAAGCGGTACGTCCCCAACTCCAGTTTTGGCTGGCGCTACCGCTCAAATTCGGAAGACGTGTCCATTTGCTAGTGTTTACACTCACTTTATTGGCTTCAACACTATTGGCGGATTGACGAATCTCTATATTATGCTCGATGGCATAGTCGATACATTGCCGCAATGTCCATGCTTGCGGAGAGTTGTTCTGCGCTTGGATAGAAGTGATTCCGACCCCGGCAAGCAGAAGGGCTGATATGGTTTTACGAATTATTTTCATCGAATTCAATTATTTATCTTTTTTCTCTGCACCCCGTATTTTGTCCTGTGCAGTTATTCCTTTCTTGATTTCTATCTTGATTCCATCGCTCATTCCGGCAGTCACCTGTGTACGCCGGAACTTTTGTTCAGGCACTGAATCTGTCATGATGTACACAAATGTAGAGTCGCCATTAAATTCAATAGTGCTTTCGGGCACTGCCAATACTTGATTCGCCCTTTGCAACACGATTTCCGCATTAGCCGAATATCCGGAACGAATCTGAACGGAATCCGGAATGGTAATTGCAGCCTTGATTTCAAATTGGTTGGCACCGTTGGTTTCTACCCCTTTCGGAGAGATATATTCCAGAATGGCGTTGAATGTCAGATTCTGCAAAGCTCCGATGGTCAGCTTGATCGGCATCTGTTCGTGGATACGTCCCACTTCCGTTTCATCAATATTACCGCGGAAAATCATGTCGCTCATGTTGGCTACCGTAGCAATTGTGGTTCCATCATTGAACGTGTTACTCATAATTACAGAGTTACCGGCTTTTACAGGTACATCCAGAATCAACCCGTCAATGGTAGAACGAATCATCGTACTACTGAACGATGCGCTGTTTTTGGTAATCCCTTCTTTTACGATTTCCAGATTATCTTTAGCCGTTTGTCTCTCTTCACGAGCCTGCTTCAAGGCTACTTCACTTTTCTCATATTCTTCCCGGCTAATCAGCTGATCTTCGTACAACTTCTTTACACGGGCAAAATCTGTTTCTGCCTGTGTTGCATTAATCTCTGCCAGGCGTACACGGCTTTCTGCAGAATTCAGTTGTCCGAGTTCAGGGATTACTTTTACTTTGGCGATCACTTCCCCTTTTTTCACAGCTTGTCCGGCTTCTTTATACACTTTGTCGATGATACCCGAAATCTGCGGTTTGATTAAAATTTCGTCTCTCGGTTCCACCTTTCCGGTAGCCACTGTGGTCTTTTGGAGGTCAGTGACTTCCGGTTTTACTATTTCGTAAGTGATTACTTTGGGCTTAGACTTCTGATAAAGGAATACGAATGTTCCGACAAGAATGATAGCAATGACTACCAGTAATGTGATTTTCAGATACTTTTTCATGACTTTATTTATATTTTTATTGTTTACGATTGATGATTGAACTCTCTTATATCTCTCAACAACTGAACAACACCTACTCTACAATGATCTTCCAATCGTAAATCGTAAATTGTCCAATCGTCCAATCTCCTTATTCGTCGCGGATAGCTTCAATCGGTTTGATAGCCATAGCCCGGTAAGCAGGTGCCAGACCTGCCAGCATTCCCAATGCGATCAGAAGAGCACAAGTGCCGATTGCCAGTCCGAAGGTAACCTGAAAACGGACGTCTCCTCCGTCAGCGTTTGCTCCCATTTCTACCAGTTGCAACACCATGACGGCAAAAGAGATTCCACACATTCCTGCAATGGTAGTAAGCACCATACTTTCCGATAGAATCTGTTGCAGGATATCTTTGGGGCGTGCGCCGATTGCCCGGCGGATGCCAATTTCGGTGGTACGTTCTTTCACGGTTACCATCATAATATTAGATACGCCGATGGCACCTGCCAGCAGAGTCCCCAATCCTACCATCCAAACCAGTATGTTGATACCGGTAAACAGATTGTCTACCATCGAGAACATTGCTTCCGCATTCAGGTACATAAGTGCCTGTTTGTCGTTAGGCGCGATATAATGCGCAGCTTTAATAATCTGTTCCATTTCCGGTTGTACGTCGGACACTTTGATTCCATGCTTCACGGTGAAACAGATGACATCGATCCGTCCCCCTAAGTTGTACGTTTGCTGCATCGTGGTGAAAGGCAGGGTGACAGCTTCCGAAGCCCGTCCCTGTATGTTCATATCCCCTTCGGAGGAAGACATGCCGATCACCTGATAATAAATTCCGTCTACGCGTATGTATTTTCCGCAAGGATCTTCTCCCGGTTTGAACAGGCTTTCATAGATACGCTTTCCGATCACACATACTTTACGCGCTTCTTGTATATCCACTTCGTTGATAAACCTGCCGTACGCCATTTCCTGTGATTCGATGTGGAGATAGTCCGGATATAATCCTTTCACACTGCAATCGTATTTCTTATCTTCGTATACAGCTTTGGAACCCCAACGGGCAATGGAAGGAGTAATGACCTCCACATCTTTGACTTGCGAACGGAGGCGCTCGATGTCGATAGCTTCCAGATTCCACCATCTGCCTTTGCGGAACCCTTTGTAAGCTTCACCCGTTTTCTGTGCGGCAAGGAAGCCGGAGTTGGTTGCGAATCCTTCAAAGTTCTTTTTCATCATGCCTTCCAGTCCTTGTCCGCCGCCGATCAGGGCGACGAGCATAAAGATTCCCCAGAAAACACCGAATGCAGTCAGCAGACTTCTCGTTTTATTTCTTGTAATGGTAATGAGGATTTCCTCACAAGTATCCATGTCTATTCTCATAGTCTTAATCTGCTCTAAGTGCTTCGATTGGTCGGATGCTGACTGCTTTTCGGGCAGGGAATAATCCGGCTAACGTACCAGCTATTATTAATGTGAGTGTAGCCTGTATGGCGATTCTTATATCTACTGTCGGATTCAGGAAAACAGTTTCCGTCCACATTCCGGTATCCATTGTCTGATTGCCAAAGGCGTTATTCATCCATTCGGTCACTCCGATGCCCGCCACCATACCTATATATCCGAATATCGTGGTAATGGTGACACTCTCTACGATAATCAGCCAGAGAATAGAAAGCGGCTTGGCACCCAGAGCTTTGCGGATACCGAATTCACGGGTACGTTCTTTTACAGTAATCAACATGATGTTGGACACTCCTACAATCCCGCTTAACAGTGTGAAGATGCCGATCACCCAGATAGCAATGCGTAGCATGTTCGAGCCTTGCTGCTGTTGCAAGTAGTTGGTAAACCGGTTCCAGATCCAGATGGCACTATGATCTGTCGGGTCAAAGCGATGATTAGCCCCCAGCACCTTGCGGTAATGAGCTTCAAATGCTTCATTCGCCTCTATCGTTTCCAGGTTCTTGGTAGTCATGACAAGGTTATTCAGCTTGTCTCCTTTGTTGTAAATCGTTTGCAGGGTGGTGAAGGGGATGTAAGCATCGCTGTCTCCGCTGTCTCCTTTATCATTATACAGCCCTACCACCTGATAAACCACATTGCCGGCATTGACAAACTGCCCGATAGGCTCGGTATGCGTTTTATCGAAAAGAATCTCTGCTGTCTTTTTATGGAGCACAATTACTTTCCGGCGCTCTTTAATATCAATTTCATTGATGAAACGTCCTTTGAAGAGTTTTACCACTTCTACTTCCGTATGGTTGGGATATACACCGGAAAGATTCAAACTGACGTATTCTTGTCCGAAACTTAAGTTAATGCTTCCTTGCCGCACAGTTGCCCCGGCTTTAATGACATGGTCCGGAAAATAATGGTCGGTAGCATCCACGTCTTTATTATCCAGTTGTACCCGTCTTCCTTCTTTCAGCCCATCGTATGATTTGCTGGTCCATCCCGGAAAAATCTTGATGGAGTTCATGGCACGTTCGGAGGCCGATTGCTCGAATGCATGGATCAATCCGTTGCCTGCGCCTAACAGGACGATTAGCATAAAGATACCCCATGCCACAGCAAATCCTGTGAGAAAAGTCCTTAGCTTGTTGCGCTTGATGGTACTGTATATCTCTTGCCAAATATCAATCATTTTTTTTATACTTATTTCATGAAACCATCTTTGCCGAACGGAGAGGCATCGTGGTCGATATTATCTTCAATGCGTTCGATGACTCCGTCTTTGATATGTATAATCTTGTCTGTTTGGTTGGCAACTCCGCTTTCGTGGGTGACAACTACAATCGTCATTCCCAGTTTATGAAGATCTTTCAGAATTTGCATCACTTCCACGGAAGTTTTACTGTCCAAAGCTCCCGTAGGCTCATCTGCCAGAATGATTTGCGGTTGGGTGATTAAAGCCCGTGCGATTGCCACACGTTGTTTCTGACCGCCACTCATTTCGTTGGGCATGTGATGTGCCCAGTCTTTTAAACCCAGACGGTCGAGATATTCCAAGGCAAGTGCATTTCGCTTTTTACGGCTTATCCCTTGATAAAATAAAGGCAGTGCTACATTTTCTACGGCATCTTTAAAGGAAATCAGGTTGAATGACTGGAAGATAAATCCGATCATGCGGTTCCGGTATTCGGCAGCTTTGGTTTCGCTTAAGTTTTTGATGAGTACGTTATTCAAATAATATTCTCCAGTATCGTAGTTGTCGAGAATTCCCAATATATTGAGTAAGGTTGATTTCCCAGACCCGGATGCTCCCATGATGGAAACAAATTCTCCCTGTTCGATATTGAGATTGATACCTTTAAGCACATGGAGAGGCGCTCCGTTGTTGTAGGTCTTGTTGACGTTTGTTAGTTGTATCACAATTTTCTTTATTTAGATTCTGTCTTCTAATAATTTTCTACTATTAGACGACTGCAAGATACGAAAAGTTGCAAAGAGGTTGAACTTTTTTTGAAAAACATTTTGTAGACTCAATCTTCTTTACGTAATTTGTGTGCAGTAAACTTAATGATTAACTAACCCTTTTAAATAAAAGTATCATGAATTCAAACATGGAAAAGCCCTACGTAGTAGGTATTGACATAGGCGGAACGAATACCGTCTTTGGAATTGTAGACGCACGCGGAACTATTATTGCCAGCAGTTCAATCAAAACATCTGGTTATCCTACAGTAGAAGAATACGCTGATGAAGTGTGTAAAAACCTGCTTCCATTGATTATTGCTAATGGTGGCGTTGATAAAATCAGAGGTATCGGTATCGGTGCTCCGAATGGTAACTATTACACGGGAACAATTGAATTTGCTCCGAACTTGCCTTGGAAAGGAATTCTTCCGTTGGCTGCCATGTTTGAAGAAAGACTGGGTATCCCCACTGCTTTGACAAACGATGCAAATGCTGCTGCTATCGGTGAAATGACTTATGGCGCTGCCCGTGGTATGAAAGACTTTATCATGATCACATTGGGTACCGGTGTGGGTAGTGGTATTGTTATCAACGGTCAGATGGTGTATGGACATGACGGTTTTGCAGGCGAATTAGGACATGTGATCGCTCGTCGCGATGGACGTATTTGCGGTTGTGGCCGTAAGGGATGTCTGGAAACTTACTGCTCGGCTACCGGTGTGGCTCGTACAGCTCGCGAATTCCTTGCCGCTCGTACGGATGCCAGCTTGCTTCGTAACATTCCTGCAGAAAACATTACTTCAAAAGATGTATATGACGCAGCTGTACAAGGTGATAAACTGGCACAGGAAATCTTCGAATTTACAGGTAATATCTTAGGTGAAGCTTTGGCGGATGCTATTGCATTCTCCAGCCCTGAAGCCATTGTATTGTTCGGTGGCTTGGCTAAGTCCGGTGACTATATCATGAAACCGATTCAGAAGGCAATTGATGATAATATCCTGAATATCTATAAAGGTAAGACGAAATTGCTCGTTTCCGAATTGAAGGATTCTGATGCTGCTGTACTGGGTGCCAGTGCATTGGCTTGGGAACTGAAAGATTTGAAAGAATAATATATCATTATTATAATAAAGGTAATGAAGCCTCGGGAGTCTATGACTTTCGGGGCTTTGTTTTATGATTCCTTTCCGTCATTTAAAGTCATCTACAGCCTATTCGGAAAGGGTTTTATTCTCGCCCCTATGAGAAAAAATACTCATAGGTATGAGAAAATATTCTCATAGGCATGAGTATTTATTCCCATAGGTATGAGAATTTTTTCTCATAAGGGTGAAATGGTTGAGAAAATGTTTGCGAGAATGGTAGCAATAAAAAAGGGGAACTTCATTTATTATGAGGTTCCCCTTTTTTATTTCGAATCGAAAGGTCCGGTGCTTAGCCGTTAACTCTTTTTTCTTTGATTCTAGCTTTCTTACCAGTAAGAGCACGCAGGTAGTACAATTTAGCGCGACGAACTTTACCTACCTTGTTCACTTC
This sequence comes from Bacteroides caecimuris, assembly GCA_948742525.1. Classification (GTDB taxonomy): domain Bacteria; phylum Bacteroidota; class Bacteroidia; order Bacteroidales; family Bacteroidaceae; genus Bacteroides; species Bacteroides caecimuris_A. Next base: position 54,595 of record CAPYSS010000010.1, on the reverse strand, counting down.
GATGCTATCGATAGCCGGTGATTCGATTGGGAAAATTCTTTCTACGCCTATAGTTCCTGACATTTTACGTACAGTAAAACGTTTCTTGTCTCCGTGACCGGCGATTTTGATAACAACACCACGGTACAACTGTACACGTTCTTTGTTACCCTCGATAATACGATATGCCACTGTTACAGTGTCTCCTGCTTTGAAGCTCGGGTGCTGTTTTCCGGTAGCAAATGCTTCTTCTGCAATTTTAATTAAATCCATTGTTGTTTATTATTAAATTGTTTCATCGTTACAACGCAACATACCAAGTATCTCTTCTCTTGACAGCGATTGCGCGAAAGCGGTGCAAAGTAACGAATTATTTGTCAGATAGCCAAATGTTTTCGTATATTTGTAGCATATCTAAAAAAGAGCGAACATGAAACAGACTTATGTAAAGTATCTGATGGTGGTAGCGTTGACAGGAGGTTTTCTGTTTACTTCCTGTCGAACCGCACGCGAGAATACGGCACAGTACGAAGTAACCAAAGTAGAGGGTGGCATGATAACGATTGATTCTGTTTGGGACACCACTCCTGACGTGAAAGCTACCGAAATTTTAAAACCTTATAAGGAAAAGGTGGATGCGATGATGTATGAGGTCATCGGCACCAGTGCGATGAAAATGGACAAAGGAAGTCCTGAAAGTTTACTATCCAACCTTGTTGCAGGTGTTTTGCAACAAGCGGCTGTTCAGGTGTTAGGGAAACCGGCTGATATGGGATTGGTAAATATGGGCGGTCTGCGTAATATCTTGCCTGAAGGAGATATCACAGTAGGAGATATTTTTGAAATTCTTCCTTTCGAGAATTCACTTTGTGTGTTGACTATGAAAGGGACAGATTTGAGACATCTGTTTGAAGCAATTGCATCTTTGCATGGCGAAGGAGTGAGTGGCATCCGTCTCGAAATCACAAAAGACGGAAAGCTGCTGAACGCATTTATTGCCGGAAAACCGTTAAAAGATGACCAGCTTTATACAGTAGCTACTATCGACTATCTGGCAGACGGAAACGGACAGATGGATGCTTTCCTGCAGGCAGAAAAGAGAGTATGTCCCGAAAATGCTACCTTGCGCGGACTATTTCTTGATTATGTACGCAAGCAGACAGCCGAAGGCAAAGCGATTACCTCCAAACTGGACGGACGTATTACCATAAAATAAAAAGGAGAATCTAAAAATATTGAATATGAAAAGATTTCAGATATTATTCCTGCTATGTCTTGCATTGGGCTTCACTTTTTCAATCTTTGCGCAGGAAACCAAAGAAGTGATCATTTTACAAACAAGCGATGTGCATAGCCGTATCGAACCTGTCAATCAGAAAGGCGACCGATATTATGACAAAGGTGGTTTTGTCCGCCGGGCTGCTTTTCTCGAACAGTTCCGCAAAGATCATAAGAATGTATTGCTTTTCGATTGCGGAGATATTTCTCAGGGAACACCTTATTATAATATGTTCCGCGGAGAGGTAGAAATCAAACTGATGAATGAAATGGGGTATGACGCAATGACGATCGGTAACCATGAGTTTGATTTCGATATGGATAATATGGTCCGCATTTTCAAGATGGCTGATTTCCCGGTTGTTTGTGCCAATTATAATCTGGATGCTACGGTGTTAAAAGATATAGTCAAGCCCTACGTCGTTCTGGAGAAATATGGTTTGAGAATTGGTGTGTTCGGTCTCGGAACCCAGCCGGAAGGAATGATTCAGGCCAATAAATGCGAAGGAGTCGTTTATGAAGATCCTATCCGTGTATCCAACGAGATAGCTACCTTGTTGAAAGAGGAAGAAGGCTGTGATCTGGTCGTATGCCTGTCTCATCTGGGCATTCAGATGGATGAACATCTGGTTGCCAAAACACACAATATCGACGTGATTCTGGGTGGACACTCCCATACGTTTATGGAAGGTCTCAAAACATACTTGAATATGGACGGAAAAGAGGTGCCTGTCATGCACACTGGAAAAAGTGGTGTTTGTGTAGGCCGTCTTGATTTTACATTGAAACATAAATGAAGATAATTCCCTTAATAGTAACGTTTTTATTTCTTATTGCGGCCGGCACAGTTTCGAGTCCGGCGCAGAATGCTACCACCGTTGAACCTTTGCTGGTGTACAAAGCCCTTCAGGACAAGGACTGCCGGCATTGGGTTGATTCGGTGATGGATAAACTTTCTTTTAAAGAAAAAGTAGGTCAGTTATTCATCTATACCATTGCTCCGGTAGACACTAAACAAAACCTGGATCTGCTGCGCGAAGTCATCGACACTTATAAAGTAGGCGGCCTTCTCTTTTCCGGTGGGAAGATGCAAAAACAGGTTGAACTGACGAACCGTGCGCAACGACAAGCTAAAGTCCCTTTGATGATTACCTTTGATGGAGAATGGGGATTGTCTATGCGCTTGCACGGTACGCCTGTCTTCCCGCGAAATATGGTGCTGGGATGTATCCGCGACAACAGGTTGCTTTATGAGTACGGACGTGAAGTTGCCCGCCAATGCCGGCAGATTGGAGTACAGGTAAACTTTGCTCCCGTGGCAGACGTGAATATAAACCCTAAAAATCCCGTCATCAATACCCGTTCTTTTGGCGAAGATCCGAAACAGGTGGCAAATAAGGTAGTTGCCTATGCTTCCGGTTTGGAAGGTGGCGGGGTGTTATCTGTATGCAAGCACTTTCCCGGACATGGGGATACCGATGTCGATTCGCATAAAGCGCTTCCCATACTTCCTTTCACCCGCGAGCGTCTGGATAGTGTGGAACTTTATCCTTTTAAAGAGGCCATCCGTGCCGGACTGGGCGGTATGATGGTGGGGCATCTGCAAGTTCCGGTGATTGAACCTATTGGTGGGATTCCGTCTTCTTTGTCTCGTAATGTTGTGTATGATTTACTGACCGATGAACTGGCGTTCAAAGGGCTGATATTTACCGACGCGCTTGCCATGAAAGGTGTGGCAGGAAATGGAAATGTCAGTTTGCAGGCATTGAAAGCAGGTAATGACATGGTACTGTCTCCCCGCAACCTGAAGTACGAGATACCGGCTGTACTGGCAGCTGTTGAAAAAGGAGAACTAAGCCGTGAAGAGATTGAAAACAAATGCCGCAAAGTCTTGACTTATAAATATGTATTGGGACTTAAGAAGAAATCGTATGTACAATTATCCGGTTTGGAACAACGCATTAACAGTCCGCAGACACGTGACTTGATTCGTCGGTTGAATTTAGCGGCAATAACCGTTTTGAATAACAAGAATCATATTCTTCCTCTACATGTAGATAAAGAACAGAAGATTGCACTGCTCGAAGTGGGAAATCCCGGAAAAACTGATGTGTTGGCCAAACAGCTTTCCCGTTATACCTCTTTGACCCGCTTTTGCCTTCGCGCTAATCAGACAGAAGAGCAAAACCGACGGTTGCGTGATTCTCTGTCTACCTATAAACGAATCATTGTAGCCATTAGCGAACAGCGGCTGGCTTCTTATCAGCCTTTCTTTGCGAAGTTTGCTCCTCAAAGTCCGGCTATTTATCTGTTCTTCACTCCCGGGAAGGTGATGTTGCAGATTCAGCGGGCAGTGTCTCATGCTTCGGCAGTCGTGTTGGGACATAGTTATAATGTAGACGTGCAGCGTCAGGTCGCAGATGTGTTATTTGCCAAGGCATCCGCAGACGGACAGTTGTCGGCAAGCTTGGGAAAACTGTTTCCAACGGGTGCAGGGGTGATCATTACTCCCAAGACACCGTTGCATTTCGTGCCGGAAGAATATGGGTTTTCTTCCATTCATCTGAAGCGCATCGATTCTATCGCATTAGACGGTATTCGCCAAGGAGCTTATCCCGGTTGCCAGGTGGTAGTGTTGAAAAACGGTCAGATCATGTTCGACAAATCTTTCGGTACTTATGCGGGTAAAGGAAGTCCGCGTGTCGAATCTACCAGTATCTACGATTTAGCTTCCCTATCAAAGACGACGGGCACTTTGCTTGCCATCATGAAACTCTACGATAAGGGGCGTTTCAATCTGACAGATAAGATTTCGGATCATTTACCGTTTTTGCAACATACCGATAAGAAAGATATAACGATTCAGGAAATCCTGTATCATCAGTCCGGTTTACCTTCCTGGGTTCCTTTCTACCAAGAAGCCATTGATAAAGATAGTTATGACGGAAGATTGTTCAGCGCACGCAAAGACGCCCAGCATCCGTTACAGTTGGGAACGGTTTCATGGGCGAATCCGAAGTTCAAATTCAAAAGCGAATACGTCTCTCCCGTCAAGACCGGTGATTACACTGTTCAAATCTGCGATAGCTTGTGGCTAAACCGTTCCTTCCGGAAGGTGGTGGAAGAGAAAATAATAGAAGTTCCGTTAAAGCAGAAACGCTATGTATATAGTGATGTCGGATTCATTCTGTTGGGTATGTTGGTAGAACGACTGGCAGGTATGCCTATGGAAGCCTATCTGCAACGTGAGTTTTACGAACCGATGGGGTTGGAGCATACAGGCTACTTGCCTCTACGCCGTTTTGCCAAATCGGAAATTATTCCTTCCAACAAAGACCGTTTTTTGCGTAAAGAGACCTTGCAGGGATTTGTGCATGATGAGGCTTCCGCTTTCTTTGGCGGGTTGGCTGGTAATGCCGGACTTTTCTCTACTGCCCGTGAGGTAGCCCGCGTTTATCAGATGTTGCTGAATGGAGGAGAAATAGACGGTCGGCGCTATCTAAGCAAAGAAACCTGCCAGTTGTTTACTACAGAAACATCGAAGATCAGTCGGCGTGGATTAGGCTTCGACAAACCGGATGCTAATGATCCGAAGAAAGGAAATTGTGCTCCTTCCGCACCTGCCGGAGTGTACGGTCATACCGGCTTTACCGGTACATGTGCATGGGTAGATCCGGTCAATGAACTGGTTTATGTATTCCTTAGCAACCGGATTTATCCGGATATAACAAATCGCAAGCTAATCCAGTTGCACATTCGTGAGCGAATACAGGGAGCTATTTATGATGCGATGAAGAAAAAATAAAAAAAAGAAAGGTAAAAGGTGCCTATATTAAAAGCGACCTTTTACCTTTTTTATTATTAATGTAATATTCTGATAGTTACAGTTCTTTTTAGAAGGATACACCCAAGCGGAAGCCGAAGTTGCTCAATCCGTCTACACTGTAATGTAATACGTCAGCCTTGTTGGTACCATAGCTGTAGAACAAAGCAAGGTGCAATCCCGGTCCGTAAGCCCACGGGAATACATTGAAACCTACTTCAGGAGAAGCATAGAATCCCCAACTGTTTTCTCTTGCTTCCAGTACGCTGAAATCAGAGCGGATTTTAGCATATTCAGCACCTAATTTAGCACTGATGTATGGTTGAAAGGCTCCACCACGATTCCACTGGTAACGTACGGCAGCACCGAAAGGCAATTGGAAAATGGTATGTTGCTGATCGGTAGTCACTTCACCGGTACCTATCTGGAAAGTTTCGCGACCTACGTATTCGTGGTTACTATGATAGTTTAGGAAAAGACCCAAACCGATGTTAGGAGTAACGAAATAACCACCTTCGACGTTCATACCCCAACCGCTTGCTTTATCTGCAAAATTGTTACTTAGTGGAGCGTTGAACTGCCAGTCGATATTCGCATATCCATTGTCTGATAGCTGTGCCTTAGCCGGCATAGCGAAGGCGATGGCAATAGCCGCTAAGGCTACTACCTTGAGGTATATGTTTTTTATTGTTTTCATAACAGTTGTAATTGTTTATTTGTTAGTAAGATAAGGTGACTGTGTAAATGATTGGTTGACAGCTTCTACTGCAAGAGTACGGTTGATAGCTTTGGAACCAGTTTCAAATCCTGTCAGATAACTTGTCCATACAACAGGTAATTTTTTACTGTCTCCCTGTTCGGCTTTCAAGTTCACCATTTCTGTAAGGAAGGAGTTGGTGCTATAACTATAAGTTACTGCATACGGGTAGTACCATCCACCACCCCAGTTGCCACCCCAGTAGCTAGGGCCCCAATATCCGGGATAATCCCACCACCATTCAGGTTGTGTATAGCTGGTGAAATAATAAGTACTTGCGATGTAGCTTACCTGGATACCAAGATCTGCGCTTTCCTGATCAGCTGCAGCTTCGTAACCTCTAGCTACCATATTGTCAGTATAGGCAGCCAGAATTTGTTCTGCGCCTTCCCCTTCGAGATATTCCGGTTCTTTACTATCGCTGATGACCAGAATCTGTGGTGCCAGGTAGAATGTAGGAACTTTGAAATCGGCTTTCTTGTCGTAGTTAGTGTATACCAGATAGTTGTCATCCAGTTTACTCATGTCCGGATCTTTTTCACATGAAGCGAGTGCAAAGACCGCCAATAAAATAGGAATTAATTTCTTCATATCTTTTATAATGTTTAGGTTATATAAAATCACGCCCAGGTACCTTGGGCTTTTGATACAAACAACAAGCAAGGTGGAAAAAGGTTCGCGTGGAAATTTCTTTTGCCGGAAAATTAACATATTTCTTTTGCCCGGCTGGAAGAAAAACGGTGAGCGATCTTCCCTATTATCAGGGAGTTTGCTCACCGTTTATTATTTACAGCTGTTTATTTGAAAATCCGTTTATTAAAACAGAGGTTTTAGTAGATCCGGTATTTCTACCTTATCAAGTTCCAGTTCGGTTACCCGTTGTTTACCCAATTGAGTCAGATGGAAATACATCTGCCTCCGGTCTTCACTTCCGAGTGATCGGACGATTAGTCCTTTTTCTTCCAGTATCCGCAGCATTTTGGATGTGTGTGAGGGGCTTAGTTCGGTTTGTTTAGACAGGTTGGTAGCCGTCACTTTGTCCGAAGCCTCTTTAAGGGCACACAATATCATTGCTTCATTAAGCGTTATCTGGTACATTTTTTCAAATGCTGTTTCAAAGTTTCCCATTGCTTTGAATACATCACGCATTGCACATATTGTTTTCATACACTATTTAAATATTTCATTTGTTCATTTTTTAAATAAATAGATTGACGTTTGCGTTATCCGCCCGTTCCATATATGTTGCTACACCGCCAATGGTCACCTCGTCCAGAAGCTCTTCTTGTTTGACTCCCATCACGTCCATTGACATCTGGCAGGCAATAAATTCCACACCGTTTTCCAGTGCTTGCTGGCGCAAGGATTCCAGTGAGTCAATCCCTTTTTTGTTCATGATATACCGCATCATTTTTCCGCCTATTCCGCCCATACTCATCTTAGAAAGTTTCAGTTTTTTAGAGCTGGAAGGCAGCATCATGCCAAACATTTTTCCGAAAATATCCTTTTCAGTTTCCGGTTTGTGCAACTTCTTGATAACGTTCAGCCCCCAGAACGTAAAGAAGATGGTGACTTTTTGCCCTGTAGCTGCTGCGCCGTTTGCTAGTACAAAAGTGGCCAAAGCTTTATCCAAATCATCACTAAACATGATAAAGGTTTTTCCTTTGCCCTCACATGAAGTAACAATATTGCACGATTTTGGTTCTCCTTTTTCTATGACAACAATAGATTTTCCTCCGGAGCTGTCTTTCGAAATCAGTTGATTGCCCGTCGAACTGCACCATGCGGCGGCGTCACGCGGAAATCCCGGATCGGTTGAGGTGATTTCTACCCGTTCGCCTGACACCAGTGTATCCATTGTTTTCTTCATTTTCAAAATCGGGCCGGGACATTGTAACCCGCAAGCGTCTACCCGAACTGTTTTAGCGGGGATTGCAAGGGCATCGGCGGTGACGGCAGCCGTGACACCATTTTCTTCGTGTATGATAATTGGAGCAGTGGCAGCTCGATAAGTTTTCAGCCCTCCCGAGAGATTACGCACCTTGTCAAATCCATGTTGGGTCAATATCCGGTAGGCAAGATACCCCCGTAGCCCGACAGCGCAGAAGGTATAAATCATTTTATCTTTCGGCAGTTCGGCCAGCCGGTCACGAAGCTCATCCAGCGGAATATTCACGGCACCCGGTAAGCTACCTAAAGAATATTCGTCCGGAGTGCGGACATCCAGAAGGAACTTATTTTCCATTTCAATATCCCGTAACTCTCTCCAATATACCGGATTGGTTTTGCCGGTAATGATGTCTTCCGCTACATATCCTGCCAGTGCTACCGGATCTTTGGCCGAAGAGAATGGAGGAGCATACGCTTGTTCCACTTTCATCAGGTCGTAGATCGTTCCCTCGTGTTTGATGACAAGCGCGAGTTCGTCAATTCGTTTGTCCACTCCGTCGTAACCGACGATTTGCCCGCCGTACAATCTTCCCGTTTTTTTGTCGAAAGTGATTTTGATACTCATTGGCATGGCATCCGGATAGTAGCCGGCATGAGAGGCGGGATGGATGGTAGATGACATATAATCTATCTCTTCCTGTCGCAGACGCTTGCCGGGTAAACCGGTTGAAGCAACGGTCATGTCGAAAACTTTTGCAATTGAAGTGCCGATAGAACCCTCGTAGGGTATTTTTGCCCCGAGAACGTTGTCTGCAACGATGCGTCCCTGACGGTTGGCAGGTCCGGCAAGATAGTTGAGCCAGGGTTTTCCGGTGATCGGATGGCGGAACTCGATTGCGTCACCGATGGCATAAATCGATTCATCAGACGTTTGCAGGTAATCATTCACGGCAATACCTCCTGCGGGACCGATAGTCAGTTCGGCAGCTCGTGCCAGACTAGTTTCCGGGCGTACTCCGATCGACAGGATAACGATATCAGCAGAAATGGACTGACCATTCTTGAATGTTACTTTCAATCCCTTTCCGTCCCGGCTAAAAGAGGCGACAGCTTGCTCCAGATAAAGATTGACTCCTTTATCCATCAAATGCTGGTGAACGAGTGATGCCATCGAGAAGTCGATAGGAGCCATCACTTGGTTGCCCATTTCCACAATCGATACTTTTGCTCCCTGTGCATGTAAGTTTTCCGCCATCTCCAGACCGATAAATCCGGCTCCTACGATAACAGCTTTTCGCGGAGCGTGGCTCTTGATATATTCTTTGATCCGATCCGTGTCGGTGACATTCCTTAGCGTGAAGATTCCGCTAAGGTCGATTCCCGGAAGAGGAGGACGTACCGGGGAGGCTCCGGTGGAGATGACTAATTTATCGTAGCTCTCCTCGTAAGTGTCTTCACTGCTTTGCCGGATGGTCACTGTCTTTCTTTTCCGGTCAATAAAAATCGCTTCGTTTTCTGTACGTACATCCACGCGGAAGCGTGTAGAGAAGGCTTCGGGCGTTTGCACGAACAATTTATCCCGTTCCTCTATCACTCCTCCTATGTAATAAGGAAGGCCGCAATTGGCGTATGATATATACTTTCCTTTTTCCAAAAGGATAATTTCTGCTGTTTCATCTACTCGTCTGATTCGGGCAGCAGTGGTGGCTCCTCCTGCAACTCCCCCAATAATAATTATTTTCATATTTTTATAGTGTAAATAGTTTCCTATGGAAATAACAATTAGTGTCGAAAAAATGTTCATGGATTCAGATAAAAAAAAACTATATTTGGCATCCTGTTTTCCATTTTTCTATATTAATGTAGATAAATTGTTTGAATAAAATTCTTATTATCGACGATGAAGTCCAGATTTGTAACCTTTTAGCTTGTGTGCTGGAACTTAAGGGATTATATGACGGCAGAATACCTGTTTGTTATTCCCTGGAAATACATTCCGTTATCTGCTTAAAAAAGAAATCCGGCTAGATTATGTACTTTTGCACTCTCAATACTAGATACATTCTCAAAATGACTGAAGATATAAAGAACAAACTTTTGATGTGTGCGGAGATTTATCATTGCGCAGACTTTATAACAAGGGACCCGGTACAATTCCCTCATCGCTATACGCTGAAACAGGATATTGAAATCAGTGGCTTGCTGACCGCAATTATGAGTTTCGGCAATCGCAAACAGATCTTGAAGAAAGCGGATGAGCTGCACAGGATAATGGGGGATTCGCCTTATCAGTATGTGCTGTCCCGTCAGTGGGAGGTCGATTTTCCTTCAGGGGGCACCAATAGCTTTTATCGTATGCTATCGTATGCTGACTTTTATGGATATTTCCGGCGATTATATGTAGCCTATACACAGTATGAAAGCTTGGAAGAAGCCTTAAATACGTACCCAGGAATACCTATGGAAAAGTTGTGCTCATTCCTTGAAGTATCCGCTAAAAGTCCTCAAAAGAAACTCAATATGTTTTTGCGTTGGATGATTCGCCGGGATTCGGAGGTCGATTTAGGCGTTTGGAGGAGTTTTGATTGTAAAGAACTGATTGTTCCTTTGGATACACATGTCTGCCGGGTGGCACATTATTTCAAGTTGACGGATACGGAAACCTTTTCTCTGAAAAATGCTCGCAAGATAACGGCAGCATTGGCTAAAGTCTTTCCGGATGATCCTTGTCTGGGCGATTTTGCTCTGTTCGGGTTAGGGGTGAATGGGGAGATTTCTCGTGTGAATATCCGTTTTGAAAGTGCAGATCTGCCCGGCTAAAATGGTGAAACGTGCTTTGTTACAAACGGATATGTAGAATTTGGCGGATCTGAATTTAGAGAATGAATCTGAATTGGAGTTTACCAGCGATTTATATCTGTTCAGCTTTTATGCGCAGGGAATGGTTTTAAAGTGAATCCAATCATGATATAAATCAAAATGACAGAACTAATCGAGAAGTTAATCCTGATATTTTATGTGAGGATTCCAGAATTATTTGTACATTTGTGCTTCAAAGCAATAAGAAGTTAATGTGATGCGTAAAAAATTGCCTATTTAATTTTGAACAATTATTTCTCAATAAGACAATTTGCTGCAAAAATCCTTCTTATAATAGTGATGTTGCAGTTACCGGCTATTGCGAAAGCTTTAGGTGTAAGCGACTTCACGTTCTCTCATTTGGATCTGACGAATGGATTAAACAGTCACCGCATCTATTCGTTTAAACAAACGGCTGATGGAGCTGTGTGGCTGACTACAAAGAGTTTTGTGGCTCGATATAACGGCTCGAATATAGAAAGTTTCAACCTGACAGAAGAGAACAACTACCATAATTTGGTAGGACGTAATCCTCGTTTTGTTCAATCTGTTGATAGTGCGCTACAAGTGTTTGATGCAGGTGGATTCATTTACGAATATAATTCAGTACAAAATCGTTTTGATATTGTGGCTGACGTAACCATACTTTTTAAGCACGACAATCAGCTGAACGATGTATACAAGGATGGTGACACTTATTGGTTGGCAATGAGTGAGGGTATTTATATGCTCCGAAATGGAAACATTGTTCCGATAGCCTCTGATGTGTATGCCAACTGCATTATCCATGGGGAAGAAGGCATCTTGCTCTTTGGTACTCGTCAAGGTGTAAAATCATTAAGTCTCTGTCATAAGGACGCCCCTAAAGACCAGTTACTTCCTTATTTGCCGTATATCGTTGTGAGCGGGTATTACGATACCGACACCAGGCAACTTTGGTTCGGCACATATGACCAAGGGTGTATAACGGTTGATGGAGATGGTGTATGTACATCTGTGGAAGGAATACCACATTATCCGGTTCGTAGTATTGTTGTTTACGATAATACGACGATACTTGTGGGAGTTGATGGCTGTGGTGTATATTCAGTTTCACGTTTAACTTCAACGGCAAATGCAGCATCCATGCTATTTAATGCCAATGAAGGAGTTCATGGAGTGCTTCATGGTAACGGTATATATGCACTGCTTGTTGATACTTGGAGCAACATATTCATAGGTTCCTATTCAGGAGGTATCGACATAGCACGACCCGTCGGCAGCACCGCTGCTATCTACATGCATCAGCGTAATAATTCGCAGACATTGCTCAATGACCATGTCAACTGTGTGGCGCAACTATCTTCATCGGCTTTGGCTATGGGTACCGACAACGGAATCAGTGTACTTAATCCCTTCACGGGTGAGTGGCACCATATTGCGCGGGACATGGTAGTACTTTCCTTGTGCTCTGAGCCGGATGGCGAAGGACTGCTGGCTGCAACTTATGGCAATGGCGTATGTGAAATCAGTGCGAAAGGAGAAGTGAGAAAATTGTATGATGTTGACATATTGGGAGACAATCATATTCATGATTTGTTGTTTGATAGGAATGGTCATCTTTGGATAGGTTGTCAAGATGCAAAGCTCGTTGAGGTAACGCAAGGGGGATTCCGGTATTATCCTGTGGACAATGTGAAATCTTTGGCTCTTTTACCCGACGGACGTATAGCGGTGGGTACTATAAAGGGACTCTATATTGTAACTCCAGGGGAGAAAGAGGTAAAAGAACTGCCTTATTTTTCTTCAGACCCCAATCAGGTGAACCGTTATGTATTGGATCTCTTTATTCATGATGCACGCTATATAGATATTGCCACCGATGGCGGCGGGCTATATGTGTATAACCTTCGTACTGGGAATTGCCGGTTGTTCACTATGAAAGACGGTCTGCCTTCAAACACCGTTACAAGCGTCACGCAAGATGATCTTGGACGTTTATGGTTTGCAACTGACAGGGGACTGTCATTTGCACATCCTGACAGTCTTGACAAAATTATCAATGTGAACTATCATTACGGGCTTCAACGTGAGTATTCATATGGCGCAGCCGTCAACCTGCAGAATGGAAACCTTCTTTTCGGAAGCGAAGCTGGTGCTGTTGTAGTCAATCCACACTATGTGCAGCAACACAATTATACAGTTAATCTGCGTTTTACGGGAGTAAACTGTCATGATAGCGACTCAGAACAATTCAACGAGCAAGTGGCAAAAATGCTGGGTGAAGGAATACTGAGCCTGTCGTACCTACAGCGCACCTTTGAACTATATTTTGAAAGTATCAACTTACGCTACCAATTTGATATAGCTTATCAATACAGAGTTGGAAATGTCAGTTGGAGTCCGCTCACAACGCAGCAATATATTCGATTCGTTAACCTTGAGCCCGGCACACATCATCTCACAGTCCGTGCAGTAAGCAAGGCTAACTGTGTTGTACTTGGTGAGCGGAAATTGGTAATTACCGTAAGCCGTCCATGGTGGAATTCGTGGTGGATGTGGTGTATTTACATTTCATTCATTGTGTCGCTGTTCTATGGATCCTGGTGGACATACGGGCTGCACACTCGGTATATGCGTCTTGTGGTGAGTGCTTTGAAACAGGATAACGAGGATGCCACCGAAACTTCACAATCCGAGCAGAAACAAGATGAAGTTAAGTCGGGCATTTCTACAGATACAGAGCTTCAGCTTGATGGTTGCCAAGTAATCGACCCTGCCGCTTCGCTATGCAAAGAATGTGATGCCGCAACAGACACTAAACAAAATACCGACTTTGTAGATACTGTGACCAAACACCTTCTTAACCATATTTCGGATTCGGAATTTACCGTTGATAGTCTGTGCCGGGAAATGGCAATGAGCCGTACAATGTTTTATGTAAAGCTGAAGTCATATACAGGAAAATCACCTCAGGAGTTTATCCGTGTAGTGCGTCTTGAACGTGCAGCTGTCTTGTTACGTTCGGGGCACCATGTCGGTAAAGTCGCTTGGGAAGTAGGCTTCGATAACGCCAAATATTTTAGTACTGCATTCAAGAAATACTTCGGTATCTCACCGTCAAAATTCAAGTAAAACAGTGTCGGGTTAAAGGACAGCTATTCGTTCCAGTCGATATCAAGACACCTTCTTCAGATGAGGAAGGTGTCTTTTTTTATGCTAGACTTATCAAAAAATGACAATCTGACTGCTCCCGTTTTCGTGAAAAGGTTTGATTCCTCGTGAAATAAGGTTTGTTTTCTAACGAAAGATACCTATCAAACCACTATCAATAGATAGCAAACCATTTTTTGCAGAATATCATCTATGTTTGCAACGAAAGTCCTGTTAACGGGAATATTACAGACTCTACCATGAAATTTGAAACCATAATAAATAATATGAGAGATATGCGAAAGATAATGATTCTCGCAGTCGCAGTTGTGACTATGGCATGTTCTTCCTCTCCCCTTGCCTCCACAACTCCCATTGCTTCTACAGCGAAGACTGTAAATAATTTTGCCATCAAACGCGGTACAAACATCAGCCACTGGCTCTCGCAGAGTACGGAGCGCGGAGAGGCACGCCGTCAGCACATCAAAGAAGATGATTTTGCACGCCTTGAGGAGCTGGGGTTCGACTTCGTGCGTCTTCCAATCGACGAGGAGCAATTTTGGGACGAGCAGGGCAACAAACTGCCCGAGGCATGGCAGTTGCTCACGCAAGCCTTGAACTGGGCCGGGAAGCACCACTTGCGCACCATAGTGGATATGCATGTCATCCGCTCTCATCATTTCAATGCAGTCAACGAGGGTAAGGAAAATGTGCTTTTCACGTCAGACGAAGCCCAGCAAAGTTATATAAATATGTGGTATGAACTGTCGGACGTGCTCAAGACATACAGCACCGATTCTGTGGCTTACGAGCTGATGAACGAACCTGTAGCCGATGAACATGAACAATGGAATCAGTTGATTATCAAAGTACATAAGGCTCTTCGCGAGCGTGAGCCACAGCGCACGCTGGTTATCGGTTCCAACAAGTGGCAGGGCACTTGGACATTCAAATACCTGCGCATACCAGAGGGCGACAAGAATATCATTCTTTCGTTCCACTATTACGAGCCACAGGCACTTACGCACTATGGAGCACCTTGGACACCAATAGGAGAATACAGCGGCAAGCTCACTTATCCGGGTCGCCTCATTTCACAGGCTGACTATGATGCCTCATCTGAGAGCTTGAAGCCCATACTGACACAATACGCATCCGAGTGGAATCGTGAGCGCATAGCCCAGGACTTCCGTGACGCCATTGCCGTGGCAAAAAAATATGACGTACAGCTCTACTGCGGAGAATGGGGAGTCTATGAGCCGGTTGACCGTGAGCTGGCTTATAATTGGACAAGGGATATGCTGTGGGTGTTCGACAAGTACAACATCGCATGGGCCTCTTGGTGCTACGACAACGACTTCGGCTTTTGGGACCAGAAAAGTCAATCATTCAAGGATCGTCCGCTGGTGGACCTTCTGACGGGAAAAAAGAAATAATTTACTCAACTTTCTTACAAACAGAATAATGAAAAAGACATACGGACATTTTGACGATACCAACCGTGAATATGTTATCACCGATCCGGCAACACCATTCCCTTGGATCAATTACTTAGGCAATGAAGATTTCTTCAGCCTTATCTCCAATACGGCAGGAGGATACTCTTTCTACAAGGATGCCAAGTTCCGCCGCATCACGCGCTACCGCTACAATGGCGTGCCAATGGACAATGGCGGTCGCTACTTTTATATAAAGGACGGCGATGTGGTGTGGAATCCGGGTTGGAAGCCATGTAAAACCCCTCTCGACAGCTATGAGTGCCGCCATGGACTCAACTACACCCGCATTACGGGAAGCAAGAACGGCATTGAGGTTTCTGAGCTTTTCTTTGTGCCCTTGAATACATGGGCCGAGGTGCAGAAGGTGACCATTCGCAATACCACTGACATGAAGAAGACTATCAAACTCTTCTCGTTTGCCGAGTGGTGCTTGTGGAACGCCGCCACTGACATGGAGAATTTCCAGCGCAACTGGAGCACTGGCGAGGTAGAGATAGAGCAGCGAGCATCTTCTACCGTCATCTACCATAAAACAGAGTACAAGGAGCGTCGTAACCATTATGCCTATTACGCCTTGGCAAATGCACAAGCCGATGGATTCGATACCGATCGTGAGTCGTTCATTGGACTTTACAATGAGTTTGCCAATCCGCAGTGCGTCATGACAGGCAAATTGTCTGATTCTGTGGCACTCGGATGGAGCCCCATCGCCTCACATTATATAGAGGTGAGCCTCATGCCGGACGAGCAGAGAGACCTTATCTTCCTGCTTGGTTATGTCGAAAACGCGCAAGAGGAGAAATATGCCGATCCACACTCCGACCCAACGCTCGTCACTTCGTTGGGCGCTCTCGACTGCACCATTGTGAACAAGGAGAAGGCTCACGCTACCATTGATAGATTCCGCACCGTTGAGGCTGTGAACAAGGCTTTTGATGAGCTTTATGCCATGTGGGACGAGCTGCTTGACAAGTTCCAAGTCTCTACAGGCGACGCCCGTCTTGACCGAATGGTGAATATCTGGAATCAGTACCAGTGTATGGTCACGTTCAACTTCTCACGCTCAGCCAGTTTCTTCGAAAGTGGCATAGGCCGTGGAATGGGATTCCGCGATTCCAACCAAGATCTCGTGGGCTTTGTGCACCAAGTGCCGGAGCGTGCCCGTCAGCGCATTATCGACATCGCCTCAACACAATTCCCTGACGGTGGTTGCTATCACCAGTACCAACCCCTCACCAAGCGTGGCAACAACGACATTGGCGGTGGATTCAACGACGACCCCATGTGGCTCATCTTCGGCACAGTAGCATACATAAAGGAGACGGGCGACTTCGGTATCCTCGACGAGAAAGTGCCTTGGGACAACAAGCCGGGGTCGGAAGTGTCGCTCATGGAGCATCTTCGCATTTCGTTCAACCATGTGGTGGAGAATCTCGGTCCCCACAAGTTGCCTCTTATAGGTCGCGCCGACTGGAACGACTGTCTCAACCTAAACTGTTTCTCTTGGGACCCCAACGAGTCATTTCAAACCACTGAGAACGTCTCTGAGGGATCAAAAGCAGAATCGCTGATGATAGCGGGGCTCTTCGTCTTTTGCGGCCGCCAATATGCCGAGTTGTGCAAGGTTCGTGGCATGGAAGCAGAGGCAAAGCGCGCTACAGGCTGCGTTGATGACATGGTCGAGGCGGTGAAAAAGTACGGATGGGATGGCGAGTGGTATCTTCGTGCCTATGACTTCTACGGCAATAAGATTGGCTCCCACGAAAACGAAGAAGGCAAGATTTTCATTGAGTCGCAAGGTTTCTGCACCATGGCTGGCATAGGAATGGAGGATGGCATGGTGAGCAAGGCTCTCGACTCTTGCAAGCACTATCTCGACAGTGAGCACGGCATGGTGCTCAACAACCCCGCCTTCACCACCTACCACGTGGAGATGGGCGAAATCTCATCTTATCCGGCAGGTTACAAGGAGAACGCCGGCATCTTCTGTCATAACAATCCTTGGGTTATTATCGGTGAGACAGTAGCCGGACGTGGCGATGACGCATGGAATCACTACACCAAGATATGCCCGGCGTGGATAAAGGACCAGACGCTTCATAAGGTAGAGCCATACGTCTATTGCCAGATGGTGGCAGGCAAGGATGCCGCACGTCCGGGAGAGGGAAAGAACTCTTGGCTTACGGGTACCGCAGCATGGAACTGGCTTACCATCACCCAGTATATCCTCGGCATACGTCCTACTTATGATGGACTGGAGATAGATCCCTGTCTGCCTGAGACAATGAAGGAGTACACCGTGAAGCGCAAGCTGCGTGACAGCGAGATGACCATCACCGTGAAGAATCCCAATGGCAAGCCGAAAGGCGTTAGCCGGATAACCGTTGACGGAAAGCCCATTGAGGGAAACGTTGTAAAGGCTTTTCCGGGTAAGCACGTCGTAGAGGTAGAGATGTAAAGTCAAAAGTGAGTTTCACAGTAATCTGTTTATCATGGCCAAATTGACTGAAAAAATAGGATATGGCATGGGAGACATGGCGTCTTCCATGTTCTGGAAAATATTCTCTTATTATCTTCCCATTTTCTACAGCGATATCTTCAACCTGCCGCTCACCCATACCGCCACTCTGATGTTTGTGACGCGTGTATGGGACGCTGTGTCCGACCCTATGATGGGTGCCATTTGTGACCGCACCAATACACGATGGGGCAAGTATCGTCCTTACCTGTTGTGGTTCTCGCTGCCCTTTGCCATCAGCGGAGTGTTGTTGTTCACCACACCCGACTATGCCGAGCAGGGGCGTCTCGTTTATGCCTACATCACCTACATCCTCATGATGACGGTCTATACCTGCATCAATGTACCTTATGCTTCGATGCTTGGTGTGATGACATCTGACAGCTACGAGAAGACAGTTTTCTCAAGCTACCGCATGTTCTTCGCCTATGGTGGCTCGTTCATTGCTTTGTATTCATGGGAACCGTTGTGCAAGTTCTTCTCTGCCCACAAATTGTTTTTCCTCACTGTCAAAGGTCAGACAGGCGCTTGGCAAGGTGCCATGATGGTTATCGCCACAGTGTGTTTCCTGCTCTTCATTGGCAGTTTCCTGTTTACTCGTGAGCATGTCAAGGAAGCCAAGGCGGGCAAACTGATGAACGACTTTCGCTTTCTGGTGAGGAACTTCCCTTGGTGGATGATTACCTGCACAGCCCTCTGCACTAACCTGTTCAATACGGTGCGTGGCGCCACGGTAGCCTATTATTTCAAATACTACATTGGCGATAGCAATATGGTGGACATGGGTTTCGTCTCATTCCTTTTCTACGCAGGCGTGTTCCTTGCCATTGGTGAGGTGTGTAACATGATAGGTGTGGTGTGCGCCATGCCTTTAAGCAAGCGACTGGGCAAGAAGACTACATTCATTGTCTCCGCAGTGGTAATGAGTGTGTTCAGTATTATGTTCTTCTATCTGCCGTTAAGTAATGGCGGATTCATAGGCATGCTGCTCCTTCAGGTACTCATCAGCATCTTCACCGGAGTGGTTAGTCCGCTGGTATGGAGCATGTATGCCGATGTGGCCGACTATTCTTACTACAAACACGGCACAGCCTCCACCGCCCTCATCTTCTCTTCCGGTTCCATGGCTCAGAAGTTCGGTGGTGCCATCGCCGGTTCAGCGGTGTTGCTACTCTTCAGCGCCTTTGGACTTCAGCCCAATTCTGTCTCACAGACACCGAATGCTATCCTTGGTATGAAACTGGCCATGAGCTATATTCCGGCTGCTGTCTCGCTGCTGACAGTGGGCTTGATGATGCTTTATCCGCTCACGACTGAGCGGATCGAGACTTTCAAGAATTCCGAGAGTTGACTGCTCGATTGTGTCGGTTCTCGCGAAAAAAAAGGTTTGATTTCTCGTGAAATAAGGTTTGTTTTCTGACGAAAGATATTTATCAAACCTTTTTTGTTAGATAGTTAACCGTCTGATATAAGACATCTTACTAATTTTACCGAAAATTTTAAATCTATTATTCATGAACATTAACTTTAGAATCTCTTGGCTGTTGCCGCTGATGTTAGCTGCAATGCAGTGTCACGCCCAACAGACCGCCCGGCAATGGAACAGTGAAATCACTGCCGGATGGAACCTCGGTAACCAATTTGAATGCTCCGCTTTGGGGCAAGACGGTGAGTCTGTCGCTATTGGCGACCCGGACGGTGCCGACAAAGCAGAAATAGCATGGGGCAACCCGTTAGTGACAAAGAAAACCATCAAGGCTGTGCGTGATGCCGGATTCAATGCCATACGCATACCTGTAAGATGGCAATGCCACATCAGCAACCCTTCTGCGATGACTGTCAGCAAGACATGGATGAACAGGATAAAGGAAGTGATAGACTGGTGTCTGGACTACAACCTGAAAGTCATTATCAACGTTCACCATGACAAATGGCTTGAGAGCCGTCCTCTTTATGCGAATAAGGAAGAAAACTGCCAAAAATTAGCCTTGCTATGGATGAACATAGCTAATGAGCTTAACAAATATGATTACCGTGTAGCATTTGCCGGCACCAACGAAGTTCATGAACCTGACAAATGGGGAAAACCGACAGCCGAAAATCTTGATGTGCAAAATGCCTACAACCAGACCTTCATTGATATCGTGCGAGCCACAGGCATGAACAATGCAAAACGGCACCTGATAGTACAGACGTATGTATGCAATGCCGATTATGGTCTGTATAACGGGGACTTCATCATTCCTACCGACATGGAGGGTAATGGCAATGACTATATGAGCGTAGAGCTACATTATTACAATCCGTGGGAATATTCCGGAAGTGGCGAATGCTATTACTGGGGTGAGCCATATAAACAGTATGGAGCATCACATAGTGACGAGAATACTATGATTAAATTCTTCAACAAGCTGGCAGACGAATGGAGCGCGAAAGGATTAGGCGTAGTGATTGGCGAATGGGGCATAACCAACCATTTCAAAGCCTCCGAAGTCGACCGTATGCAGGAAAATATGTCTTATTACTGCAAGACATTGGTGTCTGAGGCACGCAAACGCGGATTCTCCACTTTCGTATGGGACAACAACCGGTTTGGCAACGGTGCGGATATGTTCGGTATCTTCGACCGTAGTAATAACATGTCGATTAAGGCTGACTGGGTGATAAAAGGTATTAAAGAAGGGATCGCAGACAGTGTAAAGTAGATGTGAGCGATACCAAATCTAACTAAATTCCAAAAAAATAATATCATGAAAACGAAGCAATTAAAATTAGTGCTGTGTGCTGTGCTTGTAGCGAGCCTGATGACGTTGCCGGTTATGGCAAGTATTTCAAGAGGAGCAGATGCCGGCATAACAGCGGAATCGGTCGGGATTACAGTGAGAGGGAATGTTTCTGATGCATCAGGTCCTTTGATCGGTGTGTCTGTGAAGGTGGTTGGAACCACCAATGGTACTATTACGGATTATGCCGGAAACTTTACCTTGAAGTGCAGTGCCGGTGACGAACTTGAGGTGTCCTATATAGGATACAAAACCTTACGTGTGAAGGCTCAGGATAATATGAAGATAAAACTTGAGGAAGACGCTATGGAGTTGGGTGAAGTGGTTGTGACTGCACTCGGTATAAAACGCGAGCGCAAAGCTCTTGGTTATGGACTCTCCGAAGTAAAAGGTGAAGAACTGACCAAAGCAAAGGAAACCAATGTCATGAATTCGCTTGCCGGCAAAGTCGCTGGTCTTGTTGTCAGCAATACTGCCGGGGGGGCCTCTGGTTCTACCAGGGTTATGCTCCGTGGTACAACAGAGATGACCGGCAACAACCAGCCTCTTTATGTGATTGATGGGGTTCCCTTGGACAATACCAACTTCGGAAGTGCCGGTGAGCAGGGTGGTTATGACCTTGGTGACGGTATATCTGCCATCAACCCCGATGATATTGAAACCATGACTGTGCTGAAGGGTCCGGCTGCTTCCGCACTTTATGGTTCACGTGCGTCGCACGGTGTAATCCTCATCACTACAAAGAAAGCGGATAAAGAGAAGATTTCCGTAGAGTATAACGGTTCACTCACTTTCGACACCCAGCTTGCGAAATGGGATGATGTTCAGCGTATCTACGGTATGGGGGACAACGGGCAGTATCAGCTTGATGCTTCTTCCGGCACAAACCAGAGCTGGGGCGTGAAGGCTGACATGATTGACAAAACCTATTATGACGGTACTGTACGCCCGTTCCTCATGTATCCGAACAACACCTCATCATTTTTCCGTACAGGCTTGACGGCTCAAAATACCGCTGTTTTGAGTGTAAACTCCGGTAAGACAGGTGTCCGTTTCTCTTTCACCGATATGCGCAATAAGGATATTCTTCCCAACACCCACATGAGTCGTGACAACTTCAACCTCCGTGTAAATACTTCTGCTGGTCCGGTTGATTTCGACTTCACGGCAAACTATACTCGTGAGAATGTAAAGAACCGTCCCGCCCTTGGCGACTCCCAAAGCAATGTCGGTAAGAATCTTATGACTTTGGCGAGCACCTACAATCAGGAATGGCTTAAGAACTACCAGAATGCAGACGGCACTTACGCCCGTTGGAATGGTAATGACCAGTACAACAGGAACCCGTATTGGGATCTCTATAAGTGTGATAATACAACAGAGAAGGATGTATTCCGCTTCACAGGGAGGGCTCTTTACAATATAAACAAGCATTTGAAAGTTCAGGGTACAATCGGAACCGACATCAATAACATGAATTTCGAGGATTTCATTGCCCGTACGACTCCGGGCGTTCTTCCGGGTAAACTTACCAACTCGATTTTTAATAACCGGACATTAAATGCAGAAATTCTTGCTCTCTATAATAACAACTGGGGTGATTTCGATGTTAATGCCACTCTCGGTGGAAACATATATAAGGTGAACAACAAGACAACTGTAATTACCGGTACTGACCAACAGATGGATGGAGTAGTTTCAATTATGAACTACGCAGAACAGAATGTGCAGCCTTACACCTACCAAAAACAGATAAATTCTCTCTTTGCAAGTGCAAGCCTTGGTTATCTCTCCACATATTTCCTTGAAGGTACTCTTCGTGGCGACCGTTCTTCCACGCTCCCGGTAGCGAACAATACCTATATTTATCCTTCTGTTTCCGGAAGTATCGTATTCTCCAAATTCATCAAGAACCAAAGTATTTTAAGTTTTGGTAAGGTTCGCGCTTCATGGGCGAAGGTCGGTTCTGACACAGACCCATACCAGTTGGCGCTGAACTATGCGACAGGAAAATACTCATATCCCGGTTTCACCATTGGTATGATTAATAATGATACGCAGCCTAATAAGGATCTTAAGCCGACAATGACGAGTTCTTATGAACTCGGTTTTGAAACCAAGTTTTTCAATGGACGTCTGAATGTTGACTTTACATTCTACGACCAGATATCGAAAGATCAGATTATAGGTCTTGCTTCATCCGCGGCTGCCGGATACTCTTCTCGTCTTATCAATGCCGGTAAGATTCAGAACAAGGGTATTGAGCTTGCGGTCTATGGTCGTGTACTCCAAATCAAGGACTTCGCATGGGATGCAGGCGTCAACTACTCAAAGAACTCAAACAAGGTACTTAATCTTGTTGAGGGGATGGATTATTTCCAGTTGGCTGATGCAAGCTGGGCAGGAGTATCTGTCGGGGCTGAGGTAGGAAGGGATTTCGGTTCTATCCTCGGTACGGATTTCAAGCGCAACGAGTATGGGGATGTCCTCATCGATAAGAACACCGGACTTCCTCTTTATGACGAGAACCTCAAGACCATCGGTAACTCAACGTGGGACTGGACAGGCGGTTTATACTCGACATTCACTTATAAGAACTTCCACCTTTATGCCGGCTTCGATATAAAGATGGGTGCTGACCTCTATTCATTTTCAATGCGTTCGGCATATCTAACCGGTAAGGCAAACGCGACGCTTGCCGGTCGTGAAGAGTGGTACCGTTCTGAGGAGGTTCGTAAGGCAGCCGGTATGACCGAGGCACAGTGGCGCGCTGCCGGCAAATGCGAGGGCTTTATTGCCGAAGGCGTCATTGATAATGGTGATGGCACATACAGCAAGAATACATATCCGGTGAATCCACAGAACTATTGGAAGAGTGTTGCAGAAAAGGCTCCTGCAACCTTTATCTACGACAATTCTTACATCAAGTGCCGTGAGATTACCTTTGGATATACTTTCCCGGCAAGTATGCTCGGTAAGTTTGTCCGGTCACTATCGGTTTCATTCGTAGCCCGTAACCCCTTCATTGTGTGGAAGAATATTCCGAACATCGACCCTGATTCCAACTACAATACATCAGGCATGGGACTTGAGTATGGTTCGCTCCCCTCACGCCGTAGCTACGGTTTTAATGTAAATATGAAATTCTAATAGATACTGAACAGTTATGAAAAAAATATATTATTACATAGCATCAGCAGTGATGATTTTCACACTTGCAGGACTTTCCGCTTGCTCGGATGCTTATATGGAGGATATCAATACTGACGATTCGAAGGCAAACGCCATCGACCCGAATACACAGCTCACGACAGCTTTGTTACAAACATACGGAGACTTCTCCCTCATGGATACTTACCGTAGTTATATTACTGGGTTCACGCAGTATTATGCTGGGGGATGGAATGTGTCCAATTTTGCAGGAGCCGTTTATCCCAAAGACTCCGAAATGTCTCATGTATGGAGACGTTATTATTCAATCAGTATCAAGAACCTTGTAGATGCTATCCATCGTTCTGAGAATATGCCGAACACTAATGCTGCGCTGCGTATCCATCGGGCTTACATGATGGCTGTACTTTCTGATATCTATGGAGATATCCCTTGTACTGAGGCGGGAATGTCCTATATCAATGGCAATGCCAACCCAAAGTATGATACACAGGAAGAAGTCTATGACTTCATTTTTTCTGAGCTAAAAGCGTGTGCCGCACAACTTGGCAAAGGTACCGACCTTATCTCCGGCGATGTCACTTCTTTGGGGGGTGATGTAACAGCATGGAAGAAGTATGCCAATACTCTTCGTCTACGTTATGCGATGCGTATATCAGATGTTGCTCCTGAAAAAGCCCGTATCGAATTTGAGTCTGCTCTGAATGCTGACGGGGGTATTATTTCATCAGCCGGTGATGATGCATACGTGAAATACATTGACGCTCCTTTCACTCTCTACGATGGTGCTAACGACCTTGATTTCAGGGCTAATGCTCTTGGTGAAATGATATATGGTCAGGATCCGGAGTCACCTTCGTTCGTGTGTTCAACATTGTTTAATTATATGAAGAAGATGAATGACCCGCGTCTTTACCGTATCGCCAGGTGTTACATCCACGCTACACGAAGCCAGACTGATACATCAGGCAACTTTGATGTCACCGACGAAGTGATAGACTGGGGAGAACGTGGTGGAACGGGTATTGTGCCATGTAATGTCGGTGATGCTTGGTGGAGCGACTGGGTAAACGGTCCGGCAAACAATGAGATTCCTACTCTTGAATCACTTGTGAAACTTTATCCTGACAAGGGGTATGACAAGAATAACTATCCGGCTCGTATGCTCCGACCGACTGTTGCTGTCGCATTCTGTAATGCCGACTGCCCCGGTATTCTCATTACTTCTGCTGAGGTTGAATTCCTGCTTGCTGAAGCTGCGTCGAAAGACTGGAATGTTCCGGGCAATGCCAATAGCTACTATGAAGCCGGTATTCGTGCATCCATGCAGATGTTGAACAGCTACTATGATATAGTCTCGAAGATTTCTGATGGAGAAATTGATGAATATATAGCGGCAAATCCACTGGGCGACAACCCTCGTGAGGCTATCAACACCCAGGCATGGATTCTCCATCTTACAAATCCAAGCGAAGGCTGGGCTAATCTCCGTCGTTCTGACTATCCTGCTATTGCTGACCGCACTTTGCTTCCTGTCCGTGGCGATTTTCCTCACGAAGACCCGAACATGCAGACGCCGGTACGCTTGCGTTATCCACTGCTTGAAGCTAAATACAACAGCGTAAACTATAAGGAAGCGGTAGAACGTATCGGTGGTAACGACAACTGGCACACTCGTGTCTGGTGGGATACAGCTGAGCAAAATTTTATAGATATCAACGACTTAGGTGAATAAATAGATTGTTTTAAGTTTTTCTCCATTTTCCTTCTTTCCGCCTCTCCTGCGGGGGAGGTTGGAACAGGGTTTAAAATTTAATTTAAGATGAAAAAAATATTATATAATTTAGTGGCAGTGATGGTGGCTCTCTCAATGGGAATACTTAGCTCCTGCTCTGAAAATAACGATGGGTTCATTACGGCTACTGAGGATGACTTCCCTCAAATTCTCCTTCCATGGTTCGGTGAGTGGGAGAACGGTGAACCGGCTGTGTACAAGAATATCTCTCGTGACACTGAGTTTATTGACTCTGTCACAGTGACACCGGCCCTCTATACTACCGTCGAATGGTTCATTGATGATGAGAAAATACATGAGGGTAAGAAAATTCAGCATACTTTTCTTGCGGGGGAATATGTTTTGAAGATTGTCGCTACCACAACAAAGGGGAAATCGACATCCCGTATCGGTAAACTTATTGTTCGGTCGCTCGATAGCGACCAATTCCCGGCAACGACATACGCGATCGTCAGGTAGTTGCAGGTCAGTCTGCGAAATTACATGGCGTCAACATGGATAAAGTAGTAAAAATAGCGATAGGGGGAAAAGAAGTTTCTACCACATTTGTCGAAAATGGTAATAAGAGCTATGTGGAATACATTGTACCTGTCGACCTTGCTCTAGGTACCTATCGTATGACTCTCACCGATAGTGATGGTAATGTTTATGGTGGCGGTAAAATTGTAGTCAGTGATGAAGCTCCTGCTGCTGAAGAGACTCTTTGGGAAGGCGAGTTCAATGTCACATGGGGTACACCGTTCAACTACCTCCAGACTCAGTTTAAGGATTTAGTGAAGGCCGGTGACATCGTCCGCGTGTATGTTACCGGTGAAGGACAGGGCACTATGACTACCGGTGCGTGGAATAACATTCTTACAGGAAAAGGTGACCCTGAACGCGATGATATCATGATTAGCGGCTCTATGGTTTTGGAATTTACGCTTACTGACTTATCCATGGAGATGATGAACGAACAGGATGGAGCTCTTTTGGTAGGGAACGGCTATACGATTACAGAAATCACAAAGATTGTGAAGGAATAATACCGTGCAGAGCGTGGCCGCTCATTATAAAGGGCGGCTGCTCTTCCCGCTTTTTAAATTATCAATAAAAAATCATAAGGCATGAGAAGGCTTCTTTTTCTCTTTATTTTTATGTTAGGTATGTTAGCTTCAAATGCTATCAACAGCAATGGCAATGATATCGAGGCAATGGTGGAAATGCTTCTGAATAGGATGACGCTTGAGGAGAAGGTACGCCTCAGTTATGCACAATCGAAATTTTCAAGTCCTGGCGTACCGCGCTTGGGTGTCCCTGAGGTCTATACTAGCGACGGACCTCATGGTGTGAGGATGGAAATTAACTGGAACAACTGGGACCACGCCGGCTGGACCAATGATTCATGTACAGCTTTTCCTGCTCTGACTTGTCTCGCCGCTACATGGCAGCCGGAGTTGGCTTCTCTTTATGGACGAATGGTGGGTGAAGAGGCTCGCTACCGCAATAAGACAGTGCTGTTAGGCCCCGGTGTGAATCTATACCGCACACCGCTTAACGGTCGCAACTTTGAATATATGGGAGAGGACCCGTATCTCGCTTCGCGAATGTGCGTACCATATATTCAAGGGCTTCAATCAAATGGTGTGGCATGTTGCGTAAAGCATTATGCACTCAACGAACAGGAGATTTTCCGCAATCATGTGGATGTACGAGTATCTGACCGAGCCATGTACGAACTTTATTTGCGCCCATTCCATGCGGCTGTGACTGAAGGGGGGGCATGGAGCATAATGGGTAGTTACAACCAATACCTCAACCAGCACGCAACTCATAATGCACGTCTGATTAACGATATTCTGAAGAATGAGTGGGGATTTGACGGAGCTGTAATTACTGACTGGGGTGCTGCGCACAACACAAATGAAGCTATTTTCAATGGTCTTGACCTTGAAATGGGCAGTTTTACAGACGGTCTTTCTACGGAAGCATCGATAAACTCATACGATGATTATTATCTTGGTAGAGCTTATCTTGAAAAATGTCGTAAAGGCGAAGTACCCGATTCGATAATTAATGACAAAGCCAGACGTATGCTTCGTCTGATACTTCGTACCGGAATGGCCACCAATCGAGGCTTTGGCGTAATGAACTCTCCCGAACACGTTGCCGCGGCACGTCAGATAGCGCAGGAAGGTATAGTGTTGTTGAAAAATAATGGTATTCTTCCCCTTGTCCCTAAGGATAAGATGAAGATCTTGGTGGTAGGCGAAAATGCCACTCGCAGTTTATGTGCAGGCGGAGGGTCGAGTGAGCTTAAACCTCGCGATGAAGTGTCGCCACTGCGTGGCATCAAGGAGCGGTTCGGTGACAGATGCATCGTGGAATATGCAAAAGGTTATGAATCGGGACGGGCAATGTTCGGTGAAGTAGATGTTTTGCCACAAGCCTTGTATGATTCGCTCCGTAATGAAGCAGTTGAAAAAGCAAAAAATGCGGATTATGTTATTTATGTAGGAGGTCTGAACAAGAATCATACTCAGGACTGTGAAGGTGGTGACCGTGAACATTATCAACTTCCTTTCAGTCAAGACCGTCTCATTACAGAACTGCTTACCGCCAACAGCAATACCGTATTGGTGATTGTGAGCGGAAACGCATACGACATGCCTTGGCTCGACAAAGCTCCTGCATTGGTGCAGTCCTGGTATCTTGGCAGCGAAGCCGGACACGCTTTGGCGGATATAATTTCGGGTGATGTGTGCCCGTCAGGAAAACTTCCGTTTTCATTTGCCTGTCAGCTTGCCGACTACCCTGCCCACAAAATGGGTGCTGTAGGCTATCCCGGAGTATCACCGGACAAGTTGCCTCAACCTTTTGGTGGTGAAGAAGGAAAACCGATGAGTTCTGCCGGCCTGCTAAAAGCAGCTGTAGAAGGTTGGAAAGGTATAAATTTCTGCAATGAGCCGGGTAACGGGTCAATGAAAAATGAAACTGAAATATATGGCGAAGACATTCTCTTAGGCTATCGCTGGTTTGATTACTTCAAGACAAAAGTGCGTTTTCCTTTTGGATTCGGTTTGAGCTACACCACATTCAACTACAGTAAACCTGCCATTGACGGGCGCACTGTATCGGTATTGGTAAGCAACTGCGGAAAAGTCGCTGGTCAGGAAGTGGTGCAGTTTTATGTGGGTGATGACAAGTCGTCTGTCATCCGCCCTGTGAAGGAACTCAAGCATTTCGAGAAAGTCGCGCTCCAACCGGGAGAGACAAAACAAATTTCCTATACTATTGACGACGAAGATCTGAAATATTTTGATGAGGAAAAGCATGAATGGGTGGCAGAACACGGCACTTTCACTGTTTATGTCGGAGCATCAGCCGCTGACATTCGTGGCAAGGTGAAATATAAATATTAATTGCACAGCTAATGAAACCTATCAAAATATTATTTGTTGCCATGACTTGTATATCCATGACTGCGTGTAGCTCACCGACATTAGAGCAGCGTGTAGCTCAGCTTTACGACAACATGAGTCGTGCAGAATGCGTGGCTCAGCTGAGGAGCATTTACATATCGGCATTACTTACGCCAGACGGGAAAATTGACGAGGCAAAATGCAAAGAATTGATTCCTAATGGAATTGGACATATATCCCAGTTTGCAATGGATTTAGGTTTGTCGCCCGATGAGCAGCGTGACAGGGTTGCACTGTTGCAGAAATGGCTCATTGAAAACACCCCCAATCATATTCCTGCCCTTGTTCACGAAGAGGCACTCTCGGGTGTGAACGCCTTGGACGCAACAGTCTATCCCCAACAGATAGGTATGGCATGTACATTCAACACGGAATTGGCGGAGAAGAAAGCCCGACTCTCGGCTACAGCGTTGCGTGCCATGGGGGGAACGCTTGCTCTCTCGCCGATGGTAGATGTTGTTCGCAACCCGTCGTTCAATCGTTTGGAAGAGTCTTATGGAGAGGATGGCTATCTGTCGGCTGCCATGGGAGTTGCTTTTGTAAACGGTATGCAACACAGAGGAAATCTACATGAAGGTGTTGCTGCCTGCACAAAGCATTTCCTTGGTTACGGTGGGGGAGGGGATGCTCCTGAAAAGGAACTGATGGAGGATATTTTGCTACCTCACGAGGCCATCATCCGTACGGTGGGCAGTCAGGTGGTGATGACTGGTTACCATGCTTTCAACGGCACAAAAAGTGTGGCCAACAAGTGGCTCCAACAGGACTTACTGCGAGGATATGTGGGATTCGATGGACTCCTTGTGAGTGATTATGGTTCTATTCCACAGGTTGGTGATATGCTTTCGCCTGTAGATTTATGTGCTGCGGCAATGAATGCCGGCAACGAAGTGGATTTCCCTAACGGTGACACTTACATCCATATTCCGGAAGCATTGGAAAAGGGACTTGTCAGTGAAGAGACGTTGGAAAAGGCGGTAAAGCGTGTGCTGATGCTGAAGGCAAGGCTTGGTATGCTCGACAATACCGCACGGCTCTACAGCAACGGGCATATAGAGTTTGACACCGAAGAAGAACGTGCTACATCCTACCAACTTGCTGCTCAATCTATAGTATTGTTGAAAAACGACTCTGTTGCGGACAGCGAGGAAGCGATTCTGCCCCTAACAGCTGAAAAACTTTCACGACTGGGTGGACGTGTGTTTCTTACAGGTCCAAATGCCAATTCAATGTGGGCACTTGCGGGCGACTATACATTCCAGGCGATGCACTATTTCTGGCAGAACAAGGAAGAAAGTCCGCTACACCCCAAATATGTATTCTTGAAGGATGGTATGGAGCAAAAGATGCCAAAGGAAGGCTCGCTGTTCTATTCTCGTGGGTGTGATTGGACAGAAGAGCCGGAAACGGTGATGGAAGTGGGTGGCGACCCCCGAGTAGCAGAACAGAGAAAAATTGACAGACGCATGGTCGATAGTCATGAATTCGCCGATTGGGATGAAGCATTACAGATGGCTCATCAGTGCGATGTAATTGTTGCGGCGATGGGTGAGAATGTGATGCTTAGCGGAGAAAACCGCGACCGTACCAAACTTACTCTCCCCGGACGACAGGAAAAATATGTAAATGCACTTATTGCCACAGGAAAGCCTGTGATACTGGTCGTATTTGGCGGACGCGCACAAGTAATCAGCGATTTGGCAAAGAAATGTACTGCAGTACTTCAAGCTTGGTATCCGGGCGAAGAAGGAGGAAATGCTGTGGCCGATATTCTTTTTGGCAATGTGTCTCCGTCCGGTAAACTATGTGTCAGCTATCCTGCCGTTGAACTTCATGAACCTGTTTGTTACAATTACGGTTTGGAGAATGATCCTCGTATTGCATGGCCATTCGGTTATGGTTTAAGCTATACTACTTTTGAATATGGCGAAATGCGGATGGACAGGCAAGTCGAAACTACTGCCGAATCGTTCAATTTAGACGTTGATGTAAAAAATACGGGTAAGGTTGATGCTGATGAAGTGGTACAGATTTATGTTTCTCCAACTGACAGAGAATCCCAGTTGAAGCCTGTCCAGCTCCAAGGCTTTGCACGGGTAAGCCTCAAGGCCGGAGAAAAACAAACTGTGAGATTCAGACTTTTCCCGGAGCAACTGGGATATTTTGCTGATGGTAGGTGGAATATAGCGCCGGGACACTACATGATTAAGGTGGCTGCGTCATCGCAAGATATACGTCAGGAGCAAGAAATTGTGCTTACAGGAAAGCACCATGTAAAAAAACTGCGCGAACATTATCTGTCAGAGGTGGTGAAGCGATAAAAATTGATAATATGAACTTTCAAAAACTATTTTATACTCTCTGTTTCATCGCTTGTTTTATGCAGACAGAAGCACAAGACGTAGTATTGGAAATCAATACCCATAAACGTGGTGTGGAAATCGCTCCGACCATGTATGGTGTGTTTTTTGAAGATATCAACTATGGCGCCGATGGCGGACTCTATGGCGAATTGGTAAAGAATAGGTCATTTGAATTTCCGCAACCGCTTATGGGATGGAACACTATAGGTGGCGTGGCGGTGAAAGATGATGGCCCGTTCAATCGCTGTCCTCATTATGTGAGATTGTCGTATAGCGGTAAGCGCGATATGGCTACAGGTATCGAGAACGAAGGATTTCTTGGAATGTCGCTTCATGGCGGAGAACAGTATCGGTTTACGGTATGGGCGAGAGTTCCCGGAGATGGTCAAGCGCAGCTGAACGTCGGTTTGCGTGACCTTGATTCGCAGGAGGAAAGTTTTACTGTATGTGAAGCCGATATCAATGTATGTGACAGTGAATGGTGCAAATATACCGTTGTGCTTACACCACCGCGCACAATCAAGAAAGCATCTCTTATGGTATTTTTAAAAGGAAGCGCCTCGGCAGACGTTGAACATATCAGTCTCTTTCCCGTGAATACTTGGTGTGGACATGAAAATGGATTGCGTAAGGATCTTGCTCAGCATCTTGCAAATCTAAAGCCCGGTGTGATGCGTTTCCCCGGTGGTTGTATCGTGGAAGGAGCGACTCTCGACACCAGATACAACTGGAAAAACAGTATCGGTCCGGTTGAAAACCGTCCGTTGAATGAAACGCGCTGGAACTATGGCAAGGAGCGTACACATTTCGACTATTATCAGTCATACGGTCTTGGTTTCTTTGAATTTTTCCAGTTTTGTGAGGAAATCGGTGCCGAACCTCTTCCTGTACTCAGTTGTGGTATGGCCTGTCAGTTCAACAACGATATTACCACAAAAGGTTCATGGATAGCACAAGGTGACAGTTTAAACGAGTTTATAGAGGATGCCATTGACCTCATCGAGTTTTGCAACGGGGACCCTGAGAAAAATGAATGGGCAAAAATAAGAGCCGAAATGGGACATCCGGCACCTTTTAACCTCAAATACCTCGGCATAGGGAACGAGCAGTGGGGAGAATGGTATGCGCCAATGCTCAAAGCCTTTATAGAACCTATCCGTAAGCTCTATCCTCAAATCAAAATTATAGGTTCGTCAGGACCCTGGCCTGACGGGAAAGAATACGATTACCTTTGGCCGGAAATGCGTAAGGCCGGTGTCGATTTTGTCGATGAACATTTCTACAAGGACGAAGAATTCTTTCTCTCTGGAGTAAATCGCTATAATGAGTTTTCACGAAAAGGACCGAAAGTATATGCAGGAGAATACGCATGCCATGGTGCGGGAAAGAAGTGGAACCGTTTCTATTCTGCTATTTGCGAAGCCGCATTCATGACTGGTCTTGAAAGAAATGCAGATGTTGTGAGAATGGCAACTTATGCACCTCTATTTGCCCATATCGACGGTTGGCAATGGCGTCCCGATATGATATGGTTTGATAATTTACGTTCGGTATGCACTTCGTCATATTATGTTCAGCAACTATTTTCCACCAATCGTGGAACGCATGTACTCCCTATTAAAATTACAGGAAATTCCGAAAAAATATATGCAAGTGCAGTTGCAGATAAAGACGACAATGATGCAGTAATTGTGAAAATGGTAAATGCAGGTGAAAAAGACACTCAAGCTTCAATTAAACTAAAAGGTATGAGTGGTGAATACACAATGATTACCACTATGTTATCGGTATCCGATAGCAAACCTTTGGAAAATGTCAACTATGGTGCCGATAAGGTTCATAGCCTTCTTGACTGCGATAACTCGCTTGACAATCCAATGCGAATTATTCCTGATACTGTCGAAACGAAAGTTATGTGTCCGCGTGTTACGATAAAAATACCGGCTCATTCGGTTGCGATTTTCAGATTCAAAATCACAGACTAATTTCGAATATTGTTTTGATTTGCAATATTGGTTTAGGATAATTAGAATATTTTCTGCAAATTAGTGTTGTCTAGATGCTTCTCAAGACGGCAGTAAAGTCTCTTTATAGGCTTTAATTGTTATATGTTGGATTTACAGATCGAACAATAAGTTTGTTCGTTCTATCTGGTATAGTTTTTGAAGAAAGTGATTGTTATATGAATCAAAGTAGCCCCTTGTTTATTCTCATTAATTTAATGAATTGTACAATAAACAAGGGCTATTAATACTAGAAAAGGTCTTTTTTTTATTTTTCTATAGTTCGCTTGATTTTAAATTCTAGATTGCGATAATGAGCTCGGGTAAATGGATCTCCACTTCCTGTTTTACTTTTTGTTAACGTCAGTTCGATATAACTCAAAACAATGCAAGTAGTCTGTCTTTAATGAATTCTATATCAATGGCCGGCTTCTTCTCAAAAAAGCAATAGGCTGCAATTGCTGAAAGAGCATTTGCAATGAAGTTGTTGAAAGAGTGGTGTCTTGAGTGTTCTATCTGTACAATATTTTTTAGCTCATCATTAACCGTTTCAATCAATGCACGTTTGCGCAATAACCTCTGAGAACATAGCGGTAACTGTTTAAATGTTATAATTGGACACTATAAATTTAATACTTTTATCGCTATGTCGCTAATATTCAAACGAATAAAATTAATCTTATATCGAACTCACGTTAAATAATATTCTTCTTTCATTTTTTATCAGATAATGATTCTAAAAGTAGCAAAACTTTTTATTCCACTTCTTGTTTCTTGCGTAATAGGCGGAAAAATAGTTCTGATGAGTAAGGTGAACTTCGTGCTTTTACGTCTCAAATAAAAAAAAGTAAGATATGATAACATCAGTGAAGTTTATGCTGAATAAGACTATAGTGCATATTACAACTAAAAAATACTCTATTTTTACCGATACTATTTTATCCAAACAAAGCAGTTTTATATTGTAAATTTATATATATGATATAATTATTTTGATATAATTAACATTGCGCCCAATATGACATGAATAACTCTAATTTCATAATATTATAACTGGTAAATATATAGAGTTGTTCTGCTTTATTTATGTATTAGTTTCGTTTTGACGATTTGTTTTATATATTATAAATTGATTAAAACGGCTATGTGTATTTATTTTTTATTTGTAAAGCCTGTAGTTGATAATATTGATTATATTTGCAAAATATTATGCAATATATCGTATTAAATGATAATTAAATTCAATAACAGAAAAATGTTACCTATTATTTGGAAAAACATCAAAAAACGTGATGATTTTTCTTCTTTTTAGAACTGTCTTCAAAAGACATGTACATATACACGAAATAAATTAATTTCAATTAAAATCAATAATAGTTTAAAGACAAAAATGAGAAAGTTTATTCTTTGGTTTGTCTTTCTTGCAGTGCTGACTGCCCAATCTCTCCATGCACAAGATTTCCTGGTAAAGGGTAAGGTCATTTCCCATGAGGATAATGAACCGTTGATTGGCGTGTCAGTATTACAAGAAGGAAGTACCAACGGTATAGTTACTGATATCTACGGTAACTATACTCTTGAAATTAAAGGTACGGCAAAAGCCACATTAATTTTTTCTTATATCGGTATGCAATCACAAAAGCATGAAGTCAGTGCCAGGACAGGCACGCTGAACGTTGTGCTCGAATCGGATGCAGAACTGATAGACGAAGTAGTGGTAGTAGCCTATGGTACTCGTAAGAAAGGAACCATTGCCGGTTCCGTAGCTACCGTGAAAGCAGAAAAGATGGAAAATGTTCCGGCAGCTGGTTTCGACCAGTCGCTGCAAGGACAGACGCCCGGACTGCAGGTTATCTCCAACTCCGGAGAGCCCAGCAAGGCGGCAGTTTTCCAGATTCGCGGTACGAACTCTATCAATTCGGGAACATCTCCGCTGTTTATTCTTGACGGAGTCCCCATCTCCAGCTCAGACTTCAACACCATCAGCCCAGGGGATATTGAATCTATCTCTGTGCTGAAAGATGCATCGTCCACCTCTATCTACGGAGCACGTGCGGCCAACGGTGTGGTAGTGATTACAACCAAACGAGGACTGTCTATCGACAAAGCAAAAGTCACCTTACGTGCGCAGTATGGTATTTCTCAACTCGCATCTGATGATAAATGGATGCTGATGGATACTCCCGAACGTATCCGCTTTGAGCAGGAAATCGGAATAGATAAAGGAAAGGATTATGAACTGCTCTCGCGTACCAATGTCAACTGGCTGAACGAAGTATTCAACGACAGCGCACCGTTGCAGAGCTACGAACTCTCGGTTAACCGTGCCACCGATCGTCTGAACTACTACGTTTCGGGCGGATTCTTCGATCAGGAAGGTATTGCACAAAGTTCCAATTTCCGCCGTTTCAACATGCGTGCCAATGCTGAAGTAAAAGCAAGCAACTGGCTCAAGGTAGGTACTAGCACGATGACCACTTACGAAGAAGTGCAGCAGGCGGAAGAAGGTGCTATGGCACTCTATACACCGATTGCCGGCTCACGTTTCATGCTCCCCTATTGGAATCCCTACAATGAAGACGGCTCGCTAGCTTCTGAAAATAACGGGACATGGACGGGAACGGGACAAAACCCAATTGAATGGATGGCTAATAATCCTGTGCAATATAAGAAATATAAATTATTGTCTACCGTATTTGCCGATATTACGCCGGTTAAAAACCTGACCATCCGTACTCAGTTCGGTGCAGACTATACACATTCGACGGCCTTCATGCAGTCTTTCCCTAGCTATATCATCAACAACGAATCGGGGTCTGCCGGACGTAGTTCGTCAGATATCCTCAGTTTGAGCGAAACCACCACGGCAAACTACCGTTGGGCACTGAACGACGACCATTCGTTCAACTTCATGCTGGGACAAGAAGCAGTAAACTATCAGTCTACAGGTTTCCAGGCAATCGCAGTAGGGCAAGCACACGATATGCTCACAACTCTAAGTTCCGGTACGCGCGCTACCAGTTGGGTAGACAACAATAGTTCCTATTACTATCTGTCGTTCTTCTTTCGTGGCGAATACAATTTCAAGGACTTATATTATGCCGAAGCGGCAGTACGTACAGATGCTTCTTCGCGTTTTGGTAAGCAGAACCGCTGGGGAGGCTTTTGGTCGCTTGGCTTCATGTGGAACATCAAGAACGAAGCGTTCCTGAAAGATGTTAAATGGTTATCGGGCGCACAAATAGCTCTGAGTACAGGTACGTCCGGTAACTCGGAAATACCTAATTACGACCATCTTGCATTGGTATCAGGAGGTCCCAACTACCTTGGACAAGCCGGAATCTATCCCATGCAAAGCGGTAATTCGACTTTGGGTTGGGAACAGACATGGACCAACAACGTCGGCCTGCGCTTGAGCTTCATCGACCGTATCGGTCTGGATGTTGACTTCTACCACAAGAAGACGACCAATATACTGATGCTCGTACCGCAATCATACGCATTGACTGGTGAGAAGAACCGTTGGGAAAACATAGGAGCAATGGTGAACCGAGGTGTAGAAATCTCAGCTAATGCAGACATTATCCGTACGAAAGACTTCACCTGGAACGTTAGTGCCAACGTTTCTTACAACAAGAATAAATTAGTGGAACTCTACAATGGCGTGACAGAGTATGTACAATCTACCACTGGACTGAAATTTGTCGTAGGACATCCCGTACATGAGTTTTTCCTCAACCGTTATGCCGGAGTAAACCCCGCCAACGGTGACGCCCTATGGTACACGAAAGACGGTGAACTAACCACCGAATTCCGCAAAGAGGACAAAGTTATGACAGGCAAGACCTTCGATTCTCCTTGGGCAGGCGGCTTTGGGACAAGCCTTGCATGGAAAGGGCTTTCATTGTCGGCACAGTTCAGCTGGATGGCGAACCGTTGGGTGATGAACAACGACCGTTTCTTCGAAGAGAGCAACGGATTGTACAGTTCCTACAACCAATCCAAACGACTTCTGTACGACAGATGGAAAAAACCAGGAGACGTCACAGATATCCCGCGTTATGACGTAGTAGCAGAACTTGACGATCGTTTCCTTGAAAATGCATCGTTCCTTCGCCTGAAAAACCTGACATTAGCTTACGTATTGCCGCAGGCATGGCTCAAGAAAAGTAACTTCTTCTCTTCCGCCCGCATCTACCTGCAAGGGCAGAACCTGCTGACCTTCACCGGATTCAAAGGGCTCGATCCTGAAGTGGCAAGCAATATCTATCGAGCACAATACCCAGCTTCGCGTCAGTTTACGTTAGGTGTTGAAGTTTCATTCTAAATATGACAGTAACAAAAATGATAAGTAAATTCAAATTATATATTACATCGGTTGCGCTGGCACTCTGTTGCGTATCTTGTCTGGACAAGCTCCCCGAAGATGCAATTCCCTTCGACAAAGCAATCCAAACGGTGAAAGACGTGGATCTCGCAGTGATCGGTATCTACGACGCATTCAAAAGCAGCGCCCTCTATTCGGGCAACCTTACCTTGCTGCCCGATTTGCAGACCGATTTCGTGTATGGAGTAAACGGAAACACGAACGTATACGGAGACATCTGGCGCTGGAAGAATATTCTTGCCACCAATACCGACATCGAAGCAGTCTACGGTTCGCTTTATATGGTTATCAACCGTTGCAACTTCCTACTTGACAGGGTGGAAAACGTGAGAAAGAGCGTCACCGACGACGAACAACTGGACAAACTCGACCAATGCTGCGGTGAAACTTACTTTGCCCGCGCATTAGCTTACTCCGAATTGGTAAAACTCTTCTGTAAAGCCTACGAAAGCGATGAAGACGCCGCCCAACAGTTGGGTATCATCCTGACCCGCCATTATGGCGGCGACGAAGAGATGAAGCGCGCCTCGCTGAAAGATTCGTATGCCTTCATCCTCGAAGATCTCGACCGTGCCGAAGAATTGTTGGAATTGGAAGAAGACTTTACCGAAAGTTTGTTTGACTCACCTTACTTCAACGAATATACTGTTCATGCCTTACGCGCACGTGTATCATTATATATGAAGAATTGGGACGATGCCATCAAATATTCGACCAAAGTCATCGAAAGTAATAAATATCGTCTATCGAGTTGCACCAATGAGATTGCTAACGGCGTGAGCTACTACAAATATATGTGGACCAACGATATTTCGACAGAGACCATCTGGAAAGTAGGCTTTACAGTCAACTCCTATGGCGGTGCTTTAGGACGCATCTTTGCCAACTACGACTATGTGAGCCTACGCCCGGACTACGTGCCGGCAGAGTGGGTAATCAACCTGTATGACAACAACGATCTACGCGTGACTACCTTCTTCCAGAACCAGACTACAAGCTACGGCCTTACCTGGCCTTTGCTGATTAAATATTTCGGTAACGAAAGTTTTGTAGAAAACCGCATCCTGCACGTATGTATGCCCAAAGTATTCCGCCTGTCAGAACAATACCTGATTCGTGCAGAAGCCTATGTGCAGAAAGAGCAGCCCGAATATGGCAAAGCGGGAACGGACATCTCTACACTTCGCCTGGCACGCTATTCAACCTACGGAAGCGGTACCACTCCGATGAACAAGGACAACGCAATGGACATCATTGAGCAGGAACGCGTGAAGGAACTCTACATGGAAGGTTTCCGCTTGCACGACCTGAAACGCTGGCACAAAGGGTTCGAACGCAAGCCGCAGGCACAGTCGTTGGAAAACGGTAGCAGCCTGAAAGTGGAAAAAGACGATGTAATGTTCGTATGGCCCATTCCGCAGCATGAGTTGGATGCTCCCGGCTCGATAGTGGAACCTAATGAAAGTAACAAATAAGATTAAAAACATACGATAATGAAAAAACTAATCATTGGATGCATGGCGGGGATTGCTGCCATCATCAGTTTTGTCGGATGTGAGCAGGACAATATGGTCTATAAAGGTCCGAATTATCTGATGTTTTCCGACACACTCTATCAGTATGCCGTACAAGAAACCAACGAGATATTCAACGTTCCCATTGCGGCTACTACGGCGGTTGACTATGACCGCAACCTTGCTGTGGAAATCATTGATAAGGAAAGCAATGCGGTAGAAGGCAAACACTATCGGCTGCTTTCAAACACCGTCACCATCAAGGCGGGCGAACGGGTTGCCAACATCGAAGTGCAAGGGGTGTATGACAATATCGAAGTCACCGACTCGCTGGGGTTTGCCTTGCGCCTGATTGTACCCGAATCGGAGCAGTGGAACCTTTACACCACAAAGGCAAAGGTCGTGATGCAGAAGTCATGTCCGTTTGACATTCACAACTTCACGGGCTATTGCCGCGTCACTTCCTCCTTCCTTTCTTCGGACTATATGCAAAATGTAGGCATCCGTCTGATTACTTCCGATGTAGTGGAAGGAGAAGAAAACACAATCGTGCTGCACGGACTCTACTTTGACGGCTACGACACCAAAATCAAGTTCGACCGCAAAGATATCCTCCGTCCGTTGATAGATATGGACAAGCACGTATGCGGACTTACCAGCGAGCCGTTCGGAACCATCCACGGAGACGGAAATCTGCGGTTGAGCCAGTCGGCAAACTATACATCCTACTACAGCAGTTGCCAGGACTTCATTTTCCAATACGTTACGCTGAGCGTAGACAATAAAGATGGCTCCGAATATGGCGTAGTAGGCACTTACATCAACCTCATCGAATGGATTAGTGAGGCGGAAGCAGAAAAACTAAAAGAACAAGGTTATTAAAACATTAAAACAATACAGTTATGAAAGCATTAAATTTGAAAAACATAAGCTGGAGCTTGATTATATCGGCAATGATGTGTATGGTTGCATTTGCCAGTTGTTCGGATGACGAAAAAGAAGATGTGAATATCACGTTTCCTGAACTGAAGGAGGAGACTCACGTAGTGGGCGATGAGATAGAAATCTCTTTCAATGCACCGGTAGACTGGCAGTTGACCAGCAAGGCAGCATGGTGCAAGTTTGTAAACGGCGATTTTGAAGACGCCACTACAAGCGGAAAAGCTGGCGATCAGACGGTAACAGCCAAGATTTTGGGAGACGGACAGGATTACATCAACGACAATACAACGGAAATCACATTGAAGATGGGCGACAAAGAACAGGTGATTTACAAGATTACCCGTTCGAAGAAAGCTTTTAGCGGATTGATTATCACATCTGTTCCTGAAGCCGAAGGCGAGGAAGAAGTAGAGTATAGCGCAGAAAACCCGATTGTTGTCAAAGGATGCGACGTTGATGCAGACAGAGACGGTTATTTACTGGTAAACGCAAGCCTTGAAGATGCCAATCTGAAAGTCGGAATCAAAGATGGCGACAACCCCGACTGGGTAAAAGTAGAAAGTACAGACAACGGTTTCAAACTTTCTTTCAACAGAAACAACAGCGAAGGATTCGAATTTAAAAACTCAATCGGTAAGGACAAAGCCGGAAATATCACCTTCTCTGTAATGACCTCCGACGAAACTATCATCAGCGAAGTTGCCATTCCGGTAGAATATGAAGGACTGAAAGAGGGAGTCATATTGGTAGACCCCGGTTACTCAAACTTGACAGTAAGCACCGACGGACAAACATTCACAGAAATACCAAGCGGTATGGAAACCGGTTCGCCTACACTCAAGACTTACGAAGAAAAGTTAGTTTCAACCATTACAGTCCGTGACGACAATTTCCATATTCTTGTAGGTTCGGCAATCAAGAAAGACGCACTCGGAGCTACTGTTTTCAACTATGACTTTACAGAAGAACCTGATTGGGTAAATGTAGAAAAAGAGGGAACCAATGTAACAGTAACGGCTAAATCTCTTGATGATGCAACAGCGCAACGTGGAGCGATTGTGTTGGTACTTCCCAAAACTGAATGGGAAAAATTAGAAAAAGAAGGAAACCTCAATGAAAACCTTATTGATGTCGAAGGATGGGGAGAATACTCCTACCACGCCATTAAAGATACCTATTCTAAAGGTATAATGGCAACTTTGATTCAAGAACCGGAAAAACAGGCCGGAAGTCAGATTGTCCTTACTGCTTTCTGTGCACAAGACATCAACGACTGGAGTCAAGTGACAGAAGATGATTTAACAGGCATAGAGATAATTGAAGGTTCTTTGCAGACAGGCGAAGAAGTAAAAGAAATGTTACAAGGTAATGGAATAGACGTAATGGGAGAACAAGCCTGGTTGCTTTCAGTTCCTAACTTCTTGAAAGGTAGCAGTTTCTGCATTCGAGTAGATAATGTGCTTCCGGAACATCTGATGGGACTGTCATTCAATCCGTGGGGAGAAGACACCGTTCAATGTCACGAAGAGACAATCAATGGCAAACGCTATGTAATTTTGACAGCATTGAAAGATAATATTGCAATACCAAGCGAACCATGCTCTGTTATTATTGGAGACCCAGCGTCAGGAGTATTCCCTGCAGAATGTTATTTCCAATTTTATTAATTAAAAAATTACGATGATCCGCTATCTTCCCCTATCTGCAAATAGAGTATCTTTAGTCTTATAATCAGCTTATTACAGCACATATATGCTGGCTGTAGGACATGTGTATGCGCTGTAAATCCCTCATATAAAGAGGGAAAATAGCGGATAATCATTGAAAATAAACTATCACTGTAATACAAAATACAGAAATAAATGAATTCGAAAAGAACAATATATTGGAAACTGTTTCTTATCCCTCTTTTCACCATGCTGTTCGGCATGGTGGCGGGCGGATGTTCCGATGACAAAGAGGAACTGCAAGGCAGCCAGTACGGCTACGTGCAGTTCAAACTCTACAAATCGGCATCCTATGCAAAAGGCGGGGAGACACGTGCCGGCGACAACCTGAACAAGTTGGGCGAAGCACAGAAAGTAGAAATAGAAATGCTGTACAACGGTGCAAGCATCACGCAGACATTGATTCTGAACGCTTACAACGAATCCAATGCGGAGTACGGTATGCGTAGCGACAAGCTGCAACTGCTGGTAGGCGACTATAAAGTAGTTGGTTACAAGTTGCTCGACAAGCTCGACGAAGTGATAACGAGTATCTCTGCCTCTTCGGACGAAACATTCACAGTCCTTTCGCGCGGACTGACGGTGAAAGACCTCACCGTAGACGTGCAAAGCCGTGGAACCGTAACGTTCAAACTTACAAAGACCGGACTTCCCGAAACACGCGCAGCCGGTGACGCTTTGTATCTTTTCAAAGACATCAAGCTGATTGACGTCACCGTGACCAATACCTTCACCCGCGAATCGACTACATTCAAGAAACTGAAAGTAGCCTACAAGGAAGAGTACAAGGAACACGAGAACCCCGACGACCCGAACGACAAGTATATGGACGTAGGCGTTGCCACAAGCGACTCGGCCGTATGGCTGCCCACCGGCAATTACCGTGTGACGGCTTACACTACCTACCGGAAAAGCGGTGCAGTGGAAACCGCCCTCGAAACTCAGGAAGTGGCAGGAGAACCGTTTGCCATCGAAGACAACCGCCTGACCAAACACGCCAATGTGCCCATCCTGCTCTCCGAAACGAAAGAGTACATCAAAGACTACATCGCACTAAAGGAAATATGGGAAGCACTGAACGGAACGGAATGGGGCTACTACGGAGCGGGCGAAGCACCGGGAGCCAACTGGAACTTCAACAAGGAAATGGATATGTGGGGCGACCAGCCGGGCGTGACGCTTAACAGCAACGGACGCGTGGTAGGTCTGACGCTCGAGGGATTCGGTGCTAAAGGAAGAGTGCCCGACGCCATCGGACAGTTGACCGAACTGAAACTGCTCGCCTTGGGCTCGCATAGCGAAAAGCTCGGCAGAAATATGTTCGACCAGACAAACTGGAATGCCGACATGAGCGCTGCGCAACTGAAAAACCTGCGTATGCACTACCGTAACACGTTCCTTAGTTACGACGTGCGTCAAGACCTGTCCGAAATGATACAAAAAAGTATCAACGACGACGCTACACAGCAACCCATCCGCAAGAGCAGCCGCATCTCGCTGAAAGACGCGCAAATCGGCAAATACACCAACGGGATTACATTCGTTTCGAAAGCCATCATGCGCCTGAAGCGATTACAGTTGTTCTACATCGGCAACGCCCCCATCAAAGCGGAAGATATTTGCACGGAGTGGGAAAACCCCGATTCGGAATACGCCAAAGCATACGAAGCGGAGAACCTGAACTGGAAAAGCATGACCGAATTAACGGACATTGAGATTTACAACTGTGCGCAGTTGGACAGATTCCCCGACTTCATATTCAACCTGCCCGAAATGCAACTGCTGAACGTAGCAGCCAACGCAGGTATCAGCAGCGAACGGCTGAAAGACGACTGGTCGAAACTTGCCCTGTCGCCCGTAGGTAAGAAGTTACAGATTCTCTATCTGAGCTACAATAACCTCAAATCATTCCCCACAGACGGATCTCTTCGCAACATGAAGAAAATGGGAATGCTCGACTGTTATGACAACGAGATTGAAACACTGGCTCCCTTTGGCAAGGACGTGAAGCTCGCTACG
Source organism: Bacteroides caecimuris (assembly GCA_948742525.1). Classification (GTDB taxonomy): domain Bacteria; phylum Bacteroidota; class Bacteroidia; order Bacteroidales; family Bacteroidaceae; genus Bacteroides; species Bacteroides caecimuris_A. The sequence goes on along the minus strand of CAPYSS010000010.1, from coordinate 10,695 downwards.
CTCACCCTCGCCTACAACAAAATACAGGAGATACCGGAAGAGTTCTGCGGATTCACCAACGACGTGGAGACGTTGGACTTCTCGCACAACGAATTGAAGTACATCCCCAACATCTTCGATGCATCTTCCGTTCATGTCATGGGTTCGGTCGACTTCTCTTACAATCAGATTGGCTCCGTAGGCGGCAAGAACGTTGAAAACCCGGAAACATTCAAGGGCATCAACGCCTCTACCATTTCATTAGCCTACAACCGTATCTCGAAGTTCCCGACAGATCTGTTTAGAACCGGTTCGCCGATTTCGACCATCAACCTAAGCAACAACGAGATGACGGAAATTCCGGAATACTCGCTCAAAGGCAAAAACGGCAACTACAAGAACACGTATCTGCTGACTTCGATAGATCTGCGTTTCAACAAGCTGAAATCCCTGTCGGACGACTTCCGCGCAACGACCTTGCCTTACCTCACCAACATGGATGTGAGCTACAACTGCTTCTCCAAGTTTCCCACTGAACCGTTGAATAGCAGCCAGTTGAAAGCCTTCGGTATCCGCCACCAGCGCGACGCTGACGGTAACCGCATCCTGCGTGAATGGCCCGAAGGCATCAGCACTTGCCCGAGCCTGCTCCAACTGCAAATCGGAGCTAACGACATCCGCAAGGTGAACGAAACCATCAACCCGCGGCTGTGGGTACTGGAGATTAAGGACAACCCCAACATCTCGCTCGACGTGACACACCTCTGCCCTTACATCAAGGCAGGTATGTATATGCTGATTTACGACAAGACCCAGGATATCCGAGGTTGCGACACTCTTAAACAATAAACTGACAGAAAATGAAATATTTACATAAAGTCATAGCAGGACTGGTACTTTGCACAGGGTGCATCACCTCATGCAAGGACGACAACAAGACGGAACTTCCCGGCGGATTTCTGACGGACAAAGAAGAAATTGCAATCGGTCCGGAAGGCGGACTGGAGAAGATTGCCGTGTTGTCAGACATAAGCTGGGTGGCAGGCGCATCCAAACCCTGGATTGCCGTCTCTCCGGCAAACGGATTGGGAGCGGCCGAATGCCAGCTCACCATCGACTCTACGTTAGAGAACACAGCGCGCACGGCGCAAATCCGTTTCTCCTCCGAGCAGGCAGGACAGAAACTTATCACCGTCACGCAATTCGGCTTCGGCAAACAGATTTTGCTGAACGAAACGGATGTGGAAATCGAGAATTCGGCGCGTTATGAGAAGCGTACGTTCGAGATGGTGGTATCTACTAATATCAATTTCAAAATCGGAAGCGTCGAATATGCTTTCGACGGCATACAGTCGGATGAGGAAAAAAACGAATATGAATCCGAACGCACCGGCTGGCTTACTCAGCCTCGGCAGGATGACTTGGCGGTGGACTTAGATAGAAAAGCTCGTCCACGCACGGTGAAAGCCAACTTCCGTTGGGAAATGAACACAGCTCCCTTCGTCCGCGTGGCGAAGATTCACCTCGTGCCGATGGATCCGGTAAACGACCAGTTGGTAGACGTCAACGGCAACCCGATAGAGGATGTCGTGCTTACAGTGAAGCAGAAACCTGCCCTCAAGATTGAGGACAACCGTGCGGGCGACTCACTGGCAGTCATCACCATCAACGAGAAGGTGCAGAGCATGATTAAATTTGAAACCAGCGAAAATATGCAGAACTGGGAAAACGTGACGCTTTGGGAAGCTACTGACAAGGACTTGCCGTGCGAAGAAGCGGTGGGACGCATACGTTCGGTAAACTTTGTCATGATTGACATGAAAGAGGGCGAATCCTTGCCGAAGGAAGTGCGTTACCTGAAATATCTGGAGTCGTTCTCCATCCGCAGCAACGCCAACTCACAAATCCGCGATATCCACTTGGGCGAGGAAATCTGCGAGTTGAAGCATCTGAAAGAGTTGGTTCTCTATTCGTACGGTATCACCTCTCTGCCGGCAAACTTCACCAAATTGGGAGGCGCCACGAACGAAGGCTATGCAGGACTGAAAGCACTGAGTCTGTCGGCAACCAACTTTGCTACTCTGTCGGCTATTACGAAAGTGGTCAACAAAGAGAATTTCCCGTACCTGACTTCGCTCGCACTGAATGGTTCGCGCCGCACTGACTCACTCTCCGACCTGACACTGGTACAAGGCGGTAAGTACAACGGACGCCCCATCGGACTGTTCGTCAATGTTTCGAGAGGAAGCGAAAGAGACGCTCTTCTTAGCCTGCTTCTGTGGGAAAACCTGCAATCGCTGACGCTTGCCTACAACTTCATCGAAGGTGAACTGCCGACAGACGAAGAGATGGAAACGGCACTCAAGAGAGCGGGCAGACCGGCACACTACACGTCTGACGACTTCTCGACCGAAAAGGCAGACTACCTCGACAAATTGGTAGGAGACACGTGCCGATGGTTGCTCACGGACGACAATCCGGTAACATTCACCGCCACCGATGAGACGACGGAGACCGTGACTGGTCAGGAAATTCCGCGTGTATTGCCCAAGACCCGCTACCTCTCCATCAACCTGAACTTCCTCACCGGAAAACTGCCCAACTGGGTGCTCTTCCATCCTTACTTTGCAGCATGGTATCCGGAAATCGGATTCTTCATCCAGCAGGAGAGAGGCAAGGACTCTGCCGGAAAATCGGTAGGATTCAGCAACATAGACGCGGATAACTTCGACTTTTCCTATTATTATGGAGCCGAAGACCCCGGCAGCAACACAGCCGTACCGGGAGTTGCCTATCCGCTCTACTACCGTCGTTTTGTGGCCAACTCCACGACGGAAGACGCAGAATAGTAATCATTAACAAGAACAATTAGCTAACAAGTAAACATGAGAAATAGATTCTTATATACACTTCTGTTGGGATTGGCGCTGACTGCCTGCTCGGAGTATGAGCAGGCAGAGCAGCCGTCGGTTTCGGCAGGGGAGACCGAAATCCGGTTCCCCGCCGACGTGACAGCAGGCGAACTAATCATCAAATTCAAGCCCGAAATGACGGAAATCCTCGACCGCGCATTCACTCGTGCCGCGCGCAACGGAGGTGTCGCTACTCGTTCGGGGATTCCCTCGACGGACGAGATTCTCGACATCTTGGGCGGATACCACTTCGAGCGTATCTTCCCGACCGATGCCAAGAACGAAGCGCGCACCCGCGCCGCAGGACTGCACCTGTGGTATCTAGTGAAGTTCGACAAGGACACCGACTTGAAAGAAGCGGCAAAGCGCATCTCCCAGTTAGGGGAAATCTCCAAAGTGCAAGGCAACAGTCGCATCAAACGTGCCTACAAGAGCGATGACCGCCGCGTATATGTCAGCGAATCGGCGTTGCAGCGCAATGCTGCCACCCGCGCCGGAAGGGTGCCGTCTACCTTTGCCGACCCTGGACTCGCCTACCAGTGGCACTATAACAACACGGGAACATACGCCTTTGAAAACCAGAATCCGATGAACAACGGAGCCGAAGAGGGTTGTGACGTAGGCTGCTACGAAGCATGGCAGAAATGTACGGGCGATCCCTCCATCGTCGTTGCTGTACTGGACGAAGGAGTGATGCTCACTCACCCCGACCTGAAAGACAACATCTGGGTGAACGAAGGCGAAGAGATTAACGCCGGACAGGACGCTGACAACAACGGATATGTTGACGACAAGCACGGATACAACTTCGTAGAGAACACCGCAGTCATCACCTGGTCGTCGGAGCACGACACCGGACACGGCACGCACGTGGCAGGAACCATTGCCGCTATGAATGACAACGGAATAGGTGTATGCGGCATCGCAGGTGGTAACGGCACTCCCAATTCGGGCGTGAAAATCATGACGTGCCAGGTATTTGCAGGCGATGCGGGCGTTACGCTCACCGCCGAAGCCAAAGCCATCAAATATGCGGCAGACAACGGCGCTGTCATCCTGCAATGCAGTTGGGGATACAACTCGGCCGACGCCAACATCGCCGAAGGATTCAGCCCCGGCCCCGCCACACAGAAGGAGTGGGAAACAACCTACCCGCTTGAGAAGGAGGCGTTGGACTACTTCATCCACAACGCCGGCTCGCCCAACGGGGTCATCGAAGGCGGTCTCGCCATCTTTGCGGCAGGCAATGAGTATGCAGGTATTCCCGCTTATCCGGGCGCATACTCCAAATGTGTCACCGTCAGTTCCACGGCTGCTGACTTCACTCCGGCGTCTTACACCAACTACGGCACGGAGGTAGACATCTGCGCCCCCGGCGGCGACACGGAATACTATGCTGCCATCGGCAAGGAATCACCCGAATTTTGGGAAGAAGGTGCACCCTATGCCGGTTCCATCCTCTCCACTATGATGAAAAACGGCACACCCGCCTACGGTTACATGGACGGTACTTCGATGGCTTGCCCGCACGTATCGGGAGTAGCCGCCTTGGGCTTGTCGTATGCGGTGAAACTGCGTCGTCACTTCAAAGCGTCCGAATTCATCAACTTGCTGAAAGAATCTGTCAAACCGGTGGATACTTGGTATGGCGGTGGCAAAAAGAAAACCTATTACCGTAACCATACATCGCTAGGGGCTTCGCCCGCACAGCTGGAACTGTCGAAGTATATCGGCAAAATGGGAACCGGCATTGCCAACGCCGCCCTGCTGCTGAACAACATCGAAGGCAACGGAACAGAGATGAAAGTACCTAACGTCTACGTAGCGGAAAACACAACGTCGACCACCAATTTAGCGTATTACTTCGTGGATGGTGAGAAACTCACCTACACCTGTACGTCGTCCGATGCCAACATCGCTAAAGTGGCGGTAGCCAACGGCACTCTGATGGAGGTGACCGGCATTGCCACCGGAATGGCACGCATCACCGTAAAAGCAAGTACCGGAATGGAACAAACCATCACCGTGACCGTCCGCAAAAAAGCTAATGACAACGGTTGGATGTAATCACCTGATGAGACAATGAAGTTCTTTAGCCTAATAAGAATAGTTGTATTCCTTGTAGGAACAGGGCTGTTCGGAACACTACACGCACAGAACAGCCCCGCTTCCCTGCAAGCAAGGAGAGATTCGTTGCTGAATCCTTCATTGATGAAACAGGCGGAACGAGTATTGCGATTCGAAAAGACCGTGCAGAACATGGGTACACTGACCGAAGACGATGCTCCGACAACTTGTCGGTTTGTCTGCACTAACGTAAGCAACCGTCCTCTCCTCATCAAGCGTGCCACACCGACGTGCAGTTGCGTCACCGTCGGGCTCGACAGCAAGGAACTGCTGCCCGGCAAGCAACAGGTTGTCAACTTGACGTTTCATCCGAAGAATCATCCCGGCACGATAGATACCCACGTGTTTGTTTATCTCTCCTCTTCGGACAAGATACCCGTAGCACGGCTCACCCTGACAGGAAACGTACTTCCAGGCAAGGATGAATGGGTACGCTTCCCATATTCAATGGGTAAGTTACGGCTGAAGCAAAACACAATGATCTTCGGTGAGGTGAGAACCGGACATCGGTCTACGGAACGTATCTTCTGCGGCAACAGCAGCAGCAAACCTATGCAGCTGACTGCCCCGATACTTCCCACCTACGTCACCTTCCACACCGAACCGTCAGTGATTCCGCCGGGCGGAGAAGGTGATATCGTAGTCACAGTAGACGCTTCATTGATTCCTGTCGGTGCGAAAGCAGAATTCACCTTCCCGATTATCATCGAAGGCGTCAGTGCTCGCCCGTCGGACCGTACATTGAATATAAAAGTTAAACGTATCAATTAATAAAAAAATAAATTCGACATGAAGAATATTTTCAAACTCATGGTTTTATTTGCTCTTCTGTTCTGCGGCTCGTCCTGCAGTGATGATGAAGAGTTAACCGTTGCTCGTCTGGAAGTCACCACCGCCAATCTGAACGGAGTGTGGCAACTTGCCGAATGGAATGGTCAGCCCTTGGCTGAGGACACTTATTGCTATATAAAGTTTAACCGCAAGGACCAAACGTTCGAGATGTATCAAAAATTCGACAGCATGTATGCCCGTTACATTACCGGTAGTTTCAGCATCCGTAAAGATCCTTACTTGGGTGCAGTCATCGCTGGTGTCTACGACTACGGCAACGGTGACTGGAACAATGAATACATCGTCACCGACCTGCTGGAAAGCGGTTCAATGGTGTGGACGGCTACGGAGGATAAAGGCGATATAAATAAGTATGTGCGTTGTGACAGAATCCCTGACGAGATTATTGAAGAAGTCAAAGCAGACCAAGAATAAGGCGTATATTTCTTTAATCATACTACGAAGTACAGCATTTATTAAAAGAGAGTGTTCTCTAAAAGATAACTTGATACTCTGATCACAGACTGTATATCAATAGCCATCTGAGAATAAAATACTAAATCCATCGCGTAATTCTACACGAACTTGATTTATAATGGTTTTATTGGGGATTGCAAAGATATACAGTCTGTTTTTATTTTGAATTCCAATAGGCGTAACTTTTCAGTCATTTCGTGCCCATATAAAATGCCTCGGCGATGCGCTCGCCATCATTGTTGATATGCGTACCAAGGAAATCAATTGAATATATTTGTTTATTTATTATTCTCCCCGGCTATCGGTTTTGTCGCTTTTTTCCTTGCTTTTTATCGTTTATTAAGTTCTTCTTATCGTTTGTTTTAAATCCAAATCATAATCTCTATTTCTTTATCAGTTGTGATCTTTTCCTTTTTTCTGATTTCCGCTTTGAGAGGAAGTAAATAAGTATCAAGTTTGGTGTCAAACCAAATTGCGGTTTCCCATTGGGTATTGCCTATTTGGGCCGTTATCTTTAACCGTCCCCAGCCTTCCTCTAAGAATCCGAGATTCTCTCTTATTTCTTTGGACATCTCTTTCGGCAGGCAGGCTATGTGCCAACCGCCCGTTCCAACAGTCGATGAGTAGTTCCAAACTTTTGTGGTAAACTCGTATTTCATTCCGTTTGATTTATTCATGGCGAATGTTTCTGGGTGCTGATAGTTTGTTTTGAGAAATCATTTATTTACCAATCAATTTCTTCTATTCCCTTACTACGCAAGAAAGCATTGGCTTTGCTGAAGTGTTTGCAACCGAAGAAACCATATTCGGCAGAGCGGGGAGAGGGATGAACAGTGGTTAGTACCAAATGTTTGCTGGTATCTATCAAAGATAATTTCTCTTTCGCATAACTTCCCCAAAGCATAAATATCAAATTCTTCCGTTTTTCGCTTAGTTTCCTGATAACTGCGTCTGTGAAGATTTCCCAGCCCATATTTCGGTGAGAACCGGTTTCGTGTGCACGTACGGTAAGAACTGAGTTCAGCGGGAATACCCCTTGAGCAACCCAACGGTCCAAATTGCCGGAAGTTGGAATTGGTTTTCCCAAGTCCTGATGTATCTCTTTGAAGATGTTACTTAGTGAACCGGGGATAGCTACTCCCTCAGGTACAGAGAAACAGACTCCGTAATATTGTCCGGGATTGGGATAAGGGTCTTGTCCAAGGATAACTACTTTTACTTTTTCGAAGGGACAGGAATTGAATATATAAAAAATCTGATGTCCAAGAGGGAGGACGTGTGCCCGTTTATATTCATCTTTGACGAATGTAACCAACTTTTCGAAGTATGGTTTGTCAAATTCTTCTTGTAATTGTTGTTTCCAACTTGGCTCTATTCTGACATTCATAAGATGGGATTTGATAAATTATGCAAAGGCAAAAGTAGATATATTACAAGAGAATATCAAGAATGAAAGGCGAAATTGTGTATCTCGCCGATTTGAGATGAATTGTGTGCTAATTGTGCTAATAAATGATAATTATCGTCTTTCTTCCCCAAAAGAATGGGGATAAACGTATTTTTCTGATTTATTACGTTATCTTTGTTCCCAGAGTTTGAGTTACGAATCATTATCGTATAGTTCTCCTTTTAATATATTATTAGTAAGTAGGTCTTTTCTGTAATTATCCTCCTCACTCCAATTTAGTATTTATTTTAATAAAAGTTTAAATGAACATTTACATCGCAGGTTTAAGTTATCGTACAAACGATGCTGACTTAACAAATTTATTTGCAGAGTTTGGAGAAATTTCTTCAGCTAAAGTAATTTTTGATAGAGAGACTGGTAGATCCAGAGGATTCGCTTTCGTAGAAATGCCGAATGATGCAGAAGGACAAAAAGCAATTGATGAATTGAATGGCGTTGAATATGACCAGAAGGTTATTTCAGTAAGCGTAGCACGCCCTCGTGCTGAAAAACCGTCATACGGTGGAAACCGTGGAGGTGGTTACAACAATTCTAGAAGATATTAATATCCGGATTCTTGGAAAGCGGAGGAGATTTTTCTTCTGCTTTTCTATGAAGTCTTTCTATATCCGCCTTTATGATTTGTCTGCGGAGGTTGTCTTAATCTGACAGCCGGAAATGAAAATCATCTAACAATTAAGTTCTGCTAATTCTCACTCCTCTGTGTAGTGCAACTAGGATACTCCAAATCCTGATCTTTTCATGTCTAAAGAAGAATTATTAGGCTTTATTGCAATTTGAAGACTCTTGAAAATCAAGAGTGTAAGTTTAATAATTATATCACAAAGTCTATATTGATAATTGTGCTGGCATTATCGTAAACATTTGCATGAAATGTTTTCAGATGCTCCGGCGTAATACAGGTATAGCAAATTACATTTATGACATTTAAAGATTTAAAAATAACCGAACCAATTTTAAAAGCAATTGAAGAAAAAGGATATACTGTGCCAACTCCTATTCAGGAAAAGGCGATTCCTGCCGCATTAGCGAAAAGGGATATATTAGGTTGTGCACAAACAGGAACAGGAAAGACTGCTTCGTTTGCAATTCCTATCATCCAGCATTTACATGAAAACAAAGAGCCCGGTAAGCGTCAGGGTATCAAAGCGCTGATATTAACGCCTACTCGCGAACTTGCTTTGCAAATCAGTGAGTGTATTGATGATTATTCAAAATATACCCGTGTGCGTCACGGGGTTATCTTCGGTGGTGTCAATCAGCGTCCACAGGTTGATATGTTGCATAAAGGCATTGATATTTTGGTCGCAACTCCGGGGCGTTTACTTGATTTGATGAACCAGGGACATATACACTTGGACAAGATACAATATTTTGTGCTTGATGAGGCAGACCGCATGCTCGATATGGGATTTATTCATGATATTAAGCGGATATTGCCAAAGCTCCCGAAAGAAAAGCAGACCTTGTTTTTCTCTGCGACAATGCCGGATAGCATTATTGCATTAACAAAATCTCTGTTGAGGAACCCGGTGAAGATTTATATTACTCCAAAATCATCTACGGTAGATTCAATAAAGCAAATCATTTATTTTGTAGAAAAGAAGGAGAAGAGCCAACTCTTAATCTCAATTTTGCAAAAAGCGGAAGAGCAATCGGTATTAGTCTTCTCGCGTACGAAGCATAATGCTGATAAGATCGTCAAAATATTAGGTAAAGCAGGTATTGGCAGTCAGGCTATTCATGGAAACAAGAGCCAGGCAGCCAGACAGTCTGCACTGGGAAACTTCAAATCGGGAAAAACCAGAGTAATGGTAGCAACCGATATTGCTTCCAGAGGAATTGATATTAACGAATTGCCGTTGGTTATTAATTATGATCTTCCTGATGTACCCGAAACGTATGTACACCGTATCGGGCGTACCGGAAGGGCAGGAAATGAAGGAACAGCACTAACGTTCTGTTCGCAGGAAGAACGTAAGCTTGTCAATGATATTCAGAAGTTGACGGGTAAGAAACTGAATAAAGCTAGTTATACTATCTAAAATCAATAATTTACAATCTCTTTAAAATTAATATAAAACTAAATAGAAATTCTATGGCAAAATTCATGACAGTAAGTAAACGTGAAAATGAAAAGAAAAGACTTGCAAAAAGAGAAGAAAAACTGAAAAAGAAAGAAAGTAAGAAACTATCAGGTAAAACGAATAGCTTTGATGATATGATTGCTTATGTGGATGAGAACGGGATGATAACTTCGACTCCACCGGCTGATGATATCCAAAAAGATGAAATTAATCCGAATGAGATAGTAATAGCTACTCCGAAGAAGGAGGAAGAGGAGCCTGTTATCTTGAGAGGTCGTGTTGAATTCTTTAATGTAGCAAAGGGTTTTGGCTTTATTAAAAATCTTGCCGGAGTTGAGAAGTATTTTTTTCATGTGAACAATACTGTGTCAGAAATTGCAGAGAATGATATTGTAACATTTGACTTAGAACATGGTCTGAAGGGAATGAATGCTGTTAATGTAACTTTGGAAAAGAAATAGAGGCTCAGTCTGAAAATTGGGGGATTTGATTCAGGGCAATCACATCCTTAACAAAATAGATTCATTCCTGTGTGAAAATGAGCTAAACTGTGCAGTCCTGAATCATTCGATAGCGGAATACTGCGTAACTTACCTCTTTCTTTATAACTAAAGTATCATCAATGCCACTATAAGATTATTGCCATTCATCGCTTTCACCTGATTCTTGAAATGCCGATGAATAAGGCTATAGCGGGTGAAAGCGAGGGGTGAAATCAGGTGAAACAGGACATTATCGGTTTCACCTTGGCTTTTCAAGATATCCTTTGAGCTAAAACCAATATCCTTATAGCTAATCCGGATATCATTATAGC
>CAPYSS010000009.1:0-91216 GCA_948742525.1 Bacteroides caecimuris | reverse complement strand
GTAAAGGAAATGCACATTATTATATTGCATGCGGGTACACGCGTGCGCATGCGAAGAAACGCACACATGAAAAGAATAGAGCGAAAGGGATAAACAAGAGAAAAAAGATACAGAAGAAAGAACAGAACGGAAAGAACAGGCGGACTACAACTGAGAAAAAGATAAAAGGAAGAACCTTGTTTATCCTACCACCCCGTCCTTCGGACACCCCTCCTTCCCGAAGGATGGGAAAAACATGCGGAAGAAGTCATATCGAACTTACGTTAAGTTAGATAAGACAACGGATTATTGATTGAAGAGACCTATTGGTTCCGGTTGTCCCACATATTGTGGGAAAGTATTCCCACATATTATGGGAATTTATTCCCGCAAAATAAGGGAAGATTTTCCCAGTTAATAGGGAATCTTTTCCCAAGCACCCGGGAATCTTTTCCCACAATATGTGGGACTAATACACTGTATATGGAAACAAGCAAAAGGAAGAGGGCGGATACTATATAACTATACTTGGCAAAAGCCGGCAATTGAGGCATATATCAGGCATTCAAGCGATAAAAAAAACGAGAAATGCCCCAAAAACAGAGGAGTGCTTGCAGAGGTGCAAAAAGCATATATATCATTATCAATCAATGGATTGAATCAAAAATGGGAAATTCGCATATAGTGAGGGCAAACGCCTGCCCTCACTATGCTATCATACTTGCTCTCACAGCGGAAAGCACCATGAATAAAGGAATGGAGAGGAAATATGAGAGCATGAGGGCAAAAAAGGGAAATAATTCCTGTGAGAGGATTAAGAAAACTGGATTTAGGGGAGAATTAAGAAAGAGGAATTTTATCTTTTCTTATGAAAGTAAGTAAAAAGAGATAATTATTAACTTGGAAATAAAGAGATTATATCAATACGGTAGCACAGTGGATATATAATAAATCAGCACAATTAGTTACAGCTTCATACTAATACCTCCCTCCCATCCTATCATCGTCATTGCAGAGTGATCCTCCAACAGACTTGCTTATAAGAATCCGACAGAAATGGGTTCTTCGTCAAATTTGGAGGTAAATTCTTTATCCCTAAGTTCAAGTTATAAATACAGAAAACTATCATACTAATCTTTTTCAAGAAAATGATAAATCGGATAAGTCCATATCAAAGATTTATTTAGTACCTTTGTCATTCTATCTTATATAAAAAGAAAAAAAATGAGTAAAGAATACACACTCTCAGATTTCACGGATATTTTTGATTACTCCACAGGCTGGTTCAGCGACAGTAGCATTAGCAGTCTATTCTATCAGATATTCAAACGATTCCCTTCCATGAAAATGGTGAAATATAAAGTAAACCAGGATTTCCTGAAAGAAATCAAAGAACTTTATCAGCAAGACGATGCGTTCGATATATTCGAGCATATATATTGCAATCATTTTGAGAATGAAAAAGAGGAAGAGGAGGAGGAAGAAGAAGAGAATACATCTACAAAAGAGTTATACGATTGCATCGTTATCTGCAAAAGGAATTTAATGATTGGCTATTTTGATAATTGTATAAAGATTGTCTATTCCAATATCGACCAAGAAGAAATCGATCATATCAATCAGATTTGCGAAAACCACAAAAAGGAAAATGAGAAACTGAACAATCTATTTATAGTAACATACATTCATAACTATTTCACCCTGAAACAATCGCAAATCAATAAGCCCGCCATTCAGATTGACCGCCACTATAACAATGATTTTGTTCCCGTAGCCGCCGAAATCGAAAAATTTTTATTAGAGGAGAATAAAAGCGGATTAATCATTCTGCATGGGAAACAAGGTACGGGGAAAACAACTTATATCCGTCATCTTATCAATCTCGGGAAAAAGAGAATGATTTATATGAGCGGCGACCTGGTAGATAAACTTTCAGATCCTAGCTTTATCACTTTTATCCGCCAACAAAAGAATTCAATCTTTATCGTAGAAGATTGCGAAGAACTATTGTCAAGCCGCAACGGAAGCAACCGCATGAATGCCGGACTAGTCAACATACTAAATATCAGCGACGGACTATTGAGTGATGAATTATGTATCAAATTTATCTGCACATTCAACGCTCCACTAAAAGATATTGACGAAGCCTTGCTTAGAAAAGGACGTCTGGCTGCCCGGTACGAATTTAAAGACCTGGCAACAGACAAAGTAAACCAACTGATAAAGGAAGAAGGGCTGGATATTCCCCAACAGACACACCCCATGACGTTGGCCGAAATCTATAATTACGAAGGTATGGATTTCTCCTTAGGAAGAAAACGAGTAGGATTCTGAGCGAATCCCCCCCGAAATGTAGGCTAAAGCAATGGAAAATATATCTTAGATAATCCTTTCAAAGTTATTGGATAACTAGCTATTTTTGCGCTGGTGTGAACGAATATGACACACCCTCACAATAACTTTGCATCAAAATTCGTTTCATGATATAACCGGAACCGGAGTGTTATAATTATTGGTGCAACCATACTTTGGAAATATCGTAATAAAAATATTATAACTATGATTGACAAGAATAATAAAGAGTTGCCTTTAAAATCGTTTCCCGAGTTAAAGGAAAAAATTTTTCATATACCCTACCAACAACGAGGCTATAAATGGACGACATCAAATGTTGAGGAATTACTTAACGATTTGCGTGATTTCATTGACTGCACAAACTTATCTAAAAAGACATATTGTCTGCAACCATTAGCAGTAGTAAATATAGGTGAAGAAAAGTATAGCGTTCTTGATGGTCAGCAACGGCTCACCACTTTATACCTCTTATATATTTACTTACATGGACATTCGCCTTATGTATTAGAATATGAGAGAGATAAATCTGATGGTCATCAGATATCAAGAACCGACTATCTAGAGAATATTGCATCCATTGACAGACAGAAGGCAAATGAGAATATTGACTTTTATTATATCTACACGGCTTATCATCATATCAATACTGTCTTCGAAAACTGGGCAAAGGAATTATGTGGCAATAATGACAAAGAAGAAATCGATAAGAAGAAGGAACTTCAACAACAATTTGTTGAATTATTGGAACGTAGAAGAGATGAGAAATCAATACAGGTAATCTGGTATGAGGTCAATAAAGACAAACAATACGAAACATTTAGAAACCTCAATAGCGGAAAAATCCATCTAACGAATACAGACCTTATTAAAGCGCTATTGCTTAACAGAGTGTCAGGTCTGCCATCGCACGAACGAATTGAGGCTGCTGCCATCTTTGAAAGAATGGAAAGAGAGATGCAGAACGACCATTTTTGGTATATGATTAATGGAAAGGAACTACGTGCTGACCAAACAAGATTGGACTTTCTTTTCAATCTTGTAGCAGGATGCAAGCAAAGTGACTATGAGATTGATTCCCGATGGTCATTCAGAAACTATTTTGCACAATCAGATAGAGAGACTTTGTCTGACAGATGGAAAGCTGTACGGCATACATTTTTGAGATTGAAGGATATGTATGATGACACCTATTGTTACCACTACATAGGTTTCCTTACATACTATTCAAACAGCAACCCGATTAACAGCATAAAGGATTTACTTAAATTGAACAGACAATGCTCGCACTCTCAATTCATCTGCAAATTAAAGGAGAGAATAAAGTCGATTCTGAAAAACAAGAATCATGAGACCATAACAGATTATACCTATGATAATAGTGACAAAAAGGATCTGCGTCTTCTCTTCTTAATGCACAACATTGAGACAATTCTCCAACGTTTTGAACATTTACGCAAGAACGAGCAATTATATCTTGAGAAAGAATATGAACGTTTTCCGTTTGAACTTTTACATAAACAATCATGGGATATCGAACATATTTCATCAAACACAGCTTCTGACTTTAAGAGTCCTACAGACAGAAAAGACTGGCTGGACAGTATCAAACAGGATTTAGGGGATAATTATCCCGAAGAGGAAGTCAAAGAACTTGAACAGAAATACAATAAGAGCGATAAGCGTGAAGACTTTAACATATTGTATACCGCCATTATGCGTCGATGTGACGAACTTGTAGAAGATGCCATAAAAGATAATGCTCCTAATGGAAAAAACAAAATGCAGGTAGGCAATCTTACACTACTTGACAGCCATACCAATCGAAGTTATCACAATGCCTTGTTTCCTCGGAAACGGAAATATATCATTGTGACTGATGGACTTGTTAATTCACAAGACAACTTCGAGAGATCCCTCTCGCAACTCTATATTCCACCTTGCACCCGACAAGTGTTTACCAAAGCGTACAACAAAACCAACAAACTTTCGCTGAATGCTTGGACACAAACAGATGCAGATATGTACGTAAAAGATATGGAACAGAAACTCATCTACTATTTTGATAATAAATAAAATTGAACAGATATGAATTTTATACAATCATTCGATAACAAGACCATACTAATACCTCTTTTGCAACGCGATTATGTGCAAGGAGGAATAGAAGATGTAATAAGTCCTTTTATGGATTCACTTCTTGAAAAGTATGCTGACTTGAATTACATATATGGCTACGAGGAAGAAGGATGCTTTGTTCCTATTGATGGGCAACAACGTTTGACTACACTTTGGCTTCTTTACCTCTATCTGTTCTCTCGGAAACAGCAAAAGAATGCTTTTCATGTCAGAATGAAATTTGCATCGAGAGAATACGCCGAAGATTTCTGCGAAAGACTGTCTGAACATTTAGAGAGCCTTATCTGCAAAGTGGACGACAAAGACGCATTAGACGAATTTATAATCAATCAGAACTGGTTTATCCGTTCATGGATAAGCAATGCCAGCGTTAAGAATATGTTGCGCACAATCAGGGTTATCCACAAGAAAATCAACAAGTCAAATTTTTCATCTATTTGGAACAGATTGGTAGAGTCTTCTGTACCTAGCATTTCCTTTTCCTTTCTCCAAATGAATGAAGAGAACGGATTGGATGATGATATTTATATCAAGATGAACGGACGTGGCAGAAAACTGTCAGCGTTTGAAAATTTGAAATCATACATGGATGAACATATATCGGGATTAACATTTGCCGACGAATGGAAATCAAAAATGGATAATGCTTGGACAGATATGTTTTGGACGAACAGGAACAAGCAGCAGGAACATCCCGAAGAGATAGACGACGAGCAATTGTATTGTTTATACAATCTCCTCATTCTTTATCATATATGCAGAAAAGAACTTTTAAACACGCTGATAGAAATAAAAGAGAAAAATCCACATTTATATGCAGACTTGGCCTCTTTCTTGGGGAAGAAAGAGGATACAGGAACAGACGAGATTATATCATGTATCATTGAAAGATTGCAAAAGGCAGGAAACTTTCCACTTATATGGTTTGAACGTCTTCACTTAATGTCTGGTGATTTTTACCATTTCGCTTTCAGCAATATCAATAAGCTGGCAAAGTGGTCGAAAGAGTTCAACTGCATAAAACTCTATATAGGTGCACCACCTGCCGAAGCAACCACAGGAACTTATCAACTGTGTATGTGTGAAGGTTCATTCAACAGAACACTTCCACTGCTGTATGTGCTATTATCCTACGATGAGGGTGCAACTCCATTGTATGATTGGATGCGAATCTTGCGTAATCTCATTCTAAACACAGAAATAGACAGTAAGAATTTGCCTACTATCATGCAAACAATAGATACATTCAGTGCTCAATGTAAAGAAAAAAACATATATGCTGTTTTACAGTCTGATGAAGTTGCCAAAGCCACATTGAAGGGGTTCGACAAGAATCAGATTGAAGAAGAAATCATGAAAGCTTCTGAACTGGAATATTACGAGCAAATGAACTCGCTGGAGAATGGACGGTTCTTTAGCGGATGTATAGGCATACTATTTCGTCTTTTGCCTCATGAGAAGCATGAGGGTTATGATATGTTGTCACAAGAAAACGCTACTGCTTATTCTTCCGTTTTGCTTGAATTGTTTGAAGGAGGGGATAAAGGTGTCACCATGAAATATGATGATCATAAATTTCTATTACGCCGAGCCCTGATGTCATATCCTCCATATTATTTTGGTAAGGAGAGAAATACATATTGGTCCTTCAATAATGGCATCAATGAGTGGAGGGAATACATTAGAAAAAAGGATTCTGAGATAGGTGCTTTTCAATCTCTTCTGAAAGAATTGCTGATTCCAGCATTTAAATCAGAAAAAGACTTGTTTAGTTTGTTGTCAGAATATGTGGAACGTATTTCCCAAGACTATGAAAATAATATCCGGATAAAAGACGATTACTCACATCGCTTTCATTTTATCCATCATCCAGGTGTTTGGGAATATATGTCCACACAACGTTGTGTGTGGAAAGACAACAACTTTGATATCGAACTCAAAACCTCCAATGGCAACAACAGTAATCGAATGGAACTGCGTACAATGTCGCTGTATTTGGATTATAAATATAATAAAGATGACATTTCTGACCGAGATGGATGGGATATAGGTATGTGGCCGAAATGGAAATCATGCTTTTATCTCAATTTGAATACATGTGCTGAGAACAATAGAGTTATTGCCATTGATGTCTATTTCTATGATGACGAAGGTTATAGAAATAATGAAGATTGCTATGCGTTTGACTTGTTTGTACGTCCTACTCATCCTGAAGGTGAAAACGAAGAAGAAATCTCTCTCTTCGCAGAAGAGGATTATAGTTTGAATATCCGCTTGTTTTCATCTCTTATACCAGAGCAGATGGGGCTGTTTATTCAGAAAGAAGACGGTCGTCTACATAGTAACAGACTATATTCACGACATAGCTTAAAAAATGTACTTAGAAATCTGATGACCGGAATAAAAACAGCTTTGGAGAAGAATAACGATGGAAATTAATCATAAGCATGAGTATGCAAAATATATTGTGCTATAAAATAACCAATTTGTCCAATGACAAAGAAATACCACTTATCTTTCAGCTACATTATATAGATACTATATGATAACTGTTTATGAGAAAAGTCAAAGAAAAATGAAAAGAGTTGCCCTATTATGGAGCAACTCTTTTTAGATATTAAACTTCTTAAGTTCAAGTTTAACTTGTGACATCTTGTACCAACATATTTTTACTTATAAGTAAACGGAACTTCAAAGATATTCACTCGCAAAATCTGCAATTATCCAAAGCTAAAAGGGAAAGTGTTTTCATCAGATAACGCAATTAATCCATTCTTTCGCTGAATACAAATTTTGTTCTCTCTTGCCAGCCAACCGGCCGCCAATGCTGTACTTTCTACGCTCAGGTTTAACCTTCTTGCCAATTCTCGTATTGAAATTTCACCATTTTCTTTCAGGGCACACCAAACTTTTCCGGCATTGTTCCCAACAATTGTTTTATCCATGGCTATTTTTATTAATAATTTGGTTACAATATAGCTATTTTAATAATTGTTTATAACAAAATCAACTTTTTTGCCTTTATTTTTAACATTATTTAAAAACAAAGAAATCAATCCGTGTCTAATGATTAGAGTCTTTAGATAACGGAAAGTCCGTATTCGTAGGCCTCCGACATTGCATTATAGTCCTCGTCAGAATAGTTACCTTTATCTCTCGCTTTCTGCATATCTTTCATAAACGATTCTACGGAAGTCAGGAAGCTATAATAATTCTTCTGTTCTTCATCATAACCCGCGACAGCAGGAAGTTTCTTTGCAGTTTCGAGTTCTTTCTTCAGTTCGGCCATCTTGATATCAATACGCATACCATCCAGCGCATGTTTGCGCGAATAGAGATTCATGATGCTTTGCACGGTACCGGACATCTTGCGCATGACCATAATTTGATCTTTCAACGGTTCATCGGCAAGCAGTTCTTTCTCAGCCTGTTCTGTCAGAGGGCTTAGAATGTCAAAGATCACTTGTTTATATTCTGACATTTCTACACTAAGCCGATAGTTCTCGTCGAGGAGCTTGCCAATCTTTGCAGTCTCTTTTGCCTGTTTGCAAGAGAGGAATTTATTAAAATTATCATAGAATTGCGCCCTTGCACTGAAAAGTCCTCGATAACTCTGCTTCAGATTCTGACGTACCTCTATATTAAAATAATCTCCCGGATCCATCAATTCCGCTGTATCTTTGGCAGATACTTTAGGTGGTGCAATCGGAGATACTTCAGGAACTTTTCCCGTCTGTTCCATATATCCCAAAACTGCATTTATGTCTTTCGCATTGGCTACATGCCTCAACACGATAAGCGATGTATGATAATAGTTTATCACCTTACTGGCATTGTCCAATTCCTCCGAACTGACAGAGGACACAGCCTGTTTCTTGTTTCCTCCCGAACAAGAAACCAACAAGAGAGCACCCACAAGTGCTCCAAAAAATAAAATATTCTTCTTCATAATGGTTCGTTTATTAAGTCTTTCGTACTATAACAATAAAAATCGTTTTTTGTTATAGACAAACAATTCATATTCGAGAAGTGTAGTGGAGATATTTAAAATGCTGCTAACGATGATTAAGGAATAAGCAACCAACATGTGTAAAAACAAAAAATGGCTACTCATCACGAGCAACCAATCTTTTGTTAACCTTAAATCTAATACTTATGAAAAAAACACAGTACAAAGGTACCATATTTCAGATAAATAGCAAATTTCAGTGCCTAAACAGACGATATTATAACAGGGTTTAATACTCCATGGAGCGTATTAACATTTCAGACTTCACGCGTTAACATTTAACATATTCATTCACATAAGTTGCTTCTTGGATAAGTAAGAATAAAAAAAAAGGCTATCTATCCCAGACAGCCAATCTTTTGTTAACCTTAAATCTAATACTATGAAAAACACATTACAAAGATACGGACTTTTCGGTTATCTCCAAATTTTCAGCCCAATACAACGCATCTTATAACATGGTTTAATAGAATCTGAACCGCATTAACAAATAAGCAGTCGGTCATTAACATTTAACAGTTTTCTTAAATAATCAAGGCAAAAAAACGGAGGAGATGCAAATATTTTCCAATCGGATACCCTGTTTTATTAAAGAGCGTTTATAAGGGGCAACAAATTCCTCTGCCATCTGTTCCTAATAAAAGGTAACCAACAAATTCTCAACAGTATGAACAGATTCGAAAATAAAGTAGTTGTCATCACCGGTGCTGCCAGTGGTATTGGCGAAGCAACCACACGCCGCATTGTCTCCGAAGGAGGCAAAGTAGTCATCGCTGACCATTCTGAAAAAAAGGCAGAACAGCTTGCCAACGAACTTACTCATGCAGGGGCCGATGTGCGTCATGTCTATTTCTCCGCCACCGAACTCCAGAGTTGCAAAGAGCTGATTGATTTTTCTATGAATGAATATCAACGAATAGATATATTAATTAATAATGTAGGAGGAACCGATCCCAAACGTGACCTTAATATCGAGAAGCTGGATATCAATTACTTTGACGAGGCATTCCACCTGAACCTCTGCTGCACCATGTACCTTTCTCAACAGGTCATCCCTATCATGACTGCCAATGGCGGCGGAAACATTGTCAACGTAGCTTCCATAAGCGGACTTACGGCTGATGCTAACGGTACATTATATGGAGCCAGCAAAGCAGGCGTCATCAATCTGACGAAATACATCGCTACCCAAATGGGAAAGAAAAATATCCGTTGCAACGCAGTAGCCCCGGGATTGGTACTTACCCCTGCGGCATTGAATAACCTGAATGAAGATGTACGCAACATCTTCCTCGGCCAATGTGCCACTCCTTATTTAGGAGAACCGGAAGACGTCGCAGCCACCATCGCTTTTCTGGCTTCGAACGATGCAAGGTACATCACCGGACAAACAATCGTCGTAGATGGCGGCCTGACTGCTCATAATCCGACAGTTGCATTATCATAAAGATCAGATGACGTATAACCAGTAAAAAGAATATATCGTTATTAGCAACCATTACAAAAAATAATTTCTTTTCCTGGGTGTTACTGATACCTATCTTTGCACACAACCAAGAACAAGCATTGCACAAAATCGAAACTTTCGTGCAAAAAAGGAACATCCTATTCAATAATTATTTATCTTTGCCGCCCAAAATGGTTCAGAATCCGTATCCAACGGACGATGATTAATAGGGAACCGGGTGTAAATCCCGGACAGTCCCGCTGCTGTGAAACTCTGTTTAATGTCTTATAATTGAACTAATTTAACGCCACTGATGTTATTCGGGAAGGCAAATAAGACAAGAGTCAGTCAGAAGACCTGCCATTTTGTGTAAGACGCCCCTCTCCTCGTGGATTAGGAGAAAGAGTATCACTTGTTAAGCCCCAAATCAAAAAAATACTGTTTTTCGTCGGGTGGAGTATGTCCACTAGACAGGAAGACATTAATAAATATGTACTTAATTGAAAAAAGTATGATAAAAAAAATCTTAGTAGCCAATCGCGGTGAAATTGCCGTAAGGGTGATGCGTTCCTGCCGGGAAATGGAGATAACGAGTATCGCTATCTTCTCCGAAGCAGACCGCACCGCGAAACACGTGCTTTATGCAGACGAAGCTTATTGCGTAGGGCCGGCAGCATCCAAAGAGAGTTATCTGAATATAGAAAAAATCATCGAAGTGGCAAAAGCAGCTCATGCAGACGCCATCCATCCGGGTTACGGCTTCTTGTCCGAGAATGCTACCTTCGCCCGTCGATGTCAGGAAGAAGGAATCATCTTTATCGGACCCAATCCGGAAACAATGGAAGCTATGGGAGATAAAATTGCTGCCCGTATCAAAATGATTGAGGCGGGAGTACCCGTAGTTCCCGGCACACAAGACAACCTGAAAAGCGTAGAAGAAGCCATAGAGCTTTGCAATAAAATCGGCTATCCGGTGATGCTGAAGGCTTCTATGGGCGGTGGTGGAAAAGGTATGCGCCTCATCCACAGTGCCGAAGAAGTGGAAGAAGCATATACCACTGCCAAGAGCGAATCATTGTCTTCCTTTGGCGACGACACGGTTTATCTGGAGAAGTTTGTTGAAGAGCCTCATCACATCGAGTTCCAGATTCTTGGTGACAAGCATGGAAACGTCATTCACCTGTGCGAACGCGAATGTTCCGTGCAACGCCGTAACCAGAAAATCGTGGAAGAGACTCCTTCGGTTTTCGTCACTCCCGAACTGCGAAAAGACATGGGTGAAAAAGCGGTAGCAGCAGCCAAAGCTGTGAACTACATCGGTGCGGGTACTATCGAATTCCTTGTTGACAAACACCGCAACTATTATTTCCTAGAAATGAACACCCGCTTGCAGGTGGAACATCCGATTACGGAAGAAGTGATTGGAGTAGATTTGGTGAAAGAGCAAATTAAAGTTGCCGACGGTCAAGTGCTTCAACTGAAACAAGAAGATATCCAGCAACGCGGGCACGCTATCGAATGTCGTATCTGTGCCGAAGACACTGAAATGAATTTCATGCCAAGCCCGGGTATCATCAAACAGATTACAGAACCGAACAGTATCGGTGTGCGTATTGACAGTTATGTATACGAAGGATATGAAATTCCGATCTACTATGACCCGATGATCGGTAAACTGATTGTGTGGGCTACCAATCGCGAATATGCGATTGAGCGGATGCGTCGTGTTCTTCACGAATATAAATTGACCGGAGTGAAAAACAATATCAGTTATCTGCGTGCCATCATGGATACTCCCGATTTTGTAGAAGGTCATTATGACACAGGATTCATCGCCAAGAACAGCGAGTTTCTGCAACAACGGATTACGCGCACCAGCGAATATTCCGAAAATATTGCCCTGATCGCTGCTTATATAGACTATTTGATGAATCTCGAAGAGAACAACAGCGGTATGGCTGCCGACAACCGCCCTATCAGCAAGTGGAAAGAGTTCGGTTTGCATAAGGGTGTGTTGAGAATCTAAATTTTAACAAAGAGAATTCAATTATGGAAATTCATATAGGAAACCGTGTGGCCGAAGTAGAACTGGTCAGCAAGGAAGATAACAAGGTAGTGCTCACCATTGATGGAAAAACGTTTGAAGCAGACGTAGTGATGGCAGAAAACGGCACTTGCAACATCTTGATGGACGGACGCAGTTCGAACGCACAGCTGATTCGCCGTGATAACGGAAAAAGCTATAAAGTGAATACGCATTATAGCAGTTTCAATGTAGAAATAGTGGACAGCCAGGCAAAATATCTGCGTATGCGCAAGAAAGGGGAAGAAGAACAGAATGACTGTATCACTTCTCCGATGCCGGGCAAAGTAGTGAAAATACCTGTTGCAGTCGGCCAGGAAATGAAGGCGGGAGACACCGCTATCGTTATTGAAGCCATGAAGATGCAAAGCAACTACAAAGTGACTTCAGACTGCCGCATTAAAGAAATTCTGGTTCAGGAAGGTGATAACATAACCGGCGACCAGACATTAATAACATTAGAACCGATTGCATAATATTAAGAACGGATTGCATTATGGAAGAAATGAATAAAGCATACGCCACGTTCGAAGAACGTGACCGCATCGCTTCTCTTGGTGGAGGCGTTGATAAAATAGAGAAGCAACACGAAAGCGGCAAAATGACCGCTCGCGAACGTATTGAGATGTTGCTCGACAAAGGTACTTTCGTTGAACTGGATAAATTGATGGTTCACCGTTGTACGAACTATGGCATGGATAAAAACAAAATTCCGGGAGACGGTATCGTTTCAGGTTACGGAAAGGTAGACGGTCGTCAGGTATTTGTTTACGCTTATGACTTTACCGTATATGGCGGTTCACTGTCTGCTTCCAATGCCAAAAAGATTGTAAAAGTACAACAACTTGCTTTGAAGAACGGTGCCCCGATTATCGCTTTGAATGATTCGGGCGGCGCACGTATTCAGGAAGGTATCGAAAGCCTTTCCGGTTATGCGGATATTTTCTATCAGAACACAATGGCCAGCGGTGTGATTCCACAGATTTCGGCTATCCTGGGTCCTTGTGCCGGAGGCGCTTGCTACTCTCCTGCCCTTACCGATTTCATCTTTATGGTGAAAGAACAAAGCCACATGTTCGTGACTGGTCCGGATGTAGTAAAAACCGTGATTCATGAAGAAGTAAGCAAAGAAGAACTGGGTGGCGCAATGACGCATAGCAGCAAGAGCGGTGTGACGCATTTTATGTGCAACTCCGAAGAAGAACTGTTGATGAGCATCCGCGAACTGTTGTCTTTCTTACCGCAGAATAATATGGATGAAGCCAGGAAACAACCTTGCGCCGACGAAAACAACCGCGAAGACGTTTCGTTGGATACAATCGTTCCGGCAGATCCGAACGTACCGTATGATATGAAAGACATTATCGAACGCGTGGTAGACAACGGCTATTTCTTCGAAGTCATGCCGAACTTCGCAAAGAATATCATCATCGGCTTTGCCCGCATGGCAGGTCGTTCGGTAGGTATCGTAGCCAATCAGCCGGCATATCTTGCTGGCGTTCTTGACATCGACGCCAGCGACAAAGCAAGTCGTTTTATCCGTTTCTGCGACTGTTTCAATATTCCGTTGATTACATTCGAAGATGTTCCGGGATTCCTTCCGGGATATACGCAGGAAAACAACGGTATCATCCGTCACGGCGCAAAAATAGTTTATGCGTTCGCAGAAGCTACTGTCCCCAAACTGACTGTTATTACCCGCAAAGCTTACGGCGGCGCTTATATCGTAATGAACTCCAAGCAGACCGGAGCTGACGTGAACTTCGCTTACCCCAGCGCAGAAATTGCTGTGATGGGTGCAGACGGTGCCATCAATATCCTGTTCCGCAAAGCTGACGAAGCAACAAAGGCTAAGGAACTGGAAGCCTATAAAGAAAAGTTTGCTACTCCGTATCAGGCTGCCGAGCTGGGATATATTGACGAAATCATTTATCCGAGACAGACTCGCAAACGTCTGATCCAAGCGTTGGAAATGACAGAAAACAAGATGCAGACAAACCCGCCCAAGAAGCACGGTAATATGCCTTTATAACAACTAGACAAGGTGTGCATAAAGCACTCTCCCATAAAGACGAGGCTGTCTAAAAAGTCGGTTCTATCCTCATTCTCCTCCTTCAGGAAAGGAGTTAGAGTTACTGACGATTTTTTAGACAGCCTCGCTTTTTATGAAATAATCCTTTTTATATGCACAAAAAAAACGGTACCCCGATTCACATCGCAGCACCGTCACAACACAAACACAAAATAAAACACGACAAAACTACTATGCAATCTTCCTGTTATGCCGGGGAGGCATATTCACTAGCCTATATATATTCGCATACCTACAAGTAGCCATCAGGCGATTTGCATATATAAAACATTCAAATTCTTATTTTGTTCACGAAAAAAGAAACAAAAATGTTATTTCTTCTCCTTGTAATCTTTCAGAAAGCCTTCCATCAACCATTTTGCGAGTGCCTGACGATTGGAGTTTATCACCAACCGACGCTGATCGAACGTATTCTGGATATTGCCCAACTCCACAAAAACGGAAGCGGGAGTGGTATGGGAAAGCACATATAAATTGCGCCCGCTCACTGTGCCGGAAAAGCCCCGATTAGGCTGATGCTTACCATATTTTGACTCAAACGTATCTTTCATATTATTCGCCAATCGTTTGCTGTCTCCTTTTTTATTCGAATAATAGAAAAATACATCCGTTTGTTTTCCCTTACTACGGCTATCGACATGAATAAAAATTGCCCGGCAATAAGAGTGATTCTTACGGTCTTTCCGGTAAAGGGCGTTTATTTTATCACAACGTTGCTGAAGGCGTTGCACTTGATTTAAAGGAATTGCATCCCCCATACAAGTCTCACGCTTACTGTTCGACAAATACGAATCATCACGAATACCATCTTTGGCATCTTGAATGATGATATGCACTTCGGCTCCTTCCTGCATCAAGTTGCGTGCCAGACGGAGCGCAATATCATAAGCGTATTCATCTTCATGCAGTTCGTATCTACCCACTTTTCCAATAGCTCCCGGATCGGGGCCTCCATGCCCGCTGACCACATAGAAACAAGCACCGGCAAGACGGTTGGAAGTGACTTTCACATTAGCCAGTTGCTTTCCAAACAGAGGCTCATTGATGGTGGTACCTATTTTTGTCGATTTAGCTTTTGAAGATGGTTGCTTTGTCCCGGCACTTTCGGAAGCTGTGTTCCTGGCCCCCGTGTTTTTGGCAGAAGTAGTCTTGGCAGAAGCAGTTGTCGATTTCTTTACCGGAGGAATAACATAAGTCATGCCTACTTTAAGCACATTATTCTTTCCCAGCTTCTGCTTATTCAACTCTATAAAATCGTCGTAATACTTCTTCGGAGAACGGTTGTGCCTCAACAGAAAAGAAGAAATGCCCTCACCCGCCTTCGGAGTTGCCTTCTGCTGCGCCCAAAGAGCTGTGCCCGAAAAAAGAAAAGCTAAGAATAAAAGAATATAGAGTTTATTTTTCATAACCACATTAACTATCTCCTTCGCAAGAGTTATCATTTCACTCATAAACAGGGCAAAAATACAATTATTTTCCCTACTTTTGCAGCATTAAAACATTTTTTGAAATAAAACATTAAAACCCGATAACATTATGGCAAAACAATTCAAACCGGAAACCCTGTGTGTACAGGCTGGATGGACGCCTAAAAAAGGCGAACCACGCGTATTGCCCATCTATCAAAGTACAACTTTCAAATATGATACCAGCGAGCAGATGGCCCGCCTGTTCGACCTGGAAGACAGTGGTTATTTTTATACCCGCCTGCAAAATCCAACGAATGACGCCGTTGCCGCCAAAATCGCCGCTCTTGAAGGTGGTGTAGCCGCTATGCTGACCTCCAGCGGTCAGGCTGCCAACTTCTATGCCCTTTTTAATATCTGCCAGGCAGGAGATCACTTCGTTTGTTCTTCCGCTATTTATGGAGGTACGTTCAACCTGTTCGGAGTGACGATGAAGAAACTAGGCATCGATGTGACTTTCGTAAATCCGAATGCCAGCGAAGAAGAAATTTCTGCAGCTTTCAAACCGAATACAAAGGCTTTGTTTGGCGAAACAATTTCCAATCCTTCTCTGGAAGTGCTGGATATTGAAAAGTTCGCACGTATCGCACACAGTCACGGGGTCCCCTTGATTGTTGACAACACCTTCCCTACTCCTATCAACTGTCACCCGTTTGAATGGGGAGCTGACATCGTAGTTCATTCTACCACCAAATATATGGATGGACACGCTACAAGCGTAGGTGGCTGTATCGTAGATAGCGGTAATTTTGACTGGGATGCTCATGCTGAAAAATTTCCGGGACTTTGTACGCCGGACGAGTCTTACCATGGGCTGACTTACACGAAAGCATTTGGCAAAGGTGCCTATATCACCAAAGCAACTGCGCAACTGATGCGTGACCTCGGCAGCATCCAAAGCCCACAAAACTCTTTCTTATTGAATCTGGGACTTGAGACACTGCACCTGCGTATGCCTCAACACTGCCGCAACGCACAGAAAGTGGCCGAATATCTTTCTAAAAATGAGAAAGTAGCTTGGGTAAACTATTGCGGTCTGCCGGACAACAAATATTACAGCCTGGCACAGAAATATATGCCGAACGGTTCTTGCGGAGTCATCTCCTTCGGACTGAAAGGCGGACGTGACGTATCTATCAAGTTTATGGATTCATTGGAATTCATTGCTATCGTTACTCACGTAGCTGATGCACGCAGTTGCGTGCTCCATCCGGCAAGCCATACTCACCGCCAGTTGACGGATGAGCAACTAATGGAAGCCGGTGTACGTCCGGACTTGATCCGCCTATCAGTAGGTATCGAAAATGCAGATGATATCATTGCTGATATCGAACAGGCTTTGAATGTCTAACAATACCGTAAAGGTATCAAATAATAAAAGAAGGCACGGAGAATCTTTCATTTCCGTGCCTTCTTATTTTATCACAAAAAACACAGTTTCTTTTATCAAACCACCTTCTAAATAGTTTTTTTGAAAGATATTGCTGCCACACATGGAACTGTATTCTTAAAGTTTTGTGTCTAACTTTTTAAGAGCAGTTCAATGTATGACAGGGGTAATCTTTCAATTTAGACATTATGCACGCCTTTAAGATTTTATGTTAGTTGTCTTTTTTGTTTAGCCAATCGTAGAAAGTGTATTGGGCTCGGACAGCAGGTGTGCCGGGTGTTCTTTTTTTGAATATGTTTTGCAGCTTATCATCTACCCAGCAGGCTTTTTGGTTGTCGGCGAGTTGGATGTCGAGCATTTCGATCAGGCTGTCACGCAGGTCGGGGGCAAGAACGGGAGTGATGGCTTCGATGCGGCGGTAGAGGTTACGGCGCATCCAGTCGGGAGAGCCCATGAATACTTTGGGGCTGCCGTCGTTGCCGAAGTACCAGATGCGGGCGTGTTCGAGGAAGCTATCCACAATACGGGTGACACGGATATTACGACTGTATGACTGTCCGGGGATGAGGCAACAGATACCCCGGACGATAAGATCGATTTGTACACCATGTTCGGAGGCTTCGTAGAGGCGGTCTATCATGGCAGGATCTTGGAGGGCGTTCATTTTTAGGATGATGCGTCCTTGCTTGCCTTCGTCTGCGAGGGATATTTCACGGTCGATCAGGCGGTTCAATTCGGGAATGAGGTTGAAACGGGCTACCAAAAGGGTAGTGAACTTCGGGTCTTCTTTTCCTTGCAGGGTACGGAAGAGGTTATAGAGGTCGGCCACTATCTCTTTGCGACAGGTGAAAAGACCGCAATCGGCGTAAAGGGTGGCGGTTTTTTCGTTAAAGTTGCCGGTACTGATGTAGGCGTAGCTGGGGATTTTCTCACCGTTTAATCCGCGACGACGGATCAGGGCTACTTTGGCGTGTACTTTCAAACCAGGGATGCTGTAGATTATCTTGATACCGGCGGCTTGCATCATTTCGGCGGTGGCAAGGTTGTTTTCTTCATCAAAGCGGGCTTTCAGTTCCACAAATACGGTAACTTTCTTGCCGTTTTGGGCGGCGGCTATCAGGGTATTGATGACGGCGGAGTTTTCCGCTACGCGGTATTGAGTTACCATGATTTCGCGGGTTTCCGGGTTGTGCACGGCTTCATATAAGAAGTGGATAAAGTGCTCGAAAGAGTGATAAGGGTAATATAATAACAGATCCTTTTTGGCGACGTAATTGAAAATGGATTCTTTCTCATCGAGGACGGTCAGCTTCATCGGCTTCGGCTTTTCGAGGCTATGAAGAGATTTGTTCGGGTTGGGAAGATGACGCAGGTCCTCGAGGTTCAAATGTTTATCACCTGGGACAAGTTCGTCACGCTGAATACGGAAGGCATCCACAAGGAAATCCAGGAATTCAGAAGGCATAGCACGGTCATAAACAAAACGACAGACATCACCGATCTTGCGTTTCTTCACTTTCTTCTTGAGTTGGGCGACGAGATCGGCACTACTGGCGCTGTCGTCAATCAGTATATCCGCATCACGGGAAATTTTGATGCAGTAGCTGGAATCAACGTCGTAACCAGGGAAGATCAGGTTGAGGTTTGCCTTGATAATGTCTTCGGTAAACATCAAATAATGATTTTTCTCGCGAGACGGAAGTTCGATGAAGCGGGGCACTTTGGCGTAAGGCTGCTTCATCACAAAATAAAGAGGTTGTCGGAAGCCTGTTACATTTCTTTCATTTATGCACTCTCCTGCATATTTTTCTATATTTTCTTTAGTTTCTTCTCCTTTGTTTTCTTCTTTCTTCGGATAGACTCGTATTGCCAGGTAAAGGCGGTTATCCCGTAGGAAGGAGACAATTTTATCTTTGGATACAGGCACAGGTTGCAGGTAGGGAAAGATTTCCTCCCGGAAAAAGTCTTTGATAAACTGTTGATGGAACGGTTCTACATGATTGTCCTGATAAAAGATGATATGATTTTTGCGCAGGGCAGGCAGTATTTTTTGTTCATAGATGCGTACACGGTCATCCAGCTGGCGGGTGACTTCTTTATTTATTTCCTCTACCAGTTCGCGGGCTGACTGTACGGTTTCTTCATCGCTTTCCGTAGCGCCGGAAGCAACAGCTTTATGGTCGGCTACACGGATTTTGTAAAACTCTTCGAGGTTGGAAGAGTAGATAGAGATGAAGTTGATACGTTCGTAAAGCGGCAGACGCTCGTCCAAAGCTTCCAACAATACGCGGTAATTGAATGAGAGCCAACTTATATCTCGCTTGAAATAATTATATTTGCTTTCCATGTGCTTTAAGATTTTTCCAAATATAGTATCTTTGTGGGATTAAACAAAGAATTTTATGACAAGAATTGGATTATTATCTGATACTCACGCTTACTGGGATGAGAAATACCTGAAATATTTTGAACCGTGCGACGAAATCTGGCACGCCGGAGACATCGGTTCATTGGAAGTAGCGGAAAAGTTAGCCGCATTCCGTCCATTCCGGGCGGTATATGGTAACATTGACGGACAAGAAATCAGAAAACTGTATCCTCAAATAAATCGTTTCACGGTGGATGGTGCGGAAGTACTGATAAAACATATCGGCGGTTATCCGGGAAAGTATGATCCTTCCATCATCGGTAGTCTGATGACGCGACCGCCCAAGCTTTTTATCAGCGGACATTCGCATATATTAAAGGTGAAGTATGATAAAACGCTGAATATGTTACATATCAATCCGGGAGCTGCAGGTATGTCTGGGTTCCATAAAGTGCGGACTTTGGTGCGTTTTGTTATCAATCAAGGAGCGTTTCAGGACTTGGAAGTTATCGAACTGGCGGACAAATAAAATAAATGTCCCCGCCTGACTGAAAAATTATTTTAAAATTTTGCCACGTCGGAATTCTTTCCGACCTTTGCACACTGTTAATGAATAACTCAGACGAACATGAAAGGAATTATTCTGGCCGGTGGTAGTGCCACCCGACTTTATCCGCTTTCCAAAGCGATTTCCAAACAAATCATGCCTGTATATGACAAGCCGATGATTTACTATCCATTGTCGACATTGATGTTGGCAGGAATACGCGAAGTGCTGATTATTTCGACTCCACGTGACTTGCCTATGTTCCGGGACTTGCTGGGAACGGGTGAGGAGCTGGGTATGTCTTTCTCCTACAAAATACAGGAACAACCTAACGGACTGGCACAAGCTTTCGTATTGGGAGCCGATTTCCTGAACGGCGAACCAGGCTGTCTGATTCTTGGGGATAATATGTTTTACGGGCAAGGCTTCTCTGCCATGCTCCGCCGGGCTGCCAATATAGAAAAAGGTGCCTGCATCTTCGGCTACTATGTAAAAGACCCGCGCGCATACGGTGTAGTGGAATTTAACGAACAAGGGAAAGTTATTTCGCTGGAAGAAAAACCGGAAATACCGAAAAGTAACTACGCTGTTCCCGGACTCTATTTCTATGATGCCAGTGTGACGGAAAAAGCGGCAGCTCTTCGTCCTTCAGCACGTGGAGAATATGAGATTACAGACCTGAATCGCCTGTACCTGGAAGAAGGCACATTGAAAGTGGAACTCTTCGGACGCGGATTCGCATGGCTGGATACGGGTAACTGCGACAGCCTGCTGGAAGCATCCAACTTCGTGGCTACTATTCAAAACCGGCAAGGTTTCTACGTCAGCTGTATTGAAGAAATCGCCTGGCGTCAGGGATGGATTCCGACAGAGCAATTGCTTCTGCTAGGTCAACAACTCGAAAAGACCAAGTATGGAAAGTATCTCATCGAATTGGCAAAACAATCCTAAAATCAACATAATAGAATAAAATATGAAAACTTATCTAGTGACCGGTGCCGCAGGATTTATCGGTGCGAATTACATCAAATACATCTTGGCCAAACATAACGACATCAAAGTCGTGATATTGGATGCCTTGACGTATGCAGGTAACTTAGGAACGATTGCCAAAGACATTGACAACGAACGCTGCGTCTTTATCAAAGGAGACATTTGCAGCCGTGATGTGGTAGATGGTCTTTTTGCTGAGTATCGTTTTGATTATGTAGTGAATTTCGCTGCCGAAAGTCACGTTGACCGCAGCATTGAAAATCCGCAACTGTTTCTGATGACCAACATTCTCGGAACACAGAACTTATTGGATTGTGCACGCCGAGCATGGGTAATGGGAAAAGATGAACAAGGATACCCTACCTGGAGAAAAGGTGTACGCTATCATCAAGTATCCACCGACGAAGTGTATGGTTCACTGGGAGCCGAAGGGTATTTCACTGAAGCAACCCCGCTTTGTCCTCACAGCCCGTACAGTGCCTCTAAGACTAGCGCAGACATGGTAGTGATGGCTTACCATGATACTTATAAAATGCCGGTAACAATTACCCGCTGCTCAAACAACTATGGTCCGTACCACTTCCCGGAAAAATTGATTCCGTTGATTATCAAGAATATCCTCGAAGGAAAACATCTCCCCGTCTACGGTGACGGCAGTAACGTACGCGACTGGCTTTATGTAGAAGATCACTGCAAAGCGATCGATCTCGTTGTACGTGAAGGTAAAGACGGAGAAGTGTACAACGTTGGCGGACATAACGAGAAAACAAACCTCGAAATCGTAAAACTGACTATTTCAACTATCCACCGTCTGATGACAGAGAAGCCCGAATATCGCCAGGTTCTCAAAAAGAAGGTGAAAGACGAAAACGGAAATATTTCGATCGACTGGATCAACGAAGATCTGATTACGTTCGTTAAAGACCGCTTGGGGCATGACCAACGTTACGCCATCGATCCTACAAAGATTACAAATGCTTTAGGATGGTATCCCGAAACAAAATTCGAAGTCGGTATCGTAAAAACAATCGAATGGTACTTGGCCAACCAGGCTTGGGTGGAAGAAGTTACCAGCGGAGATTATCAGGGTTACTACGAAAAGATGTACGGGAAATGATTCTCAACTTACCAACATTCCTATTGCAATAAGAACACCCATAAACAGCATATTACGCGAAGTCTCGCCTAATATGCTGTTTAATTTTTTACCACTATATATTTTCACCATCCGTTTCCAGGTGAGGAAATGAGGAATCAAATAGAGTTGCGGAAGAAGAGCGGCTAAAAAATGACCTTCACGAAGGAAACACAGACAGAGAAGAGAAGCTGTAACACCCAGCATCAAATAAAAATAGCGGCCGAACTTCTCACCGAAACGAACAATTACTGTTCTTTTTCCACTGCGCGCATCCGCTTCCCGGTCACGGTAGTTATTGACTACCAGCAGCGTATCAATCAATAGTCCACAAGTCAGAGAGGCGATAGTGACATCCGGCGTCCATGTTAACGCTTGCACGTAATATGTTCCGCCAACAGGCACAAATCCGAAGAAGACAATCACCAGTACATCTCCCCAACCGTTGTAAGAAAGAGGATAAGGGCCGGTGGTATAAAGAAAGGCGAATAATACACAAAGCACTCCCACAATAATCAGTTCCCATCCGGCAAAGAAAAGTAATGTGCAACCGATAAGACAGGCAAGAACAACCGTAATAATAATCCCGGTTTTCATCGCTTGCGGAGAAATCCATCCCTGTGCACAAGCACGTTCGGGTCCCAGGCGATCTTCCCGGTCTGTCCCTTTAAGGAAGTCGAAAAGGTCGTTAATGAAATTAGCGGCAATTTGCATCAAACCTGCAAACAGACAGCAAATCAGTGCCGGCAACCAATGAAAATGCCCGTCCATTGCAGCGAGAGCTGTACCTATCAAAACAGGTGTAACGGCTCCTGTAAGAGTTTTGGGACGTGCAGCTAATATCCATGCTTGTAGCGAGTTATGCTTTACTTCTTCCATAGTGTTCTGTTTTACATCTTTCCTGCTGTTGCGTTCTGCTTCTTCCATGCTGTTATCTTCTTGCTGTTTTTGTACTTTTATATCCCATAAAAAGTTTTCGGGCACAAAATTATATGATAATCTTGAGATTCTCACACCGACAAGATAAAGAAATGCTTTTTCTTTAGAGGAAAGATATTGAAAACGATGAATTTATTCCATATTCAGCAGTGATAAATTGAATAGATGTGTTGCGAAACAGAGTTTTGTCGACTTATACGGTGCTGTAATTGCGGGCAAGAGTATTAATAGATGAGGACTTGTCTATTAAAAGAAAACTTCTTCTCCATTAATTATAAACTTCTTTTCGCCTACTTCTAAAGTTCCAGTTGATTCATCATAAACTATAAACGCAAGTTTTGTTTTTATAAACGAAGCTTGCAATTATAAAAATGAAGCTTGCATTTTTATAATCAAAGCTTGCGTTTATAGTTTATGATGAATGGAAGATTAGTTTTCTATCTGATGAGATGAAGTTTATAATTAATGAAACGGAAGTTTTTTATTAATAAACAGGAAGAGAAGTACCGCTTCCTATAAGAATCAGTAGTAGTGGACTGATTGAGAAGAAACGTACGAAAGTAACAGGTATGCATAATCTGTCATCCGGTATAATCTTTTATTTATTTTGTCAAATATCAAATTAAAACACTTATCTTTGTTCTCTAATCATTAAAACCTCACGTTTATGCCAGTAAATGAATGGAAAGAACGATATAAATTAAGAGAATATGAAGACAGCGTGAAAGCGTATCGGGATATCGTAAATGCTGTAAATACGGCACGGAAAGAAGGACATGAAGAAGGACATGAAAAAGGGCTGAAAGAAGGATTGGAAAAAGGCCGTGAAGAAGAAAAAATGGAAATAGTCAGGAAGATGAAATCGGACGGATTGCTTGATGACGTGATTTCCAAATACACAGGGCTTCCGATTGAGGAAATAGAGAGAATCTGAAAGGAAATATGAACTTGTTGATTCCGTTCAATCATCTGCATTCATAAACGAGAAAATGAAGAAAACGATATACCCTTTTATGCTGTTGGCGTTACTTTTGTTGGTTTCTTGTAAATCGAAAAAGAATGTCGTATCCACCTTGCCGCGCCCTGTCTTGAACATGGACTCTGTCTCTGCACATATAACGGATACAACCGGATCCATTGCCAGGATATTCACCCCTGACCATTCGCAACTCAAAGACCTGAATATCTCGAAAAGCAAGAAACATAACCCCCAAAAACAAGAACCAGCTGCCGACAACAAATACTCTGACCGGGTGCTTCGTGGCACAAAGATAACCTCTTCGACAGTCAAACTCTCTTCTGCCTATACGGGTATAGACCGTGTAGTGAACTACGACTTTACCCACCGTGACGTCCCCGAAGCATTCGAAGGTTTCCGTATCGCTTTTATTTCCGACTTGCACTATAAGAGTTTATTCAAAGAACAAGGCTTGAACAGCCTTGTCAATCTCTTGATTGCCCAAAAAGCAGATGTTCTTTTGATGGGTGGCGATTATCAGGAAGGTTGCGAATATGTAGAACCTTTGTTTTCCGCACTTGCACGTGTAAAGACACCAATGGGAACCTACGGAGTGATGGGCAATAATGATTACGAACGTTGTCACGACAAAATTGTGAACACAATGAAACATTACGGAATGCGTCCGTTAGAACACGAAGTGGACACGCTACGTAAAAACGGCCAGCAGATTATTATCGCCGGAGTGCGCAATCCTTTCGATCTGGGGCGCAACGGAGTATCACCCACTTTGGCACTCTCTCCCAAGGATTTTGTCATCTTGCTGGTTCATACGCCGGATTACATAGAAGACGTTTCAGTAGCCAATACAGACCTTGCTCTCGCAGGGCATACACACGGCGGACAAGTCCGTGTATTCGGAGTCGCCCCGGCACTGAACTCACACTACGGCAATCGTTTTATCACCGGACTGGCATATAATACAGCAAAAATTCCTTTGATTATAACAAACGGAATAGGAACTTCAAAGTTACCGATCCGTGTCGGTGCTCCGGCAGAAATCATCGTCATTACCCTTCATCGGCTGACGGAGTAAGGTATCGTAACTTAGTACGATAACAAACAGAAATAGCAGCATCACACACTTTTCTGATACGACTTTCTGTAATATACCACACTTTTAGGGTACGACTTTTTGTTAAATACTACACTTTTAGGATATGACTTTTTGTTATTATCCTTTTTAGTGTTTACATTTACATATATAAATAACTGATTATCAACAATAAGAGTGACTAACAAATTATCCATTATATTCTGCCGGATATATATTTTAATATATTCAAAGGCGTATATTATCTTTCTTGATAGCCTCCCAAACTCTTGGATGTAGAAAGTAACGAATATCTTTCCCTGCACTCAAGGCTTCCCGAATAAAAGTGGAACTGATTTCAAAAACAGGAGAATGAACAAGACGCACGGTTTCCGGCAATTCCTCTTCTTTTACCGGAAAGCCGGGACGAGGATAAATAAGGAGTTGATTCTCTTTAATGATGCGTTCGGACTGATACCAACATCCAAAACGTTCCCAATTATCGGAACCGATAATGAAATAAAACTCCCGGTCGGGATACGTTTCACGAAGTTTTTCCAGTGTATATACGCTATACGAAGGACGGGGCAAATGAAATTCAAAGTCCGAAGCTCGAAAACGAGGATAATCACTGATGGACAACTCCACTAATTGAAGACGAAGTTCGTCACTCCATAACTCCGCCTTCGTCTTCAAAGGATTCTGCGGACTTACCATAAACCAAATTTCATCCAACCCTTCATACTCACAAAGGTAATTGGCTAAAGCGAGATGCCCGATATGAATCGGATTGAATGACCCGCTGAAGATTCCGGTTTTTCTTGTTTTAGCTTGGTTCATTTTCTGCCATTCTTTCTTCTTGCTTCACTTTCTTTCTCCACTTCGGTAAAACAATAGCTTGTCTGATTGTGAGAAGTAGCGTAATGCCGCTTATGACCCATTGTTGAAAATAAAGGCATACAATAAAAGCAAGAAGATTCATCACACCGGTGACGGCACACAGATACATCCATTTTCGGCTGTTACAATTCTTCTTGTACATTCTTAAGTCTTATTCTTCGGCTAAAAACCCTTTGATTACTTTCAACGCTTCTGCCTTCGCAACTTCCAAATCGTCATTGACAACCACACAATCGAATTGCGGAGCAAACCCCAATTCGTATTCCGCCTTAGCAATACGGCTTTCAATGACTTCCGGAGCATCCGTTCCGCGTCCTTCCAACCGGCAACGTAATTCTTCCACCGAAGGCGGTTGAATGAACACTGACAACGCACGGTCACCATAAAACTTCTTGATATTACATCCACCTACCACATCAACGTCAAACACAACATTCTGACCTGCTTCCAGTTGCTTTTCCACTTGTGCCTTCAACGTTCCGTAATAACGGTCCTTATATACTTCCTCATACTCCAAAAATTCGTTGTTCTCAATGCGACAACGGAATTCCTCCGGCGTAAGAAAGAAATATTCCACTCCATGCTGCTCCGTCCCACGCGGAAGACGGCTGGTAGCAGAAATAGAAAATGCAAGATTCAAATTCTGCGTCAGCAGATAATTGATAATAGTAGATTTGCCCGAACCTGACGGGGCAGAGAAAATAATTAGTTTACCGGTCATTATTAAAGCTTATTTGACATTAAGTTATTTACGATTAGACGATTTACGATGTACGATTGATATTACTTTTTGAATTTATAAATATCCAAATGTGTACACAATTATTTCGCAATACTAACTTCAATCGTACATCGTAAATCGTCTAATCGTAAATGAATTATCGTAAATGAATCATCGTAAATAAATTTATTGTGAGTAAATTACATCACGTTCAACACCTGCTCCTTAATCTGCTCCAACTCATCTTTCATCTGAACAACGATTTTCTGCATTTCGGCATGATTGGACTTGCTACCTAACGTATTGATTTCCCGACCCATTTCCTGGGCAATAAAACCAAGTTTCTTACCTTGTCCGTTACCGCTTTCCATTGTGCTGATGAAATATTTCAGATGGTTGCTAAGGCGTTGTTTTTCTTCATTGACATCCAATTTCTCAATGTAGTAGATCAATTCCTGCTCCAAGCGGTTCTTGTCGTAATCCACACTTAATGTCTTTTCGAGAGCATCCGTGATGCGTTCTTTCACTTTTTCCACACGTTCTTTTTCGTAAGGAGCGATCTTTTCGAGCAGGCTTGTGATATTGGCAATCTTCTCGCGGAACTTCTTTTCCAGTGCAGCACCTTCCTGTTTGCGGAAATCTACCAGATGGCTGATAGCATCGAGCACCGTGGCATGCACCATTTTCCATTCCTCTTCGGTCAGTTCCTGAATTTCCGTTTTAGTCATCACATCCGGCATACGGAGCAATGTCTGAAACCAGTCGGCAGGAACAGGGATACCAAGATTCTGCGAGATTGCCAAAATCTGTTTGTAGTAACCTTCCACCAATACTTGATTGATAGGAGTCGCATTTTCTGCCGCCTCTTTCTTCTCTATCCACAGGCTGAAATCGACCTTTCCACGTTCCAGCACTTTAGAAATCTCATTACGGATTTCAATCTCTTTTTCACGATACACCGGAGCGATGCGAGTGGATAAATCCATTGCCTTGCTGTTGAGCGACTTGATTTCTACATTTATTTTTTTATCAGGAAGTTCGGCCGTAGCTTTGCCGTATCCTGTCATAGACTGTATCATAACCTTAAAGTTTTGTGCAAAAGTACACGAATATTTTAAGAATTGGAAATAATCATGTAAATTTGCGACAATTTAATAAGCTGATTTTTATGTCGTGTATACTGAATATTGAAACCTCTACCTCTGTTTGCTCGGTAGCGGCCAGTCAAGACGGACAGACGATTTTTGTGAAAGAAGATTTGAAAGGCCCTTCACACGCCGTGTCTTTAGGAGTTTTTGTAGATGAAGCGTTGTCTTTCATTGACAGTCATGCCATCCCTTTGGATGCAGTCGCAGTGAGCTGCGGACCAGGTTCTTACACCGGACTTCGAATCGGGGTTTCTATGGCGAAAGGGGTTTGTTACGGACGTAACATCCCATTGATCGGTATTCCGACACTGGAAGTATTGACTGTTCCGGTGTTGTTGTATCACGACTTGCCCGAAGACGCTTTGCTTTGTCCGATGATCGACGCCCGCCGCATGGAAGTATACGCAGCCATTTATGACCGCAGACTTCAGGCGAAACGTGCAGTATCTGCCGATATCATAGACGAAAACTCTTACCTGGAGTTTCTAAACGAACAACCGGTTTATTTCTTTGGAAACGGGGCCGACAAATGCCGCGAACAGATCACGCATCCGAACGCACATTTCATCGATAATATTCACCCGTTGGCTAAAATGATGTTCCCGCTGGCAGAAAAAGCAATAGCCGACGAAGATTATAAAGACGTAGCTTACTTCGAACCTTTCTACCTGAAAGAATTCGTTGCTTCCACGCCGAAAAAACTTCTTTAATTTTTAATTTTAAAACTTTCAATTAAATAAATGCAATACAATACTCAACAGAAAAGAATGCCGCTTCCCGAATATGGGCGTAGCATCCAGAACATGGTAGATTATGCGTTGACCATTCAGGATCGTGCAGAACGTCAGCGTTGTGCCAACACCATCATCAACATTATGGGAAATATGTTCCCCCATTTGCGTGATGTGCCCGACTTCAAGCACAAGCTCTGGGATCACCTGGCTATCATGTCCGGTTTTGAGCTGGATATTGACTACCCGTATGAAATCATCCGTAAGGACAACTTGGTGACCCGTCCGGATCCGATCCCCTACTCCACTGCTCGTATGCGTTATCGCCACTACGGACGCACACTGGAAATACTGATAAAGAAAGCAATCGAATTCCCCGAAGGAAACGAAAAGAGAAACTTGATTGCCCTCATCTGCAACCACATGAAGAAGGACTACCTGGCATGGAACAAAGATACAGTGGACGACAAAAAAATCGCCGAAGACCTGTACGAACTCTCCAACGGGGAACTCCAAATGACTGACGATATCGTCCGGCTAATGGCAGAACGCCTGAACCAGAACTATCGTCCGAAGACGAACTATACCAATAATCGTCAGAACAACAAGAGAAGATACTAAGAAAATAGGAAATAAGTATATTCGATACCGCACGGTTAATACTTGATACTTAACACTTAATACTTTAACCATACTTAATACTTAAAAAATTAATGGCTTCATTTGTAATCGAAGGAGGACATCGGCTTTGCGGAGAGATTCACCCGCAAGGAGCTAAAAACGAAGTTTTGCAGATAATCTGTGCCACATTGCTAACCGCAGAGGAGGTAACGGTAAACAATATACCTGACATTCTTGATGTCAACAACTTAATCCAGCTCTTACGCGATATGGGAGTGACGGTTGCAAAGAAAGGCATTGATTCTTATAGTTTTAAAGCAGAGAATGTAGACTTGGCTTATTTGGAAAGCGATGAGTTTTTAAAGAAATGCTCCAGTCTGCGAGGCTCTGTCATGCTGATTGGTCCTATGGTGGCACGTTTCGGCAAAGCGTTGATATCCAAGCCGGGAGGAGATAAAATCGGTCGCCGCCGTTTGGACACTCACTTTGTAGGTATTCAGAATTTAGGAGCGGACTTCCGTTATGATGAAGGACGGGGCATTTATGAAATAACAGCCGACAAACTTCAAGGAAGCTATATGCTGCTAGACGAAGCGTCCGTCACCGGAACAGCCAATATCGTAATGGCTGCCGTGCTTGCCAAAGGCACTACTACCATTTACAACGCTGCCTGCGAACCTTACCTGCAACAACTCTGCCGGTTGCTCAACCGGATGGGAGCGAAAATCAGCGGAATTGCCTCCAACCTGCTTACTATTGAAGGTGTAGAAGAATTGCATGGCGCACAACACACCGTATTGCCCGATATGATTGAAGTCGGCAGTTTTATCGGTATGGCAGCCATGACAAAAAGCGAAATCACCATCAAAAACGTTTCTTACGAGAACCTTGGAATCATCCCCGAGAGCTTCCGCCGCCTGGGCATCAAGCTCGAACAGAGAGGAGATGACATTTACGTTCCCGCACAGGAAACTTACCAGATAGAATCATTCATCGACGGCTCCATCATGACAATAGCCGACGCCACCTGGCCGGGACTGACTCCCGACTTGCTTAGTGTAATGCTCGTTGTAGCCACACAAGCCAAAGGCAGCGTACTGATCCATCAGAAGATGTTCGAAAGCCGCCTGTTCTTTGTGGACAAGCTGATCGATATGGGTGCACAGATCATCCTCTGCGACCCTCACCGTGCCGTAGTCATCGGACACAATCATAGCTTCAAGTTGCGCGGTTCCCGCCTGACTTCACCGGATATACGTGCCGGTATAGCCCTTCTGATTGCCGCCATGAGCGCCGAAGGAACCAGTACCATTAGTAACATCGAACAGATAGACCGTGGTTATCAGAACATCGAAGGACGTCTGAACGCTATCGGAGCCAGAATCACCCGAATATGATAAAGAAAGAAGAAGTATATAAGATAGGATTATTCAATAAACCGCATGGTATTCACGGTGAATTGCAGTTTACGTTTACGGACGATATTTTCGACCGCGTGGACTGCAATTATCTGATATGCCTGCTCGACGGTATTTTCGTGCCTTTCTTCATCGAAGAATACCGTTTCCGTTCCGACTCCACCGCTTTGGTAAAACTGGAAGGTATAGACACTGCCGAACGTGCCCGAATGTTCACCAACATCGAAGTTTACTTCCCCGTAAAGCACGCGGAAGAAGCGGAAGACGGCGAATTGTCCTGGAACTTCTTTATCGGTTTTCAAATGGAAGACATTCATCACGGACCTTTGGGAGAAGTGATAGATGTAGATAACACTACGGTAAACACCCTTTTTGTGGTTGAAAGAGATGAAGAGGAACTACTCGTTCCCGCCCAAGAGGAATTTATCGTAGGGCTAGACCAGAAACAGAGACTCATCACCGTGGAACTTCCCGAAGGGTTGCTCAATCTGGAAGAGTTGGAAGATGACCGATGAGAACAAATAAAACGATGAGTCACTCATCAACTGAAAATAGTAAATAGTAAATCGTAAAATAGTAAATATCCGAGATGCCAAAGAGAAGACGAAGTAAAGCTTTCTGGAAAAATTTCAAGTTCAAGTATAAACTGACGATCGTTAATGAAAATACACTTGAAGAAATTGTCGGACTTCGTGTATCCAAGCTCAATGGACTATCCGTTTTACTTTGCGTGCTGGCAGTACTTTTCCTGATTGCTTCCTGCATCATTGCTTTCACCCCGTTGCGCAATTATCTTCCGGGATATATGAACAGTGAGGTCCGTACACAGATTGTAGACAATGCGCTGCGTGTAGACTCTTTGCAACAAGTACTCAACAAGCAGAACCTCTACATCATGAACATTCAGGACATCTTCAGCGGGAAAGTGCCTATCGACAGCGTACAAACACTTGATTCGCTGACTGCTGCCCGTGAAGACACGTTGATGGAACGCACCAAGCGGGAAGAAGAATTCCGCCGCCAATATGAGGAGAGCGAGAAATACAATCTGACCTCCATCACTTCCCAACCGGACGTGACCGGATTGATATTATACCGTCCCACACGAGGCATGGTGTCCAACCACTTCAATACCGAAAAGAAACATTACGGCACTGATATTGCCGCCAATCCCAACGAAAGCGTACTGGCAACCATGGACGGAACCGTCATCCTCAGCACGTACACCGCTGAAACCGGTTATCTGATTGGCGTGCAACACAACCAGGATTTTATTTCGATCTACAAACATTGCGGTTCTCTCCTGAAAAAGGAAGGTGAACGAGTGAAAGGAGGCGAAGCCATCGCCTTGGTAGGAAATAGCGGAACACTTAGTACAGGACCACACCTGCACTTCGAACTTTGGTATAAAGGCCACCCGGTAAATCCGGAAAAATACATCGTATTTTAAAGTGATGACAGATAAAGTGATGATATAAAATGAATATAGAGACTAACAAAAAGAAGAAACAAATAGCTATTCTAGGCTCCACGGGTTCCATCGGAACGCAGGCTTTGCAAGTCATCGAAGAGCATCCCGACCTGTACGAAGCATACGCACTTACAGCCAACAACCGTGTGGAACTACTGATTGCGCAAGCACGAAAGTTCCTGCCGGAAGTAGTAGTGATAGCCAACGAAGAAAAGTATTCCGAACTGAAAGAAGCATTGAGCGACCTGCCTATCAAGGTGTATGCAGGAACCGACGCTATCTGTCAGATTGTGGAAGCGGGTCCTATCGATATGGTATTGACAGCCATGGTCGGTTATGCCGGACTGAAGCCGACAATCAACGCAATCCGCGCCAAGAAAGCGATTGCGTTGGCAAATAAAGAAACATTGGTAGTAGCAGGTGAACTGATTAACCAGCTGGCACAACAATATCGCACCCCGATTCTGCCGGTAGATTCTGAACACTCTGCCGTTTTTCAGTGTTTAGCAGGAGAAGTGGGCAATCCGATTGAGAAAGTGATATTGACTGCCTCCGGAGGTCCGTTCCGCACTTACACTTTAGAACAATTAAAGTCCGTGACTAAGACACAGGCCTTGAAACATCCCAATTGGGAGATGGGAGCGAAAATCACGATTGATTCTGCTTCCATGATGAATAAAGGTTTTGAAGTGATCGAAGCCAAATGGCTGTTCGGTGTTCAACCCAGTCAGATTGAGGTGGTTGTGCATCCGCAATCAGTCATTCACTCGATGGTGCAGTTTGAGGACGGAGCTGTAAAAGCACAGTTGGGCATGCCTGATATGCGTCTGCCCATCCAGTATGCATTCTCTTATCCCGACCGTATCAGTTCCTCTTTCGACAGGCTCTATTTCTCCAAATGCACGAACCTGACGTTCGAACAACCCGATACGAAACGGTTCCGCAATCTGGCACTCGCTTACGAAGCGATGCATCGCGGAGGGAACATGCCTTGCATCGTCAATGCCGCCAATGAAGTAGTAGTAGCCTCTTTCCTGAAAGATGGCATCAGCTTCCTCGGTATGAGCGACGTGATAGAGAAAACAATGGAACGGGCTATGTTTATAGCCACCCCCACATACGACGACTATGTAGCCACCGATGCGGAAGCACGGAGAATCGCTTCCGAACTGGTGAGTCGGCAAAGTCTCTGAGCAATGATTAGTAATTTGTAAATAGTAAAATAGTAAATAATAAACATGGAAACATTTTTGATTCGTGCCCTG
The DNA here is from genome assembly GCA_948742525.1 of Bacteroides caecimuris. Lineage (GTDB taxonomy): Bacteria > Bacteroidota > Bacteroidia > Bacteroidales > Bacteroidaceae > Bacteroides > Bacteroides caecimuris_A. The sequence continues at coordinate 57,951 of CAPYSS010000009.1, read as the reverse complement.
CAATTGATTATGAGCTTATCTTTGCTCGTTATCATTCACGAAGGCGGGCATTTTCTTTTTGCCCGTTTGTTTAAGGTGCGTGTAGAAAAATTCTGCTTATTTTTTGATCCCTGGTTCACCTTGTTTAAATTCAAGCCTAAGAAAAGCGACACAGAATATGCAGTAGGCTGGCTGCCGTTAGGCGGTTATGTCAAGATATCCGGTATGATTGACGAGTCGATGGATACCGAGCAGATGAAACAACCCGAACAACCGTGGGAGTTCCGTTCCAAACCGGCATGGCAACGTCTGCTAATCATGGTGGGTGGCGTACTGTTCAACTTCCTGTTGGCCCTGTTCATCTACTCGATGATTCTTTTTGCGTGGGGCGACCAATATATAAAGGTGCAGGAAGCTCCCCTCGGTATGGATTTCAACGAAACGGCCAAATCCGTAGGTTTTCAGGACGGCGATATCCTTCTTTCTGCCGACGGTGTTCCTTTCGAACGTTATGACGGTGATATGTTAAGCCAGATTGCCGACGCTCGCGAAGTAAGCGTTACCCGCAACGGTGCAAAAGCCTCCGTTTATATCCCCGAAGACTTGATGCAACGCCTTCTGGCAGACAGCATCCGTTTTGCCTCCTACCGTTTCCCATACGTGATAGACAGTGTGATGGTGAATTCTCCTGCCGCACAAGCAGGCATCCAACCGGGCGACAGCATTATCGCCCTGAACGGAACACCGATTTCTTTCTCCGACTTCAAAGAAGCGATGGCAGAACGCAAGAAAAACGCGGAAACCTTGCTCAAAGACAGCATAGATCCGCGCCTGATTACACTGACCTATGTACGTGGCGGCGTAACCGACACATTGAATATGCGTGTAGACTCCGCCTACCTGATGGGTGTAACCGCCTGTCTCGTCACAGACCGCCTGCTCCCTATGGTGAAAAAAGAATATACTTTCTTTGAATCCTTCCCGGCAGGTATCTCCCTCGGCATAAAGACACTGAAAGGATATGTAGGAAACATGAAACACCTTTTCTCGAAAGAAGGAGCCAAACAGCTAGGTGGCTTCGGAACGATCGGCAGCATCTTCCCCCCTACATGGGATTGGCACCAGTTCTGGTATATGACAGCCTTCCTTTCTATCATTTTGGCTTTCATGAATATCCTCCCTATCCCCGCATTGGATGGCGGCCATGTGCTCTTCCTCTTCTACGAGATGATAGCTCGCCGCAAACCAAGCGACAAATTTATGGAATACGCTCAAATGACCGGTATGTTTCTACTCTTCGGTCTGTTGATATGGGCTAACTTCAACGATATTCTAAGGTTCTTCTTTTAGGATTTCGAAGCATAGATAGATTCAAGAGGCTGTCTAAAAAGTCGTTAGTAACTCCAACTCCCCTCCTTCGGGAAGGAGAATGAGGTTAGAACCGACTTTTTAGACAGCCTCCATTTATTCTCTGTACCTATCCGAATGATTGACAGACACAAACACAGAAGCAAGCCCATCCGACTACAAAAAGAACCGGTTACTTCAACTTCAAAATCCGCTGATTGCTGCTTCCCCTGAACTCCAAATATGGAGAGAAAAGAGCCTGCTCGAAGCGTCCGTCCACCAATACATCAATATAATCAAGAGCGGCACTCAAACGAGGCTGCGCCTTAATTTCTTCGTATGTGTATCCGGTGTAGCACCACACGTTCATCCCTGTTTCCTCTTTCACCCGTTTCAGTAAAAGCCGGAACGCTTCCGGATGAAAAAACGGATCACCACCGGAAAAAGTAACGCCGTCCAACAAAGGATTCGCTTTGATTTCACGGATGATGGACTGTATTTTCTCCTCCGTCAGTTCTTCCCCTGCGTCCGGATTCCAACTCTCCGGGTTATGGCAACCGTGACAATGATGGGAGCAGCCGGCAAGATAAATAGAAAACCTGATACCTTCACCGTCAACGATCGTTTCGGGATAAGTTCCTAGTAAATTCACTTCTACAAATGCTTTACACGGTCCTTCTCTTCTGCTCGCTTAGCAGAGTTCCAAGAGCTTAAATCGCCCGTCAGATAACCGGTGATACGCCGCATACGGAGAATACTTTCACTCTGGCATACAGGGCATTTATCGAAGATAACTCCCTTGTAACCACAGTTATGACAAGTGTCTACCGGATGATTGATAGAGCCGTATCCAATACCTTCGTCGTGCATCACTTTCACAATCTTGGCAATGGCACGCACATTCTTCTGCGCTTCACCGTCCAGCTCCACATACGTGATGTGTCCGCCGCGTGTAATAGCATGGAACGGAGCTTCACGCTTGATTTTCTCAACGATGCTGATCGGTTCTTTCACGTCTACGTGGAAAGAGTTGATGTAATAGTCGCGATCTGTCACTCCGGGGATTTTTCCATATTTCCGGCGGTCCATTTTCGTGAAACGTCCCGAAAGTCCTTCGGCAGGAGTAGCCAGAACGGAGTAGTTCAGATTATATTTCTCTTTATATTCGTCTGCCACTTTATTCATTTCCATCACCGCTTCATACAGCGTGTCCCATGCTTTCTGGCTGTGTCCGTGACCTTGTCCGTAGAGAGCCACCATCGCGTTATGCCCGCCGATAAATCCGATCCCCAGTGTACCGCTGCGCAAGGCGTCTCCTACCTGTTCGTTCGGATTCAGTCCGCCACCGCCTTTCCACACATTATTTCCCATCATGAACGGGAACTGACGTGCCAGAGCCGTACGCTGATACTGATAACGTTCGTAAAGCTGATCGGCTACGAGCGCAGACATTTGGTGTACAGATTCGATGAAAATTTCTTTTGCTTTTTGTTCGATGGCATCTTTGTTGCGTTCATCTTCTACCAGATTTTCCGCTTTGATACGGGCTTCGATAGCCAGTCTTGGCATATTCAGTGTGGTGAACGAAAGATTGCCACGTCCTAAAGAAGATTTCTCTCCCGCCACATTTTCAAAAACACGGGTACGGCAACCCATCGTTGCCAATTCGTAAATGTAACGCTGCGGATCGTCAGCTTTCCATTTCTCGTTCTTGTTGAAAGGTGTGTCGAGGAACATGAAGTTCGGGAACAACGCTTTCGCAGTAGTCTGGCAAGCCTTTAATAACAAGTCGAAGTTGGGAGCCTCGTAACTGTCGGTCATTGCCTCTTCGATGTTCTCCGCTTTCATTGCCTTCTCAAAGTCTTTCTCCGAGTAAGAAACACCGTCTTTCACCTTGAATATCTGGATGGGGAATACAGGCACTTCTCCTCTTGTGCCCAAGCCTTCAATGGTAGCTTTCAGCAGTTCTTCGATCACCATACGGCCTTCGGCAGAAGTGTCCGTTCCGTAGTTGATGGAACTGAATACCACTTGGTTACCGCCGCGAGAATGCATCGTGTTCAGGTTGTGGATGAATCCTTCCATTGCCTGATGCGTATCTTTACGGGTCTGCTGATAGGCTTTTTCGACGATGCGTGCAAGGTGTTCCTTATCTATAATGATCTGTAAAGCGACCAAAGCGATGCGCAATGTTTCGCGTTCCGCCTCGGTGGACTTGATAGACGGAAGGTATTCTTTAATCAACGTGCGGATGGATTTTTCATCGGCCTGATTTCCGTTCTCCATAGCCACATAGAAGTTGATGAACGATGCCAGATGCTTACGGAAAGATTTCGCCACTCCTTTTGCCATGAAGAAGTCGAAAGCCGGAATCGCCTGTCCGCCATGCTGCTCATTTTGGTTGGTTTGAAAGATGATGGTAGCCAGCGTAGCATAGCTTTGGATGCTTTGCGGGGTGCGGATGCTACCGTTCTTTGTGCGGAAACCGCGTTCAAAGAGGTCATCCATATCATATTGGATACAGGTTGTCGTCTTTGTCGGATAATAATCCAGGTCGTGAATGTGAATGTCTCCCAACTGGTGTGCTTCGGCAAAACGTTTCGGCAACAAGTATTTATAGGTATAATCTTTAGTTACTTCGGAAGCGAACGTCATCATCTGTCCGGCAGGCGTGTGACTGCTCATGTTGGCGTTGCTCAAATTGACATCGTTCTTGTCGATAGCCACAATGCCGTCCATCACCTGTTTCATCTGGGTTTTCTTATCACGCTCCGTATTCCGCCATTCGCGATAGATGATGTATTTCTTCGCCACCTCCGGCCGCACTTTCATCAACGACTTTTCTACCAAGTCCTGAATCTCTTCTACGGTGATCGTGGGGGTAGCAAACTGACTGATAACATTCATGGTGATGTCAGCAATCAACTGCTGCTCATCCTGAATACCACATGCACTGAATGCTTTACTGATTGCATTCTTAATCTTACTGATAGAGAAATCTTCTCTCTTACCATCGCGTTTGATGATACAAATTTCCGCGTAGTTCATAACTTTAACTCCCGAAAGCATTAATAAATTAAAAATAGAAAATCTCTTCGGCAGGTCTTCTGACTTATCCCTCCCCCGCAACACCTTCCCACACCGGCATCGATGCAGTGGCCTATTGTGCGGATTCTTAGAGAATTACAGCAGCGGGTACTGTCGCCGATTTGCACAGCGTTCCCTCATTGACTAAACCTCTTTTTAGCTCCGAAAACGGATACAAAGATAGGGGAATATATCATAGCTTGGTTAGCTTTTAACATTAAATTTTGGGAAACTTTTCTTTCTCGCTGATACAGAAAGTTTTCCAAAACGGAAAACTTTTTTTTCTGATTTTAACGTGGATAATATTCCAATTCCGTTTATTATTTTTCCGAAAAGCAGACAATTCACAGGCCATCTATCCCCTATTGCAGCTACAAAAATGAGAATTTATTTTCTTTTGTTCTATACAAAATCAAAGAAATATTTCTGCCTTTTAGAAATTATCATCAAATTTCTCTTTTCCGCAATGTTTCCGAAAAAGGAGTAGAATTAAATTGTATGACACCCGGGTGTCAAGTGTCATGAAACCCGAGTGTCGTATAACTGATTATTGCAGTATTTTGTTTCCGACCTTACTGCTAGCAATAACTTCAATCGCTATTAGACAGAAGTATCTAACTCATAACCTGCCAAAAGGAACTAATAATCTCCTGCAATCCGACGCGAAACACATACATACCTACATACGGCCGCCACCCAAAGCCTGATACAACGTAATCACACCCTGAATTTCAGTAAAACGGTTTGCCACTTGTGACAGTTGCGCGTTGAGCAACGTCTGTTGTGCCGTCAGCACTTCCAGATAAGTGGTGTTGCCATGCTTCATCAACAGGCTTGTGCTCTTGGCAGCTGTTTGCAAAGAGGCTACCTGCTTGTCATAGTAGTCGGCTTTCTCGCGAGCAGTCTGATACTGTACCAGTGCCTCGTTCACTTCCACACCTGCATTCAACAAGGTTTGCTCAAAGCTAAGGCGGGCTTCCTCCTGTTGGGCTTTCGCTATTTTCAGTTGGGCGATGTTGGCGCCTTTATTAAATAGAGGCTGCGTCAGAGAAGCTACGGCGGAAGCCAGAAACTTACCCGGATTGACAATCATGCTACCCGCACTGTTGGTCCAGCCTGCGTTGCCACTCAACGTGATGGAAGGATAGAAAGCGGCACGGGCGGCATTTGTGGCGTAGAAAGCCTGCGCCAACGAGAATTCTGCGCTACGCACATCGGGACGGTTGGAAAGCATCTGCAAGGGAACACCTACGGAGAAGTTTTCCGGCAACTGCTGGTTTCCCAGTTTGCCACGCTGTATCTCATGGAGAGTTTCAGCCAGCAACAACGCCAGTGAATTCTCCGCCTGGTTGATTTGCTCTTTCAGGTCGAGCACGGTGGTACATATATTATAATAAGTGGCCTCCGTCTGCGCCAGTCCCGCCTCGTTCACCATACCGGCTTTTTTCATGGCACGGGTGGCGTTCACGCTTTCCTTCCACGCAGCTTCGGTGGCAACGGCTATCTCATATTGCGAATCGAGCATCAACAAAGTGTAATAGGTGTTGGCAACGGATGCCACCAATTGTGTCTTTACGGCTTGTTCATATTCCTTGCTCTGCTCGTAAGCGGCTTTCGCACGACGTTTTGCGGTGGTCACTTTTCCAAAAATATCCAGCTCCCACGAAGCGGTCACGGGCAGAGAGTAAGTCTGCGTCGCCTTTCCACGGTCAAAGCTGCTGGCAGCTCCTTCCGGCGCAAGGAATAAAGAAGGCAGATAAGACAGTTTGGACGTCAACAAGGTAGCTTCCGCTTCTTTCACACGCAAGTGGGCAGTCTGCATATCGGTGTTGCGCACGAGTGCCGAATCAATCAGGTTTTGCAAAGACGGGTCGGTAAAGACCTCCCGCCACGAGAGGTTGCCGAAGTTTGCCGTATCGGCGGCGGCAACTGACTCGCTACCGTAAAGTCCTTCGGGGACTTCCGATACCGGTTTGTATTTATTATAGATACCGCAACTGCTCAAAACGAGTGTTGCTGCGGACAGAATTATTATTTTTCTCATTCAACTATAAATTTATGATATAAACTAATGAGGAGGACAGATTCACTGTATCCTAATTAAATGCTTATTTTATCTTTCAGACAGAAGAACAAAAGAACAAATATTGAAGTCATTGTCAACGTTCTATTACAATGATTGTATTCATTATATCAACTAAGTATTCTTGCATACTCATCTTATATTATCAGGCACGGATTACGCGGATTACATGGTTCCTCGAATGATGGCTGTTATTAAGCAACTGTCTAATCTGTACCTGAATTTATGATATAAACTAATAATGGTGATATACTTATATTAATTACATCGATTATATGATTACATTAATTATATGACTACACCGACTTTATCTTTTGTACTTATGTTCTTCTGTCTAAAAATCAGAATTACTATTTTCCAGCCCTGGACTTTTCTTCCTCGCTCACTTTGATTTCCTCTTCAATCTGCCAATCATGCGTAGGGGCACTCTGTACGGGACGGAGACGTTCCTGCAACCATTGGAAAGCGATGAATAAGGTTGGCACGATGAAAAGCAGTGCCAGCGTACCGATAGTCATACCGCCAACTACCCCCGTACCCAATGAACGGTTACCGTTAGCTCCTACTCCACTAGACATCATCAGCGGGAACAGACCGAAAATCATCGTCAAAGCCGTCATCAGAATCGGGCGCAGACGGGCTTTGGCTGCGCTGACAGCAGAAGCAATCAGTCCCATACCGGCCTTACGGCGTTCGGCAGCATATTCCGTCAGCAAGATAGCCGTTTTTGCCAGCAAGCCGATCAACATAATCAGCCCCGTTTGCAGATAAATATTATTCTCCAATCCGAACATCCGGGCGAAAAGGAAGCTACCCATCAATCCGCAAGGCACACTCAAAAGAACGGCGAACGGAATAATGAAGCTCTCGTAAAGCGCACTTAGAATGAGATAAATCATCAGGAAGCAGATACCGAAAATAATCATCGTCGTACCGCTTTGCTGGTTTTCCTCACGGGTGATACCTCCGTAGTCATAGCCGTAACCTTTCGGAAGAGACTGTTCCGCCGTTTCCTGCACAGCCTTGATCGCATCTCCCGTACTGTATCCATCAGCCGGCATCGCGTTCACCGCAATGGAGTTATACATATTGAGACGGCTCAACGACTCGGCACCATAGCTGCGGGTCAGCGTAACGAACTGGCTCAACGGAGCCATTTCACCATTGGACATACGCACAAAAGCGTTGTCGAGCGAAGTCTCGTCCAAACGGAACATCGGATCGGCCTGAATCATAACGCGGTACACTTTAGAGAAACGGTTGAAGTTGGACACATACTGACCACCGTAGTAGCCGGACAGCGTACTCAACACAGCGTCGGGCGTGATACCTGCACGCTTGCATTTAGCCGCATCCACCTCTACCGTCCATTGCGGATAGCGCACGTCGAACGTCGAATAAGCCATTGCTATTTCAGACCGTTGGTTCAACGCTCCCAAATATTGCTGGGTAGTGGTGAAGAACTCATTGATATCACCGCCCATCTTGTCCTGCATGTGAAGCTCAAGCGCATTACCCATACCGTAGCCCGGAATCATACCCGGTGAGATGGCGAACACACTGGCATCTTTAATATCGGCCGTAAGGGCATACACCTGTCCGATCACCGACTGCACATTATCCGCGTCATCCGGTCGTTCGTCCCACGGTTTCAGCTTGAGAATCAACATACCGAACGAACTTCCCTGTCCGGCCAGCAAACCGTAACCGGCCACTTTCTGCACGTGCTTCAGTTGAGGAATCGCCATCAGGCGTTTTTCGATACGTTCCATCACCTCATCCGTCGTTGTGAGCGAACTGCCTGCCGCCGTACTTACATTGACGAAAATCACCCCCTGATCCTCATCGGGCACCAGACTGGTCTTTGTCGTATTCATCAGGAACACAAGCAACACTACGGAACAAGCCAGCAACGACCATGTGAGCCATCTGCGCTTGATAAAGAGCAATACAATCGTCTTATATTTATCCACCATCACATCGAAAGCCGAATTGAAAGACTTACGGAAACGTGCTGCAAAGTTGTTCTTCTGCGTTCCGTCTTCATTGATGTAAGGCTTGAGCAGCAATGCGCACAAAGCCGGACTCAAGGTCAACGCGTTGATGGCCGAGATACCTACTGCCACCGCCATCGTCAACCCGAACTGTGTATAGAACGTACCGGAAGTGCCGCCCATAAAGGACACCGGAATAAATACCGCCATAAACACCAGTGAAGAAGTGATAACGGCATTACTGATACCTTTCATCGCGTCGATACTTGCCATATAGGACGACCTGTACCCCACATCGAACCGCGCCTGCACCGCCTCGACGACAATAATGGCATCATCCACCACCGTACCGATCACCAGCACGAGCGCAAACAGTGTCAACAGATTGATACTGAATCCCGCTATCGCCATAAAAGCGAACGTACCTACCAGAGACACAACGATTCCGACCAAAGGAATCAATGTGGAACGGAAGTCCTGCAAGAAAACGTACACCACAAGGATCACGAGGATAATTGCCTCGATCAACGTCTTCACCACCTCATGAATGGAAGCGAACAGGAAGTCGTTGGAGCTCATCATCTGTGTCAGCTCCACTCCTTTCGGAAGATCCTTGCGTGCCTCATCGAGAAATTTGTCGATGTTCTGGTTTACTTCCGTCGCATTGGAACCTGCCGTCTGAAACACCATACAGGACACACCCGGATGGCCGTCCATACCGCCGTGGTAAGCGTAGCTGTCCTGTCCCAGTTGTATGTCGGCAATATCTTTCAGTTTCAACACCTCGCCATGATCGGTAGAACGGATAACGATGTCGCCAAATTCTTCGGGAGTAATCAGACGTCCCTTGTACTTCATCGTATATTGGTACGTTTCATTCGAGTTCTCGCCAAACGAACCGGTTGCCGATTCGATATTCTGCTCGGCAAGCACGCCGGTGATGTCGGACGGAATCAGTTTGTACTGTGCCATCACATCCGGCTTCATCCATACACGCATACTATATTCACCACCCATAATCATCATATCACCCACACCGGAGATGCGGAGAATCTGTGGTTTCAGGTTGATACTGATATAGTTGGACAGGAAGTTCTCGTCATAACTCTCGTCCGGACTGGACAAGGAGAACATCTGCAAGATACTCGTCTGCCGCTTGGAAGTGGTCACACCGACTTGGGTTACTTCCGCCGGAAGCTGTCCCGTAGCACGCGACACACGGTTTTGCACGTTGACAGCCGCCATATCAGGATCAGTGCCCTGCTTAAAATAGACGGTGATGCTCACCGAACCGGCATTGGTGGCGGAAGATGTCATGTAGGTCATGTCCTCCACCCCATTGATCGCCTCTTCCAAAGGTGCGATTACACTCTTCTGCAACGTTTCCGCACTGGCGCCATAATAGGTGGTACTCACCATAATGGTAGGCGGAGCAATATCGGGGTACTGCTCAACAGGCAGACTGAACAGCCCGATGATACCCACTACAACAATCGTAATAGAAATGACTGCCGATAATACGGGGCGTTCTATAAAGGTTCTTAAATTCATGAATGATTCCTCCTTGGTTTAATTTTCAGTAGTTGTTGCCGGAGACATCGTGGCTGTCTCTGCCGACAGAGATTGAGCGGTCGTCTCCGCTAATGAGGATTGGTTGATTGCCTCTGCTGATGAGGATTGATTAGCCTTTGTCACTCCTGCCACTGGAGTTTGAGCAGCCTTCGCCTTGACCGGAGTACCTTCACGAAGCAATCCTACGCCTTCGGCCACAATCACATCTCCCGGTACCAAGCCTTCATCTACAATAAATTCCCGACCGCCGTTGACGCGAGTCACCTGTACCGGGCTTGATTGAGCTTTACCGTCCACTACTTTATACACATATCTCTTATCCTGTATTTCGAAAGTGGCAACCTGCGGAATGGTCAATGCTCCCGTTTTCTGCACAGGAACAATCACGTTGCCCGCACCACCGCTATGCAACAATCCTTCCTTATTCGGAAAAACAGCACGCAGACTGACCGTACCCGTCGAACGATCGATCACTCCACTAATCGACTCGATCTGTCCTTGTTCGGAATAAGCCGATTTATCGTTCAGTTGCAGATTGATGGCAGGCATATTTTTCAGCGCCTCTTCTTTGGAACCGTATTGGCGGATGAGTCCCAGCAACTGGTTTTCCGTCATGGAGAAGTAAACATACATATCCGAATTGTCGGAAACCGTTGTCAGCGGTTGGGCAAGAGCGGAACTTACCAAAGCGCCTACGCGGTAAGGCAATGTACCCACACACCGTCTGCCGGACTTTTCACAACCGTATAAGAAAGATTGTTGCGGGCACTCACTTCCTGCGCTTTTGCCTGCGCCAACTGTGCCTTGGCAGCCAGTAGGGAGTTTTTCGCGGTACTCAAATCGAAAGAGGAAACTACGTTCGCTTTATACAGTTCCTCTTTACTGTCATACGTCAGTTGTGCCGTAGCCAGAGAGGCTTTTGCCAACTCAACGTTTGCCACTGCCGTTTGCAAAGCAGCTTCATACGGCACCTGATCGATGATGAACAACGTCTGTCCGTTCTTCACGCGTTGACCTTCCGTCACACAGACTTTAGTCAGCGTACCACTCACCTGGGGATAAATATCAATATCTTGGCGTCCGCGGATGGTTGCCGAGTAGGCGCTTGAAATCATCCGGTCGACCGGAACAACGGTCATCACTTCGTATTCTGTTTCCATTTGTGCCGGGGGAGCCTGTTTACAGCCTGTCGCAGCAATCATACAGCAGAGCAACAATAATCCCTGCTTCATTTTACATACCTTTCTACTCATTTTCTGTTACCTATTAAATATTTTTGAACGCGGCAAAGGTAGACTGTTTTCTTCATTGAAAACTGGACTTAGCATCTCAAGTTTTGTTCATTTTAGGAACATTAAAACCGATATTTAGTGAAAAAGTGCTATTTTTGTACCCAAAATAAGAATAACAATGGAATCAAAAAACTCTAGCCTAGCCATTCTCCGTGAGCCGTTCGTAGCCGGAATGGACGAAAACCTGTCTCCAATTATGCAACGCCTATGGAAACTGGAAGGGGGGGCCATCTATTTTTGCCGTAGCGGATGGGCACACGTCACGATCGACTTGAAAGACTATGAAATTGCCGAAAATACTCAAATCGTGCTCTTGCCAGGAACGATTATTCGTGTCAACGGCAGCAGCAGTGATTTCACAGCTTCTTTCTTCGGATTCCCCAAAGAAATGTTTCGTGAAGCCTGCCTGCGTTTCGAGCCGATCTTCTTCCGGTTTATCAAAGAAAAGCCGTGTTACGTACTTCCGGAAGAAAATACCGGAGCTATTAATGGATTAATACGTGCCACGACCGCCATATATAACGACCGTGCCAACCGTTTCCGCAACCAAATTGCTAAAAATCACCTCCAGTCGTTTATGCTGGATATTTACGATAAGTGTTACCGCTACTTCGACCGGCAGGAAATAGAAGGAGGAAGCCGGCAGGATGAAATCTTCAAGAATTTCATCGCACTGGTGCACGAAAACTGTATCGCTGAAAGGGAAGTAACCTTCTACGCCAACAAGCTCTGTATCTCCACCAAATACCTGACAGGTATCTGTAAAAGCGTGACGGGTGAAGCTGCCAAAAAGATTATTGATGACTTCGCCATCCTGGAGATAAAAGTGCTGCTTCAATCCACCGGACTGACGATTCAGGAAATAGCCGACCGGCTCGGTTTTCCCGATCAGTCGTATCTAGGCAGGTATTTCAAACGACATGAGGGAATGTCGCCGAAGGAGTATCAGAGCAAATATTCTATCTAATAACAAAAATAGCACAGACGGGCGAGCATGGTGTATTTTTTCCACCTATACACCACTCCGCCTAAATTATTCTGCACTTTCATTGTCCTGTAATCCCTGATAAAGTTTGCTTTCCAGTTCTTCGATGGAAGGCAGTCCGGATTTTATATCGTGAGGGATTGATTTACCTAACTCATAATCGGAAATACCTATTGGTTTGTGCACATCACGTAAAGCATATTCAGCCATGATGCGATCTTTGTTCTGACAAAGAAGCAAACCAATCGTCTGATTATCCCCTTCCCGGCAAAGAATATCATCTACTGCAGAACAATAGAAATTCAGTTTACCGATATATTCGGGTTGGAAGTCACCCTTTTTCAACTCCACGACTAAATACCTGTGCATAAACACATTATACATCAAGATGTCAATATAGAAATCATTGCCGGACACTTCAATATGATACTGTCTGCCCATGAAAGCGAAACCTGCTCCCATTTCGAGAAGGAACTTTTCAATATGCTTAACCAACCCTAACTCTACATCTCTTTCGTTATATTCGTCAGTGAAAGTCAGCATATCAAAAATATAGGGGTCTTTTAAGGTTTCTTTTACCTGCTTGGCTTGTATTTCCGGGAGAGTGGAATCGAAGTTGTTTGCCAATGCCCCGTAAGTATGGTAGTAGTCCTGATTGATAGCTTCAATTAAGAAATTACGACTCCATCCACTCTTCAAACATTGAATCATGTACCAATAGCGGGCTTTCAGGTCTTTTACCCGTTGTATTAAAGTGACGTTATGTGACCAGCTTAACTGTTTTACCGGCAATACTATGGAAGCTTCCTGCAAATGCGCAACCGCTGGTTGCGCATTTGTAAGTTGCTGATTATATTCATTATAGAATTGAATCATCACCTGACAGTTTCTTTTTGAAAAGCCCTTCACTTTCGGATAATCATTCTTCAAGTCATTGGCAAGCTGTTCAAGTGCATTGTTCCCCCATCCTATCTGCTTCTGGCTTTCACAAAGAAGTTTGCCGATGTCCCAATACATAGAAAGCATTTCTTCATTAGCGGAATAAATCGCTTTTTTCTGTGCAAGTGCCACCCGTGCTTTGACTTGTTTAAGCAAAGCAGCGTAGTTAAATATACTATTTTGAATTTCCATTTATTATTTTTCGTTTTAGATTAAAGATACTATAGGTTATTCCTACCCAAGCATCATTCAGCCGATTGCCCCAAAGCAAAGAGACCTTTCTTGGTAATAGAGTGGCAAATATAATGATAATTGAAGCGTTACGGATACACTATTCGATAAATTTGCCTGCCTTTTCCATCATATCACCACTTTGTCACGAGTGCAAACTTATATTTATCCAGTTGGACGTTACTCCAATAGTCACGAAAGATTTCCGCAGGAACACCATTCTCGTTTGGTCCAAGAATAAAAAACTGTCAATGAAGTTCATCGCATTGTCTTTGATACAAGTAAAGACTATTCACCTTACTTAGAATTTAATCCGGAAGTAAAGGCCATTGCCGATATACATGTAACAAATCAAGAAATCGTTTTATATTATAACAAAGAGGTTTTATGTAAATCTTTAAAGACATCGTATAATAATGAAAAATATACTTATTGGGAAGAGGGAGTTTATACAGATCACTGGAATACAGATTGGGCTAATTTTAATAAATATGCCGGAGATGTTTGTGTACGTTTTTCCATCAAAATACAACCTAAAAATGGTGCGCCAGTTTCTCATATAATAAAAACATTCAAATTAAAGGAAAATCGCACTTCTGAAGAGTTGGAGTCAATGCCTAATTATTTAAAGCCTAATTACAACGATTATAATTTAGAAAAAGATTATCATCTAATTTTAAAAGCTAAAAAATAAAAACATGAAATAAGTTCCGAGTTCTTTGCCCACTTGTTGAAAGGATGAAACACGTTTTGCCTCCTAGTGTATATGTTGCAAGTCACCCTACACAACAGGACAAAAATTACATCGGTCTACCCAGTGGTTATCAAAGAACACTTCAACGATTACATCAACATGGTGAAAGGAAAGAAAACCGGCTATCATACACGGCATCTTTTCCGGGCACAGCCTGCTAAAGGTACAAAGTCTGTCAAAGTGGTGGTTAAGAATCGTTTCGGGGAAGTATTCACGAAAGAGGTGAAATTGTAGGTTCTTCCAGTCTATTTATGGTTCCCCCGAATAATTTGTGAAAATTCAGTAGTATGAATAGAGTTTATACCGATTCATTACGAAAACCAACTTTCGAAAAGAATCGGTATAAACGATCCTTTTTTCAGACCTGTCTTTTTATATCTTTATAAAGATCCGCTTTTTGTACAAGCCCCACACAATCAAATAATTGAATCCGATAAACAGAAGTCCGTAAATCAGAGAGGCCAAATAAGCGTCGGGAAGAATGAGCAGGATGGAGGTATAAACCTTCCCTTGCAGACTAATTCCACTAACTGTGATAACCTCGAGCAAAGTAGCCAACACACCGGCCACCACATAGATGAACAACGGATTCGTGCCAAAAACATGGAAAGGATACGCCCATTTCTGTTTTTTACGAATATCAATAAGCCAGGTGAGAAACACAAGAAATAAAGAAGCAAAACCACAGGTTACCAAAACAAAAGTCGGACTCCATACTTTTTTATTCAACGGGCAACCGTAACTAAGCAACCATCCGGCAAATAAAAGAGCAATACCCAGTATGGATATCTGTAACAGCTGGTGATGAATTTCTGTCTTCTCCCGCAAGATATTTCCGCAGAAATAACCTATTATCACTTGCGCAATACACGGCAAGGTACTTAACAGCCCTTCCGGATCGAAAAAGATACGTCCGCCGTCCGGCAACCACTCCCGATACAGATGAGTTTCTCCGAACAATGTTCGGTCTGTAACGGCAATAATATTCTGCTCGGATAGTTCAAAGCCGTTCCCCAAAGCCAACAAGACAATATAGCCTATCAGAATAATCGCGGAGATCCATGCCAGATTTGCCGGACGCCGGACACTCATAATCAACAAGGAACCAAAGAAGTAAGCTAACGCCAGTCGTTGCAACACACCTAGAATACGTATCTGTGAGAAAGGCTGTTCCACCCCCGCACACACCAACGAAAACCAGGAAAGGAAAAGTCCCAACAAGAACAAAATCACTGTGCGCCGCACCAGTTTGGTGATAAAGCTACGGCTGAAGTGATGGTCGAACCTAGATAAGGCAAAGCTCATAGAAACACCCATGATAAACATAAAGAATGGGAAGACCAGGTCTGTCGGTGTCAGTCCGTTCCATTCGGCATGCCGCAAGGGCGCATAAACAGACTCCCACGTCCCGGGGTTGTTCACCAAAATCATTCCGACAATGGTGATTCCCCGAAGCACGTCTAATGAAAGTAAACGTTCTGATTTCATATCGTTCTGATGACACCGGGATTAAATAAATCCCGGTTTGGTGAAGTAAAATCCATTCTCATTCAACCATTTAACATGCCATTTCAGGCGATTGGTGAAATCAATCCAGTTGCGGTCACTTCCCCACGCCAATTCTGAAAAGGCCTGAAGAGAAGGGAAAACATGCTGACCGAACTTCCGCTCATTGGGAATCATTTCCGTCCAGACACAGGCTTGGAAGCCTAATACATTCTGCTTCACAATACTAGGAAACTGGGGTTCGAACTCGAAGTTATACAAAGAGCTTAATCCTTCGTCCGAAGGCGTTGCGCTCAAATAGAAACGAGACCACTCCATAAATACAATCGGATAACCTTTCTGGGTAATCTTTCCCGGCTGGTCGGGCAGCCAGTCACGCCAATAGGTATAGATCAGGTCTTGTGGATCTTTCTCAAGAAAAGCATCGTCCCATCCCATCACTTTCTTACCTTTACCCTTCACATAGTTCGTCATTATCTTCACAAAGCGGTTTTGCAATTCATCCACTTTCTGATAACCTTCCTGTTGCATCAACTGCTGACAGACTTCACACTGCTCCCAGTTATCCTTTTCCACCTCGTCAGCTCCTATATGGAAATATTCCGAAGGAAAGATTTCAACCATTTCATCAATGATAGATTGCACAAACTGATAGTTTTCCGGCCGGGAAGGGCAAATAGGATAAGAAAATTCTTCTCCCCAACCAGCTTCTCCCGTACACGACAGTTCGGGATACACTTTGATAGCCGCCGAGAAATGCCCTGGCATATCTATTTCGGGAACAATATCAATACCTCTTTCCAATGCGTAACTCACCAAGCCTTTCATCTCTTCTTGTGTATAATGACCACCATATTGCGAACCATTTCTCACAAAACGGGGATCTATCTCGTAGTTATAATCTTGTTGGGAAAGCTCTACGCATCTCTTGTCATACTCGTCGAAGTCACGCCAGCTTCCCTCCTGCGTCAGTAAAGGATATTTTTTCACTTCGATGCGCCAGCCCTGATCGTCGGTCAAATGCAAGTGGAGCTTATTTATCTTGTAGAAAGACAGACAGTCTATCACCTTTTTCAGATAATCAACCGTAAACATGTGCCGTACCACATCGATATGGAATCCGCGCCAGTCGTATTTGGGAGCATCCTTTATATCCACCATCGGAAGATATTTCGAGTTTCCCGAAGTGAAGAAATTAGCTTGTTCGAGTGCTTGCCTCAACGTCTGGATTCCCCAAAGAAGTCCGGTTTCCGTTGAATAATAAATGCAGGCTCCCTCTTTAGTTACGGTCAAACGATAGGCTTCTTTGGCCAGATCAGATTCTTGTTGCACCCGGATAAAGGCATGATCGTTGGAAGCGTCACTCGCGGAAAGAGACAGTTTCTCTTCCAGCGTGGATTTCAACAGTTGTGACGTAGAAGCCGGAATATTCTGGCTAACAGTCACATTCTGCGGAAGAGTGACCACCGATTCTTTATAATCAACTCTTTCCGGCAAAGGCATTACCGACAGGCGGGTCGGTACCCGTTCCGGATACCCTCCATTATCATTGTCATTGCACGACAACGATGTGATCGCACCTATTCCCAACAGGAATAATATACCGCTTCTTTTTATCTTATCATAGTTCATAACTTGTCTACTTTTTATGGATTAATTTACTTTGAGAGTGCTTGTCACACTCTCTTTGTTTAAATAAAACAGTTTAGCTTTCACAACCGAAGCATCACAGGCTATGGGAGCTTCCCAAAGCGCTGAATCAAGAGTTGGTTCCGCTCCATCGGTCGTATAGCGTATCTCCCCTCCCCGGATGGGGGTGTTGGCATAGAGCTTGCCTTCTTTGAGGCAAAGTCCGGGGTGAGGCAAACGGAAGTTAATGTTTCGGGACGCCCAATGGGGCATTTCCTTCTCACTCGCTTTCGAATAGAACAAAGCCAGCGCTTTGTTGAAAGCCTGCTGTTCTTTCTCTCCTGCCAGCATACTCCAAGCGGGAAAAGCATTCCACCCGCGTTCTACCAGTCCGAGGATTTTAGGGAAGGTATAATATTCCACCCACTTGAAATCACGGATCGTTTCTGCAAACAGTTGCGCTTGTACTCCTTGGATACGCTCCTTGCCGGATGCGGTCAAAACTGTTTTTCCTCTTTCCGCAATACCTAAATCGACCGGATTGCCAGCCATATCAGTACGCGAAGAGCGATAGATGTGATATGGAAGCATGGAAAAGCCTTTAGATTCATCCACATATCCGGCCCACGAGAGCCCTCTTTCATCGAGGTGAGCATCATAGGCCAAATCCAGATAGAAGTTGTTCACGTTGCAGAGGATCACCGGATAGCCTTTGTTGGCTATCTGATAAGGTATTTCGTCCGCTTCCCATTCGGGAACTGTATTCCAGCAATATACTCCTGCCGCAAGCCTGTTCAAATGGCGGTCGGTAGCCTCCGAATGTCCCAACGCTGCTTCCTGCCAGCCACTGAACTGCACATGATATTGTTGCAGATAGTCTGCCATCTTCGTGATGTAGTATTCGGACAGTTCATGTGCACTCGTCATTCCATGTTCATCCATAAACGCCCGGCAGACAGGCGAACCCATCCAAGCTCCATCAGGCACTTCATCGCCTCCCAAGTGAATGGTAGTCAAAGGTACCTCCGCTTCTTCATACATAACCATCAGCTCACGAATCACTTTTTCCATAAACCGATACGTGGAGGGCAATGCCACATTCATCACGTTATCCGTATAAGACTGTGCGGAAACATAACGGGAAGTATCTTGAGCGTCACTCAACAAATATTCGACGGCCTTTTCAGGATCGGTGTTTATATATTTATGATAACGTGCTTTCATGGACACTATTGCCGCCCGTGCATGCCCCGGAGACTCTATTTCCGGGATTACACGCACATGTCTTTGAGCTGCATAACGCAATAAATCTATAAACTCTTCACGAGTATAATATCCGTTACCGGAGGTAGGTGCAGACGGATCATAGTTGCCATCGTAGCCCGGATACAAACATTCCAGTTCATCCGTGGTGTGTCCCCGACGTGCACCGACCGAGGTCAGTTCTTCCAGACCGGGAATCTGAAGACGCCAGCCTTCATCATCCGAAAAGTGGAAATGCAGCACGTTCAGTTTATAAGAAGAGATGGCGTCTATCAGCTTCTTTAATTGGTCTGCCGTCGTGAAGTTTCTGGCAATATCCAGCATTTGTCCGCGATACGGCAAGTCGGGATAGTCACGGATAGATACAGCTTCCAAACGGAACGGTTTCTCTTGTCCTTTCAAGAGAGAGAGCAAGGTTTGCGTGCCATTGAAAATGCCGTGCGAAGTAGGAGCTGAAATATTGATCAGACTATTTCCTGTGTCCATCCGGTAGTATTCGTCATTTGCAGCCGTCTCCTGTTGCGGCAAATAATCCAGATGAACCGTTACCGGTGCTTCGGAAATGACTTCCAACCTATAGAGTGTTTCCAACTTTTCTTTCAGCAATCCTGCTTCGTTGGCAAAATCAGGATGAAAAGTCAGTTTCACCTTATTTTCTATGGTAACGTTTTCTTTACCGACAGCCGGAAACGCTTCCTTTACTGACGGGAAAATATCAGTTTGTTGCAGCTTGGCAGTAGTTTCTAACGCCAAGTTTGAAGCATATATCTTATCAGGTGCGGGATACCAGTCTTCCGCCTCCATCCCTTGTAGCGGCTGTATGGTCAGTTCGACAGGCAAGGGAGTACCTTGCTTGCCGCCTGCCTGACTCACCCAGTAAGTACCTTCGGGAGCATGTGACAGTTTTTTCAGTCCGTTGGTACAACAGAACGTTACAATCAGCGAATCTCCCGGTGCCAATGGCTGGAAGTTTTCCGCCGGATACATCCGGAAGAAGTTCGCATTTACTACCTCTACCTTGACCGATGCAGATTCGTCTTGAAGAATCTCACGAGGCAACTGCGAATAATAGATGATCCAGTCCTTTCCCAAAGGAGCATCTGATATATTCTTCAGGATAAATGAGTTCTCATAGTAGTCGGGCTGCACTTCGGCAGCTCCCATCTCCCAAGTCAATGACACGGGGGCTTTCGCCCCGTCAGCCGATTTACAGCCGGTCATGAACAGCAGGAGACACAGGCTTCCCCCTATCATATATAGTATATTTCTCATAGGCTTTCCTGTTTTTCTATATATCACTCTTTCAGACATTAATCACTCAATCGTTCGATGTGCAATGTTTCTTTACCTACTCCCTGCGAAGTGTCGAAAGTCAAACGGTAATAGCCAGGTACGAAGCCGTCGCCACTCGTTATTCCATTGGAAGCCGATAGTTCAATTCCATCCGTATCACCGGACAACGAACCTGCTTGCAACTCCATACCTTTATCTTTATTCCATTGCAAATCGCTGTAAATTTCGATTTCGAAAGACTCCCATTCATGAGTGTTACTCAAATACACAGTAGTTTGATATTTTTGTTCACCAATCGGCACAATATATCCCAACTGTGATATATCTTCCAAATTCCAGCCTCCGCTATTGTAAGCCTCGTTCCAGACAGGAGCACAAGTGAATCCGTGTCCTACCAACCAGAAACAAGTAGGTGCGGTATCACTCATCCGTGCAACCCAAATATAATTGAATTTAGAAGAATAGTATATTTCCCAAGTTCCCGATTTGCGCAGGAAGGTAAACTTACCATTGTCCGGATTATAACTAAAGAAGTCGCGGTTGTAAGCATGTTCCACATCTTCAAATCCACTCATTTCAAATTCTTCACCTTGAGTAAAACTAATCTGGGCACGGAAAAATCCTTCACTGGCTATCAACTCGGTTTCTTTAATTTTCAGGTTCTTCTGGAAACCGACGACACCCAGTTTAAAAGTTATCACGTCGAAAGTGATCTGTTCAACAAACCAATCCCGGTAGTCAAAGGCAAAGCTGGGTCCCGACGCTTCAATAAGGACAGCTGTATTACTCTTTTCAGCAGCTCCCCAAATCAATTCCGCATCGTCCAATGATTCCGTAGTGGAAATTTTTCCGGTTAGCTCCATCGGATAGCCCTCTTCCGAGCCGGAAACTTCCGTCAAATACAGATAAGGATTCTCTGCGCTCCGGGTCATTTCTACCACCTCACCGTTATAGTGAAGATAGAGCACTTCCGGAATCTGTGGACGGACGATATGGAAATCAAACGTTTGAGTGACTTCACTACCTTCCACATTGATGGCAGTCAATACTACTTTAGCCTCCTGATTCTCTTCCAAGTCAGCCTCAAACGGGATATAAATTCCTTTCTCAACAATCGACACATCAGTGCCTTTCGTACGAATCGACTGCGAACTTACCAAGGTTTCACCCACCATCAATTTCACTTCCAGCGTAGACAAAGGAGTCTCCGGATCGTGAATCTTTACAGAGAAATAAAGAGAATCGGCAGCAGGAGTCTGATCGGTAGTCGAGAATTGTAGTCCTGATAGTTCAGGACATGAATATGGATACTTCACCCGACCATCTTCTTCGCTACATGAAGCCAGCCAGCAAACGGTTAGCCCCAGCAACCATAAAAACAGATTATTGTGTTTCATCATTTTTTCTTTTAAAATTTTACGTTCCTCTTTTCATTAATAACCTTCATTTTGAGTCAGATTGGTGTTTTTATCTTTCTCTCCTTGAGGAATCGGCCACAACTGCCGGAAAGCCTGCAAACCTGCAAACAGCAATCTGCCATCTTTGTCTTTATGTTTCTGCATCACTTCCAGCAAACGGTTATTACGTACCAGGTCAAACCAACGCTGACCTTCCATATACAACTCCAATTGACGTTCATTCTCTACCGCCAAGCGGCCCCTAGCCTGTCCCATATTCTCATCCAGAGAAGAGGGAGCAAAGCCCGCACGTTCTCTAATGCCGTTCACGATTCGAATCGCTTCCGGAGTGCGGTCTAACTCTACCAGTGCTTCGGCTTTCAACAGGAGTATATCCGCCAATCGCATCAGAATAATGTTGGAAGTCTTCTCGCGAATCTTATAAGACAACGGATAACTGTCCGCCGGCCAATAGGTGTCATAAGGAACCGATTTCCAAAGGATACTGGATGCATAACGGGTATCTTTCTCCTTGTCGAATTTAGCAACCAAGTCATGAGTAGGCGTACAATAACGTCTCCAAGTCACCGAGCCGTCGTCTTCTTTCAGCAACACCCAATAAGCCCAGTTGGGAGCATCGGAGGTGTAATAGACTTCAAAGATACTTTCGGAAGAGAATTTCTTGTCAGGTTGCCACAACTCATCAAAGTTGCCGACCAGCGTATAACCCTCTGCTATCACTTTGTCGCAAGCCTCAACCACTTTGGCATAATCGCGTGTTGATTTCTCTCCTCTGGTTGCCAACACCTTGGCACGCAAAGCATAAGCGGCGCCTTTGGTGGCCTGGAAAACTCCTTTATTTTTGCTTACCAGGTAACGAATGGTATTTTCTTCGTTCAGATCATCCAATATCTGGTCGTAGATTTTATCTGCGACAGAACGTTCAGGATACATCACCGGATACCATTTATCCAGATTCTCGGCTGTAATGGTCGGAATCAAATCCAGCACCATCGGAGCGTCTCCCCATAAACGGACGATATCGAAGTAGGCCCATGCCCGCAAGAATTTTGCTTCTGCGATAACCCGATTACGCTCTTCTGCTACGGTAGAGGCAGGATCCATCATTTTCGTATTTTCAATCACACTGGTTGCAGTGCCAGCCATTGAATAATACTGTGACCAGACCAATTCTACCTTATAATTGGTAGAGGTCAGCTTCAACAAATCAAATTCTTGTTCGGCCACGCCGTCTCCACCAATATAGCAATTATCGGATTGTACATCTCCAATGGTGTAATTTTCCGACTGGAATATATCTGCCTTAAAGCTTTCATACGCACCTTGCAACTCGGCTTGCGCATCTGCCAGACTTCCGTATTTAGACTCCTGATCTTCCGTTCCGGTACCCTCCTGCATAAAATCCGATTGCGGTTTCTCATCCAGAAAATTACTGCATGAAACGACTAAGACGCAGAGTACGACATAAGCTAACTTTATTATGTTTTTCATTTTCGCACCTATTAAAATTCAACATTCAAACCAAAAATTACCGCCCTCGATTGAGGATAAGTACCATAGTCCACTCCTTGGGCAACGGAGTCGCCGCCAAAAGCATTTACTTCAGGATCGTATCCCTTGTATTTTGTCAACGTGAAAAGATTCTGTCCGGTGACGTAAGTCTGCAATCTGGACAGATGTATTTTATTCAACCATTTCTTAGGGAAATTATAGGACAAAGTGACTGTTTTCAAGCGCAAATAAGATCCGTCTTCTACAAAACAGGAGGAGTTGTGATTGTTCTCTGTATTACCAACGCGGGGGACATTGGTAATCATACCCGGTCGTTTCCAACGATCCAATACACGAACCGACTGGTTTCTAAAGTCGGTCATACCTTCCATATCGATGCGTGACGCATTAAAAATCTTATTGCCCTGACTTCCCTGCAAGAAAACAGACAGGTCGAAGCCGGCATACGAGAATGTATTCGTCATACCATATATGAACTTAGGCTGCGCATTTCCCAAGGTAGTGCGATCTTCCGGATCGATAAAGCCGTTACCATTCAGGTCACGATAGATAATATTTCCAGTTTCCGGATCGACGCCTTCCGATATATATCCAAAGAATGTTCCCAATGGAAGACCTTCTTTCAGGATGACAGCTTTCTCCTTGGATTCATACATTTCAGCATAATAATAGACTTTATTCAAGCCGAGCTTCGTCAACTTATTCCGGTTGAAAGAGATATTGAAATCTGTATTCCACTGGAAGTTGCCTTTCAAATTCTGGGAAGAGACAGTGAACTCCATACCTTTATTCACCATTTCACCATCGTTTCTTGTCACACTGCTTGGCACTACATTCTCCGGCAGACTGACTGTCAGTAATAAGTCGGTTGTTTTTTTGTAGTAAGCGTCCACCGAGAAGGATAAACGGGAATCAAACATTGTCAGGTCGAGACCCAGATTCCACTGGCTTGTTTTTTCCCAAGTCAGTTCTTTATTGGCTGCCGAACCGGGTCTGATGGCAAGTCCCGGATATAAGTTACCTTCTGAAACCGGCAGTTTACTAGCACTCATGGAAGCCATGTAAGCGTAGTTTCCAAAACCGCCCTGGTTACCGTTCATACCCCATCCGGCACGTAGCTTCAAATCGGTTACAATGTCTTGTAAAGGTTGCATAAACTTTTCGCTTGAAATTCTCCAACCTGCCGAAACAGAAGGAAAAGTACCCCAACGGTGTCCCGGAGCAAAACGGGAAGAACCGTCGGCACGGAAGTTGACCGTCAGCAAATAACGGCTGTCATAATTGTACGCTATGCGACCTAAAAAAGAGGCCAGCGTCCATGCGGAGGCAGAAGAACCACAAGCGTCTTTATCCAACTGATTGGCGGCACTGATGGAATGAATATCGGGATAAGACTCTGCCAGATCGAAACCAGCCATCCAGGATGCGTTATATTGTGCACGCTGTTGGGTGGCTCCTCCCAAGATGGAAAGGTTATGTTTGTTGAAGGAACAATCATAGGTTAGCAAATTCTCAAATAGCCATTCGAAGTTTCGTGAGAAACTCTCTTCCACACGTCCTTTTGTACCGCGTCCGTCCGAAGTTGAAATCGGGTCCAGATAATAATCCCAGTGTTCATTAGTCAGTTCAATGCCAAAAGTCGTTTTGAACTTCAGACCTTTGTATATGTCAACCGTAAAGCCGAGCGAACCATTAATATGATCTGTATTCGTGTTGCTGTCCGCAGCATTGGCAGCCAGCGGATTCAGAATACGTGCACCATAAGCCTGTTCGTCGTATTCGTTCGGATCATACGGGTTCCACTTCTGCATAAACGGAGGAGTATTCACTACGGACAAGATGGAACCGGCACGCAAAGAACTGCGGCTTTCGTTCACCCATTGTCCTCCTGTATGCGAATACGCAAAATTCAACGCCATCTTTAACCATTTTGTCTGCTCACTATCCAAATTCGCACGGAAATTATATCGGTTGAAATGTGCTTTCTCCACAATACCTTGTTCGTCGGAATAACCTCCGGATACAAAATATTGTAATTTCTCGGTTCCATTTGCCACAGATAATTGATAGTTCTGATTAACACCCGTACCGAAGAATAAATCAGTCCAGTCCACATAGCGTGTTTCATTTTCAGGAATATTGGGAGCAACGTCCGAAACAGCTTTCAAGTCTTTCATCAAGTCTTTATATTGCTCTGTGTTCAAGGCATCTATCTTCTTCCCTAATTTAGAAAAACCCACATAAGCACTCATTTTCACCTGCGGTGCACCGATCTTTCCTCTCTTGGTCGTAATCAACACCACTCCGTTTGCCGCACGTGCTCCATAAATAGCTGCTGATGAAGCATCTTTCAGGATTTGCATACTTTCAATATCGTTCGGACTGATATTCGAAATATCATCCGACGGCAAACCATCTACCACATACAACGGCTCATTGGATGCCTGCACGGAAGTAGCACCTCTCACCCGGATGGTCACCCCGGAACCCGGCATACCCGATGGCTGCACAACTTGAATACCGGCTGCTTTTCCCTGAATGGCTTGTGCGGCTGTCATGATCGGACGTTCTTCAATATCTGCCGTAGAAACCACAGATACTGCCGTCGTAATATCTTTCCGTTTCATAGAACCGTATCCCACTACGACAACTTCTTCCAGCACTTGCGAATCTTCGCTCAAAGACACATTATAGATGTTCTGTTTATTGACCGTATGAGACTGGGAAACGTAACCGATATAGGAGAAACTGATTTTTGCCCCTATGGGAGCTTCCAAAGAGAAACGTCCGTCGATGTCAGTAGCGGTCCCAATATTCTCTCCTTCCACTCTCACGGTAACACCAATCAAAGGTTCCCCCCTCCGATCGGCTACAACACCGGTTATTGTTTTCTTATCTCCTTTCTGGGAGGCGTTTTGTTCGGTTTTCAGGGTAAGCACTACTTGCTTGCCCGATTCTATCTTATAACTAATAGGTGACCCTTTGAAAACTTTTTCTAAAACCGAATCGATACTTTCATTGTCCACTTTCAATGAAATCTTTTGATCCAATCCGGGAAGCTTATCCGTATAAAAGAAGCTGTAATCAGCCTTCTTCTCAATTACTCGTATCGTCTGGCGTATTGTCTGATTCTTTACAGAGAAAGTGATCTGCGCACTTACCTCTTGAGACACAAACAACAAGATACAACAGAACATAACAAGCCTGAATATGATATGTAATTGTTTTCTCATTAGTAATTAGCTTTAAATTCTTTAAAATATAAGTCTGAAAATCAGACTTTTTATTATCTTTGTGAAATCGTGATGCAAAAAGGATTCCCTTTCCCTTATCCGCATAAGGAAAAATTTCTTTTTTACTATCATGTATAAACCGTATTTAATTTCAGGGTGGAATTATGCTGCTACATAATTCTACCCTCTTTGTTTTATTATGAGGTGTCTTCCATGAATCGTCTTTTTTTAGTTAATACTACTTCCTATTTTCACCGTATCTCCTTCTAACTTATAAGTCAAAGGATAAGTAAGGCTTATAATGTAAAATACATTATGCAAACTGCTGTTCCGGATGGTTCCGGAAAACGGCACATTCTTCAGCTTCTCCGAGTCAAACACGACTTTCACCCCGTACATCCGCTCCAACGTGGTCGCGATCTCTGCTAAAGGCGCTGAATTAAAAATCAACATATTGTTCCGCCAAAAGTCGATTTCACGCAGATCCGAGATGGGCGATTTAGTAAATGTCTGCTTATTCTTATGATACTCTACCTTTTCTCCGGGTTTCAACAATGTGGTATTCGTTTTATTAGAAACCCTGACACTTCCTTCCGCCAGCAGTGTCGTGACGGAAAGATCGTCGCCATATCCCTTCACATCAAAGGTTGTTCCCAACGCTTCTATCTCCAAATCATTGCAGCAGACGATAAAGCGCTTGTCTTTGTTCTTTGCCACCTCAAAATAGGCTTCTCCGTCTAAATAAATCTTTCGGTCGGATTTGTTATACTCCGCATCATAAGAAAGATGAGTAGCCGAATTCAACCAGACTTTCGTTCCATCAGGTAAAGTCAGGTTCGCTTTCTGCCCGTAATCTACTGCAACCATGAAAGGATCCTGCGATACCTTATTTATATGTCCTACTCCGAAATAAGTGACCAGTCCCAAACAAACCGGTAATAATATAGTGGCCGCCACCTTATATATAATAGGTTGCCAACGCCGCTTCTTCGGATACAGAATTTTGGGTTCATCCAAATTCCGCTGCAGATGATTCCACATTTCTTCTTCCACCGTCTTATCTATTTCGACAGCTGCTTCTTTCCACATCTGCTCGCAAAGCGAATTAAACTCATCACGAATCCCCGGTTTGCGAATCCATTCAATAAGTATCCTTCTTTCTTCAGAAGAGGCCTCCTTCTTGAAGAATTTTTCCAATAGTACTATGTAATCGTGTTGCTCCATAATTTTCCTGTTCTATATATACTAGCCTTGAGAGACAGAAAAGGACTACAAGAAAATGAAGATAAGTTAGATATTAACTTTTATTAAAGATTAAGCATTAAATATGGTGCAGGAAGAGAGAAACAGAAAAGGCAATCGTCCCCAGTTTGTCACGCAGGAAATCCAAAGAACGATGTACCTGTGTAGCAACAGTCTTTTCGGATATATCCAACTGTTCAGCTATCTCACGATAGTTCAGCCCGGATTTCCAATAGAGCATAAAAACTTCCCGACGGGCAGGAGGCAGTTCTTCCAAAAGTTTCAGGATATATTCTTCTAAAAATAAATAATCCAACTCTTCATCTATCTCTACGGATTCGTCAGCCGATTCATTGGATAGTTTATCCACATAATTTTGAAGCAGGAGTTCGCGCCTTACGTAATGGTATACCATATTTTGGGATATCTTAAAAAGATAACCGCCCAAGTTCCCTTCCAAATCAATATTGAGCCGTTTCTCCCAGATTTGGAGAAAGATATCCTGTGTAATATCCTTTGCCACCCCGGCATCGCCTATCATAGAAAGGACAAAACTGTAAATGCGAGCATTGTATGCACGATACAACACTTCAAAAGCATTTTTATTTCCTTCCTTCAATAATTGAAGTTGTTGGGTGGTAATCATCATCAAATAAGGTTAAATCATATATGGACTCAAAAATAACGAAATAACTAAAGCCGACAACCAAAGCGCTTGTTAAAATTTCAATAAATCAATATCTAAGCTTTTAAAAAAGAATAGGATATAAATGCATATCCTATGTATCTCATATCATAAATTCAGCCATTTTGCTATAAATTTAATAGAAATTACCAATCAACGACAACAATTTCTAAGTTTTATTCCTACATTTGCAGCCAATTGACAATTTACTAACAAATTACATATATACCATGGCTAAAATAACGAAAGAAGCCGCCTTGCTCTACCACTCACAGGGCAAACCCGGCAAGATTGAGGTAGTGCCTACCAAACCTTATAGTACTCAAACCGACTTATCACTCGCATATTCTCCCGGTGTAGCAGAACCTTGTCTCGAAATTGAGAAGAACCCGCAGGATGCATACAAATACACAGCCAAAGGAAATCTTGTAGCTGTTATTTCTAACGGTACAGCCGTACTCGGACTGGGCGATATAGGCGCATTGAGCGGCAAACCTGTAATGGAAGGCAAAGGGCTGCTTTTCAAAATCTATGCCGGTATCGACGTTTTCGACATCGAAGTAGACGAGAAAGATCCGGAGAAGTTCATTGCGGCAGTGAAAGCCATCGCTCCTACCTTTGGAGGTATCAACCTGGAAGACATCAAGGCGCCCGAATGTTTTGAAATAGAACGTCGGCTGAAAGAAGAATTAGACATTCCTGTAATGCACGATGACCAGCACGGAACGGCTATCATCTCCAGCGCCGGTTTGGTAAATGCCTTGCAAGTGGCAGGAAAGAAAATCGAGGATGTGAAAATCGTTGTGAACGGTGCCGGTGCATCCGCAGTGTCTTGCACTAAATTATATGTATCTTTGGGCGCAC
The DNA here is from genome assembly GCA_948742525.1 of Bacteroides caecimuris. Taxonomy (GTDB): domain Bacteria; phylum Bacteroidota; class Bacteroidia; order Bacteroidales; family Bacteroidaceae; genus Bacteroides; species Bacteroides caecimuris_A. The sequence continues at coordinate 29,043 of CAPYSS010000009.1, read as the reverse complement.
GCCTCGAAAATATTGTCATGCTGGACAGCAAAGGCGTTATCAGCAAGACACGTACCGATCTGAACGAACAGAAAAGATATTTTGCCACCGACCGCACGGATATCCACACACTGGAAGAAGCCATCAAGGGCGCGGATGTATTCCTCGGCCTGTCAAAAGGAAATGTGCTGAGCCAGGATATGGTGCGCAGCATGGCTCCGATGCCTATCGTATTCGCATTGGCAAACCCGACACCGGAAATCTCTTACGAAGACGCCATGGCAGCACGTCCCGACGTACTGATGGCTACCGGACGTTCCGACTATCCGAACCAGATTAATAATGTAATCGGTTTCCCATATATCTTCCGTGGTGCTTTGGACACTCAAGCTAAAGCAATCAACGAAGAAATGAAGATTGCAGCCGTACACGCTATTGCCAACCTGGCAAAACAGCCGGTACCTGATGTAGTCAACGCAGCCTACCACGTAAACAACCTTTCTTTCGGTGCGGAATACTTTATCCCGAAACCGGTAGATCCGCGCCTCATCACCGAAGTTTCCTGCGCAGTGGCAAAAGCTGCCATGGAAAGCGGAGTGGCTCGCACGGAAATCAAAGACTGGGACGCTTACTGTGTCCACCTGCGCGAATTGATGGGCTACGAATCCAAACTGACCCGCCAACTGTATGATACTGCCCGCCGCTCACCGCAACGTGTCGTATTTGCCGAAGGTATCCACCCGAATATGCTGAAAGCTGCCGTTGAAGCCAAAGCCGAAGGGATCTGCCATCCTATCTTATTAGGAAACGACGAAGCTATCGGAAAACTGGCAGAAGAAATGGATCTTAGCCTGGAAGGTATCGAAATCGTCAATCTCCGCCATCCGGACGAATCGGACCGCCGCGAACGCTACGCCCGCATCCTTGCAGAAAAACGTGCACGCGAAGGATTTACCTACGAAGAAGCCAACGACAAGATGTTCGAACGCAACTACTTCGGCATGATGATGGTGGAAACAGGAGATGCAGACGCATTCATCACCGGACTTTATACAAGATATAGCAATACGATCAAAGTGGCAAAAGAAGTGATCGGCATCCAACCGGGCTTCAAACACTTCGGCACCATGCATATCCTGAACTCCAAGAAAGGTACTTACTTCCTGGCAGACACATTGATCAACCGCCACCCCGATACGGAAACACTGATTGATATCGCCAAACTGTCTGATAAAACAGTTCGTTTCTTCAACCACACACCGGTGATCTCTATGTTGTCCTACTCTAACTTCGGTGCTGATACCACAGGTAGCCCGGTGAAAGTGCACGAAGCTGTTGCTCACATGCAGGAAGAATATCCGGAATTGGCTATCGACGGTGAAATGCAGGTAAATTTTGCCATGAACCGCGAATTGCGTGATGCCAAATATCCGTTTACCCGCCTGAAAGGTAAAGACGTAAATACATTGATTTTCCCGAATCTAAGTTCAGCAAACGCCGGTTACAAACTGTTGCAGGCAATGGACCCGGATACAGAATTCATCGGCCCTATCCAGATGGGATTGAACAAACCTATCCACTTCACCGATTTCGAAAGCTCTGTCCGCGACATTGTGAATATCACAGCCGTAGCCGTGATCGATGCCATTGTTGACAAAAAGAAAAGAGGAGTGAAATGAAACGTCCGTTATCCAAATCACAAATAGTTTGCATCAGCTTGCTTTGGTTGGCGCTTTGCTATTTAGTTCTGGCAAAAGCCGAACGAATTGACGGGATGACGATAGTAATGCTTGTCATTTCGGCAGCATTGGTATTTATTCCCGTTTATAAGTCAATCAAAAAGAACAAATAAATATCTTTTTTCCTTTTTTTAATGCGATAAAATATCAAATTTGATGTTTTATCGCATTTTTCTTTATAAAATGTTTGCCAGTTCAATTTTTATCTTTACTTTTGCAACCGGAAATAAAAATCCGATGTACCCATATACAAGTGTGCAAATTGCTATACGGCAGAAAAGCACATAGTCGAGCGGCACATGAGCTATTTGTCAAATTAGCACATTATTTTATATCAACCAATTAAAGAAAAAAAGATTATGAATGCAGCAAAGGTATTAGACGATCTGAAAAGAAGATTTCCCAATGAACCGGAATATCATCAAGCAGTAGAAGAAGTGCTTTCTACTATTGAAGAAGAATACAACAAACACCCGGAGTTTGATAAAGTAAACTTGATCGAACGTTTGTGTATTCCAGATAGAGTATATCAGTTCCGCGTGACTTGGATGGATGATAAAGGTAATATTCAAACCAACATGGGTTACCGTGTTCAGCACAACAACGCGATCGGTCCTTACAAAGGCGGTATCCGTTTCCATTCATCTGTAAACCTTTCTATCTTGAAGTTCCTTGCCTTTGAACAAACATTCAAAAACTCACTGACTACGCTGCCGATGGGTGGTGGTAAAGGTGGTTCCGACTTCTCTCCTCGTGGAAAGTCAAATGCTGAAGTAATGCGCTTCGTACAAGCATTCATGCTGGAACTGTGGCGTCACATCGGTCCTGAAACGGACGTTCCTGCCGGTGACATCGGTGTTGGTGGCCGTGAAGTAGGTTTCATGTTCGGTATGTACAAAAAACTGGCTCATGAATTTACCGGAACATTCACAGGTAAGGGCCGCGAATTCGGTGGTTCACTGATTCGTCCGGAAGCTACCGGTTATGGTAACATCTACTTCCTGATGGAAATGCTGAAAACAAAAGGCACTGACCTGAAAGGTAAAGTTTGTCTGGTTTCCGGTTCTGGTAACGTTGCTCAATATACAATCGAAAAAGTAATCGAACTGGGTGGTAAAGTAGTTACTTGCTCTGACTCTGACGGTTATATCTACGATCCGGATGGTATCGACCGCGAAAAACTGGATTACATCATGGAACTGAAGAACTTGTACCGTGGTCGTATCCGCGAATACGCAGAAAAATATGGTTGCAAATATGTAGAAGGAGCTAAACCTTGGGGTGAAAAATGTGATATCGCTCTTCCTTCTGCTACTCAAAATGAATTGAATGGCGACCATGCTCGTCAACTGGTAGCAAACGGTTGTATCGCTGTATCTGAAGGAGCTAACATGCCTTCTACTCCGGAAGCTATCAAAGTGTTCCAGGATGCTAAGATCCTTTACGCTCCGGGTAAAGCTGCTAACGCCGGTGGTGTGTCAGTATCAGGTCTCGAAATGACTCAAAACTCTATCAAATTGAGCTGGAGCGCTGAAGAAGTAGACGAAAAACTGAAGAGCATCATGAAGAATATCCACGAAGCTTGTGTTCAGTATGGTACAGAAGCCGACGGATACGTAAACTATGTGAAGGGTGCTAACGTAGCCGGATTCATGAAGGTTGCTAAAGCAATGATGGCACAGGGTATCGTGTAATTAGCGAAAGATATATAAGCTATAGTTTATTTAAAGGCTCCCGCCTTCCGGAAGGAAGTGCGGGAGTTTTTTTTATACCCTATAAGGTATAATCCATAAAACCATAACTAAATTTATACCCTAAAGGGTGTAAATCAGAGAAAATACATTATCTTTGTACCCAAAAGGGTATAATATGAACGATAAATCATTATCAGAATACGTAAAGCTAATGCGTAAAGAACATAACTTGACCCAAGTAGAACTCTCCGAAAAATCAGGAGTTGGGTTACGCTTTGTACGCGAACTTGAGCAGGGAAAACAGACTTTGCGTCTTGATAAAGTAAATCAAGTGCTTAGCCTTTTTGGAACGGAAGTGGGGGTTGTACCAATAAGTAAATTCAACAAGTCATGAAACAAGCACACATATACTACCAAGACCAGTTGGCAGGATTGCTTACAGAAGATGAAAATGGCTATACTTTTAACCTCGAAGGGTGAAAAGCTGCCAATGGAAGATATGTGTCAGCTCTCGGAACGCCTCACAGAATATAAATATAAGGGGTCTTATGAAAAGATAGCAAAAATAATTATGCAATATTCCGCTGTGCCAAAACTTGACGTAATAAACTTCTGGGAACAAGTCGTTTTCTCATGGCTGACCGGAAATGCGGATATGCATCTGAAAAACTTTTCACTTTATAGTCAGCGTAAAGGCTATTATTCGCTGACTCCGGGATATGACATGCTCTCTACGGCACTCCTCATGCCAGAGGACACCGAAGAATTGGCTTTAACACTAAATGGTAAAAAACGCAAAATCAAGCGTTCTGATTTTGAAGTTGCCATGAATAGCTGCAGTTTGGAGAAAAAGATCATAGACAATCTATTTTCTAAATTTACCAAGGTTGCTGACAAATGGCTGGAGTTCATAGATATTTCTTTCTTGCCTAAAGATATGAAGCAACAGTATAAGCTGATTATAACAAGGAGGTTAGATTTGTTATAAAACAGTGTAGGGATGCAAAGAGGAATAATTCATTTATAATATCAATAAAAAAAATTCTTGGGGATTTAACGGCTACTTAGTTGAAGTAGATTCTTATTTCTTCATCGTGTTCTTCCGCGTTATGAATATTTTCTAAAAAGGACATAATCGCGCAGAAAGGAGGAAAATAGTGATTAATAATGCAGAAATGAGCAAAATTCGGAATGAATAAAAGAAGATATCTCGTATAAGCGCTTATCCATCGGACTTTCGGCTGAAAGCGCCCCTAAAATCACTCCATTTTACTTTCAGCCTCTGTGCTATTGAATTTTCTTTTAACATTCTACAGAAATAGCGATTCAACTCTTTTAACTATCTTTGTCCCCTATATAACCTATTAATATTTATAACAGACTGATGAAACTAAAAAAATTATTCGCCGGAATGATATTATGTCTGGCAGTCGCTTCCTGCATTCAAGATGAAGCTCAAAATGTTGAAGCAGCCATAGACGGATGCAGCGGAAACCACATCCAACAGTATTTGATTGATCGAAATGACTTCACCATTCAATTGTATGTATCAAAAGCTGCTGACCCATCCCAAATAAACATCAACTTCGACCTCCCTACTGGAGCTTCTATACAACCAGTACGACAATTAACCGGAGACGAAGCTAACGTCTACAACTTTGATGATGAAAACCCTAGAGAATTTAAAGTTACATCAGAAGACGGTGCTTTTTCTGCAACCTACACAATCAAACTTTGGCAAACAGAAATGCCTTTGGTATACGACTTTGAAACTTTAAGTTCAGATGCTCCCTATCACAAATTTTATGAAGATCAATCTTCTGAAAATGTTATCCGTCGATTAGAGCTTGCCAGTGGAAACCCAGGATTTGAATTAACCAAAATGGCAAAAACACCGGAAGACTACCCCACAGTACGAGCAAATGGAGGAGTTGATGGTGGCAAATGTGTAAAACTGACAACGAAGGACACAGGTAGCTTCGGAAGTATGGTAAAAATGTATATTGCTGCAGGAAACTTGTTCATCGGTTCGTTTGAAGTGGGACAGGCTTTAAACAACGCAATGAAAGCCACTCGCTTTGGCTTTCCATTCTTCTACTATCCGCTCGAGTTGAAAGGATGGTATAAATATAAAGCAGGTGCCAACTTCTCATCAAAAGGAGAAATCATAGAAGGGAAAAAAGATAAATGTGACATCTATGGTGTATTATATGAAACAGATGATAATGTGCAATTTCTCGATGGCTCTACGTCACTCACTTCACCCAATATTGTAGCCTTGGCACGAGATCTTGATGCGCTTCCAGAAACAGATAATTGGAAAGAATTCAGTTTTAAATTCGAACCGCAGAATGGCAAATCTATTGACCCTAACAAACTAATGAAAGGTATCTACAAACTTGGCATCGTATTCTCTTCCAGTGTAGACGGTGCAAAATTTGAGGGAGCTGTTGGCAGTACACTTTATATAGACAAAGTGGTAATTGAACATACTTCTAACCCGAGTGAATATCCTGCAAATTAATAATAAACCTAATCAATCGATAAGATAATGAAGAAAATAATATATAATAAAGTAGCAGGAATCATATTCCTTGCAATACTTTTTTCACAGGTGGCACATGCCCAAAACGAACGTAACAAAGCTCTTATCTACTCATATTTACATGGATGGGAGTATAGCATCAAAGCCGGATTGAGCATTGGGGGTACTTCTCCTCTTCCCCTACCGAAAGAAATACGTAGTATTGATAGCTACTCTCCCAACATAGCTATCGCTATCGAGGGAAATACCACAAAATGGTTCGGCAAAGACAAAAAATGGGGAATGACCGCAGGTATACGGCTTGAGAATAAAACGATGACTACTGAAGCTACCGTAAAAAATTATGGTATGAAGATCATCAACACTAATGGTGGTGAGCTACAAGGTCTTTGGACTGGTGGAGTAAAAACAAAAGTGAAAAATTCATATCTCACCATTCCTGTATTGGCTAATTATAAGATAAGCGACCGTTGGAAAGTATCACTTGGTCCTTATGTCTCTTATATGTCTGAAGGCAACTTCTCTGGACATGTATATGAAGGGCATCTACGCACACCTGATGAAACAGGTCAGCGTGTCGACTTCAACGGTGAAAGTATTGCAACTTATGATTTCTCTGACAACTTACGCAAATTTCAATGGGGAGCTCAATTAGGCGGTGAGTGGAAAGCTTTCAAACACCTTAATGTCTATGCAGATTTGACATGGGGACTAAACGACATCTTTAAGAAAGACTTTGATACCATCACGTTCGCCATGTACCCCATCTATTTGAATATCGGATTTGGATATGCTTTCTAAAAAGGAGGCTTCCGTAAATGTCACGCTTGAAAGTAGAAAAATTCAATAAATTCTAAATCAAAAAGGGCGTATGTCATAATGCTCAATTATAAAGATTTACCCCTGCTACAGCTACCTGCGGCAGGGGTATTTTTTTCAAAAAGGGAGTTTTGACACACTTTTTTCAATTTATATTAAAAACAACTCAATAAAAAAACAACCCATTCATCGCCTGTTTCATATTTGAGTAATTATAATCCACCAACAATCTCAAATCATTTCTTTACAGTTTATCAATTTCCGAATCGGAAAGCCCTGTCACTTCACGGATAGCATCAAAGGACATGCCCATCCGTTTCAACTGACCAGCTATGATACGGCGTTCTTCCGCTTTACCTTTCGCCATCCCTTCCGCCAAACCTTCAGCTCTCCCCTTCTGCTCGGCAAACTCCATGGTCACCAGACTATCACGATACACCTTGATGCTCTCGTCATACTTTACACGCTCCTCCTTGGAAAGAGAGGCGATGTCGACAATCTTTTCCAACTTCTCGAATACCGACTTTCGCGCCTTAAAAGGCATTCTGTTTAATGTTTCCATATTCTTCAGTACATAAATCCAACGATCAAAATCTGTCACACACTCCGCCTCTTCCTTCGTGAAAGAGGGAAGCTCGATGAAAATAAAACGAAGCTTGTCGGAGAATTGTTCGTGCGTGTCACGGTCAGAAAGAACGATATCCGTACGGAGCTTGTGGGGCATATTCTCCAGCCGGAAGTTCATGAAGAAAACACCGTAAACGGCTTTCAAGTTGAAACGCCAGTCGGCACCCTTTTCGCCCTGACGGGAAACGGCATGGGAAAGATAATACAACGCACGTTCGCGGAAGTTGACCTGCTGGCGGTTCTGCATCTCGACAATAAACTGTTCGCCGTTCTCAGTCGTACAGTAAATATCGTAGATGACGCCACGGTCGCCCATGTATTCGGGCAAGATCTCCTTATCCAGAAAAGTGATGTCAGTGATGCTCTTTTCGTCCACTAGAAGGTCATTTAGAAAATCTATCAGCAAATCCTTGCTGACTTCCTGACCGAAGATTTTCTTGAAACCTACGTCCGTGAAAGGGTTGATAAACTTTGCCATAACTGCTCGATTTTATATTTTATACCCAAAGATAATAACTGAAAACGAATTATCACTATTTAAAGATAAGATTCCCACACGAGACCAAACGATACTTATAAAGCATCGATTTCCGAATCGGAAAGTCCCGTCACCTCACGGATAGCATCAAAGGACATGCCCATTCGTTTCAACTGACCAGCTATGATACGACGTTCTTCCGCTTTACCTTCAGCCTTACCTTTCGCCATCCCTTCCGCCAAACCTTCAGCTCTCCCCTTCTGCTCGGCAAACTCCATGGTCACCAGACTATCACGATACACCTTGATGCTCTCGTCATACTTTACACGCTCCTCCTTGGAAAGAGAGGCGATGTCGACAATCTTTTCCAACTTCTCGAATACCGACTTTCGCGCCTTAAAAGGCATTCTGTTTAATGTTTCCATATTCTTCAGTACATAAATCCAACGATCAAAATCTGTCACACACTCCGCCTCTTCCTTCGTGAAAGAGGGAAGCTCGATGAAAATAAAACGAAGCTTGTCGGAGAATTGTTCGTGCGTGTCACGGTCAGAAAGAACGATATCCGTACGGAGCTTGTGGGGCATATTCTCCAGCCGGAAGTTCATGAAGAAAACACCGTAAACGGCTTTCAAGTTGAAACGCCAGTCGGCACCCTTTTCGCCCTGACGGGAAACGGCATGGGAAAGATAATACAACGCACGTTCGCGGAAGTTGACCTGCTGGCGGTTCTGCATCTCGACAATAAACTGTTCGCCGTTCTCAGTCGTACAGTAAATATCGTAGATGACGCCACGGTCGCCCATGTATTCGGGCAAGATCTCCTTATCCAGAAAAGTGATGTCAGTGATGCTCTTTTCGTCCACTAGAAGGTCATTTAGAAAATCTATCAGCAAGTCCTTGCTGACTTCCTGACCGAAGATTTTCTTGAAACCGACGTCCGTGAAAGGGTTGATAAACTTTGCCATGGTTGCTTGATTCTATGTTTTATATCACAAAGATAATAACTGAATACGAATTATCACTATTTAAAGATAAGATTCCCACACGAGACCAAACGATACTTATAAAGCATCGATTTCCGAATCGGAAAGTCCCGTCACCTCACGGATAGCATCAAAGGACATGCCCATTCGTTTCAACTGACCAGCTATGATACGACGTTCTTCCGCTTTACCTTCAGCCTTACCTTTCGCCATCCCTTCCGCCAAACCTTCAGCTCTCCCCTTCTGCTCGGCAAACTCCATGGTCACCAGACTATCACGATACACCTTGATGCTCTCGTCATACTTTACACGCTCCTCCTTGGAAAGAGAGGCGATGTCGACAATCTTTTCCAACTTCTCGAATACCGACTTTCGCGCCTTAAAAGGCATTCTGTTTAATGTTTCCATATTCTTCAGTACATAAATCCAACGATCAAAATCTGTCACACACTCCGCCTCTTCCTTCGTGAAAGAGGGAAGCTCGATGAAAATAAAACGAAGCTTGTCGGAGAATTGTTCGTGCGTGTCACGGTCAGAAAGAACGATATCCGTACGGAGCTTGTGGGGCATATTCTCCAGCCGGAAGTTCATGAAGAAAACACCGTAAACGGCTTTCAAGTTGAAACGCCAGTCGGCACCCTTTTCGCCCTGACGGGAAACGGCATGGGAAAGATAATACAACGCACGTTCGCGGAAGTTGACCTGCTGGCGGTTCTGCATCTCGACAATAAACTGTTCGCCGTTCTCAGTCGTACAGTAAATATCGTAGATGACGCCACGGTCGCCCATGTATTCGGGCAAGATCTCCTTATCCAGAAAAGTGATGTCAGTGATGCTCTTTTCGTCCACTAGAAGGTCATTTAGAAAATCTATCAGCAAATCCTTGCTGACTTCCTGACCGAAGATTTTCTTGAAACCTACGTCCGTGAAGGGATTGATATATTTTGCCATTATGTTATGAGTTTATCTGTTGGATTTCACAAAGATAACGCTTGGAAATGAATTATCACAATTTAAAAGAAGATTTTTGCTACCGTGTGATTCTGTGATTATTCATTATCTTCACTTCAAACACGCGATTTTTTTTCTCTAAACAGATACCACTCTTCTATACAAAAAAAGGTTTTTCGTCAAATTTGGTGGTAAGTTTTTCATTAATGAATGAGAAGTTTTCCATTAAATCCCTGTTTAAATTTTCCTGAAATGATCAACCTGTCGAATATTGCATTTACCAAAGAAAAACTAGAATAGACTCATCATATAGCTTAACATTCGAAAAAACTGATAATATTACTTTTCCCATCACCATTTGTACCCAACAATATACCAACATCATTAATTTTCAATATTGGCTATAGATTTATAGCCTTTAATAGGTACTTCTTGCTATTTGTTTTTAGGCAAATCTTAGCCATTACACTAAATTTTAATTGATTGCAAAAGTAATGACAAAAAATTCACTTTATTCTCATGCTAATTCAGAAAAACTCATTATCAAATATAATCTTCTTCCTTTTCCCAGTTGAAGCCATTATATTTCCCAATAAATATCTTTGATTCTTTCTGACAACATTACAATTTAGACTAACACCAGAAATAAATAATCCACAAACTTTAAGAAATTAAATCGAACAAAAAAGGGCGCGTCACTTCAAAATGACACACCCTTATACTATCTTAAAATTAGAATAAACGAGCTATTACTCTGCTGTTAACTCAAAGTTATCTACCATCAATACACTTCCCGGAGCACCCCAGAATTTATCACCATCCTTACTTGAAGAACAAATAATTGTAAAACGATACTTCTTATTAGCATCATATTCTTTCTTCCAATCAAAATTCAGCGTAAACTCTTTCCAGCTTTCTTGTTTTCCACCAAACAATTGTGCGATAGCTACTACACGGCTGGAAGTATAAATTCCATTTTCACCGTCAACTCCTGTCAAGCAGTCAGACATTTTTTCTGTGTCGTAATCTTCCGTTTCATACAATACAGCGCTAATAGCAAATTCGTCAGTTTTACTATTATCCAATACCGCTTCATGGCAATGGTCTTTATAAGGTTCCTGATTTACAATATAATATTCTTCTCCAGGAGTATATTTGTACCAGCCTTTCAATGAAACCGGTTTTTGTGAATAAGGAATACCAAACTTAGTACTATTCAAAGTATTCGTCATGTCAGTTACAAAACTGCCGATAAATAAACTTCCCGAAGTAACTTTAGGAACCATAACAAATCCTAAATCCTTACCTTTTGTATCTATCGACTCTATTTTTACTGAAAAATTACCGGAATAAGCATCTTCACTTGGTGTAATAACCAATTTATCTGCCATTCCCATCATTTGAAGTAAAAACGCTCCTGTATTGCTACTTGACCATCCTGTAGGTTCATAAAACGGAGCTTCTTCAGACTCTTCACCGGCAGCTACCCAAGTTTCAAAATCATAATAAGTCTTAGTATTCCCACTTTCGCCCTCAGTCAAGCGTTCACCATCAAAAACAACATCTACAGTCTTATTCAAAGTAGTAACGGTTACCCCTATTTTTATATTGATAGATTTCCCTTCTACGGTACCATTAACAGAAGTAGGAAGTGTACCCAATACTTTACCAAACTCCGTTGTAAAAGACAAATCTTTTTGTCCACTAAACTCTTGGATTCCATCTTTTTCAACAACAGTACAAGGAACTTCAATATCGCCTACCAATTGTCCAGCAAATGAAAAATCTTTCAAAGACAACAATACTTGTGAATTTTGTTCTCCTGATTTTATAATTGATATCAATTGAGAAATAGGTTCAGCCGCACTTCCATCAATAGAAACGACCAAACGTCCCTGATAATCGCCACTTATATCAGTTACTTGTGTCAATTCTGTATCGTCATCATTATTACATCCCGTGAACAAAGTCACAGAGCAAACGAGCATAAACAAATACAATAAACTTTTCTTCATAATTTTCATTGTTAGTTAATAATCTTTTTTTCGATAAAAAATCGAGTGCAAAGTAATGACTTTGCATTTACCCTCGCAAGGTCTATTCTTTGTATTTTATGTTCTATTTTTAAGATTTATATACCAGACTTTCCATTTTTAGCCCAAAAATGAGATAGATTTTTCAAGAATGTTCTATATTTAATCAGATGAGTGCCACCCGATTTCAATAGCTGAAACCGAAATGCCAAAGAGGTATCATATTGCCAAAAGCAAATTCTATACCATCCTTCACGACAAAAGCATTCGCTACGTTCTCAATCTGTTTTTTCCCTTCTTGCGCCCGCCTATTTCAAACGTATAACCATCCATACTAAAATCCGAGACAGAGGAAGTCACAACATCATGATTGACCCTCATTTGGTTGAAAAAGAAAGTTTCACGAACATTCCCAATCTCAGATTGTTCTCCTCCGAGATTGTATATCAGATTGGTATTATCAAGATATTTGAGTTTTCGCCCTGTAGAAACATTCATTCCGGCATATTGAGGAATATCCGACTCTCTTAACCTGCATCCGGCATCATCACCACACCCAGCTTTTTCTTTCCATCCATCTTGACCACCATCGGTTTCTCAAAACGGACATGACGAAGATATTTTGTCTCCTCCACTGCCGGTTGCGCATTGAGGAAATCCTGATTATAAACCCCATCATTCATAAAGGCGTTGATAGTGAAATATCCAACTCCGAACGAAGTCAGGTTCTGGAAAAAGTGTGTCCCTTGACTGGGATCTACCCGATAATTGGTCAGTCCGGCTTCCACAATCACACGGGCAGCCGAGATATGCGGCCACTTCACAGGGATACCGAGCCAAGTATCACTGCTTCCCCAACGTCCCGGCCCGACAAGCACATAATTCTTTCCTTCATTCAAGAATTGCTGGTTGATCTTTTCTATCTCCCAGGCAATTGCCTGATTGTTGGAGGCACTATAGTTATCGGTCTTCACATAAACCACATCATAAATTTCATTCATAATGCCGTGTCCCAACGAATTATACGAACGGAGAATCACATCTTCATCCGGTATCTCGTTCAAATCCTCGTCCAGCATTTCTTTGCTGTCTACGATAGGGCGTATCTGTAACAGATAGAAAGTTCCGGTTTTATCATGTTCACGACTCATCGTAGCCGCAAATTCTATTTCAACCGGACGTCGCATCTCCTGCTCACCATATTTCAAGACTAATTGCAAGATACGAGCCAACGGGAAAACATCATGTTGCAGGATATTAGCAAAAGTAATCACCTTCCGACCTCCAGGATACAAACCATCCCGGATAATCTGATCATACGGATCATACGTAGAAGCGATATAACGTAAGGCACCATCATTTTCCGCCTCTTTGATATGGAGTTTCAGCAAATTGAAACCATCGTCGATAGAAAAATCATGCCCGGCATTTTTTAAATCCAAAGCATAGAAACGGGTCTGGGTCTCTTTCAGGGCGATTTCCATTTCGCTAGTTTGTAGCACCTGATTAGGATGATAGGGAGAAAAACGAAGGGTCATACCACCGTCTACAATATATTTACCCAATCCCAAAGCCAGGTTAACCGTTCCTTCTTCTGCTTTTTCATCCCCCAACGGATAATAATTCAGCGAACGAGCCACACCGGACATAGACGGATAATAACGGTCGCCATATTGATTACCAACCACCTCCTGCAAGATAACAGCCATCTTTTCCTGGTCAATCACATTCGAAGTGGCCTGCATATACGCTTTGCTGTCGCGGAAATAAACCGAAGCATACACCCCTTTAATCGCATCCGAAAGCATACGCAACATTTCATAACGATCGTCCAAATAAGGAATCATATATGTACTATAAATTCCTGCGAACGGCTGATAATGAGAATCCTCCAACAAAGAGGAGGAACGAATGGCAATCGGAGATTTCACTACGTCGAAGAAAGTAAAAAAGTCCTCCACCAAGCGGTCCGGCAACTTTGCCTTCAGAAAGTATTTTAGAATCGTAGCATCATCCGCATCCGACAGCGCAATCTGATACAGATTATTAGTGTCCATAAATTCATCAAACACATCCGTACAAAGCACCACCGTTTTAGGAATAGCAATACGTGCGTTCTCAAACTCTTCAAACTCCGGATGACGTTTCACCATATTATCAATAAACGCCAGTCCACGCCCTTTTCCTCCTAAAGAACCATCCCCGATACGGGCAAAGTTAGAATATCGGTCGAAACGGTCTCGCTTAAACACAGCCACGACTCCCTGATTCTTCATCTTACGATACTTCACAATCGCCTCAAAGATGATTTTCCGGTGAGCATCCACATCTTGAAGACTATTCCATGTTATCGGTTTCAAGAACTCGGCTACGGGAAACATGGCACGGGAATAAAACCAACGCGACACATGATTCCGGCTGATATGATATAAGAAAGACTCCGCTGGTACGGCAAAAAGAATGTTTTGCAATTCTTTCAGATTCCGGACACGGGCAATCTCTTCTCCGGTAGCCGGGTTACGGAATATAAAATCACCAAAACCAAAATCATCGGAAACGATACGACGCAAATCTACGTCCATCTTTTTTGAGTTCTTATCAATAAAGCTGGCACCATACTTAGCTGCATAAGATGCATTCTCCGACTCGGAAGACTGGATTATCAACGGAACGAACGGATCATTCTTTCGTATCTCGGCACACAGCTTGATACCTGCCAAACCATCTTTCTCACCCCGCTCCACCTTCGGGAAACGGACGTCGGTGATTACTCCTAATATATTATTCTGATACTTATGATAAATTTCCATTGCCTCCTGATACGTACGCGCCAGTACAATCTTAGGACGCCCGCGCATACGAAGCGTACGCTGATGCGCATTGAGGGCCTCGGTAGAGAACTCCTGACTCTGCTGCAACACAAACTTATACAGATTCGGCAAAATAGAAGAATAGAAACGAATGCCATCCTCCACCAAAAGAATCAACTGCACACCGACTTCCTGCACATCGTGTTCCAGATTCATCTTATCTTCTATCAACTTGATAATAGACACCAGCAGGTCGGTATTGCCTAACCAACAAAAGACATATTCAAACGCACTCAAATCTTCATTGATAATCCGTTTGGTAATACCATGACTGAAAGGAGTCAGGATGACGATAGGAATATGCTCGTATTTCTCTTTGATATGGCGGCCAATGTCGAAACTGTCATTATCCCCCGTGCTCGGCATACAAATCACCAGGTCGAACGACATATTTTCCAACTGCGCCAATGCTTCCTCCTCTGTGGATACCTGCGAGAAACGAGGCGGATAACGCAAAGATAAAGAGGTGTATTCATTGAAAATCTTCTCATCAATGCGCCCGTCATCTTCCAGCATAAAAGCATCGTATGGGTTGGCGATTAACAACACGTTAAAAATTCGCCTTGTCATCAGGTTGGCGAACTGTGTATCTTTGAAGTAAAGCTGGTTTAATTTATATTTACTAAGCATAAAGTCATTCTCCTTTCTTATTTCAAATCGTCTATCTGCAGAATCACATTTTGCAAAGTTAATTCTTTAAATCTCATTTTCCATCATCTTCTTTATAAAGTTTACTTGTTTATCTCTTATTATTTTGTAGATTTGTAACTTTAAGTTTATTCAAAAAGACTTTTTATTCACATGAAAAAAGCAACTTTATTAATGAGTGGAATCATGGTGATGTCATGCGCTCCCCAACAAAAAAAGCTGGTCTACCCCGAGACGGCAAAGGTAGACACTGTAGATGTGTACTTCGGCACACAAGTTCCCGACCCTTACAGATGGTTGGAAAATGACACCAGTGCAGCCACTACTGCCTGGGTAGAAGCACAAAACAAAGTAACGAATGAGTATCTTAGCCAGATTCCGTTCCGCGAAAACCTGCTGAAACGATTGACGACACTGGCCGATTACGAGAAGATCAGTGCCCCGATCAAGAGACATGGAAAGTATTATTTCAGTAAAAATGACGGTCTGCAGAACCAGAGTGTATTCTATGTGCAGGACTCACTGGACAGCGAACCGCGTGTTTTCCTCGATCCGAACAAACTATCGGACGATGGAACAGTAGCACTGACCGGTCTTTATTTCTCAAACGACGGCAAGTACACTGCTTACAGTATTTCACGCAGCGGTTCGGATTGGTCTGAAATTTATGTAATGGATACCGAAAGCGGAAAACTACTGGAAGACCACATCGAATGGGCCAAATTTACCGGTGCTGCCTGGCAGGGAGACGGTTTCTACTACAGCGCCTATGATGCACCATCCAAAGGAAAAGAGTTCTCCAACGTGAACGAGAATCACAAAATCTATTATCACAAAATCGGTGAGCCACAGTCAAAAGATAAACTGATTTATCAGAATCCGGCTTATCCGAAACGTTTCTACACATCGAGCACCAGTGAAGACGAACGGATTCTCTTCCTGACGGAATCCGGTGCCGGAAGAGGTAACAACCTGTTTATACAGGATTTGAACAAACCGAATTCACCCTTCATCCAACTGACTTCAGACCTCGACTACCAATATTACCCGATTGAAGTTATCGGCGACCAGATTTATATTTATACCAACTACGGTGCACCGAAAAACCGGATCATGGTAGCCGACATCAACCGTCCGAAACTGGAAGACTGGAAAGAGCTCGTACCCGAATCGGAAGCTGTTCTTTCAAATGCGGAAGTGATCGGTGGCAAACTGTTCCTTACTTATGACAAAGATGCCTCGAACCACGCATACGTTTACGGTCTCGACGGCAAACAAATCCAGGAAATCCAACTGCCGTCACTCGGTTCCGTAGGCTTTAGCGGCAACAAAGACGACAAAGAATGTTTCTTCGGATTCACTTCATTCACCATACCGGGTGCTACCTACAAATACGATATGGATCAGAATACCTACGAACTATATCGTGCCCCGAAAGTACAATTCAACTCGGATGATTTTGTGACCGAACAAGTATTCTTTGCCAGCAAAGACGGTGTAAAAGTCCCAATGTTCCTTACCTACAAGAAAGATTTGAAGAAAGACGGCAAGAACCCTGTATTCCTCTACGGATACGGTGGCTTTGGCATTAGCCTCAACCCGGGCTTCAGCGCCACACGTATTCCATTCCTCGAAAATGGGGGTATCTATGCACAAGTAAACCTGCGCGGTGGTAGTGAATACGGTGAAGACTGGCACGTAGCCGGAACTAAATTGCAGAAACAGAACGTATTCGACGATTTCATCTCTGCTGCCGAATATCTGATCGACCAGAAATATACGAATAAAGATAAAATCGCCATTGTAGGAGGTTCCAACGGTGGTCTGTTGGTGGGTGCTTGCATGACACAACGTCCCGACCTGTTCCGTGTAGCGATCCCGCAGGTAGGTGTGATGGATATGCTCCGCTATCATAAATTCACTATCGGCTGGAACTGGGCAAGTGATTACGGCACAAGCGAAGACAGCAAAGAGATGTTTGAATACCTCAAAGGCTACTCTCCACTGCACAACCTGAAACCGGGCACGAAATATCCGGCAACACTGGTCACTACCGCCGACCATGACGACCGTGTAGTCCCTGCTCACTCATTCAAGTTTGCCGCTACCCTACAAGCCGACAACGACGGTACGAATCCGACACTGATCCGTATTGACAGCAAAGCCGGGCATGGCGCAGGCAAACCAATGGCTAAAGTACTGGAAGAACAAGCTGATATTTACGGATTCATCATGTATAATCTAGGAATGAAACCAAAATTCTAAAGCGGCACTTCCTATTTATAAACACATACAAGCCCCGTAACCTGTATTTTACATTACAGGCTGCGGGGCTTTGTGTTTTTCAGCAGAATAAATTGACATTTTATCATTATTTAATCAAAATATTCGCATCAAAACAAGCAACTTTGAAAAATTTTCCTATATTTGCGGTGAGTTAGTTGACATTTTATCAGAATTAACCTTTTAAAATATAATATCATGAACATCCAGAAAATCATGTCCTCTTTGGAGGCTAAGCATCCCGGTGAATCTGAATATCTTCAAGCAGTGAAGGAAGTTCTTCTTTCTATCGAAGATATATACAATCAACATCCTGAATTTGAAAAAGCTAAAATCATAGAAAGATTGGTAGAACCCGACCGTATCTTCACTTTCCGTGTAACGTGGGTGGATGATAAAGGTGAGGTGCAGACCAACCTCGGTTATCGTGTACAATTCAATAATGCGATCGGTCCTTATAAAGGCGGTATCCGTTTCCATGCTTCCGTCAATCTTTCCATTCTGAAATTCCTCGGTTTCGAACAGACATTCAAAAATGCACTGACCACGCTGCCTATGGGTGGTGGAAAAGGAGGTTCCGATTTCTCTCCGCGCGGTAAGAGTGATGCTGAAATCATGCGTTTCTGCCAAGCCTTCATGTTGGAACTGTGGCGCCACCTCGGACCGGATATGGATGTACCTGCCGGTGATATCGGCGTAGGCGGACGCGAAGTAGGCTATATGTTCGGTATGTATAAGAAACTGACTCGCGAATTTACAGGCACCTTCACCGGCAAGGGATTAGAATTCGGAGGCTCGTTGATTCGCCCGGAAGCTACCGGTTTCGGTGGTCTGTATTTTGTAAATCAGATGCTACAAGCGAAAGACATTGATATAAAAGGTAAGACAGTCGCTATCTCTGGTTTCGGCAACGTTGCATGGGGAGCAGCTACCAAAGCTACCGAACTGGGTGCCAAAGTGATTACAATTTCCGGTCCGGACGGATATATCTACGATCCGGATGGTATCAGCGGGGAGAAGATAGACTATATGCTCGAACTTCGTTCGTCGGGTAATGACATTGTTGCACCTTATGCAGAACAGTATCCGAATGCTACCTTTGTAGAAGGTAAGCGCCCATGGGAAGTGAAAGCAGACATCGCACTTCCTTGTGCTACCCAAAATGAATTAAATGGAGAAGATGCTCAAAATCTCATAAAAAATGACGTACTTTGCGTCGGAGAAATTTCCAACATGGGATGTACTCCCGAAGCAATCGACCTCTTTATTGAACATAAGATAATGTATGCTCCGGGTAAAGCGGTCAACGCAGGCGGTGTTGCCACTTCCGGTCTGGAAATGTCTCAAAACGCAATGCACCTAAGCTGGAGTGCTGCCGAAGTGGACGAAAAGCTCCATGCAATCATGCACGGCATCCATGCACAATGCGTGAAGTACGGCACGGAACCCGACGGATACATTAATTATGTGAAGGGTGCCAACATTGCCGGATTTATGAAAGTAGCTCACGCAATGATGGGACAAGGCGTTATTTAGAAGACTTTGTTTAGTTGTATTTGTATTTGTGGTTTGCGCTGCTCGCCCCCTGTGACAGGACGCGGGTAGCGCTATTTTTTTGAAATTAACAATATTTTCGCTGGAATTAATTATCTTTGTGGCATAATAGGTTAAATAATGGTTTGTGAATTTATTATATCAAATAAATAACTCACAACTAATAATCTACCATTACCAGTTTTGTAATTAATAATCATGTAATAAATAAAAAATGCTACAACCCGAATTGAAATTTCGCCGTGACAAGATTCGCAGTCTGATGGTGTCACAGGGCATTGATGCCGCACTTATTACTTGTAATACAAATTTGATTTACACGTATGGCTGTGTAGTCAGTGGCTATCTTTACCTCCCCCTTCATTCGCCTGCACTCTTGTTTTTCAAACGCCCTAATAATATCACAGGAGAACATTCGTTCCCTATTCGCAAACCGGAACAAATCGTTGACCTGTTGAAAGAACAAGGATTGCCGATGCCAACCAAACTGATGTTAGAAGGTGACGAGCTCCCTTATACGGAATATTGCCGTCTCGCCAGCCTGTTTCCGGAAGCAGAAGTTGTAAATGGCACTCCGTTGATTCGCCAGGCACGCAGCGTAAAAACACCTGTAGAAATTGAAATGTTCCGCCGTTCGGGCATTGCCCACGCCAAAGCATACGAGCAGATTCCAAACGTATATCGCCCCGGTATGACGGACATCGAGTTTTCCATTGAAATAGAACGCCTGATGCGTCTGCAAGGTTGCCTCGGAATTTTCCGGGTATTCGGACGCAGCATGGAAATATTCATGGGTAGCGTACTGACCGGAGACAACGCTGGATACCCCTCTCCTTATGATTTTGCTTTAGGTGGACAAGGACTTGATCCTGCTTTGCCGGGAGGAGCGAATAAAACTCCGCTAAAGGAAGGTCAGAGTGTTATGGTGGATTTGGGAGGTAATTTCAACGGCTATATGAACGACATGAGCCGTGTATTCTCAATAGGCAAGCTGCCCGAAGAGGCTTACACCGCCCATCAGGTTTGTTTGGATATTCAGGAAAAGATTGCTTCCATCGCCAAACCGGGCATTGCTTGCGAAGTGCTCTATGACACAGCTGTCGAAGTAGCCAAAGAAGCCGGATTTGCCGACAAATTCATGGGAATAGGACAACAAGCCAAGTTTATCGGCCACGGTATCGGACTCGAAATTAATGAAGCTCCGGTATTGGCTCCCCGCATGAAACAACAATTAGAACCGGGAATGGTCTTTGCTCTCGAACCGAAAATCGTTATTCCGGGTGTAGGTCCCGTAGGTATTGAAAACTCTTGGGTAGTAACCAATGAAGGAGTAGAAAAACTGACAAACTGCAATGAAGAAATCATTGAATTAAATTAAACAGATAATGAAAAAAATGTGTCTGGCAAAGAACGGACACATCTTTTTCTACTAATTAATAACACACTTAATCCCCCAAAACAATGAAACAACCTTTTATTTTAACCCTTATGTCTACTGTTGCCTGTGCTGCAACAGCCACTACCAAAGTACCGGAAAACATAACACCGCCCCAATCAAAAACTTCACCCAATATTCTTTTCATTCTCTGTGACGACATGGGATATGGAGATTTAGGTTGTTACGGTCAACCATTTATCCGCACCCCTCATATAGACAGGATGGCGAATGAAGGTATGCGTTTTACACAGGCATACGCCGGCAGTCCTGTCAGCGCGCCTTCCAGAGCTTCATTCATGACAGGGCAACATTCAGGTCACTGCGAGGTACGAGGCAACAAAGAATACTGGATAAATGTACCGACCGTGTTGTATGGGCAAAACCAAGAATATTCGATAGTAGGGCAACACCCTTATGATTCCGAACATGTAATCTTGCCGGAGATAATGAAAGACAATGGCTACACCACAGGTATGTTCGGCAAATGGGCAGGAGGATATGAAGGCTCGCGTTCTACTCCCGACAAACGGGGAATAGATGAATACTACGGTTACATCTGCCAATTTCAGGCTCATCTTTACTATCCCAATTTCCTGAACCGTTACAGTAAAGCGTTGGGCGATACCGGAGTAGTGCGGGTGGTGATGGATGAAAACATCAAATATCCGATGTATGGTCCCGACTACCAAAAACGTCCGCAATACTCGGCAGACATGATTCATCAGAAAGCATTGGAGTGGCTGGACCAACAAGACAACCAACAACCGTTTTTCGGCATATTGACTTACACCTTGCCTCATGCGGAACTCGTTCAACCGGAAGATTCTATCCTGAATGAATACAAAGCCAAATTCAACCCGGACAAAGAGTTTAAAGGAAACGAAGGTTCACGATACAACGCTATTACGCATACCCATGCTCAATTTGCTGGAATGATTACACGTCTGGATTATTACGTGGGTGAAATCCTGAAAAAGCTGAAAGAGAAAGGGCTGGACGAAAACACATTGGTTATTTTCTCCAGTGATAACGGCCCTCATGAAGAAGGTGGAGCCGATCCTACTTTCTTCGGCAGAGACGGAAAACTGCGCGGATTAAAGCGCCAGTGCCATGAAGGAGGAATACGTATTCCGTTTATCGCCCGTTGGCCGGGACACATACCAGCAGGTAAAGTGAGCGATCATATTTGTGCTTTTTATGATTTAATGCCTACATTCTGCGAAGTGATCGGTATCAAGAACTACGAAAAGAAATATCGCAATAAAGAAAAAGAAGTCGATTATTTCGATGGAATTTCTTTTGCTCCCACACTACTGGGTAAGAAAAAGCAAAAGAAACATGATTTCTTGTATTGGGAATTTGATGAAACAGACCAGATTGCCGTACGTATGGACGATTGGAAGATGGTGGTAAAAAAAGGAACACCGTTCCTCTACAACTTAAAAACGGATATTCATGAGGATACTGATATAGCACTCCAACATCCGGAAATTGTAAAAAAGATGAAAGCTATCATCTTCGAACAACATACGCCCAATCCATATTTCTCGGTGACGCTGCCCAAACAGTAAACGTACAGATAAAGAAATGATGAGTAATCAGCAGTTAAGAAACTAGTTTTCATTCATTTCTGCACGGTTTTGATTCTTTTCACCACAGAGGACACAGAGGACGCAGAGGTTTCAAAGTTCTAATTCATAGATAATTATAACCTCTGTGTCCTCCGTGTCCTCTGTGGTGAAATAGTTCATTCTATCAGCACACCGGCGTCAGCCCCATCTTCTTAGCCCGCTCCAGCATGAAAGCATGAGCAGCCTCATATTCGTTCGGAATCACTCCATCCAAGATAGCATCTTTTATAGCACTTTTCAGAGCACCGACTTCACGACAAGGTTCCAAACCGAAAATCTCCATAATTTCTTCTCCGCTCACGGGTGGCTGGAAGTTACGGACACGGTCTTTCTCTTCCAAATCCTTCAGTTTTTGTCGAACCAACTGGAAGTTATTCAGGAAACGTTGCTTACGTTCCATATTCTTGGAAGTAATATCCGCTTCGCAGAGCATCATCAAATCGTCAATGTCATCTCCCGCTTCAAAGAGCAGACGGCGTACAGCCGAGTCTGTCACCACATCATCCGCGATAACAATCGGACGCATGTGCAGGCTAACTAGCTTCTGTACGTACTTCATCTTCTCATTCATCGGCAACTTCATCTTGCGGAAGATATTCGGAATCATCTTTTCACCAATAAAGTTATGGTTGTGGAACGTCCATCCCGCTTTAGGCTCCCAACGTTTCGTGACAGGCTTGGCAATGTCATGCAGCAAAGCAGCCCAACGTAACCAAAGATTATCAGTCTTCTTGCTGATAT
The DNA here is from genome assembly GCA_948742525.1 of Bacteroides caecimuris. GTDB lineage: Bacteria > Bacteroidota > Bacteroidia > Bacteroidales > Bacteroidaceae > Bacteroides > Bacteroides caecimuris_A. Next base: position 6,027 of record CAPYSS010000009.1, on the reverse strand, counting down.
TATCCAGCACTTCCAATGTGTGATAAAAATTATCCTTATGCGAACGTCCGTTCCGTGTTTCCACTCCCTGCAAGGCAGCAAATTCCGGGAAAATCAACAGCAGCAAACCGCTACGTTCCAAATCAATAAAACCTTTCGAGGGAATCGGAGAAAGAATAATCTTATTCAGTTCGTCCGCAATACGTTCACGGGAGATGATTTCAATCCGTTCCTTATTCCGGCAAAGCGATTCGAAAGTATCATCGTCAATGTAAAAGCCCAGCTGCGTAGCAAAACGGATGCAACGCATCATGCGCAAAGGATCATCGCTGAAAGTGATATCCGGGTCGAGCGGAGTACGGATTGTCTTTTCCTTCATATCCTCCATGCCTCCGAACGGGTCTACCAGTTCGCCGAAGCGTGCCTTATTGAGACATACGGCAAGAGCATTGATCGTGAAATCACGACGGTTCTGATCGTCTTCCAGCGTACCGTCTTCAACAATCGGTTTGCGCGAATCCCGTTGATAAGACTCCTTACGCGCACCTACAAACTCTACTTCCGTAGCTCTGTATTTTACTTGTGCTGTCCCGAAATTCTTGAAAACAGAGACATGAGCACCATGCCCCAACCGTTTTCCAAGGGCTTCTGCCATTGCAATTCCACTTCCTACAACTACTACATCTATATCTTTAGAGGGACGTTGCAGAAAAATATCACGAACGTAGCCACCTACCACATAACACTCCATGCCGAGCGCATCAGCCGTTTCGGCTATCTGTCCAAAGATGGGTTCGCTAAAATACTGCTTCAATTCCTCTTGAGTCAACTCTATCATTCTTTTTAGTTATAAGTTTTGAGGGGACAAAATTACAAAAATAAGGGATATATTTGTATTTTTGCCGCTAATAAAGTGAATGAAGAACAGAACGATGAACAGTGAATGGCAAACGGACACTGCTTATTCATGTAAATAATAAAACTAGTAAATAGAGTTTGTGATGAAAAAACTGATTATCCTCTTTTGTGGTACGCTGGCATTAGCTGCCTGCGGAAATGGCCTTGAGAAAAAAGCCAATGAAAAACTGATGGTTGCCAAGGCTGCCTACGAACGTGGCGACTATGAAGAAGCTAAGTTACAAATTGACAGTATCAAGATTTTGTATCCCAAAGCGTTCGAAGCACGTAAGGCGGGACAGGCACTAATGCTTGATGTTGAAACAAAAGCACAGCAAAAAACACTTGCTTATCTGGACAGCGCCTTTCAGGCAAAAACGAAAGAATTCAACGCCATCAAAGACAAATTCACACTAGAAAAAGATGCCGAATATCAACAAGTAGGCAACTACCTCTGCCCTACACAGACCATTGAGAAAAACATGCACCGTTCGTATCTCCGTTTCCAAGTGAACGAGCAAGGCATCATGAGTATGACCTCTATCTATTGCGGTGCCGGCAATATCCACCACAACAAAGTGAAAGTGATTGCTCCTGACGGCAGTTTTGCCGAAACTCCAAGCTCCAAAGACAGCTACGAAACAACGGATATGAACGAGAAAATAGAAAAAGCTGATTACAAACTGGGAGAAGACGGTAATGTAATCGAATTCCTACATCTCAATAAAGACAAAAATATCCGTGTGGAATATATGGGCGACCGTAACTATAAAACAACAATGAGTCCCACCGACCGACTAGCCGCAGCCAATGTTTATGAATTAGCGCAAATCCTCTCTGCAATGGAACAGATTAAAAAAGAACAAGAGGAAGCTAACCTGAAAATCGGATTTATCAATAAGAAAAAAGAACGGAAGGCACAGGAGGAAATTACCAATTAATAAAAAAAGATTCACCACAGAGGACACAGAGGACACAGAGGTTTCAGAGTTCCAATTCAGAGATAATGAACGTCAGTTCGATATGACTTCGTCCGCATGGCTTCCCCTCCTTCGGGAAGCTACCCTTTATACACATCTTTAAATCCTTACAAATTGGAATATTTAAAGGTGTTATTAGGAAAAAAAAGATTAAATAATGACTATGCTTACCATGAATAGCCTTAATTAATTTAACTCTTTATGGGCCTATTTCTTAAAAAAAAGATGTGTATAAAGGGTAGCTTCTTGAAGGAGGAGAATCGGAATAGTACAAGCTTATATCGAACTGACGTTCATTATCTCTGAATTGGAACTCTGAAACCTCTGTGTCCTCCGTGTCCTCTGTGGTGAGAAAATGTTTCCTCCACATCCTTATTTTACCCTTCTATTCAACTGATTATTAGCCTTTTCTTGTTTTGATTTTCCAATCCGTTTTCCAGTTGCCTTCTTTTTACCGGCTGAGGACTTTGCCTTTCCGGCAAAGGGATTGTTACTTTTTTTAATTGGCATAGACAACTCTTATATAAACAGTACTTATATCTGATTCTTACTCCTCTTATTCTCCTTCGTAATATTCGCCCAAAAACCAGCGAGCCACAAAATCCCAGTTTTCCTGCAACAGCTCTTTTCCGTTCTCAAAGGGGAACTGTGCTTCCGGAAACAAATCATGTTCCATTCCATATTTCAACAAATCAAACGGGCACAAACCTTCTTCACAAAACAGTTCGTATGCTTCCTCTTCTGCTAGTTCAGCATTGTAGAGCGAGTTGCGTTTGTCCGCAAAATATGGGGCTACGTCAGGCCCTATCAACAGACCTTTCGGATTGGCAAAAACCACGAAGTTATCAAACTCTTTTAAATCAGGCAATAGAGAATCTTCTTCATCCTCCCACTTCAATGATTGCACAAAGAAAAATTTCAGCGCATCGTAAGAGTCGAAGTACAAAAGCGGTTCACCTTTGCTTGCTTCAAGAAAACGTTCTACGTTCGTAGGCAACTTTTCTCCCGGCAAAGCTATCGGCAGAGGTATTCGTTTCTTTTGCATCAATTCCGTTTCCAGCAGCCAGTCCGTCGCAAGGTAATCACTGATAGGAGCCAATTCGAACGCAGCATCCAAACGGCTGTATAATGTATCTGCAAACTCCAGCAAATCTGCATCCATCGGGTTCTCCACTCCGTCAAAACCATCACCGACCGGTGAATTGATTGCCCACAAGAGGAAAACAACATCTTCACGGTTGATTTCGTCCGGCAGATATTCGTCCGTCAATGTGTAGAAAGGCAGGTAACGTCCGTAGTTCTTCTGATGCCAGTGGATAAACTGGCGCCAGTTTCCTCCGTCTGCCACGCAATCTTCCAAGTATAAGGCACACGTCAGAGCCACTTGCTTCTGGTCTTCTTCCATCTCTTTCCCACCATATATATAAGATTCAGCCACCAAAGGCAATAGCTGATTAGCGAAATCCAGATACCAACCATCCGTATCCACCACTTTTACACGGCCGTGAGCATCCAGCCATGCCTGCATATAAATTTTCTGTTGCTTCATACTACAAACGTTTCAAAGCCAGTTTGATAACCTTTTCTACCGGAGCATCCGGTTCTTCCTTCAAGATAGCCAGCACCACCTTCTGCGAAGGCGCGGCAGCAAAACCGAGCATTGTCAATGCAGACACCGCCTCTTCCTGCACTTCTGCATTGGCAGGTTGCAGCAACAAACCTGCGGAAGCACCTCCGCCGGCAACTCCCCCCATCGTTTTTATCTTATCTTTCAGGTCGACAATCACCCGTTGTGCAGTCTTCAGCCCGATACCTTTCACTGTTTTCAGCATATTCGCGTTTTCGGTGCTGATTACGTTCACCAGTTCGGCAGGTGAGAGCGCCGAGAGAATCATACGCGCCGTGTTCCCCCCGATTCCGGAGACGGAAATCAACAATAGGAAAATCTCCCGTTCCTGCTTCTCGGCAAATCCGTAAAGCACATACGCGTCTTCCCGAATCGCCTCGTGAATATATAGCTTACAGTTTTTCTTTCCCTGAATAGCCGAATAAGTATTCAAGGATATATTGGCGGCATATCCCACCCCGTTACAGTCAATCACTGCGGTTGCCGGACTTAGTTCGGCAAGTTCGCCTCTAATATATTCTATCATAACAGGGACAAAGATAAAACAATTTCACCACAGAGGCTACAGAGGTCACAGAGTTTTTTCGATGCAACACATCACACCCTGATTTGCTTTTATGCAGACCGGTATTGCCTGCTAGTGAAAAAAAATAAAATATTAAAGAGAACGAACCAAAGTTAGTAGTAAATTGTTTACTTTTGCAGGCAAAAGAAAGAAATTTGTTCATTAAAACCAAGAAAAGAATGAAAAAAGTAAGAGCTGCCATCGTTGGTTATGGTAACATTGGACATTATGTACTGGAAGCGCTTCAGGCGGCACCTGATTTCGAAATAGCCGGAGTCGTTCGTCGTGCAGGAGCAGAGAACAAACCGGAAGAGTTGGCAAACTATGCAGTAGTAAAGGACATAAAAGAATTGGAGGATGTAGACGTAGCTATTCTTTGCACGCCAACCCGCAGCGTTGAGAAATATGCAAAAGAATATCTGGCAATGGGTATTAATACGGTAGACAGTTTCGATATCCACACCGGTATCGTAGACTTACGCCGCACACTGGATGCTACTGCCAAAGAACATAAAGCCGTATCGATCATTTCTGCCGGATGGGATCCGGGAAGCGACTCCATCGTGCGCACCATGCTCGAAGCGATTGCTCCGAAAGGAATCACTTACACCAACTTCGGTCCGGGTATGAGTATGGGACACACAGTAGCAGTAAAAGCTATCGACGGGGTGAAAGCCGCTCTTTCCATGACTATTCCTACCGGTACGGGAATCCACCGCCGCATGGTATATATTGAACTGAAAGACGGATATAAATTTGAAGAAGTAGCTGCTGCCATCAAAGCAGATCCTTACTTCGTGAATGATGAAACGCATGTGAAACTCGTTCCGAGCGTAGACGCCCTGTTGGATATGGGTCATGGTGTAAATCTCACTCGCAAAGGTGTATCCGGCAAAACACAGAATCAGTTGTTCGAATTTAATATGCGCATCAACAATCCCGCACTGACAGCACAAGTATTGGTATGTGTGGCACGTGCTTCGATGAAGCAACAACCGGGATGCTACACAATGGTAGAAATTCCTGTTATCGACCTTCTCCCCGGCGACCGTGAAGAATGGATCGGACATTTGGTATAATATATTTTATATACAAAATAAACACATAGCGGATTTGCAAATTTGAGCAAAGCGTAGCGAATTAGCTGATACAGCGTTCGTTACGCTTTGTTTTTCTATGGGACAGAGCCAACGAAAAGCCGGTACGAAGCCAAACTGCGCAAGAGTTCAGTTACCACCTCGTTACTCCCGTAACAAGTGCAGATTTCTCGATAAATGGTTCTTTTTCTGCGTTTTGCATCAGTTTACATAGCAGTCGGTAACTCTCTAATAACTAATTTGGCAACCCCAAAAAGGAGTGAGTTATGCGTAGTACATTAAAGTCTTATTTTACGTGAAGAAAGGCGGCGAGAAGCCGAACGGCAACTTGCCTTTGATGTGCCGTATCACGGTGGACGGTGAGATTAAGCAGTTCAGTTGCAAGATGGACGTTCCCCCACAGTTGTGGGACGTGAAGAACAGCCGTGCTTCGGGCAAGAGTGTAGAAGCGCAGAAAATCAATCTTGCGATAGATAAAATCCGTGTGGAGGTAAATCACCGTTATCAAGAGTTGATGCAGACGGACGGTTATGTTACCGCCGCCAAACTCAAAGACGCTTACCTTGGTATCGGCGTCAAGCAGGAAACATTGCTAAAACTGTTCGAGCAACACAACGCCGAAGTTGAGAAATGACCGAGTGGAAAATCTGCGAACGGTTCGGGGTTATCGCCTCGACGGTTCGGGCAGGGATAAAGGCACTCTGCAAAAGCGGAGTTTTGAGCGTATATAACATAAAGCGCATTATCCGCATATCGGACAAATACAGCGCGAAGGAAAAGCAGAGGAATGAAACTATAATTGGCTTATTGCGCTGAAAAACAAAAAGTTGTAATAAGCAAATTTTAAATCGTCATTTTTCGGTAAAGTTAAATCGACATATG
>CAPYSS010000008.1:0-92787 GCA_948742525.1 Bacteroides caecimuris | reverse complement strand
TTTGATGGGTCAATTTAGAGTATAATAGTGGGTCAATCGACTTTAAATTTTCCAGCCTGGGCAACACATCCCAAAGCGATATTGCGAATGTCCTTTTCCTGCTTGCCGGCGTGTACCGATACAGCATCGATATGACTGTCCGGATAGTGACGGCTGTCCGATTCGGTTATTCCGGCTATCGCCTGACGGACTACCTGTCCGCATATTTTGCCGGCTTCATCAGAGGTCGTTTTGCCAACAACCCAATCGGACAACGCCTCTTGCAGTTGCATGGCAAAGTCAGGCTCTTGCCGTACAACGGTGGTTTCCGGATGTCTGTCGGATTGCACGTTCATGGTAATCACAATGCTCTTTACGAGCTTGGTGCGTTTCAGTTGGCCGAACGTTTCCAACGTTTCCAGAAATGAGCGGACAGTGGCCCGATGCCAATGCCACTCCGTCGCAAGGTCGGAAATTGTTACATGGCACTGGTAAGGCTGAAGCTCATATTCCTGTTTCTTTAAAAAAGGGGAAACAAAACCTGTCAACGACTTATCCAGCAAATCGCTGTATGCTTCCGTTCGTGTCTTGCGTTCGCCGACTTTCTCCTTGAGGTAGTCGAACATCTCCGCTCCGGCCAATACGACGACGGATTTCTCTTGCTTATTTTTCATTTTCATTCTGTTTTTTATGATTATTATTTAGCGGATGAATCAGGTTGCCGTTGTCCGCATCTTGCGGCAACCTTGCGTGATGATTATCGTGATATGATTCGGCACATATTTCAGATTGCCCTATCCGTCCGGAAGCAATGCCTTTGTCCCGACATTCGGACAGAACCCGAACAGAGGGATAGAATAAGGCTGCCAAAAGAAGATAAGCGACAGTCAGTGCCACACTGTATAGATGTGGAATAAAGCAGATGACCAACGCCACCGATGCAAGCGTGACAAATGCACGAGGATGATCCAGTAATTTGCGGAACCATTTATCCGTCCACCGGAACGAGAACATGGCGGCACAAACTCCGGTAGAGAACAGGATACCGAACTCTCCGATATAGACACAGGTATAAGTGTAGTGAAAAAACAACAGAAGCATCAGCCACACCTGCACATAGAGTTTTCGTGCCTTGACACGATGTGCCATCGCCATATAGAAATTTGCCATGAACCGCCGCTTGCTCTTGTACAATACAAAAGATGCGGCAAAAGGCACAGCACAGAATATAAGTTGTAATATAATCCAAATCATAGGTAATACGGTTTTTCCGGTATATGAGCGGCAGGAACCACAAGGTTGAGCCGGACAATGCCATGAGTTGCCAAACGGATAATGACTTCGGTATCTCCGGACGAAAGGTACATGGCCGCTTTCTTGATACGCCGGCTGAACTCCCTGTCCTGTTTACGGTAGATAGCCAATGCCTTGTCCAGTTCATGCTCCGGGATAGTCCATGTCGTACCTTTGGCGTATGCACCGTTTTCTTTAAAAGCCCTTAATACAAGTGTGCGTGAAACAATATAGTCGGTTCGGTCATGTCTCACGATGATGTGTTCTTTATACAGGTTATCATCTACAACCTCTATCCATGTACGATGAGCATCTATCCAAAAGACCATCTGCCGATACAGCGTGTTTCTCATATAAAATCTATCAGGACATCAGCCTTGTCTTTCTTATATTTCATGAATCCGTTTTTGGTATGCAGATCCAAATCAAGGCAGAGGTCGCCATACATCTGTTCCAACGAATCATAGATAGTCACAATGATTCTGTTTACTTTGCCTTCGGTATCGGTCTTGGCGTTCATCTTGAACATCTGACCGAAAGAGGGATTAGAATATGCGCAGGTGCTATGCCCGAATTTCTCGGAGCGCATCGGTATATGGTGATAAAGCGTTATCAGCTCCATATCATCCTCGAACATATCCATCACCTCGTCCAAGTCATACGGGTCGCGCAAGGGGAACATGAGCAGCACATAGTCGCCATAGAACTGCGGTTCTTCCATTGTTGCCACATCCAGCAGTTGCGGAAGCTGCAAGGGGACAAACGACATAAAATTATTCAGGAAATGTCGTAACATAGTCATATTGTTTTTAGTGTTATATCATTTATAATGTGTGAATGTACGCCTCTATCAGCATCCCCGGCAATTCGTCCAAACGAGTGTCCCCAGTATGCAGTATTCTGCTCAGGACTCGGAACGCATCAGGTGTCTGCATGGCAAGCGCGTCGAGATGTTTTCTTTCGTCGGGCGACAGCAACGATATACAGAAGCTATCCAATGAAGAATAAGGCTGGAGAATCATCCAGATATAGGCTTGCGCTTGTGCCGGTGTCCTGACTTTGTTGTCGCGGATGTCGTCAATACAAGTCCGGGCATTCAGTATCAGCCTGCGGTTGGTACGCATAGCCAAGTATATCATAGCCTCCCGATAGGTAATATCGTTCCTTTCGGCAGCAAGGAACACCAGTGAGCAACATCGCTCGGTATCGCGTGTGATATCCGCCAGTTCTTCGCCGTCCAAATGATGCAGATGTGAGAGAAAGGCTCGAAAAGCAGCATCTTCCTTTTGGATATATGTGGTGAGATTGGCTATGCTGCGGATGTCATCGCAAATCGTTTCGGCAAGCAGTGTGCGATATGCTTTCATAACCTGTTGCTTGCTGCCTCGGCATGGCGGATTACAGTCCAATGAAACGAAAAACGGACGAATTACATCAGCCGCAGAATGCAATTCCTTGTCGGCAGCATACAGCGATACACGCTCTTTGACAGCCAGCATATCTTTGTAAGTACGCGGTCTCGACAAAGCCAGCCGCGAAAATTCCATACGAATCGAATCATGTAATCTCCGGCAATCCTCTACGGCGTTTTGATGAAGCATGGCAAGCGTGTCATGTTCGAGACGTAAGAAAACCGAATCTCTTACAGCCTGCCATTGCTTGAGACGCTCTGACAATGTGTCAACAGGCAGGTTCTCCAACCTGCGTATATCGTACAGATAGTCCCGGTATGTACCGGCAGGAGAATTATTGACGTGAACCATAGGTTTGCCATCTCCGTCACTACATGATGTACACAATAAAATGGCACTGGGAATGGCAGCCATTACATGAATGCAAGCAGCCCGGAGAGAGTATAATTTTTCCATTTTTCATATTCTATTTTCATATTAAAACATCGCAAATCTATAAATTAAATTCCAATGAACGGCACGATAGAATCATATTTTGACTAACTTTATTCTTCATATCCAAGAGTATAATTTTCAATGAAAACAAATGCAAGAAAGAGCAAATTCAGAATATGATTCTGAAAAGATTTTGATACAAGTATGATTCTATGTCAAATCAAACTATTATCTTTGTGCAGCGATAAAAAAAGATATATTTATATGGCAAAAGTCGGTTACATATTTAAGGCGAATTACTATGACACGATTGACGCAGACAGGGAATGGATGCAACAGTTCAATTGTGTACGGGTAATAGAGGAGTCGGTTGAACACGAGAAGCTGCGTCCGCAATGGAAGCAGCTCATGGCAAGTCTTGAAAGAGGTGATGAGATTGTTGTATCGAAGTTCAGCAATGCCGTGCGCGGCTTGCGTGAGCTTGCGACATTCATCGAGCTTTGCCGGATCAAGGTGGTACGCATCATATCCATTCATGACAAGATAGATTCTCGCGGATTGCTGTTTCCGGACACCACCGTTACCGAGGTCTTGGAAATGTTCGGAGCTTTGCCTGAAGAAACGGCGGCTTTGCGTCAGTCGTCGGCTCACGTCATGCACCTGCAACAAAACATCAAAGTACCGGCAAAAGGAATAAAATCCATGTCAAAGACCGAGCGTGAAAACTCCATTGTAGATATGTATAATAATGGCTATTCTATTGATGACATTTGGACTATGAGCGGATTTAAAAGCAGGAGTTCGGTATTCCGCATACTCAATAAACGCAACGTAGAACTAAATCGCGGCAGAACAAGCGGGGTACGCGGCAAACGGAAACCGGAAGAGGAATAATCAATATTCTGCCATAAATGGTTTGAGAATTAACGTAATACGCTTGCCACATCCGCTATTTTTTCGTATCTTTATGTGGGTATAAACATTTAATTGCAACGAATATGGGAGAAATCATAATCATATTGCTGGTATTCTACGTTGTAGGAAAAATCTTGAAAGGAATTTTCGGTGGATTCAGCCGAAGCAGCTTCAGGCATGACAAATAGACCGATATTTATTAATTTTGCAAACCATTATTATATAAACAGTATGACAAAAGCAGAAATCGTCGCTCAGATCTCACGACAGAGCGGAATAGAGAAAGGGGTCGTAATGACTGTTGTGGAAGCATTCATGGATAATGTGAAAGAGTCCCTGATTGCCGGGAATGATGTTTTCTTACGCGGCTTCGGCAGCTTTATCATAAAGCATCGGGCAGAAAAAACGGCACGCAATATTTCAAAGAACACGACAATCAAGATTCCAGCCCACAATGTCCCTGCATTCAAACCGGCTAAAGCATTCTTGGATGAAGTAAAAGAGAATAAATAAGCGACGCAATATAATCGCAATGAGTAAAACAAAAGCGGCGTAAGAGCCGCTTTGTTCATGTAAGGTAAGAGGTTATCTCTTGCCTTTTTTCTTACTTTTCTTCGCCGGCTCTTTGGGAGCTTCTTCTTTCTCGACGGTCGGATAGAACTTGACAGCCACCATCACGATACGGTTGTGTTTCACACCGTCTTTGTCGATCCATTCTTCGGGTTTGAAATACCCCTCTACGGTAAGTATCGTGCCCTTGGTCAGTATGTCGAACGATCCGGTGTTCTCATTCTTGCGCCAGGCTTCGAAGTTCATAAAGGCGGATACGCGGTTAGAATCCTCGCCGTTATTCTCCAAGCGGCTTACTGCCAAAGAAAAACGTGCGACACTGGCGTTGGCGAATCGACGGATTTCTGCATCTTTTCCTAAGAATCCGGTTACTGCGAAATTGTTTTCAATCTTTTTCATAATGAATTGCTTTTAGAAGTTATTAATCAATTTTTACGCTGCCTCAAAAAGTAGGTGCAGAAAAGGGATGCACCAAGGATAACGCATCAATACTCTTTATTTTTAGCCACCGGCAAAACCGTAAGGCCGGATAAAGGAAGATTGGTGTGGCATGCCATTGGTCAAGACTTCTCAAAGTCGCTCCCGGCTGCATACTATCTTTGCAACGAAAAAATGATGACGACTTCGCCCATAAAGCCATTCCGAAAAAGAGCAGAGGACAGCAGCGTCGGGTTCTGTCAGATGAAAGGGCTAATCCATCCGCAGACACAATGTAGTACGGTTGGGCTGTAAGCCCCAAGAATGGCGAGACTGAAACCTATGGCAGTTCGCCGCAATTCGGAGCCGCAATAAGAACAACCTCGACAGGCCAAGATACAGCATGATACGGAGGGGGATATACGAAGTTGCGACAAAAAGGCATAGCGAATATCGGGATGGCAGTCATACTCCCGTCGGAATAGATAGGAAGAACAGAGGGTGAAAAGAAAAAACAGCCTTGCAAATAAAGCGGAAGCCAGCTTTTCACGAATGACCGATGTTTACAAAAGGAAATGGCGCAGCCAAGAAAGATAGAATGATATAAAAGGATATGGCGAGTAGCTGAAATAGTCAGTTGTCTATTTCAGCTTATTCACTCGTTATCAAAATTCAGTCATGATTACCCGGTTCTCGAAAATTCTGGTCGGGTCACTGAGGCGTCTTTGACAGACCCACATATGATGTGCCCCATAACCGAAAACAAAATACTCGTCAAGAGCTGTTTCCGACCTCAGGCGTTCCATACTTCCACGCAGGTCTGCTTCATCAATTGAAAATAAAATTGTGTTGATAATTCTGAAATAAAGTTCTGTTGCCTCGTCACAGTATTGGCAAAAGCTATGTTCTATGGTAACTTTCATGTTTTTTTTGCTAATTAACTTCAACAATATCTTGAATACGGCCATAAAGCATGGTACGCAAGGAGGTTTTGTCTATTGCGTAATATTCGGCGACGTTGCCGTACTGCTTGACAAAATATCGCTTGAGAACATCCGAGAAATCGAAACAATATCCCCCTAATGCGATACCTTTCGAAAAATAACTACATTCTCGCACTTGAGCCGTAATCCAATTTTTGTCGGCACGAGTCAGTTTGCCGCCATTATTAATACACTCCCGTAACCTGTAAACCTTGCTGTCTTTGAGTGTCGCCAATTCAGGAACATCCCACTTGACAAATTTGAATGCTATATGTCCCATAACTTAATTCTTAATTAATAGATTATCACTTCATCAAGATACGCTGCTATCTCTTTACCATTGCTGAGACGAACGACTATTTTATTGCCGTAATCGCCCACGACTGTTCCCTCTGTACATCCTTTATATGGAACGAGCAAAGTGCAATGCGCACCGATAATTTCAGTTGCTTCTTCCGATTCATACATACTATTGCTGTTTTCTGTTGTCATGATTTTCTTTTTTATCCCTCATGTAGCATTCACTACTTTCGGGCTTGATTAAAATTATGTCGCCCAATAAGGTGTCATGGCTCTTTATGCAAGGTTTACATAGCAAATACGACCTCTGTCTGCAGAGGTGGAGATTTGGTAGGGAACCGTCAGGCTATGACCTTGCATATAAGAATGACATGACATATACCTTCGCGACACAATTCTCATCAGGCAGCCAGAAAGTCAATGAAGAATAATGATCAGGGCAAACGACGTAAAACAGAAGTCTAAGACGAAGGGACTATGAAAAAGGAGACCGGTGAAAAGAAAAAGACTGTATTTCTCTTTTCACCAATAATTGTATTTGGAAGCAGTTTAGTTTAGAACTTGATAAGATATACAAAAATTAGACTAAACCTATTTTTTCGTATCTTTGCAGTCTCTAATTCGTTCGAATACTCAAGGGACAAAACTAAATTTATGCATTCAGATCGGAGGGACAAAAGAGAGATATATTTGTTTTTCTTATCTTTTTATTGCAGTATTTTTGTCCCCAGTTTGTCCCTTTGGAGATATTCAACGATTTATAACACATTAAATATTAAGATATTAGATGAGTAAATTTTGGGTATATCACTTTCTCTAATGGAAAGTCGCCTTTTTCAAATCGCTCTGCATCAAGTGGCAAAATTCTTTCGCACACTTGTAACTTGCCTTTATAGAGGGCTTTGATGTATTGATTTCCATTTTGTTGCTCAATGCTGATTTCAGAAAAAAAGACAGTGATGTCTTCCGGGTCATATATAATGGAATAGCTCGGTCGTTTGGCTCCGGGAATATCTTCTCGGAGAATCTCTTTATCTACAAGATCTTGAATATCTCGTATGGCTGTGTCTTTGGAACATTTAGCCAATGATGCCCAAGTTTTGGAAGTTATCTTTGCTTCATAGCCATCAAGGAACAGGTTCAGCATATCGGTCTGTCTTTGGCTAAGTGGAACAGAAGAAGCTTTTTGCCAAAAGAAACTTTTGTTCAAGATGGTACTGACAATATTTTCTGCTTCGTCAAGTGCAACCGACAACGTACTGGCATACCAGTATATCCATTCTGTAATGTCACCATCGCTGTGTTGAGCCTTTTCTAAAATATCATAATAGTGGTTTTTATCTTTATTTATTTGCGAGGAGATATTGTAAAATCTGAACTCACTCTTATCAGCACGAGCCAACAACATATCAGACAGTATGCGTGCTAAGCGTCCGTTACCATCTTCAAATGGATGAATACTGACAAACCAGAAATGTGCAATGGCTGACCGTATAACTGAATTTATATTTTCCTGACTGTTGAACCAATCAAGAAAATGTGCCATTTCTTCGTCCACGCGTTCCGGTGAGGGAGCAATATAATGTATTTTCTCACGACCGAACATCCCGGAAACTATATGTTCCTCGTTTGTACGATATTGTCCAACTTCAATTTGCGAACCCTCGCTAAAACCTGTCGGGAAGAATGCTGCTTGCCATGCACAAATTTTCTCTTTCGTCAATAACTGATCATAATGATTTACTGCATCAAGCATGACTGCCACAACAGAATCTATGTAGTGCGATGGTGCTGTCTGTTTGACATTTTTTATACCTAATTTTCGAGCAATGGATGAACGTACTTCATCTACATTCAATCGTATTCCTTCTATTTCTGACGAATAAACTACATCATATGTCAGATTCTCCGCCATCGCTTTCAATTTGCTATCAAAGCCAAGCGAAGCAAGCCTACCATACAACAAACCCTGTTTACGGTTCACTTCTTCAAGAAGTGCCGTTAGTTCAGTCGCATTCCAACGGAATGCAGTCCAATTGTCTCTTTCGTGTATATACATCTAATGCGTCATTAAGCAATAAAACAACGTCGCAATATTTGCGACAAATATACTCGATTATTGTCGTATCACCAAGAGAAACTATATAATGTTGCAAAAAATGCGATGATTTTTCCTATAAAACGTCTGATTAGCTTGACTTTTATCTGTATTTTCCAAATCAAATTAGGGATTGCGCATCTACAATGTCTGCGATTACAGAAAGCTTATTCAAAACAATAAAAGGCGATATTATTGCTTTATCTGAAATTTGTGACATAGTCAAGGGCAAGCAGATAAATGGTGAGTTTCTTTCTGAAAGTGGTAGGTACTATGTTATGAATGGTGGTACAGAACCATCAGGATTTTATGATAATTATAATGTCGAAGCCAACACCATTTCAATAAGTGAGGGTGGCAACTCATGTGGATATGTGCAGTTTAACACCGCGCCATTTTGGAGCGGTGGACATTGCTATACCATTCAAGAAATCACAAATAATGTTGAAAATATGTATCTGTACCATTATCTTAAATCTAAAGAAGATACTATTATGCAACTTCGCATTGGCTCAGGATTGCCCAATATTCAGAAGAAAGATTTGGCTAAATTCAAGGTAATAGTCCCGGCGATAGAACGACAAAAAACGATTTCCGTTTTTCTGTCTTTACTTGAAAGAAAAGCCGAAATAGAAACAGAAATATTAATTGCTATGCAATCCGAAAAACAATACTTACTTCGTCAAATGTTTATATAAACATTTGACGAAGTAAGTATTTCCGTTGTGCGATGCAACAATTCAACATACGTTGTTCTTGTGTAATCTTTGATGATAATGTTTTCATAATCCAAGCTATTTGTTTCTGTTCCTCTATAGATGGAATACAATGAATGGTATTAAAGTAATCTATAACAGAGATATTAAGCAAACCATGATTTCTTGCCCCCTCACCAGCTATATCAGCGACAGCCTTATACCATTTCTTTGACTCAAAATAATAAACGAGAAAATCAGAATCCACTCTAGCAGAATCTAGACGAAAACAAATATATAAAGGAGATAATACACCTTGTTTATAATTGTCTAAACGTTTTACCGTTCCCCAAGCATAATCGCCTGAATAACTTTTATTATAAGCAAAATCACCCTTTTGCAGAAGATAATAACCTGACAGATTTTCACTGGCAACATTCTTGTTGAAAAAGTCTTCTTGACTAACAAGCCCATATTGAGCTGCTATTGTTAAAACTTGCTTACATTGCTCTCCAGTGTTTTTACAGCGGATTCTATGGCAAATATCAGAAAGCCGTACAAAGTGCCAAGCATCGGAAAACCCATGTAATCTTACTTTAGGTTGCTTATCTTTTGGAGTACAAAAAAGTTTTTCGCAAATCGCAGACTTTAATTTTTTCAAATCCTCAATGATTTTGTTTTGGGTAGCAATACGTTCATCTATGACTATTAACAGTTTTGCAATTTTGGTTTGTTCTTCTTTTGAAGGGATTCCGATATACACTTCATCGAAATTACGAGCACTTATAGAAAACACCTTTGTACCTTGAGCAATTCTTCTAATCTGCTTGTGGAATGAATCAGAAGCAAAAGCATAACCTTTATAGCCAATAACAGTCTGCTCAGAATTATCACGTCCATGTATTGTGTGTAAGCCAGAAACGATTTGTTGGTTATCACAATTAACAACTTCTATGGCTTTAGCCACATCGTTTGTGTCTTCAGACGCATCAGCAAATGCCACATCTCCTTCTTTGAATAGGGTAAATGATTTGGGCATAGATTCCTCTTTGATGTAAGGAAGATAATCACAAGCAGCATCTACCATGGTAGGCACTCCTTTATGAATTAAACCATAATGCAAATTCTTGATTTTACCGTTATTATAATCTAATTGTTCCCATGACAGAGAGTTGGTAGAATAGAAATCCAAGAGTTCTGAAACTTTCATCTTTTTCCACTCCCCCGTAAACTCCGGAAATCTCAAATGGGGAACATTATGGCAATTATATCCTCAATTACCGTAGCTTTACCCCGTTTTGTATAACTAAAATATAAAAAGTATGACTCAAAAGAAAACTATCAGAGAAATTTCCGTACTTTGGAAAGAAGACAAAAAGCAATATGTGAAACAATCAACATTTGCTGCGTACGTATTAATTCTTGAAAACCACATTTATCCGACATTTGGAGAGATGTATGAGTTAGAAGAAAGAAAAGTTCAAGAATTTACTCTTCATAAAATCAATAATGGATTAAGTAAAAAATCCATTAAAGATATTCTTATTGTACTGAAAATGATATTGAAATTTGGGGTAAAACATGGATTTCTAGATTATAAAGAATGGGAAATTAGGTTTCCAACAGAAGAAGAAAAGCAACATTTAGAAGTACTCAGTATCTCACATCAAAAACGAATCATGAGTTTTATCCAAGAACATTTCACATTCAAAAATTTAGGTATTTATATCTGTCTAAGTACCGGACTACGCATCGGAGAAGTATGCGCTTTAAAATGGGATGACATAAACATTGAATTAGGTATTATTTCTATAAAAAGAACCATTGAACGCATCTATATCATTGATGGAGAAAAAAGACATACGGAACTTATTATTAATACTCCAAAAACCAAAAACTCCATTCGTGAAATCCCAATTACAAAAGAATTAATCAGAATTTTAAAACCATTAAAAAAGATAGTGAATGGTAATTATTATATTCTAACTAATGAAGAAAAGCCGACAGAACCAAGAACGTATCGCAATTACTACAAAAGGCTTATGAAAGATTTGAATATCCCTGAACTAAAATTTCATGGACTCAGACATAGCTTTGCTACACGCTGTATAGAAAGTAATTGTGATTATAAAACTGTAAGTGTTATTTTAGGACATTCCAACATTAGTACGACTCTCGACCTTTATGTTCATCCTAATATGGAACAAAAGAAAAAGTGTATAGATAGAATGTTTAAAGGATTAAAATAATCCATATAAGGGAAAAAGAGAACGACTTTTTCCCTTTATATCTTTTCTTTCAATATATTTGTACTCAAGCTATTTAAATTAAAAATTTCACCCTAAAACAAATTACTATGGCAATTATTAAAATTGGAGAGCTATTAAAACTTAGAGGATTAGATACAAATAAAAGAATCAAGTTAGTACGGCACAAAGACGCACGGCAGAAACAATCAATAAATGGAAGAGAAGTAGAAGGCAATCCATATGACTGGTATAGAAACGATAAAGACATATTTATAGCATATCAAAGTGAACAACATAGGGATGTTTTTAAAAATGTCGATTACATTGTTTCTTTCATTGGCGAAAATGGTACTATTGCCCGTTTTATCGGCATCTACCAAATTGAAGGACCTGACAACGAACGTAAAACTGACAAATATTGCTATAAAATAACTGAAGTGAAAGGTTTTGATGAACTAAAAGAACGCATCATTATAGAATGGGGAGCTTCAGCAATATCTTGGCATCAATGGCTTAATGATAAAAATGACAAAGAGATTATTGAGATTACTCCCGGATTTGATCATATTTTCCCCGGATATGAAAAAATAACTCTAACCCTTGCACAACTAAAAAATATAATACTAGAAAAAGAATATCCTGAATGGAAAAAAATGCTTTCCGCCGTAAATTGCATTTATGTAATAACAGATAGAAAAACAGGGAAGAATTATATAGGTTCCACATATGGAAAAGAAGGAATTTGGGGTAGATGGAAAAAATATGCCCAAACAGGCGGACACGGAAATAATAAAACTCTACAAAGATTATACATTCAAGACAATAACTATCCTAATAATTTTTCTTGGTCCATCCTCGAAACACTATCTATCAGTATTAGTAGTTATGAAGCTATAAATATTGAAAACAGCTACAAGAAAAAACTGGGAACCCTAGCTTTTGGATTAAATAATAATTAAAGAAATAGGCAATAGGTAACATAAAAGCAAATCATCTCCACTTTGGAAAACTGATAGGAAATTATTGAGATGCTTTACTCAATACTTACACTGACGCAGATAAGTTATTATAGTCCCCCCCCAAAAAACACTTATTACATACAAATAATATTTGTCCAAACGCTTCCCATTCCCAAAATAAAGCCCTACTTTTGTGAAGAATATTTTCCCGTATATAAACGTATTAACAACAATATCTCCACAAATAAAAGAATCCCTACAAGATGAAAAAAGAATCCGACAGCTCGTCTGTCCCCTACAATTTCTCCCGTTGTTTCAACGACCAATGCCCGCAAGCCTCGAAATGTTTGCGCTACATAGCAGCACAAAATGAAACAGCCGATTACCTTTATATCTCCATCGTTAATCCGGCACGTTATCCTGCGGATGGAAATCAATGCGAATGTTTCAAGACTGCTGTCAAAGTTCATGTGGCATGGGGACTTAAACAGCTGCTTAACAGAATCCCCTATGAGGATGCAGTCAGTATCAGAACACAAATGATAGGGCACTATGGAAAAACAGGATATTACAGGTTTTATCGTGGAGAACGGGGGCTTATGCCTAAAGACCAAGCCTACATCAGACAACTATTCCGTAATAAAGGGATAAAAGAAGAACCAACTTACCAACGCTACACAGAAGAATATATTTGGTGAGTTGCTGTCATCTGTCACAGTTTAGGGGTTAATAGTTTAATAATAAACCGATAAGACTGTGACAGCAAGAGGTGACGGCAGGGTGATGGCATTTTTGCCGTCACCTAGTTATTAGTCTTACGACATGATAGAGTGTACCGCTACGCGTATGTTTGGAAGGGATTTCTTGCTTTTTCAGTATTCTCCCGAAGGAATTAACCCTTTTGACAGACATCGGGATTGAACTGCCCTTTTGAATATCTTCCATAATCTCGGCAGGAGACAGCCACTCTCCTTCTTCAGGCTGTGCAGCACGGAAATAACGGAAGAAAAGTTGTTCTTCCGGCGGGACTTGTTCAAATTCACGGTTGTTTTCCACCATAATCTTTTCTTCCTCCTGGTCGAACCAATAACGTTCGCCATGCTCCAGTTCGTACATGGCTTGTGCGTAAAGCTGCTCATAGTCTATCGGACGGTTGGTGTCAATCACTCCGGTCACTTCGATGCAAATAAAACGACGGCTACCGGAAGGGTCGGTCAACAGGTCTTTCTGGTTGCTTGTCGCTATGAATGAGGCATAACGGCGCATTTCGAGAACGGCACTGCCATGAGGTTTCTTCACATTCAACACAGGCTTTTGCAGAATATGTTTCAGGAAACCTTGTTGCGTCGAACTCACCTGGTCAAATTCATCAATATTGATGAGCGCAAAACGATTGAGGTAAAGTTCGGCATCTTTCTTTCGGGAGAAATCAATGCTGTCGGTATAATAGGAACGTTCGGAAGGTGGCATTATGCTCCGGCAAAAGGTGGATTTACGTGTCCCTTGCGGTCCGACAAGTAAGGGCGAAACACTATTCGCATACTTTTTATCGCTTCCTCTCCAATGAGAAACCATATTGAGGAACCAACGGTGGAACAAATCCATCCAATACGGATTCTTACAGGGAACAGTGGCTGCCAATGCACGGATACGGTCTTTGCCGTCCCATACCGGAAGCCGGTAGAGAAAATCTTCCAACGGATTGAATACAGGTACGCGGTTGGAATAAATATAACGGCTGATGTCCCTGTCCCACAACGGGATACCTTCCATTTGCGCATCCAGGGCAATGCTGTTCAGCACACGTTTGTCGAGAGGATTGAAGCGGAAACGGAAAGAAAGCCTTTCACGATATTCCACCTCGCCGATTTGAGTGTTATGGCGGAATTCATAGCGGCGTTTCATGAATTCTTCGGTCTGTAAGGCGAGCTGTTGTTCTTTACTTAGGCTGATATTCTTGCCGAAACCTTTGCACTCGGTATATATATTGCCAATCATTTGACGGATAAGCGCTTCCTGTTTATACATATAGAAATGGAAAACGGTACGTTTCACGACTTCTTCTTGCGGAAGCCCCGAAGCAAAACAGTTTTTAGCCAGTTGGACGACTAAAGGATGCCATGTGTCTTCGCGCAATTCAAGTCCCGCTTCCCTGAGGTCGGAATATGCTTTCCGCAAAGCGGCTTCGAAAAGCATCAGGAAGGCATTTTCCGAATCATATCCCGGTACGGCACGGGTCAATGGAGATTTCTCCGCCTGAACCGCTTCACGGAAAGTGGTTTCTTCGGGCATCGATGACGGTTGGGAGAGATAAAACTGGACTGAATCCGGACGGTAGATGATGTCCGGGTCGTGGGATAAGCGCGAATATTGTTCCAAAGTCGGTTCTTTGGGAAGTATATCGAACGGGATTTGCGGCTGATAACATTTCACAGCCAAGCGATAGGCGTGGGCGTGGAATAGTTCCGCTTCTTCCCGTGTTTTGGGAAGGGAGTTGTCCGGTCGGGTGAAGGTAGTCCATATTTTCACAGTTTTGCCACTTGAACCCATGAAAGCACAACGGGTTTGCGGTTGCTCGCAGGCTTTTTGTTTCACTAAAGCGATTTCCGATTTATTGGACAAAGGGCCGATGGTCAGTTCTACAATACCGTTGTAGCTTTTCATCTGTTTCTGACCGTTTACTTTTCGGAATTCGGCGGCGGGAATTATTTGGGGAAGTTTATCGGCAAACATACACCGTTCGTCGGAAAGGGTATATCGCAGATGCTCTCTGAATGTAGAAACAGGACGGGATTTTATTTCTGTCTTTATCTTATTTACAAGTATATCAAGATCCATTACGCTGAGCGCTGTCGTATCTTCATTCTTACGAAATTGAGTAATTTTCATTAATTTGATAATAAATTATTTTGTCAGCGTCTTTGTGATCGTTGAGACTGCTAAATTAGTCATAATATCCGAAACCGGCAAGGAAAACAAGTTTTTAATATAGAAAATTATTGATATATCAAGTGGTTCTTTAGCTGAAAGAAACGGGATTGTCACCACTCTATTACGGACAATTAGTTTTTCTCTGCTTGAAACTAGAGTTCCAGCTAAGAGAAACTATAGTTTCATCGGTAAGAAACCAATGGTTTCAAGCAATTGGAACTAGAGTTTCAAGCGTATGAAACTAAAGTTTCAAACCGCAGAAACTAACGTTTCGCACCTTGAAACTGTTGGTTTCAAGGCAGGACACAACTCATAAATACGGGGATAATAAATTGAACGACTTATCCATTTATGGCTGATACTATTCATTTTCAAACAGCGTCTTTATTTTGTCTTTGTTTTCTAGGTGACAGCATTATTGCTATCACACTGCTGACACCTTGTGCTGTCACAGCTTTAAATACTTATAATCTGCAAGTTAGATTATAATCTGTGACAGATGACAGATATATTTTGTTTTTTATTTCATAGAGATGCTAAATTCAAGTTATAAATGCAACACCGACTTATTTTACTGGGGACAATGATTCCGCCATCATATCATATTCCGCGATTTTCTCCTTGCACAAACGTTCAGTAATATCTTTCAGAATATCTACACGAGAAATCAAAGCATTCTTTCTCTGTATCTGTATTTTGAGGAAAGACAGTAGTTAAGTCCATAGAAAAACGCTTTATCATCCCTAAACTACAGAGATAGAAAAAACTTATAATAAAATCTTTTCAAAAATCCTTCAACACTTCCATCATTGCCGGACGACGTTTATATTTTATCCGAAATTCCGCTACTATGTTTTTCACCGCAGTCTGTCCTCCCTTTAGTTTATGTATGCACGGTAACACTTGTGCGATAAATTCATAATTCCTCCGTCCCATTTTCCGTTCGGCATAGTCATTCAACGAAGAAGTATACATAGCAATCAGCTGTTCCGAATGAGTATCCTTCAAATAATGAGCATACCGCATCAATGCGTCCAATTGATCATATCTAGTTGATGACAACAAGGTGAACAAACGCTCATTATCCTGTTCTTTCACATAGATATCAGCTTCAGCACTTTCACCGAAAGAAAAATAGTTAGTAAATTCTGTTTCCTTCATCATCGCATCCAGAAAACTCTTCCATTGTTCTTTCAGAATCAGAGTTTTAAGTTTATTGTAATATGTCAGTTTATCCCTGCCTGTCACAAACAATAGACGACATGTATCAATTACTTCGGAAGTCCGGTTGGTCGTCTCGTAAATCTTCAGTTTTATTTCCAACCATTTATTAACCGTACTGGGATGTTTCTCTTCTTCCGCCATCTCAATTCCTTCATCCAGTAAACGGATGGCTTCATCGTATTGGCAACGGACAATCAATTTTTCAACCTCCATCTCCCGTATTTCAGTCAGATAAAGATATTGGCGAATCGTTTCATTCGCTTTTTGCTCCTCATTCTGCTCCAATAATAAGTTGACTTTGCGAAGAACTAACTGATACAAATCATAAGTGTCCTTTCTTGCTTCAAGAAGTCCATCAATCAACTCCAAGGCTTTTTCTGTCGATTGAATCGAAAGATTGATTTGCATCATAAGTTCATCTATATCATAGATTCCGTAATTTCGATAAGTAGATATTTCAGCAATCTGCCGTAATTCCTGTAGAATATCCGTCTTTTGTTTCTGAGTTGTTTTAGAATGTCCAACTACTTTCATGAGTAAACCTCCTGCATGCTCACAATAAAGGGAAGTGCCAAAGTCATCATCTTCGTCAATATATAGTAACTCATCCTCATAATTTTCACCGATAGAACGAAGTGTTTGAAGAGCTATAGCAATAGTACTATCCATATCTCCCAGACTCAAAAAGAAGTCCGCTTTCTTCAGAAAAACATCCATTCGATTGAAAACCGTTTCCCAATCACGACTGTAATCATTATAACGATTCTGATAACGAGACTTTTTACTGTCACCGGAACTATTAAAAAGCTTTTGAATCTCCGTTCTATAATCTTTTCCCTTTGATGTCGAAGACGATTCCTTGAATATAAAACGCTTCAAAAGCGCCGCCTTAAATTCCGGATTCGTTAAGGCATATTCACTGATAAATGTAGAAAGTTCCTGCGGACTAATGAATGACAGCAATTGTTTGATGTCCACATCGGGCTGTACAACCTCTTCTTCTTTTATAATTTTTGAAAATGCACTACGACTCACCCGTTTATTATTATCACGGATTGCCAGAAGTACTGCCACGACATGCTTACAGATTTCTCCATCATACGGACAATCACAGTACCAGGATTCTACTTCCTTTCCGCTCACAGATATTTCCACATTATAATCGTCCGTTCCCTCTACAGTTGCAGTCCATTCACCGGGTGAGATTTCTTCCAGTTCGGAAACAGCATCCGCATCATAATACTCTTCCCCACGCATCAATATCTTATAGGAGACAAAGTTCTCAAAATTATCCAGTGTAATCATACGACTAATTTAATACTTTATATATCCTTCTTGTTCATACGCTTTCCCATATTTATGAATCATTGCTACCAATGGTCTTAAACGTTCGTCAGCAACCAACATAGCCCTATAGCGCAAATACTGATTATCATAAAGCTGCCGGTTTCCGTCCTTGAGGCGTTTCTTCACATCCTCAGGAATGAAAAATTCCGCACGGTTGCCCAGATTTACATAGAATTCATTTAAAAAGATGGAAATGCCAGCCAAATCTATATCTCCGAAATGAATATAGCGATTGGGGATTATCTTTAGCCAGTTACACAAATCCTTCGATTGCGGGTAACGGGACACAAAAAGAACTTTCATTCCTTCAAACAAATACTTTTGGGCACGGATATGCTGGAAATTCTCTCCATTCTCTATACCCACCACTACAACATCTTCAGGAATACGGAAATATTCGTAATCCTGCATGAAGATGGAAGTACCTTGCAAGGGAGAAAGCACACATGGTTCATCATGAAGAGTTGCTTCTATAGGCTCATAACAATTGAGAAGAAAACCTTTGAACGTACGGGTATATCTCAGTTTAGAGTCCCCCGCCTTCGCCACTTGCTCCGAACGTGATACTTCATCCGGACAGTTCCTCATCTCAATCCAATCTTCCAGCTCCATGCCGGAAGTATAATTCTGAGCAAGATAAATACGGCAACCTTCCGGATCAATCATACGAAAACTACGCTTACTCCCTCGGGGAACAATAGTGATGATTCCCTCATCCATTAATCTATTTGCTATCAGTCCATCAAACTTTGTGTAAGGTATGAGCTCGCCGCCCAGCATTTTCAGAACCAGCCTCGCCATTGCCAATGTAAATAAACTACCACTCATTTTTCTATCTTATTATAGGTCAACAATGGGACAACCTGTGTATTTGACCGCCCGTCCTTACTCAGCAAATAGGTATAACGATAGTCCTCCACATTATAAGTAGTAGGAGAACTGTTTACCAACAATATATTCCGGCAATTGGCAAAATCCAGAATGCCTTTCACATTGTTGGGATGTAACTTGCCTATTTCATCCATCATGCAATGGATTTTAAAGTCACCAAACTTACGTGACGCCTTTTCTTTGAATACATTAATCAGCATGATATTGACCATTGCTTTTACCAGAATGTCCGTACCGTCGGAACCTACATTGGCTATCTTCTCCACCCATCCCGTATCGTTATCATTCTCTTTCACACGGAACTCCAGTTTAAATGTATCGGCAAGCGCCAACCGTCTGCGTCCCGGCTCGTCAAGCAGGAATTTCATAAACGACAACAAATGCCGGACAGCCACCGCATTGACATCTTCACGAGAAGCCTGCGAGAACAAGTCAACCTTTCCCATATTATATTGGTTCTCATCACAGAACCGCTTAATCTCCAGCAATAACTGCATCAGCTTATCGCTGCTCTGAAGCGGACGAAGTGCTATTTCCTTAATTACTCCGGCAAAATTCCGTTTGACAAAATCGTCGTTGATATCCTTTATTGTTCTGTGTATCTCGCTTTCATTACGGGTCAGTCCTCCCACTTCCTGCGAAATCCGGCGGATTATATCCGTATACCGTTCACTGATATGTTTCTGATAGTCGGAAATCTTATCATTATCCACAAACTCGCACAGATTGGAAGCGAAATCATAGTAATCCTGTTCTCCAACCAGTTCCGTACGGAAATGAAACGTGTTTTTTGACGAGAAGTTTCCATTGAACTGTGTCACTGCTTTCTTGAATTCTTCTGTTTTTCTGATAGTGGATACGATGAGAGACTTCAATTCTTCCACAATAACATCGCAACTTTTCCGGGTAGGCTTCTCTCCTATTTCCGTCACAGAAGGCGGACAGAAAATTTCATCTTTCCGAAACATATCCACTTTATTCAACCCGTCCTCCAATAAGTGCAATTCCTTGCTAATTCGGTCGAGGTGCTCATCCACCCCTTTTTTCTGAACTTGCAACTTTTCCTTTTTCAGATCGAAACGTTCGTTCAATGCAACCAGCTTCGCATCCAGTTCCTTCTTCCGGCTTCGCGTAGCAGGTTCTTTATCAAACAGTTCCTCTTTGTCTTTTTCATAATAAAGAACTTGCGAACGGGATTTGCCAATATAATCCAATTCTTTATTTATTTCGGCAAGCCTATCATCATACTTGCGGATAGTGACCGTATCAGCACCCTTTCCATTCAATTCATTCTCCTGCGCCTGCTTCAATTCCTTTTTCCGCTCCTCAGTTTGCTGTTTCATCCGCTCTATCTCTTGCCGAACACCGGCACTGAACTCTTCCAGTTCCTTTCGAAGCTCAGTCCGACTATCATTATACACTTTCCGGCAGGCTTTCAGCAGTTTTTCCCGTTCCGCCAAATGCTTCTCCTTCTCGCCTTCCGCCACATAAAGACGATGACCGATATCATTCAGTTGCGCCTGCAATTCTTCGACACAACCTCTTTTCCATTCCTCCTCCTTCGTCTTCCATGAAGCGTAATCAGCCTGCAAATTCTTCAATTTTGCAGGAATCTGCATTCGCTCGGCTTCCATCAGATGTTGTTCTTCCAAAATACTATGTATTTGCTTCGAATACTTCTTCTCCAAAGAAGAAACAGCTTCCCCCTCTTTTTCCGTCAGTCGGGTGAGACGATCGGTACAGAGTTGCCGGGCTGCTTGTTGCCTGTCGCGCTCCTGCTTCATTTCCTCGGGAGTGCGGACAGAACGCTCGATGGCTGCCAAATTGAGTGAGACACCGAACAAAGTAGCTTCCTTATTCACTAATTGAGGTTGCAGTTCATTGTTATACAGCACCAGTTCCTCATCCGCCACCTTGCCTATCGTCTCCTGCCAATCCGGTTTATTCTTCTCCAACCATTCGCACAACGAACCTTTTCGTTTCTCAATCAAGGCATCCAATGTTTGCAACTGTTCTTCAATCGCGCTCCGCTCTTTACGAACGGTCTCCATCTTTGTCTGAAATTCCCATTTCAATTCTTTCACTTTCCATTCACACTCCTGTCTCAACTGCTTTATTTCTCCTTGCTGCTGACGGATGCCAAGTTCCAGTTCCTTATCCTTTTTGTGTAGTTCGTTGATACCGTCTTCACAATCGGACATTTCCTTTTGATGGGGATGCTCGTATTTCACCTTTTGAAGTTTCAGGTTACACTGTGCCTGTTCGTCGCGCAACTGCCGGATACGATTATCCACTGTCTGCACTTTCTCTTCTTGCGTTACCCTTACTTTTTCTTCTTCCACACGGAGCTGTTGCATCAATTCCTCCTGCTTACCGGCAATCTCCGCATTCCGAGCATTTATCCGTGCTTGCTGGCTATTCTCAAAAGTACGGAAATCAGCTTCCTGTTTCTCAAACAGCAATCGGTACTTGCTCAATACATCCTCATAAGCCCTTGTCAGTTCCGATTTCATATTCCGGACTTGTTCTAGTTCCTGAACCAATAATTCTTCGCAAGATACCCGTTTGATGATTTCTTCAATCTGCATCTGCTCGTAATGCAGACGTTTCTCACGTATCTTTTTGAGCAAATCGTTTATTATACCTATATCCCTAATCAAGCCATCACGCTCATTGGTGTACTTTTGTTGCAGTTCACCCATAAGCCGCAGCAACCGTTCACGTTCCGTCTCGGCTTTAGCCTGTTCTTCCTTCACTAACGGAATCTCATGTAAAGCCTGTTTCTCCGCAAAGTTAAGCTCCGCACGCCCTTCAGCAATCTGCTTTTGGGTATAAATCAAGTCACGATAGGCGTTCATTACTTTTTCCGCCATCTTCCGGACAGGCACTTCTCCATTCTTGTTCTTTGTAAACCAAAGCATCACGTCCCTGTATTCCTGCTCGAATTCCTTTATCTGGCTACGATAGAAATCCAAATCGACAGAGATATCCTCATCACTCATCGAACGGATAATGGTATCTTTTATAAAATCGGCATCCAGTTTGGAATTTAAAAAGACGTTCTGTATGGTACGGGGAATATTCTGATATTTTGCACTTTCCACAATGGCAAACTTGCGGTAGGGTATCATTTCATGCTTACGGTTATTACCGAAGATGATGTCCCGATACATCTCATAGCTAGTCACTTGTGCAGTAATCTGAATCTTCGCGCCGATATGTTCTCGGATACGTCCCCATTCGGAATGCACCACATTATGTTCGTCAATAAACCAGTCCTGTTGGAATGGCGCATCAATAAAACGGAAAAACACCCGTCCCTGGGATTTGGCAGCTACCACACAATACGCCCCATTCTCCCGCATCACCTCATAGATAATGTAAGAATTGGCGTATGGAAAGTAAAAAGCATCGAAGCTTTTCTTCTCCTTCGGAATACCCAGTCTTAGTTTGTCAGCATTGTAAAAGAAGAGGATGGCACGGAGCAGC
This sequence comes from Bacteroides caecimuris, assembly GCA_948742525.1. GTDB lineage: Bacteria > Bacteroidota > Bacteroidia > Bacteroidales > Bacteroidaceae > Bacteroides > Bacteroides caecimuris_A. The sequence continues at coordinate 70,600 of CAPYSS010000008.1, read as the reverse complement.
GTACTCTTACCGACACCTTGCGTACCTATAAAATGTACGTTCCCATCCAACTTCACTTCCGCATACGGAATATGGGCACTGTTCAGAAAAATAATCTTATTCAGGTATCTCATCTTGCACCTCCTCTGAAATTGTGATACAATCAACCAAGTCCTCCATATAATGGAAAGCCGACAATACTTTATACGTCCCATCGAGTTCGTTTTCTTTCTCTATCAGTCCTATACTCTCCAGTTCTTTCAGCAGTTTGCCGACAACTTCATCATATTTCTTCTTATCCGAGAACAGTTTGGTTGCCTTTTCTTTCAGTTCGATATCGCATCCTATCTGAATCTCAATATCAGCAGCACGAAACAGAAAACCCGGGCCGAATGCCGAATGATAGGTTTTCAGGAAACTCAGGTAATCAATCCACTTCTGAATTGCTTCCAGTTTACGTTCCAAATCGACTTTCGATTCCTTGCGAGTAAAGTAGTAATAACCGTCACCACCTTCCAGATAAAAACCGATACCTTTATAGTAATCATAATAATCGGGCAAATCTTCCTCAATGGCATCATACAAGCGTTTCACTTGGGTAGAGACACTGTTGGAAGAAATGAATCCCCCTTTGCTAAGTATATTAAATATTTCTTCAGTGTATTTCATGGTCATCTGTTTTTAGCATTCAGCATACGTCATTTGGCATATATTAAAGGGTATTCCACTTCGTCGGAGATTTCATAAGTATCCGTAAAGCGAAGTTCGTCGGCATACTGTGATGCCAGTTGGCAGAAAAAGATTAATTTCTCTCCACGTGTCACCTCTTTCCGGTAGCGATAGTTCATCACAAAAGAGAACAGATGGGTGCTGGACGCCATAAATGAATTATGCACCTCCTGCAAGTTTACGGTATCTATCATTTGCGACTGCCCATCCAGGTATCCTTCTGGAATGGCATCTGCCAATTGTTTCATTCCTTTCGGAGAATTTCTCTGCCGCGCGACAAGTTTCTTCAATATCTGAAAAGCCTCATCGGAAGTCCGTAGATTATCAATGGAAAGCTTGATGCGATAACCGACCTGCGGCTCCATCCAAACGGGATTTTTTTGTGCAGCAACAGAACGGATACTTGTATGTTCTTCCAACAAGAACTGGTCTTTCAAGTACTTCAACTTCTTTACTTTCTCAAAGATACGGTTCTGATAATCTATCAGATTCAGATAATGAATGATTTGTTTCTGGATTTCAATCAGGTTATGGTACGAGTCATTTAACTGAAGTTTTACGTCACTTACTACATTCCGCATCTGTACATCCATCGCCACCCGGAAGAAAACAGGCTGTCCGTAGTCTATCAATTCCTCACTTTTACGGATCAGCAGGGCAATATTATTTCGTTTCTCATCAAGCCGGACAAGTTTGGTTTTCTTTATCTTATAATTCGGTTCGTTCTTATAAGTATTATCCATGTTCCTTTTCAAGTCCATCACATTGCGGACTGTAGTCAGAGCGATGTTTTTCAGACAGCGTTTCACTTCACGCTGGTAGTTGTATTTACGTTGCTCGTTATTCTCTTTCAGATAATAGTCAATATTTTCATTCAGTCGCGTCAGGTAATCCTGCACGAAAGAAACATTGATTTCTTCATTCACTTCGAGCACATCTTCAAAGAATTTCAGATAAATATCCTCCATTTCTAGAAAATCACCAGTGTCCCGGATGACTCCATAGTCTATCAGATAGCGGATACGCTCTTCCTTGTATTCCGTCATTTCAAGCGCATAATCGTAACGGAACGAAAGAGATTTCCGTTTGGCAAACATTTCTTTCAGGAGTTCTTTCTCCCGGTCGAGACTTTTGACAAGTTCTTCTATAGAACGAAAAGTGCTCATCTAATTCACTGTTCTTCCAAATTCATAATACGTCTCATTGTAGGATATTCTTCCACAATCGTCCTTTTCTTAATTATTTCTGCCACAACACTTTTTATACTTCTTCCCGCTTCCACAGGGACAAGGATCATTTCTTCCGACTGTGTGTCCGGAAGGCATGCCACGAAACATATCATCTACCATCGCCTGCATTTCAGGAGTAATATCCATACCGCCAGCCTTCATATTCGGACCTGCAACAATGCGGGGAGGATTCTTTCTAAATTTATCTTTTTGAAATAAAACGAATGCCTCCTCTGAAGAATAACCTTTCAAGAACCAACGGGGACAATGATTCACATAATCCATAAATAGTTCAATAGCCTCTTGCAGCTCCTGCATGGAAGAAAGTTTGTGGCTAATCATTGAAGTAATAATAGATATTGAATTTTCTTCCGTTTGAGCGGTAAACCACAAATATGACAAACTGCTATACGCCTTTTCTTCCGTATACCGCAGTTTCTTCATCATATACTCCTTCAATTCATCCCAACACGGATTAGGAATAACGACTAACGGCATCATTCCTGCGGCAAAAACTTCTTCTTTAGAAAACTTCTTCCTATTTGTTATTTCACGACGAGCATATATTCTTTCTTCCAAACCATCTAAATCCTCCAAAAATGGAGACTGTATACAAATAGTAGAGTTATAACCATCCACTGCCTCAAAGGTTAGCCGCTGTATCAATGCCGAATTAGCCAAGCTATCAGTAATTTCATTTCTTGTCACCGAATCTGGCAGATAATCAATTAGCATACTTAACAGATCGAAATAAGACAAATAACCATATAAATTTATGATTCCATAAGCATACTGTTCTACCATAAAACGGATTGCCTGCTTTTCCGAAGTCAAATAATTATTTAAATAAGGAGCTACGGCTTCACGCAATTCATCACAAATCATGTAGCGGACTTTACTTTCTTCAAAGTGATAAGTATCCGCCGCAACAAAAGACAGAATTTCCAACGTACTCATCACAAATGAATTGGTAGTTTCTACATACGTATCAGCTCCCGCTTTCACCAACTTATCAAGCAAAGTCAACTCATATTGTGTCAATCGAGAAAGCCACATATCTGGGCAAGTCAAAACTGCTCCTGCTAAAAATTCCGCATATTCATCTTTACGTAGTTTTGTGGGAACAGATAAAAGCAAAATTTTCGCCATCTGCTTTAAGTCCTCTTTTGTGTTCATTTTCAAGCCATCTACCAATTTTACCGATGATTGAAATAATTCCGACTGACATCTTATCATAACACTTACTCATTAATTGATTAATTTACAAAAGTAGGAATTTCTTATCCGACTATCACTATTTTGGGATGAGAATTTGCAAAGGCAATTACTATTTATACCTTTGTGACTTCAATAAAGAATGTAATTTCAATAGAGAATTAGTAACCCGTTAAAAGAGGAAATTGATTATGCGTTCATTCATAGTGCTTCTTTGTTTAGTACCCCCCCTCCTGCTTGCCCAACAAAGCAAACTTGAAACACAGTTGAAACAGGCAATCAAAGATAAGAAAGCTGAAATAGGGATTGCCGTTATTATTAACGGAAAAGATACGGTAACTGTCAATAATGACATTCACTACCCGTTGATGAGCGTATTCAAGTTTCATCAGGCGTTGGCATTGGCCGATTATATGGGAAAGAAAAAACAATCACTGGACACCCGGTTGCCAATCAAAAAATCAGATTTAAAGCCGGATACTTACAGTCCGCTGCGAGATAAATATCCGCAAGGAGGAATTGAAATGAGTATTGCCGACCTGTTAAGATACACACTTCAGCAGAGCGATAACAATGCTTGCGATATTCTTTTCAACTATCAAGGTGGTCCGGAAGCTGCGAATAGGTATATCCATTCATTAGGAGTTCGGGAATGTGCCATCGTTGGAACAGAAACGGCGATGCACGAAGACTTGAATCTGTGTTATCAAAACTGGACCACTCCGTTAGCTGCTGCCGAATTATTGGAGATATTCCGCAAAAAACCTTTGTTTGCAAAAGTGTACAAAGACTTTATATATCAAACAATGGTAGAATGTCAAACCGGGCAAGACCGTTTGGTTGCTCCATTGCTTGATAAAAAAGTAACCGTAGGTCACAAAACTGGAACGGGAGACCGTAATGCAAAAGGACAGCAGATTGGTTGTAACGACATCGGTTTCGTTCTTTTACCCGATGGACGTGCTTATAGCATAGCTGTCTTCGTGAAGGATTCTGAAGAAAACAGTCAGGCGAACAGTAAGACTATCGCTGATATTTCCCGTATCGTTTACGAATACGTAATACAACATTAAGAGCGACACAAAACACGTTTGGTACGAATCAGGATTGAAACAAAGTAAAAAGTAATAGGAATAAAAAAACATTTATATGAAACTGCATCATATTGCCATTTGGACCTTCCGGCTGGAAGAATTAAAAGAATTTTATGTCCGTTTCTTCGGAGGAAAAAGCAATGAGAAATACATTAATCCCAAGAAAGGATTTGAGTCATATTTTGTCTCTTTCGGAGAGGGAACCGACTTGGAACTCATGAGTCGTACAGACGTACAAAACACACCCATTGAAGAAAACAGGGTCGGACTGACACACTTTGCTTTCACCTTTCCCAGCCAAGAAGAAGTATTACGTTTCACCGAACAGATGCGTTCGGAAGGATATACCATCGCCGGTGAACCGCGTACTTCGGGAGACGGATACTTTGAAAGTGTCGTGCTCGATCCCGATGGAAATCGGATTGAGTGTGTATATCGGGAAATAACAGGAGAAGGAAAAGCAGAAACAGCAATCGGAACTGAAACTGAAGTTGGACCGGAAGTTGAAGCTAGACCAAACACCGAAACAGAAAGTATTCATTCCATAACGCTCGATACAGAACGCTTGCTTCTCCGCCCTTTTGAGGAAAAAGATGCAGAAGCATTTTTCGCCTGTTGCCAAAACCCAAATTTGGGGAACAATGCCGGATGGCCGCCCCACCGGACATTGGAAGAGTCCCGCCGTATACTCCATTCCACATTTATTAATCAGGAAGGTATATGGGCAATGATACTAAAAGAAACGCAACAACTGATCGGTTCCGTAGGAATCATCCCCGATCCCAAACGGGAAAACCCACAAGTGAGAATGTTGGGTTATTGGCTCGACGAGACTTATTGGGGCAAAGGATATATGACTGAAGCAGTGCAAGGCGTTCTCAAATACGGTTTTGAAAAATTGAAACTAAGCCTCATCACTGCCACTTGTTATCCACATAATAAACGTTCACAGAAAGTCCTGAAAAAGAACGGTTTCATCTATGAAGGAACCCTCCACCAGGCAGAACTGACTTACAACGGAAATATCTACGACCACCAGTGTTATTATCTCCCCGGCATCTCCCAACCTACTCCGGAAGATTATGAAGAAATCCTCCATGTATGGGAAACGTCCGTCCGTCACACGCATGATTTTCTGACGGAAGAAGATATCCAGTTTTACAAACCACTGATGCAGGAACATTATCTACCAGTCGTTGAACTTTTTGTTATCCGCAATGCCAACGGAAATATTGCCGCTTTCATGGGACTAAGCGACGAATTGATCGAAATGTTGTTTGTACACCCTGACGAACAGGGAAAAGGATACGGCAAACGATTAATAGAATACGCAAGAGACAAAAAACAGATGGATAAAGTAGATGTCAACGAACAGAATGAAAAGGCACTCCAATTCTATCTCCATTTAGGATTCCAAATCATCGGCAGAGATGAAACGGACAGCATGGGCAAACCTTTCCCCATTCTTCATTTACAACTGCCGGAAGCATAATGATAAAAGAAAAGATATATGAACCTACGTGCCAGATTATCCGAACGTGTACACATTGAAGATATCAGAGAAGTACTCCATTTCATACAGGACGACAAGCGTCTTAGAGAAGAAATCTACCAACTGATATTCGACGAAGACCACATTGTTTCCTATCAGGCACTGTGGGTATGTACTCATTTCTCCAAAGCAGATGTAGAATGGTTGAGCCGGAAACAACAGGAATTACGCACCATGCTGGAAATCATGGAACCCGACTTACTGGTTCCCGCTATCCGTTCCGTACGAAAAAACATCCTGAAAGCCATGAAAGCAAAGAAAAACTGATTATTTCTATCGCTTTTATCTCACCGTTCAGCTAGGGTATATTCAGATGGAATATCTGGAATATACCCGTCACCAAAATCTGACAAGCAGATAGAATCTGTGTCTTTTCAGCTTATTATTAATTGAAATAATAAAGGAACACAGCAATTCCTTCCAGTGCTTTTTTCGGTTGGTCTTTTATTTCGATAGCAAACTTGATTTCCGCTTTTGCCACACCACGCAGATTAGTCAGCGAGTGCAAAGTAGTCACTAGACGGATGCTTTGTCCTGACAATACAGCCTGACCGAATTTCATTTTGTCCATACCGTAGTTAATCATCATTTTCAGGTTATTTACCTGGATAATCTGATTCCACAAATAAGGAAGCATTGACAATGTCAAGTAGCCGTGAGCAATCGTGCTATGATAAGGGCTGTCTACTTTAGCACGTTCCGTATCTACATGAATCCATTGATGATCCAGCGTTGCATCAGCAAAAAGATTGATACGTTCCTGCGAGAGTTCCACATAATCGGAAACACCTATCTGTTGGCCTACTAGTTTTTCGAATTCTTCGTACGAATTGATAATTACTTTTTCCATAAGTCTTATCGTTTTTATGGGGGTTATTTACTATTAAATTGGGGACAAAAATAGGAAAAATAAACTGATATGCCACCAAATTTATAAATAAAAGCAAGGAATGAAGTATTTAGGCATGTTTTACAAACCGGAAGCCTGTTTCAGTGCTTCTGTCAGAATACTGTACCCCTTACCATTCAAATGTAAATCGTCGAGAGTCAACTCCAGATTCAGCCTGCCATCCTGCAATAAACGATTGAATACGTCCAAATAGACAATATCTGTCCCCTGCAATTTTTCGTGTATCTTCCGATTAAGTATCTGGATAAATTTATTCACAGCCGTACTGTAATCATCGTAATCATTACGCGGAAAAATACAGAAAAGATATGTTTTCAGTGAAGGGACCGCAAGAACCGCTTTTACATAACGCTCTACATATTCATCTATATTTTCATCGTTCAACTGATAAATATCATTAGTTCCGAATTGAACAACGACCTGGCAATCGGAAGTGTCTACCGCAAAAGACTCCACATAGGCCAGCCCTTCACCGGGAGCACCATAGTTCAGACATTCCCATTGTGGGAAATAGATATCCAGTGCCCAAAAAGCCATGTGACTGTTGCCAAGAAAGGCAAATTTTGGTTTTTCTTCTATCCTATCCATACAATTTCATTCAAACGTCCACGTTATCTCACTCAAACTCTCAAACAAATATAGAATAAAATTCGCGGATTTACGTTACTTTTGCAAAGGTAATCACATTCATTCATATATAAACCGATGATACATTTTTTCAAGAACCCCGTTTCTCACCTTGCGTTGCCGGAGAAATTCACTTATCCTTTCCATTATACACCTCATCCATTGTGTGTGTTGGCTGCGGAAGAAGTGAAAGAATATATTGCAAACCGGAAAGAATGGCAAGAGGAGTTGGCTTCCGGAAAGATGTTTGGAGTGTTGATTGTGCAAACGGACAATGGAATAACAAACAACGAAGAAAATCAGATTGGTTATCTTGCAGCTTTCTCCGGCAATTTGGACGGAAAGAATCTGCATCCTTATTTCGTTCCTCCTGTTTATGACCTATTACAACCAGAGGGATTCTTCAAAATCGAAGAAAAACAGATTTCTGCCATTAATATCCGTATTCGTGAATTGGAAAACAGTAGTTCTTATCTCGGTTCAAAAGAGAAATGGAAGATAGAAACGGAACATGCTAAAGCTGTTTTGAATCAAGCAAAAGCGGAGCTTAAAATGGCAAAGAAGGCGAGAGAGATTCGCCGCCAGTCATCTCCGGAGCTTTCCGAAGAAGAACAAGCCTCCCTGATTCGGGAAAGCCAATACCAAAAGGCGGAATACAAACGACTGGAAAAGGAATGGAAGAAACGATTGGAAGAGCTCGAAACGGAAGTCAGGCACTTCGATATTGAAATAGAACGACTGAAAACCGAACGAAAAGAACGTTCGGCAGCTTTACAAAGAAAATTATTCGAGCAGTTCCGGATGCTAAACGCCCAAGGAGAAGTGAAAGACTTATATACTATTTTCGAGCAAACGGTTCAGAAAGTTCCTCCTGCCGGTGCGGGTGAATGTGCCCTGCCTAAGTTATTGCAATATGCATATCTTCATCAATTAAAGCCATTGGCTATGGCTGAATTCTGGTGGGGCGACTCTCCTAAAAACGAAATCCGGCATCACGGATATTATTATCCTTCCTGCAAAGGGAAGTGCGAGCCGATTCTGCAACACATGTTGCAAGGATTGGAGGTAGACGAAAATCCACTGCTGAATCCTGTTCATGAAGAGGAAGAACTAGAAATCGTGTTTGAGGATGAATGGTTACTGGTAGTCAATAAACCGGCAGGAATGTTGTCCGTTCCGGGAAAAGCAGAGGACAGAGATTCAGTCTATCATCGTTTGAAGAAAAAATATCCCGAAGCTACCGGTCCCATGATTGTACATCGGCTCGATATGGCTACTTCAGGATTATTGCTCGTTGCCAAAACAAAAGAGGTACATCAGGATTTACAGGCACAATTTGCAAACAGAAGTATCAAGAAACGCTATGTGGCTGTGCTGGATGGAATAGTACTACCAGAAAGAACAGGAAATACAGGAAGAATCGAACTCCCTCTTTGTCTGAACCCTCTCGACCGCCCTCGGCAAATGGTTAGTAGCGAACACGGGAAAGAAGCGATTACAGAATATCAGATCATCAGTGAGTCTGAAAGAATTACCAGTGAATCTGAAAACACTTTCAACGAATCAAACAGGATTAATGAATCAGAAAGGAGTATCAATGAGTCAAGAAAATACACCCGGATTATCTTCTATCCATTGACCGGACGCACACATCAGTTACGAGTACACGCAGCTCATCCGGAAGGCTTGGGATGCCCCATACTTGGAGACGAACTCTACGGAAAGAAAGCAGACAGACTATACCTCCATGCCGAATATATAGAGTTCCGCCATCCCATATACGGAGACATTCTCTGCATACAGAAAGAGGCCGATTTCTAAATTCAAACAAAGGAATATTCCCAACCTGAAAAAGATAATTATGCAACAGTCTGCTGTACAGTCGAATTCGTAAGTACCTGCTTCTTCAACCTGCGATAAACGTAGATAAAGGCCGGTACGAGGAATAAGTCTGCCGCTATCCAAGCCATCGGATCACCGTAGCAAACAGCAATAAAACCGAATACCGGTACGGCATAGAGACTGACAAGGATACGCGCAATCATCTCCGCCACTCCGGAGAACATGGCAAGATTGGTAAAGCCTACTCCCTGAATGGTATAACGCAAGATGCACAACAAACCAAGCATCGGGAAGAACATACAGGAGACATGCAGGAACAACTCCGTATCCAGCAAAATTTCCGTTTCCGACGGGTCTACGAAGATCAACGCGAAATATTTAGCCCCTACCATCAGAAGAAGGAACGTGAAAGCCGCATAAATAATCATCATCAGAGCACTAGCCTTGATTCCCAACCAAATACGTTCCGGTTTACCCGCTCCGTAATTTTGTCCGCTATATGTAGCCATCGCAATACCCAAACTCTCGAACATACAGATAAAGAACATCTTGATGCGCATAGCAGACGTAAAGGCTGCCACACACGCCGTTCCCAAGGCATTATTGGCACTCTGAAGCATGATGCTGCCGATAGCCGTGATAGAAAATTGCAATCCCATAGGCACACCGATGTAGAGCAGCGTCTTAGCCAGTTTCGACTGGAACCGGCGTTCTTTCGGAGTACCCTGCAATATTTCAAACTTCCGGTACATATAAATATAGCAGAGAACAGCCGACAATCCTTGTGAAAAGACAGTAGCAATAGCAGCTCCCGCCACTCCCCAGTCAAGTACCAGAATACAGAACAAGTCGAGAATGATATTCAGAACAGCCGCAAACAGCAGAAACCAGAAAGGTGTCTTACTGTCTCCCAACGCACGGATAATGCTCGAAAGAAGATTATAGAAAAACGTACACGGCACACCGATGAAAGTGACAAGCAAGTAAGCATAAGCCCCTTCAAAAATATTCTCCGGCGTACGCATGATCCGAAGAATATCCTCACATAAAATACAGGTGAGAAGCGCAATCACCACCGACATTCCCGCAGCCAGTTTCAGACTGACAGCCACGTAGCTACGCATCGTACTGTAATCCCGCGCTCCAAACTTCTGCGCAACGGGTATCCCGAACCCTCCGCAACATCCATTGCAGAACCCGAGAATGAGAAATACCACTGACGTGCTGGCTCCAACAGAAGCTAACGCGTTTATTCCCAAGAAATTTCCTACAATTGCAGCATCAACAAGCGAATACGTTTGTTGCAACAGATTGCCGAGTAAAAGCAGCAGTGTAAACTTTAAAATGAGAGGTAATGCCGGCCCTGCCGTCATTTCTTTAGAAGTTGCCATACGTCTATGTTCTAAAATCGGGCGCAAAGATACATAAAATTCAACGAATTAATCCTCGTTTCTAGTCCCTCTTTTAGTTGACATAAATCAAGAAATAGTGATTAATCACTAAACCATTAATCACTTAACAAGTCGTTTAGGTGAACCATGCCACGAACAACCCAGGCAGAAAACCTCTGTCAGGTCGAACCCTTCCATCGACTCTTCCGGATATTTGGGAACGACTTCACCATTTTCGAGCACATAAACCAGTAGCCTTTCACCCAGTTCATTCTTCACATACATAGCTGCAATCTTGCATTGCGGACACAATAACTTTTTCATGCCGCAAAGATACAGATTGTTTCCATCACCTACAAGCTCTTCAGAAGATGTTTCAAAAAGCTTGTTCATGATTTACCATCAGAAAAGAAAATACCCGCCAGAAAGATGCATTTTAGCAAAATACGCCTGTGATTCTGCATAATCTTCACTATCCTTGTCAATCCAAACTGTAAGGAAATCAATAATGAGAAAAGCTATTATCATATCAGTTCCGGGTGGCGTTCCAACCATCTCACTGCGTAAGAACAAGTGGCTTTCGGTTTCATTCCGTTGGCTGCAGCATAGGCATAAGCAGCTTTCACCAATGCAGCGGCTATTCCGCGACCTTCTATCGGGCGGGGTACAATGGTATGAATGATATCGAAAGAATCACCTAAGAGGCGATATTGCACAAAGGCAGTACGACCGTCTACTTCTGTCTTAAATAAATGCTGTTCGGGCTGATGAATAATTTCGTAATCCATAATCTATGTTGTTTTAAAGTTGATTTATATCGTTCGTTATGTACTTTTGCAAAAGAATTGTATAATCAAAATTGTTCTATCCATTGCAAACGGTTGGTATCGTAACCGCGGCGTTCGGCAGCGTTTACAAGTTTCTTTTTGATTTCATCAGGCAGTTGCGGCGTGCGGCTTAGTATCCAGAGATATTTATCGGTGCTGCTGCCTACAAGAGCATAGTTGTAACTCTCTTCATCCAGCTCTAATATGTAATAATCAGAGTAGAAATTCAGAAAGAAAGAGACTTTCAGTTTACCCGGTTGCGTGGGATCGGGTATTTTGGCGTGTCCGGTGGCAGTCTTGCAGATATCATAAGGGGAACTGCGCTTGCACCCACGGTTTTCCACACGAATCGTACCATCGGGACGAAGCATGTAAGTGGCCGTGACATCTACCAGTCCGTGTTCAAAACGATTCTCGTAGCGGGCTATTTCGTACCAAAGTCCCATATATCGGTTCAGGTCGAGAGAGGGGACCGTAGTGTGGTCCGTACCTTTAAAAAGACATTCGACAGTAGGGATGGAAAAAAGGAATCCGGCTTCTGTCAGACGTGTCGGGCGGATTTTCTGACCGGCTGTCAGGAAAGAGGCCGCTTCACCGTAAAATATACGGAAAGCCCGCTGCGGAGCAATAATCGTTGTCCACGCCTGATAAGCTTTTCCCATCTCACGGGTAAAAGAATATTGCGAAATCTGTTGCGGAGCCACTAGATTATACACACCCCGCGTTTCTTCGTGAGCAATAAAAAACTCCATGGCACGGCAAAGGTCATACATGGCTATCCACGGGAAAGACTGAGTGCCGGGACCGATAGCGGTAGCTACCTTCGTGGCCTGCAAAGGACGAAGCATCTGCTGCATTGCTCCCCCATCCGGAGAAAGCACTACGCCAAAGCGTGTAATGACGAGCCGGGTAGGCTGGGGACAGTGTTTGGCTTCTTTCTCCCATGCATAGCAAAGGTCGGAAAGAAAACCGTCGCCGCGTGTACGTGTATACTCGTCCGCTTCCACTTCCGGAGGATAATAGCCCACAGCGGAAGCTGAAATCATCAGTTTCGGTTTTGTCTTGACAGCATTTAACGCACAGATAATACGATGCGTCACCACAATGCGGCTGTTGAACAATTCTTGTTTATACTCCGGTGTCCAACGCTTATTGATGGGTGCGCCAGCCAAATTGATGATTACGTCGCAATGCGTCAATGTCTGAATCAAATGTCCGGACATACCTTCGCGGAACATCGATCTTCCCAAGGGAATAATCCGGTGTCCGCCCTTTTCTGTGAGATAGTTGGAAAGATGTTTACCTATATATCCGGTAGCTCCGGTCATTGCTATATTCATTTTGATTCATTATTTATTTTAACTCTATTAGAAAAACGTATAAAATGCAAGAAAAGTTCTTTGAAAAAAAACAAAATGGGGCTATCTTTGCAAAGCAGACTTAAACTTTAAAACATCCAAAAAGGTTATAAAATGAAAAGACGAATGAAAATCAACTATATTCTTACACTTATATCAGTATTTTGCATCGGCGCATCCATTCCTGTATTGACGGGCAGCAGCCAGATGACCGAACAACATTCCGCCAAATCGGAAGTTCCTTATTGCGTCACCCCGCCCACCGTTCCCACCCAGGTTACTTTTGACGGAAAAACCATTGACCTCCGCCGCTATGACCGTCGCGAACGGATGGATCGTGAAATGATGGCTTTCACCTATATGCACTCCACCACCATGCTACTGATAAAACGTGCCAACCGGTACTTCCCCATCATAGAACCGATACTGAAAGCCAACGGCATCCCCGACGACTTCAAATACCTGATGGTAATCGAAAGTAACCTGAACAACATTGCCCGCTCTCCGGCAGGAGCAGCAGGGCTGTGGCAGTTTATGCCCGCCACCGGACGGGAATTCGGACTGGAAGTGAACGATAACGTAGACGAACGCTACCACATTGAAAAAGCAACCGTAGCCGCCTGCAAATATTTCAAACAAGCGTATGCCAAATATGGAGACTGGATGGCTGTCTCCGCCGCCTATAATGCCGGACAGGGACGTATCTCCTCCCAACTTGACAAGCAACTGGCAAGTCATGCCATGGACTTATGGCTGGTAGAAGAAACTTCCCGCTATATGTTCCGCATATTGGCAGCCAAAGAGATATTCAACAACCCGCAACGTTACGGATTTCTGTTGAAGCGGGAACATCTGTATCCGCCTATTCCTTACAAAAAGGTGACTGTCGCCACTTCCATCGATAATTTGAGTGATTATGCCCAATCACAAGGTATCACATACGCACAACTCCGTGATGCCAATCCCTGGTTGCGCGACATCTCATTAAAGAACAAGACCGGAAAGACATACACCCTCTATATTCCCACACAAGAAGGTATGTATTACGATCCGAAAAAAACAGAAGCTTACAATAAACAATGGGTCATCGACTGAGTCTGAACTGTTAGCATGAAACTAAAAGAAAGAATCCATCATTTTTTACATGACGAAAAACTGAAACGAAAGTTGTACGTCATCATTTTCGAATCGGATACTCCCACCGGGAAACTGTTCGACGTGATTCTTATCGGCTGTATTCTGGTCAGCGTACTGCTTGTCATCATCGAAAGCCTGAAAGGGCTTCCCAGATTTCTGACGACTCCGTTCGTCGTTATGGAATATCTTTTCACCGCTTTCTTCACTTTCGAGTACCTGACGAGAATCTACTGCTCGCCCCGTCCCCGGAAATACATATTCAGCTTCTTCGGAATCGTAGACTTGCTCGCCACCCTTCCGCTCTACATCGGTCTGCTCTTCCCCGGTGCACGCTATTTGCTCATTATCCGTGCTTTCCGCCTGATACGGGTATTCCGTGTCTTCAAGCTTTTCAACTTTCTAAATGAGGGCGAACGACTGCTCACCGCCTTACGCGAAAGCAGCAAGAAGATTGCGGTATTTTTCTTGTTTGTGGTTATCCTGGTGACTTCCATCGGCACACTGATGTATATGATTGAAGGAACAGAGCCCAACTCCCAGTTCAACAACATCCCGAACAGCATTTACTGGGCTATCGTCACCATGACTACCGTAGGTTATGGAGACATCACCCCTATCACCGGTTTCGGGAAGTTCCTTTCCGCCTGTGTCATGCTAATTGGTTACACAATCATTGCCGTACCGACAGGGATCGTATCTGCCTCCATGATGAAAGACTATAAACGCAAAAGAGACAAAGAATGTCCCAACTGCCATCGCTCCGGACACGAAGACAATGCCGAGTTTTGCAAATATTGCGGACATCATCTAAATCCGTCCGAAATAGATGTGGAAAAGAAGTAAATGTTATGACTTATGCTGAAAGAAACGCTCGAATAAAACAATAAACACACATCCCACCGCATAACAAGCTATGTCTGCCCAATCGAACGTAGAGCCTAGAATGATTCTGGCTGCACGGTTCGTAATCCCCAATGTTTCCACCAACTGGAAATATTGCAGCACTTCCACAAAACAGGCAAAAAGAAAGACATAAAACGGCATCCGCGGCATTCCTGTCGGAAGAAATATTCTCACAAAACTATACACCAGCACTACCACCAGTATATCTCCGACATAAGGACGTATAAAATTGTCACGTACATACAAAGCTATCAATGCCTCAATACAAAAGATCACCAAAAAACTGATTATATAAAAAAATCTTTTCTTCATTACTCACTCAATCACAGGATTAAACATTCTTTCTGCTTTTCCGTCAGATACTTCCAATAACGTACAGGCATATCCTGCCTGTGCTTTCTCGGATTCATACGTTCTTTGATACAAATGGCCTTGAAATAAGTTTTCCAGAGTTGTTGGAAAAGTTTCTCATCCTTGTCCATCAGACTTTCATCCAGCATCCCCGTAATCAGATGGGATTCACGGCTGTCATCATCAAACGAGATGGTCGTCACCTCCTGCAAGTCATAATAAAAACCATAACGGCGTTTCATGTCGTAGATAATCCACTTCTGATCGGCAAAACGGTCTTTGAAATGGTGGACGGTAAGAGGAAGCGCATTATACTGCGGTTCGAAAGCTGCAAAGAATGTACCATCCGCAGCTTTCTGAAAACGGACAAACTGCATCAGGTGCACACGTTCGCCATCCACTTTCTTCCATATTTGCGCCAATCGCAAAACGTCCGGATCTCCAAAATTGGTTTCGATGGAACGAGGTGAATCGATCGCTTTACGGATATAACGGAAAATGAGCATCCCTACCTCCGGAAGCTCCGACAGCCAACTTTGCGTGAGGCACCCCAAAGCAGAAACCGAGACTTTCTTCTGCAATCTCCGCCACACACGCCCTGCCTTTTCTTCATCGGTGACTACGGTATGCAACTCATCATAAAATAAGGGCAAAGCATCTCCTTCCGACAACAAATCATCGGGAAAGGTCTTACGAAAATAGGCGTCGAACACGGCAGTCAGCAGACCATCAAAGCTTTTATCGTAAACAAAAATGTTCATGAGGGTATACTTAGTAATTCGTCTGATTAGAAATTAGAAATCAAATCGTAATTGGCGTTCATCCACTTTCTTTTTCGGCTTCGGGAGCAATAAGCTACGTACCCGTTGCGGAGAAAGTTCGTTCACAGTCTGCATTTGAAGAGGCAGCTCTTTGCAGGTAATGAAATATTGCGCCTTCTTCATCACCACTCCTATCTTCTTCAGTTCATAAAAACCCAGTCGCGAAAAACGGCGGGAGGCGACAATCAGCTTAGCCGACTTCACTCCCACTCCCGGCACACGGAGCAACATTTCGTAGTCCGCTTTGTTGATGTCGACAGGAAACTGCTCGGGATGGCGCAAAGCCCACGATAGTTTCGGGTCTATCTCGAGGTCGAGATCCGGATAGGCATCATCCACAATTTCGTCCACCTTGAATTGGTAAAAACGCAATAACCAGTCAGCCTGATAGAGCCGGTTTTCACGCACCAAAGGCGGTTGCTTCAATGCCGGAAGACGTTTATCGTACGTATTCACAGAAACGTAGCCCGAATAGTAGACGCGCTTCATGGTCGGTCGTCCGTAAAGAGCCGACGAAAGGAAAAGAATATCTTTGTCCGACTCGGAGGTAGCGCCCACAATCACCTGGGTACTTTGTCCCGCAGGAGCGAAACGGGGGGCATGGCGAAACTTCTGCCGTTCTTCCTTACTCTCCAACACACCTTGCTGAATGTATTTCATCGGAGCGAATACACTTTGATGATCTTTCTCCGGTGCAAGGAGTTTCAGGTTTTCTTCTTTAGGAATTTCAACGTTGACACTTAAACGGTCGGCATACAGCCCCGCCTCATTCACCAATTCACGACTGGCGCCGGGAATACTCTTGAGATGAATATAACCGTTAAACCGATGCACCTGCCGCAAATCTTTGGCTACACGCACCAGTCTCTCCATCGTATAGTCCGGATTGCGGACCACTCCGGAACTAAGAAACAACCCTTCAATGTAGTTACGGCGATAGAATTCCATGGTCAGTTCCACCAATTCCGAAACAGAAAATGTAGCGCGGGGAAGATCGTTGCTACGTCGGTTGATACAGTAGGCACAGTCGTAGATACAATAATTGGTAAGCATGATTTTCAATAGCGATATACACCGCCCGTCTTCGGCAAAGCTATGGCAAATCCCCCATCCTCCGACAGTGTTTCCCAGCGTGCCCGGCTTATTGGAGCGCACCGTACCACTGGAAGAACAGGAAACGTCGTACTTGGCAGATTCCGCAAGTATCTTCAGTTTAGCCAGGACGTTTTCGTTCATAATTCACAATCTTGATTCTTTTCGCAAATATACGATTTAAAGACATTGCGCATTAAAATAGAAAGAGGACATATTGCTTCACAACATATCCTCTTTCTCGATATCTTTAAGTAGTCTTCCAAATTATTTCTTAGAAGCTTCCAAAGATGCTTTACGGAATTCTTTCATTGCTTTTTCAATTTCCAAAGAAGTTTTACGAGCACGAGTTCCTGCTGCTTTGTTACCGTTTTCGATCTGCGCGTTAGCATCTTTTGAGAAGTCAGCATACAGAGCTGCTACCTTTTCTAACAATTCTTTCATAATCCTTTTGTTTTTTCGTTAATAATGTGGCGCAAAAATACACTGTTTCCCGAAATAAAAGCATAAAATCAATCTTTTTTTTTGAAATATTCTTCGAAAAATATCTAAAAAAAAGGCTTTTCATCATTTTTACCTACCTTTGTAGCCATGAAACTGCTTACAGATACCGATTATATACATGCATTGATTGCTGAAGGAGAGCATCAGCAACAGGATTTTAAATTCGAAATTTCCGACGCACGCAAAATAGCCAAAACCCTCTCGGCTTTTGCCAACACGGACGGAGGAAGATTACTTATTGGTGTAAAAGACAATGGAAAAATTGCAGGAGTACGCTCCGAAGAAGAAAAATATATGATTGAAGCTGCCGCACAACTGTATTGCGTGCCGGAAGTGGAATACACCTTGCAGACATATATAGTGGAGGGACGACAAGTGTTAGTAGCGACCATCGAAGAAACTCCCCACAAACCTGTTTACGCCAAAGACGAAACCGGAAAACCTCTAGCCTATCTCCGTATCAAGGATGAAAATATCCTGGCAACCCCCATACATCTCCGCGTATGGCAACAAAGTGACAGCCCTCGTGGCGAACTGATCCGTTATACCGAACGTGAACAGCTCCTGCTCGAACAACTGGAGCATGGCACTTTACTCTCACTCAACCGCTACTGCCGCCAAACCGGACTTTCACGCCGTGCAGCCGAACATCTCCTCGCCAAATTTATTCGTTATGATATTGTGGAACCCGTATTCGAAAATCATAAATTCTACTTCCGAATCAAAGATGAATGACCACGGACCGAAATTCATGCTCAATACCTGATAGCTAATATCCGCTTTTATCACTCACCGGAAATGGATGCTTCATGGTTACAGGATAATACGATCCGCCTGTTAAATGATGACCGGGCGCAAAAGAAAGCCAGCATCCAAAGTCCTGTTTTTAAGAAAGAGTCTATGCCAAACATCGAAAAGAACTTGGAATGTTGGTGAAAACCAACTGTTTTTGTACCTTTGCACGGAAATTGACAAGTGGTAGTTATATTATATACCTTCCACACACTCAAATAGTAAATAGTAAATTGCAAAATAGTAAATATAAAAATGGGCTTATTTGGTTTATTCAAGAAAAAATCCGATGAAACGAAAGTCGGCAATGTAGAAGATTTCATTTCACTGACCCGGGTGTATTTCCAGTCAGTGATCGCCACAAACCTTGGTATCACCAATATCCGATTCCTGCCGGACGTAGCCAACTTCAAACGTTTGTTTAAAGTGCCTACGCAAAACGGTAAACTAGGATTGGCAGAAAAGTCTGCCGCACGCAAAATGCTGATGCAGGATTATGGGTTGAATGAGAATTTCTTCAAAGAAATCGACGCTTCCGTGAGACGTAACTGCCGCACTCAAAATGATATCCAATCTTATTTATTCATGTATCAGGGATTTTCTAATGATCTGATGATGTTGATGGGAAATCTGATGCAGTGGAAGTTTCGTATGCCGTCGATCTTTAAAAAGGCTCTGTATGGCATGACGCAGAAGACAGTACATGATGTTTGCACCAAAATGGTATGGAAAGCGGATGACGTGCACAAGACAGCTGCGGCTGTCCGCCAATACAAAGAGCGTCTGGGGTACTCGGAGCAGTGGATGACGGATTATGTGTATAATATTGTTCTCCTTGCTAAAAAGGAAACGAAACGGAAGGATGACGACACGGATACGAAAAAATAAGTCGCGTTCAATGTTAGAAAAGCATAAAGATTAATACGATAAAGAAAGCGGGGGTTTTGTACTTCCGCTTTTTTGTTATTGTTATCTTTATATACTTTTTTCGGATCAGTCTAAAAAATCGGGGGACAGTTTGGAAGTCTGGATAATGTGCTTCAGGGCGGTCTATATCACCATAATTTATTCATATCTGCACGGTAATGAACTGTTTCAGCCTATTCAAACAAGGGTATATTCTCACTGCGATGAGAAAAAATTCTCATTACTATGAGTATTTATTCTCATTGCTATGAGAATTTTTTCTCATAGGGATAAGTATAGTTGAGAATATTTGCGGATTTTTTTAAATTATAATACCTAATACTTATTCGTCATTCTTTTACACGTATTACTATATTTGCAATAATTGCAGTTAGGCCTCCGGTGGTGATCCCTGAAGAAAAGATACTTCGAATTGCTTCCGGAGCTAGCATTTTTTCTCATTGATTTTGAAGGAAATAAACATTATCACTATTTTTGTACGAAATTAAAATGAACGATAACATGGAAATCGAAACACATCCGCTAGAACCATTCCTTCCTGCGAAATCAAAATTGCTTATGCTAGGCAGTTTCCCGCCACAGAAAAAAAGATGGTCTATGGACTTTTATTATCCAAACCTAAACAATGACATGTGGCGTATATATGGAATCTTATTCTTTAATGATAAGAATCACTTTCTGAATTCAACACTAAAATCGTTTTGCCGTGAGCAAATCATAGACTTTTTGAACGAAAAGGGAATTGCCCTGTTTGATACCGCTTCATCCATCCGCCGGTTGCAAGATAATGCATCGGATAAGTTTCTCGAAGTAGTGGAAGCTACCGATGTAGCAGCATTGCTGCGGCAACTTCCCGAATGTAAAGCCATCGTCACTACAGGACAAAAAGCAACGGACACTCTCCGACAGCAATTCGAAATAGAAGAGCCGAAAGTAGGCGATTACTCCGAATTCGTTTTTGAAGGACGTGCCATGCGGCTTTACCGGATGCCATCATCATCAAGAGCATATCCACTGGCGTTGGATAAGAAAGCAGCTGCTTACCGGATTATGTTTCAAGATTTGCAGATATTGAGGTGAGGTTAAGCGTTAAGTATTAGGTATCAAGTGTTATGTATTAAATAGTATGAATTAAATTATAAACGAATATGGCAACATTATTTTTGCAGTACCCGGCATGCAGCACATGCCAGAAAGCCAAGAAATGGTTAACAGAAAATAACATTGAGTTTACCAACCGATTAATTGTAGAAGAAAATCCTACGGTTGAAGAATTAAAAGCATGGATTCCACGCAGTGGTCTGCCTATAAAGAAATTCTTCAACACTAGCGGATTAGTTTATAAAGAGCTGAAACTGAGCGAGAAGCTACCAGGCATGAGTGAAGAAGAACAAATAGCATTGCTGGCAACAAACGGTAAATTGGTGAAACGCCCATTGGTAGTGACTGACAGCTTCGTTCTAGTCGGTTTCAAGCCTGATGAGTGGGAAAAATTAAAATAATTCAAAACTTATTTACCCAAATGTTTGGAGATTCAGAAGTTTCTACTACCTTTGCAGCCGCAAACACGGGAGTAGCTCAGTTGGTAGAGCACCGGTCTCCAAAACCGGGTGTCGGGAGTTCGAGCCTCTCCTCCCGTGCGAAAGAAAAGCCGCAGGTAATCGATGATTTTCTGCGGCTTTTCTCTTCTATAAAAAATCAAGTCCATCCAATTTATTCACATAGGGAATACTTTTTGGAACACCTCACTCATATACGCGTCGGAACCTTCATTTCACTACGTCGGAACTTTCATTTCACTATAAAAAATGTTTTTTTTGTTAATAACCGGATATAGATATAAAAATTATTTATTTTTGCATGATTGATAGTATTCACTCAACCTCAACAGCATGCAACCTTTTAATGAAAAACAACTTTTAGAGGCTATCAGCAAAGGAGACGAGAAGGCTTTTGAAACCTTCTTCCTTCACTATTATCCACAAGTCAAAGGATTTATCACCGGATTATTGCAATCACCGGAAGAAGCGGAAGATATATCGCAGGATATATTTCTAATGCTGTGGGGCAACCGATCATCCCTCAATACAATCAACAATTTCAAATCTTATCTTTTCCGTGTCTGCAAAAATGCGGTATACCGGCATATCGAACGTGCGTTACTATTCAAAAACTACCAGCAAAAACAAGCCGAGAAGATTGTTTCCATACCGGAAAGCAACGAAACTGACGACAAGATACAACTCAAGGAACTCGAACTACTAGTAGCAATGGTTGTGGAAAAAATGCCTCCGCAACGGAAGAAAATATATAAGATGAGCCGGGAATCAGGAATGAGCAGTGACGAAATAGCCCAAACGTTAGGCATCAATAAACGGACTGTCGAAAACCATCTTTCACAAGCCCTCACAGACATACGGAAAGTGCTATTTATTGCCTTTTTTCTATTTTTCTAAAAAAAATATGAATTCAGACCGTGCGTAGTTGACCAGCTACGTATCTTATATAAGAAACCATCACCATAAAAACATTAATATGTCGAATACCTATAAAATAATTAAAATTTTTATTTCCGACAAGTTCAGTCCCGAACTTAAGGAAAAGACATGGAGATGGATCATTGACTCCGCTGGACAGGACAAGAAGGAAGAAGCAATGATGCAGGTATGGGAAGAACAAGAATTCAAAACCGATGCAAGCACCATACGTTCTTATCAGGATTTCCGCAAGAAGCTGCCACATTCACAAAAAACAGTCGTTTCTTATACGTTGCGCAAATGGGGACAAGTAGCGGCAGCATTACTCATCCCTCTGCTGTCCATTTGGATAGCTTACCTGTATATGCAATTTGATGAAAAACCTGTAGAATTGGTAGAATACTTTGTACCTAAGGGAGAACAGAGGCAAATCACTTTGCCCGACGGTTCCATAGCGCATCTCAATTCAGGGACATTGTTAATATATCCACAGAAATTTGCTAATGACATGCGTTCCGTATATCTGATGGGAGAAGCTAATTTCGATGTAAAGAAAGATAGCCAACATCCGTTCATTGTCAAGACCGGCCATCTGAAAGTTAAAGTTTTGGGAACCAAGTTCAACGTATACGCCTATCCGGAAGATGAAAAAACAATCGCCACTCTTGAATCAGGCTCAATTGTTGTTCAGAAATCGAACGATGAGGACATCATTACCCTGACACCCAATGAGCAACTTGAATATGACAATCCAACCGGAGAATTCAATAAAAAAATCATTGACGCTTCCTTATACTCCGGTTGGACCAAAGGTGAATTAAACTTTGCCGGAATGACTCTCAAAGACATTTTCACTACAATAGAAAGAATATATAATATACAGATCATCGTACCTCCACATCTAGCCACGACGGATGTATATACGATCAAATTCAAACATAAAGCTCCTATCAAAGATATCATGAATATTATAACAAAAACGATAGGAAGCATCGATTATAAAGTAGAGAACGAGAACGTGCTTTTAATTTATTCACCCAAAAACAAGAAAGGAGGCAGATAGACAGAGAAAAGGAAGTCGGTATTTCGCGGATACCAACTCCCCTAAATCAATCAAAATTACTTCATTCAAATTTGTAGTATACACTTAAATTTAGTATTAATGATTAACTCACAGAAGTATGAAACTTTATAAGTTATCGGGGAAGAATTACCTCGTAAAAATTCATAAAATTTATATATTGTTGTTTGCTTTATGTTTTTGTAGCAGTGTCTTTGGACAGAGCCAGCAGATAACAGTATCTATGAAAAACCAACCTCTATTAAAAGTATTTGAAAGCATTGAAGCACAGACGGATTTAAGCATCGCTTATAATCAGACAAAGTTGGACGTGAAACAAAAGGTAAGTGTTGACTTTACCCAACAAACTGTTTCCTCTGTTTTGAATTCCATATTAAAAGGAACCGGATTTACTTACAGAATGGAAGGTAAACATATCATCATTATACCTGTTCAACCTAAAGAAGAGCCATCTTCCGATAATAAGAGTAAGAATATATCCATTCGAGGAACGGTCACAGATATACAAGGCGAGCCTTTGATTGGCGCCAACGTTCTTGTAGAAGGTAGCAAGCAAGCCACTATTACCAACTTCAACGGAGAGTTCTCATTGGAAGTTCCGGCAAATGGCAAACTCCGAATCACTTATATCGGATACACCACACAAGAAGTTCCTGTGAAAAACCAGACATCCTTCAACATCCAGTTGCAGGAAGACACACAAACGATGGAGGAAGTCGTAGTTATCGGATTCGGTACACAGAAAAAAGTGAATATGACCGGAGCCGTAGGAGCCGTAAACGTCAAGGAATCCTTAGGCGACCGTCCTATAACCAATGTATCGGCAGCTTTGCAAGGTGCTGTGCCCGGTTTGAAGATTGAATCGGCCACAGGTGCTCCCGGCGATGACATGACGTATAATATCCGTGGAACAACTTCCATCAACGGAGGTGAACCTTTGGTGCTGGTCAACAACGTACCGATGGACATCAATATGATTGACCCGCAAGATATTGAAACCGTGTCTATCCTGAAAGATGCCGCTTCGGCAGCTATCTATGGAGCGCGTGCCGCTTTCGGTGTTATCCTGATAACAACGAAACAAGGTAAAAAAGATATGGCTCCCAAATTCAACTACAATAACAACTTCTCCTTCTCGAAAGCATTGGAGTTGCCGCAAAAAGCCAGTCCGCTGGAGTCGGTATTGGCCTACAAGGAGATGGGATGGGCGAATGACACGTATGTGGACGGAAAAAACATCACCCAGTGGGAATCATACATACGCGACTACCAAAGCGACCCTTCCAAATATCCTAACGGTTATGTATTTGACGACAAAGGCAATTTGTTCTTAATGCGGGAAAACGATATGTTTGCCGACATGATGGAAAACTTCGGCTTCATGCAGAACCACAGTTTCTCCGTATCGGGAGGTAGCGAACGCACCAATTACCGCTTAAGTTTAGGATACACCGGTGAAGACGGAATTCTGATAACAGACAAAGACAAGTTCAACCGTATCAATATGTCCAGCTTCCTCAGCGTGGATATCAACAAATGGCTTACCACTCAGTTGGATATCAGATATGCCAACTCTACTCAAAACAAAGTAGAGCAAGGCGGCCGCAACGGTGTGTGGGGAAGTGTGATGGCTTTGCCATCTTACCATAACATCCTGCCGTATGAACAAGACGGCGTAGTATATCCCGCCGAAACATCGGCTACTTATGTACGTTATAGCGAACCGAGAGTTATCAAGAAAAACGACCTGCGCACATTGGGACGTGTTATCATATCTCCGTTAAAAGGATTGAAAATAACGGGTGAATATACATTTAACCGCACTACCGAATACAACCGGATGTATATCAACAAATACCAATACATCGGTTTCAACTTTGCGGGAGTCCTGAACAGTACAGAAAACTCAAGTTATGCCCTGACACAAGGATTCACCAACTACAATGCCATCAACGTATTTGCCAATTACGACTTCTCCATAGGCAAACACGACATTGCCATCATGGGAGGATACAACCAGGAAGAGAGCCACAAGGAATCCCAATGGTCGGAACGTAAGGACGTATTGTTGGAAAACCTGCCTTCTCTTTCAGGTTCGACCGGTACGACTTCTGTCAGCGACAGTTTTGACGAATATGCCATCAGAGGTTTGTTCTACCGTATCAATTACGCATACGCCGGCAAATATATGCTGGAAGCCAACGGACGTTACGACGGAACTTCCCGTTTCCCGAAGAAGAACCGTTTCGGATTCTTCCCATCTTTCTCAGCCGGATGGAGAATCTCGGAAGAAGCATTTATGGAAAAAACAAGGGACATTCTTTCCAACCTGAAACTGCGCGCTTCGTGGGGTTCTATCGGAAACCAGATTATCCTGAAGTCTGACAATACCCCCGAAAACTATCCGTACATTCCTTCTATGGCGCCTTATCTCACAGAATGGTTAGTAGACGGACAGAAAGCCACTTCACTGAAGGCTCCTGCAATGGTAAGCAACAATTTCTCATGGGAGAAAGTATATACACTGGACTTCGGCGTCGACTTCGGATTCTTCAATAACCGCCTGAACGGTACTTTCGACTGGTATCGCCGCGACACCAAAGGAATGTTGGCTCCTGGTATGGACCTTCCGTGGGTAATCGGTGCTACTGCTGCCAAACAGAATGCCGCTGACCTGAAAACCTATGGTTGGGAATTGGAATTGAACTGGAGAGACCGTATCAACAAAGACTGGAGTTACCGGATTGGCTTCAACCTGTACGACTCACAAAGCGAGATTACGAAGTACAACAACGAAACTAACCTGTTGGGTGATAAGATTTATCGTAAAGGTATGAAAATAGGAGAAATATGGGGATACGTCACCGACCGTTTCTACACCGTAGACGACTTCAACGAAGACGGAACATTGAAAGCCGGTATTCCTAAACCGAAAGGAGCCGGAACAATGTATCCGGGAGATATCCTATACAAAAACTTCGACGATGACACGGAAACCATTTGGAGCGGACAGGGAACGGCAGACGATCCGGGCGACCAACGCATCATCGGTAACTCAACACCGCGCTTCCACTACGGTATCACTGCAGGAGTAAGCTGGAAAGGATTTGACTTGTCTATTTTCCTACGCGGCGTGGGCAAACGCGATTACTGGCGTACCGACCAGATTGCATGGCCTACCGGAACTTGGGGCAGCTTGTTTAAGGAAACGCTCGACTTCTGGACACCCGAGAACACGAACGCATACTTTCCGCGCGTATATGCTAACGAGGGAGTAAACACCTCCTATAACCATTGGAAACAGACCAAGTATCTGGCAGATGCATCTTACTTGAAACTACAGAATATCACACTTTCGTACACGTTGCCCAAAACGTGGTCGCAACGCATCTATTTCGATGAGATGAAAGTATTCTTCAGTGGAGAAAATCTCTATACTTGGGACCACTTGCCCGAGGGATTGGAAACCGATATGTTGAAGAAAGGCTATTGGGAATATCCGTTTATGAGAAAATTCTCTCTTGGTATCAATGTTACATTCTAATAACCCATGCATTATGAGAAAATATTTATATCTGATATGTACGGTTTTACTGACCGGCTGTCTTAATAATGATTTCCTGGAAAGGTATCCTTTGGGAGACCCGACCGCCGAAACAGCTTTTAAAACATACGACAACTTCAAGGCTTACGCCTGGGGACTATATGAAACCCTGCCTTTATTGAGATACGATTCGGAAAACTCTACGGACGACATCTCGTTCAATCAGACAAGAGGTTCGAGCGAAAGTAACTGGATTCGGAAATTAGTGACTATTCCCGATAAAAAAGACAATACTGTATGGAGTTACTACAGCTATATCCGCCGCGTGAACTTAATGCTCGACCGCATCGAAGGCAGCGATATGACGGATACGGAGAAAAAACACTGGCGTTCTGTAGGATATTTCTTCCGCAGCTACCGCTACTTCTCTCTCCTGTCGGCCTATGGCGGCGTGCCCTGGATTGACCACGTATTGAGCGATGATGAGACAGAACTAATCGAAGGTCCGAGAGCATCGAGAGATGAAATAGCCGAACATATCCTGAAGGATTTGAAAGATGCCGAAAGGGATATCAATGAAAACGGAGAAGGAGCAAACACCATCAACAAAGACTGCGTACAAGCATTGTTGTCACGTTTCTGCCTGTTTGAAGGTACATGGCGCAAATACCACGGTTTGGGTAATGCCGAAACCTACCTGCAGGAATGCAAGCGGGTATCTGCCGAACTGATAAAGAAGTATCCCAACGTAGCCGACTGCTACGACGACTTATTCTGCTCGCTGGAACTAAAAGACGTTCCGGGTGTGATTTTATACAAAGAGCATTCGAACGCTGCCGGTGTGGTACACGCTGTAAGTATCGGTGGAACCACTGCCTCATCGTTCTACAATCCGACCCGCGATTTGGTAGACAGCTATCTTTGCTCAAACGGTAAGCCGCGCTGGAACAACCCGTTGTTTTTAGGTGATGAAGATCCGTACAAAGAATTCAGTAACCGCGACCACCGTTTATGGCTACACGTCACTCCGCCTTATACTATAGACCGTAGCGCATCGCAAGATGCATGGGACAACAAATGGGAATTTACCGACAATCCTAAAGACAAAAGTTTCATCGACAGCCTCAGCACACGTATGGGAATAGGATACGGCTCCTCCAAAGAGCGGCAGAAAACGTTGCCGTTCCGTCAAGGATATAGTGGCGGTATCTTAGGAGCCGTACCACACTTCGACTTCTTCTTGAACGACCAGGGGTGGTATAAATCAGCTTTCGGATACAACAACTGGAAATACTACTGCTGCTATCTGGAAATGGGTAGCCAACGAAACGAGGAGACGGATATGCCCATCTTCCGCATCGAAGAAGTAATGCTGAACTATGCAGAAGCCATGTACGAATTGGGCGAATTCGACCAAGACATAGCCAACCTCACCATCAACAAACTGCGCCCGCGCGCCAACGTAGCTCCGATGATTGTTACGAATATCGATGATTCTTTCGACCCGGAGCGTGACAAAGGAAACCCCGATTATTCGGGCGACTATGAAGTAAAACCCCTGTTATGGGAGATTCGCCGTGAGCGACGCATCGAGCTCTTCTCCGAAGGTTTCCGTTTCGATGACCTGAGAAGATGGAAGAAATGCCACTATGCACTGAAAAAGAAACTCGGACAATATGTACGGGCATCTGATTTCCCCAAAGCCAATGTCACCATCCACGGCGGAGGCAGTGAAGGCTATCTGGAATTCCATCCTCAACAGACTCATTTGTGGCCCGACTATTATTATCTCTACCCCATCCCACGCAACGAACGAGTGCTGAACCCCCAACTCGAACAGAACCCCGGCTGGGAAAGTGAGAATTAATAAATAGACCTTAATCAGTTGAAACTGTCCAAAGTGTTTGGCACTTTGGACAGTTTATTCTTAACTTTGCCTACAACTAACCATTATCAAGATAACCTGTATGAAACACCGATTATCCATTCTTCTCCTGCTCGTATCTTATGCAACCCTCACGTGCGGTCAAATCGTATTCCCCTCCCCCAACCAGGTGGAAATGAAAAAAGGCAAACTCACCTTACGAAAGAACATTTCCATGTACACTGCGGACACTACCGCATTCTACGTAAGCCTTTTGCGCAGCGAAGTACTCCGCGACGCTTCCGTCAAATGGCAATCCAAAGCATCGGCCGCCCACATCTGCTGGATGAACGACCCGTCGCTTCCGCCCGAAGGCTATAAGATAAGCATCAATCCGAAACAGATGATCATAACCGCTTCCAGCGAAAGAGGATTCATCTACGCCGTGCAGACCTTGCGGCAATGGGTTTCGGGCCCGGCCGGGAAACTTACCTTTGCCTGTGCCGACATCACCGACTCCCCCCGTATGCAATGGCGCTGCTTCTTGCTCGATTCCGGACGCCAATACCAACGGATATCCACCATCAAGAAGTATATCGACATGGCTTCCCTGCTTAAAATGAACTATTTCCACTGGCACCTGACGGAAGGGTTGGGATGGCGGATAGAAATCAAGCGGTATCCGCGCCTTACCCAAGTAGGAGGTTCGGTAGGAAAGGCAGAAGAACAACACGGATTCTACACACAAGAAGAGATACGTGAGGTAATCAACTATGCCAGCCAGCGCAACATCACCATCGTGCCCGAGATAGATATGCCGGGACACGCGGAAGCTGCTCTTTCCGCCCATCCGGAGTTGGGCTGCTTCGGGCTGCCCGTCGAAGTGCCGCAACAGGGATTCACCCAAAACATATTCTGTGCCGGAAAAGAAGAGGTGCTGACTTTCCTGAAAAACGTATTGGACGAAGTATGTGAGTTATTCCCCTCCCCCTACATCCATTTGGGAGGAGACGAAGCACCGAAGGGGAATTGGAACAAATGCGAAGACTGCCAAAAAAGAATCGCTGCGTTGAACCTGAAAGACAGCCACGACCTCCAACTATGGTTCTCCGCGCAGATGGCAAACCACTTGAAGCAGAAGGGGCGCAAAGCCATCTTCTGGGGAGATGTCGTATATCAGGACGGATATCCGCTGCCCGACAACACAGTCATCCAATGGTGGAACTACCGCGGTCACAAAGACTTGGCACTCCGCAATGCGCTCAAGCACAACTATCCGGTCATTTGCAGTTCAAACTACTATACGTATCTCAACTTCCCGCTCACTCCGTGGCGAGGATACGCCAAAGAACGCACGTTCGACTTGAAAGACTTATATCTGGACAATCCTTCGAACAAGGCCTACAATGAAAAGAATCCGTTGATTCTCGGCATGAGCTGCGCCTTATGGACAGACGATGTAGTGACGGAACGTATGATAGACCAACGCCTGTTTCCCCGCATCATCGGACTGGCAGAACAGATGTGGCATCAAGGAGAGCCACTGGAATTTACCCGTTTCTACGAGCACGTGCTTCAAAAGAAGGAATGGTTCGAAGAGCAAGGGTATAAATTCGGACCAGTTTTAAAAAGCGAAGTACCGCAAGGTTACAAATGGGATTAAAAAAAGAATATCATGAATAAAAGAAACTTATTTATCGGTGTTTCCGCCCTATGCGGCAGTTATCTGCAAGGGCAGACTTTACAAACACAACCCAACATTATTTATATTTTAATGGACGATCTGGGATATGGGGATATCGGTTGTTTCGGACAACAAAAAATAGAAACACCCAACATCGACCGTTTATGCAAAGAAGGCATCAAACTGACACAGCATTATTCCGGTTCGCCTGTATCAGCTCCGGCACGTTGCGTATTAATGACGGGCATGCATTCCGGACACGCACAAATCCGTTTCAATAATGAAATGACCGAACGCGGAGCCGTCAACAACTATGATTCCGTATATGCACATAAAGAACTGGAAGGACAGTTCCCCTTGCAAGCCAACACGATGACTATCGGACGAATGATGCAACAGGTAGGGTATACTACCGGATGTTTCGGAAAATGGGGACTTGGTTATCCGGGATCCGAAGGGACGCCAGGCAAGCAGGGCTTCGATCAGTTTTATGGATATAACTGCCAGCGCCAGGCACATACGTATTATCCACCATTTTTATATAAGAATGATGAACGTGTCTATTTATCCAACAAGGTGACCGACCCTCACCGAAGTCCCTTGGACAAAGATGCTGACCCGAATGATCCGGCCAGTTATGCCAAATATACGCAAAAAGAATATGCCAACGACTTAATCTTTGACGAGCTTCTAAAATTCGTCAGTGCCAATCAATCCACTCCTTTCTTCCTGATGTGGACTACTCCCCTACCGCACGTATCCCTGCAGGCTCCTGAACGTTGGGTGAAGTATTATGTAGAAAAGTTCGGTGATGAAGAACCCTATACAGGCAAAGCGGGTTATCTGCCCTGCCGTTATCCACACGCCACTTATGCAGCAATGATCAGCTATTTTGATGAACAAATAGGCGGATTGATAGAAAAATTGAAAAAGGAAAATCTATATGAGAATACACTTATTGTCTTCACTTCCGACAACGGAGCCACATTCAACGGTGGAAGTGATTCGCCCTGGTTCAACAGTGGCGGCCTTTTCAAGTCGGAATATGGATGGGGCAAATGTTTCCTGCATGAGGGTGGAATCCGGGTTCCGGCAATCATGACATGGCCGGGACACATCAAACCGGGTACGGAAAGTGATCATATTTGTGCTTTCCAGGATGTAATGCCTACCTTGGCTGAGATAGCAGGGATTTCTTGCCCGCCGACAGACGGTATCAGTTTCCTACCTACATTACTCGGCAAAAAAGAAGAGCAAAAGCAACACGAATACTTATATTGGGAATATCCCGATCCCAGAATCGGAAACAAAGCAATCCGTATGGGAAAATGGAAGGGAATCATTACGAATATACGGAAAGGCAATACACAGATGCAACTCTATAATCTGGAGAATGACATCAGGGAAGAACATGATGTAGCTGCACAGCACCCCGATATCGTGAAGCATTTCGAACAATTAATGAAAGAGGCTACCAACTAAATCAGTTTTGACAATTCAACCTTTCTATCAAAAGAAACAGTGAACATCAAGCGGAACATATTTCCACGATGTTCACTGTTTCCCTATCTTAAATCAGTTCGTAACTAGCCATCTGTATCGGCATATCCAAATTATGAAGCACTTTTTCCAGCAGGATACCCTCGCGGTTATCATATTCATACCCGAAAGTGGCACGAATACCTTGCAGGATAAACTGTGTGGCACGGTCCAACGCCATCGGCAGACTGTCTCCCTGCATCAAAGAACCGGTGATGACACTGGTGAAAGTATCGCCCGTGCCGGGATAATGTGCCGGCAGATAAGGACAGGTCACTTTCCAGTAGCGGTTTCCCTGACGGTTATAAGCATAGACAGACGTTTTATGAGGCTCATCATGTACAGGAACACTGGTGATGATAACCACTTGCGGACCTTTGTCGGACAAAAGACGAAGATATTCTTTCAGCTCTTCATCCGTGTTATCTGCTTTATAGGGTTTATCCAATAAATAAAACAGTTCCGTCAGATTGGGGGTAATCACATCTGCTTTCGTGATTAAGTGGCGCATCTCTTTTATCATCCCTCCATCAAAGTTGGCGTACAACCGTCCGTTATCTCCCAATACCGGATCGGCAACGATCAGGCTATCCGGCCGGCGAAAGTCCCTGATAAAATCAGAAACAATCTGAATTTGTCTCGGGGAACCCAGATATCCGGTATAGATAGCGTCGAACTCTACCTCCAGCCTCTTCCATTGGGCAATAATCTTCGGCATCTCGTCCGTCAGGTCGAGGAAGGAGAAACCGGGATATTGCGTATGATTGGATAATACAGCCGTAGGAAGCGGACAAACCTGAAAACCCATGGATGAAAGAATAGGAATGACAACGGTCAGAGATACGCGCCCCATTCCCGAAAGGTCATGTACGGCAGCTATTTTCTTTACTTTATTGGCATACATATAATTTATAATGAAATGTTTTACTACTCTTATCCTATGAGTTTTCATTTATCAGTCGAAGATGCTCTTTTGCCGTATCCAAACCAAGCTCTGCCGCATCTTCAAAATACTCATATCCCAATTCTTCATCTTCCTCTGTGCCACGCCCGAAATAATAGGCTACGCCCAGCGCATTCAGCACCATGGCATTGATTGGATCCCACAACATGTCAATATCTTCCTCCGCTTCCTGAAGATACTCCAGGGCTATGTCATCATCCTGTATTACACCGAGACCATCCTGATAGCAGATGCCAAGATAGGCTGCCGAACGCACCCTGTTTTTATCGTCACTTTGGGGATTCTGATAAGCTTTCTCAAACCATTCGGCAGCTTTGGCATAATCCTGTTCAATGCTGCCCCATCCATCGAAATAGTAGTATGCCACCTGCCACTGAGCATTAGGATGACCTCCAATAGCAGCTATCTCATAGAAATTGAAGGCCATGTCGACATCTCTTTCCACACCAAACCCCTCATCATAGCAACAGCCGGCGTTGAATGTCGCCTGTATATCGTAGCGATGTGCCGCCTTGATGTAATAAGAGAGCGATGCCTCCGGATTGTTTTTCTCATGTCCGAGGTAATATCCGTAGTTGCCGCAAATCACCGGAGAAATCTCAGCAAGCGCTTGAAAATAAACTTCAAACACCTCCTGCCTGATATCGCAGAGCCCTGACTTACGGATATTGCAATAATTGCCCCAACCGGCACAGATACGCCCGTTAAAGCTGCGTTCGTACCATTCTTTTGCTATCGGATAGGCCCAAGCATTATAATTGTCCTCGGTTTTGAATTGCTTGGCAAGCTCAGGCTCAACAAGCAGATAGTCGCCCCAATAATAAACATTTCCTATCATATAGCAGCAGAACGCATTGCCACGTTCAGCCTGTTTGAGAATCTCCTCAAAAGCTTCCTTGAACGAGTCAAAAGGCATCCCACGCTGAACCGCCGGAGTGAAGTTGCCGCTTCGTACGGCACAAAGCACCCCCGTAGCACTGCCCATGAGCGCACTCTTCTGCATAAGTTTTGAGGCATTAGCATCGTCAGTGGCAAAGCCGGCTCCGCTCCATACATACTCCTCGCCCATGAAACAACGTGCGATGAAGCATAATGCGTCTGCATCGCCTTGCTGTGCCGCCTGCATAAGCATCGCGTATCCACGGTGTATCTCTTCCTTGTCGAAACTAGTCCAAATTAAATCTACTGCCTTCACCACCGGCAGACTGTATTTACCGTTCATCTCTTTCCTTCTTATCTAATTTATCCTCTTCATCTAAAAATCTGAAAGCCAATCGCTGAAAATAATCCGTCACATCAAACGTCTCCCATTCGGGAAGCGGGTCGGGATACGTGCGTTCCACTGTGAAATCCCACAGCCAACGGCGTAAAGGGGCAACGTCGGACAGGATGAAACGGTATCCTGTCGGTATGGGTTTTGTCCATCTTACCAACTCGACTTTGTACTTTGCCAATCCGTCATTGTCATCACACCGATGAATATTTATATATCCGCCATCCTCATCCGTAAAGTCATGCAGAAGCCATTTTGATTTGCCCTCTATGATATTTTCAAGAGCAGCCATAACATCCGCACAACCGAAATATCTGAAATCCTCGCCATCGACAGTAAGAGTCGATTCCACCTTCCGCGGTGCAGGCTTCAACTCCTCGCATGTCCAGTTTTGTACATCAGGAATCTTCGCCAACTGAAAGAAATCGCACATCACATCCGTTGCATTCTCGACCGAGAAGCCGCTGCGTACCATCCGTAGTATCGTTTTTCCGACCCGGAAATAGGCGGCAATGTGAGAATCCTTATAGAAACTTAGAGCGAAAAGTTCGGCAGAACGGATAAGTCTGACCGGCAGACACTTTTCGATAGTGACATATTCGTGGATATCTACTTTGTACACCGCTTCCATAATTCGCGCAACGGTGACATTGCTTGTGCGTTCTTTACCATTCTCAGTAATCAGTACATATTGAGGTTTCATTGCCGCCGCGCCGGAATACGTGCCTCTTGGATGTTTCGGGTCAAACATAGTCGTCATTCGTTTATAGGTAGTTTTATCTCCATTCGCTATTCATTGGTTTGCGCAAAGTTACTGCTTCCACTCAATATCTCCAAGGCGGTTGCAGAATATCTCCCATCTCATTGTCTGTATTTGTCAATATCACTAATACGTCCCGTGCCCCATGCGCTCCCATCACCAACGCCTGCTCAATATCAGCAGTCTTTGACGGACCGGAGATGAACGTTCCGAACTGATATTCCTGTCCGTCCAGTTTGCGGTAGGCATCATACATGGTATCTACAATTTTATTCCGGTTGAGCAGAATGACCAATTTCTCCGAGATAAAATAGATTGCTTTATATTTCACCGTCTGCGGTATCCAGATGGCTCCGTTTTCGGCCACTCCGATTTCTCCTTTCACTACGGCAACATCTGTACCGTCCAGCTCTTTCGGATCATCCAAATTATCGGGATTGAACGTAGCACAGGAAATATCCGGCAATACGGAAGCAATACGCATAGCGTCCGGATAAGTCCGGCGTATGACCGCATTCACATCTTCCCCTTCGCCCAATACAACTGCCGTACCACCCACCGCACGGCTGATTGCACAGAACTGCTCTATCTTGTCAGGATATGACAATCGTTTCATATCCGCAATATCCGGTTGATCATAACGCGTCTGCGTATGCTGCCGGATGCTGGCTAATATATCTTCTCTGCTGCTCATTTGGATTCCTCCTTTCCTTGTACTTTGTTTTTCTTCCACATTTCATTGAACGACTCGCTGGCAAATTCCGGCAGTTCACGCCCCTTTCCCCAATCGTCGAGAACGTTGTATTTCATGAAACGAGGCAGGCCATTTACCACCGGGGCTGCCCACAAGGCTGCGTTAAACAATGCCGGACGCTCCATCAGGAACTTCATACCGCCGGACATGATCTTCTTTCCCGTATTGGCTTTCCCCAGTCCGTCCAAATCCTGACGCCATTTGTAAATCTGTTCCGCCAAATCTACTTTCACCGGACAGACATCGGAACAGGACATGCACAGAGAACAGGCTGAAAGATTATCGTAATACTTCTCCGGAGCATGAGCCATACCCAAGTTGATGCCAATAGGTCCGGGAATGAAGTACGTATAAGAGTAGCCTCCACTCCGGCGGTACACCGGACAGGTGTTCATGCACGCACCACAACGAATACAGTTCAGTGTCTTGATATGATCGGGCTTGGATAGTAAGGCACTCCGGCCGTTGTCTACGATGATAATATGGTATTCACCGCCTTCGCGGGGACGGCGGTAATGAGAAGTATATGTTGTCACCGGTTG
Organism: Bacteroides caecimuris; assembly: GCA_948742525.1. Taxonomy (GTDB): domain Bacteria; phylum Bacteroidota; class Bacteroidia; order Bacteroidales; family Bacteroidaceae; genus Bacteroides; species Bacteroides caecimuris_A. The sequence goes on along the minus strand of CAPYSS010000008.1, from coordinate 34,838 downwards.
TCCGGTTGCCGAACGGGCAAGTAATCGGGTGAACACGCCTAACGCGTCCAGGTCCGGGACGATCTTTTCCATACCGAAAGCGGCAATGTTCAGTTTCGGGTAGGAAGTACCCATATCGGCATTTCCTTCATTGGTGCAGACCACAATGTCACCGGTTGAGGCAACGGCGAAGTTGGCGCCTGTCATGGCGGCTTCGGCATTGAGGAAGAGATGACGCAGGTTCTTACGTGCGGCATGAGTCAGGTAGGTAGGATCAAAGTTTCCCTTTTCCGTGCCCATCTCCTTTTCGAATAGTTCGCCTACCTGTTCCCGTTTGATGTGGATGGCGGGCAGTACGATGTGGCTCGGTTCGAGATGCATCAGTTGCAGGATGCGTTCGCCCAAATCGGATTCAACGACATCAATGCCCCGTTCCATCAAGAAAGGATTCAAGCCACACTCTTCGGCGAGCATGGATTTGCTCTTGATGAAATGGTGGACGTTATGCTCATTCAGTATCTTGTAGACGATGGCGCAGTATTCATCGGCATCTTTTGCCCAATGTACGATGGCACCGTTGGCGGTAGCATTCTTCTCAAACTCCAGCAGAAGTTCTTCGAGGTGGCTGTTGGAATATAGCTTCAACTCGCAAGCCTTGTTGCGCAACTCTTCCCATTCGGGAACTTCCTTGCTCATCTTGTCCCTTTTGGCACGGACCATCCAAAGGGTTTCGTTATGCCATGCTGCCATCTTGCTGTCCTGCAAGAACTTTTCGGCAGCCTTTGAATGTTTTGTACTCATGATTGCGACGCTAGAATTTCTACAATATGGATAATCTGAATAGGCAGATGCTCCCGTTTGATGACACCTTGCATGTGCATCAGGCAGGAACTGTCCGCTCCGACAATATACTCGGCTCCGGTAGCGATATGATCTTTTACCTTATCACGCCCCATACAGACGGAAACTGCCTGCTCTTCTACCGCAAACATTCCGCCAAAGCCGCAACACTCGTCAATATGGCTGGGCTCGAATACTTCGATGCCTTCTACCAGATTGAGCAGGTCACGCAATTTATTGTAATAAGGGATGTTCAGTTCGGTGGGAGCAGAAATCAACAGTTCGCGCACCCCATGACAGCTATTGTGAATACTGACTTTATGAGGAAAGCGTGCATGAATTTTGGAAGGTTTCAAGATATCGTGAATGAACTCACAAATATCATAAATCTTTCCCGCACTCTGACAAACATGTCCTTCTTTCTTCAAAATCCCCGGATGATTCTCTTTCACAAATGCCACACAACTGGCGGAAGGACCGACGATGTAATCGTATTCCCGGAACAGATCGTCAAAACGGAGTGCCAATTTCATCGATTCATCTTCAAAACCGGCATTTGCCATCGGTTGTCCGCAACAAGTCTGATCCAACGGATAATCGACGTCTACTCCCAAGCTTTTCAATAGCCGATACGATGCCACTCCCACATTGGGGTAAATAGCGTTGATATAACAAGGAATAAACAAACCTACTTTCATATTATGTTCTGTAATAAATTAAGCTTCTTCCGTATCACCCGTCTATTTTGCTCAACGGATGTCGATTAATTTGTGTGTTTGCAAGCTGAGTCTCCATTTGGGATGTCGCATTACACAGTCCACTGTTGAAGCAGTGTTATTACAAGAACAAGGCTGGAGGAAAAAATGTTCGGCGGGAAGTTGTTCAAAAATGCTTATATCTTGTCCTTCATAAACCACTTTCACTTCATCCATCCGGTCGATGGCAAGCTTCGCCCCTTGTTTGGGAGAGCAGGTCACCCAGTCGATAGCTGCCGGCAGGGGGCGTGTACCATTGGTTTCGATGGTCACATACTTACCTGCCTGGTGCAAACGGTCGATCAATTCATCGTCTATCCATAAGGAAGGTTCGCCGCCCGTAAGGACAACGGTGACGGCAGGATATTTTTTCACCTCGGCGATAATTTCATCGTCGGTCATCATTGTTCCTTCTTCGTGTTGTGTGTCGCAAAAGTCACATTTCAGGTTGCAGCCGGAAAAACGTACGAAGATGGCAGGAGTTCCGGTATGATAACCTTCGCCCTGCAAGCTGTAAAAGATTTCATTAATCTTTCTCATCATCAAAATTTGTTTAGTTTGCTATCCTTGTCCTTCTGCGCCGACGGGATCTTTCTCGTAGATGACAATGTTTCCTTCCGATTCCTGCACTTCTACTTTATAGCATTGAGGAATCTGCTTGCATACCCACCGGGCGATATTCTCCGCTGTGGGATTAAACGGGAGTACTTCGTTCAGATTTTGATGGTCGAGTTTCTCCGTGACCACTTCTTTGATACGGGTGAAATCTACCACCATTCCTTCGGAATTGAGCCGTGCGGAACGGCAATAGACGGTGATAATCCAGTTGTGACCGTGTAAACTGGCGCATTTACTGCGATACGGGAGTACCAGCTTATGAGAAGCCGAGATCTCCATACGTTTGATTACTGTAAACATGAGTGTATGTATTTTAATAGTTACACGCATCTAATGTCACCTCGATGCAACGGCAAAGGTAATATAAAATAGAGTTTTCATCCAGCAAAGAGTGTTATTTTTTCCCTTTTTTTGCACTATCTTTGCCGCATGAAAACTCTATATATTGTTTTAGGTAGTATTTCCCTTGCGCTCGGCATTCTCGGCATCTTTCTGCCGCTACTGCCCACTACCCCTTTTCTATTGCTCACCGCCGCCCTTTATTTCAAAGGGTCGCCCCGATTATATAACTGGCTGCTCAATCATCGGCACTTCGGTCCTTATATCCGCAATTTCCGCGAAAACAAGGCGATTCCTCTCCGTGCCAAAATAATTTCTCTCGTATTAATGTGGGGAACGATGCTTTATTGCATTTTCTTCCTGATTCCTTTTATATGGGTAAAGATTCTCCTGGGATTGATAGCCGCAGGAGTCACTTATCATATTCTTTCTTTCAAGACGTTAAAGTAATGCGATAGTCCCTGCCGGGCATCGGCAAGTTTGTCTTCCCAATGTTTCACGGAGTTCTGACCAATTATGTCAGTCACATATTTCACAGAAATGAACGGGATTTCTTTTGAACGGCAGACAAATGCCTGTGCGTATGCTTCCATATCTACAACATCTCCGGTGACATGAGTCAACTCGGTGAGGAAGCCATCTCCCGTATTGCAAATCCCATCTTCCGTCCAATGCATGCAATAGCCTTTTTCTTCGAGCAGAGCCGATGAATCAATCTCACCCTCCAATCCGAACTCTTTCATTTTCTGCATATCACGGTCTACGAACTTGCGGCATACAAAAATGTCTCCTACCTGATGGTCGACTGTTCCGGCACTTCCGATATTGAGCACCAAGTCCGGCTGTACCTGGCGGATTGCTTCTGCCAAATGAAAGGCTGATTTCACTTTACCAATGCCTGTACGAACGTAGTAAGGTTCTATATCCGGCCATTTAATCTCTACAAATTCGCCTTGTACGGCGTAGGTTACTAATATTTTCAACATGGGTTCCTTTATTTCGTAAAAATCAGTTATTTCTGCAAAAATAACTATTTAACCGGAGTTATCTATAAAATGCAATCAAAAGAGATTACTTTTTACTGTCCGGCTAACGGATGAATCATAAAATCATGCGCTAATTACGAACCCGCATTTATAGATTTGACCCATCGGGCAAACATAGGGGGATTAAGTATATAGCTTTGCAATAAAGTATAGTTCTTCTCCTTCACCCGGTTGTAACCATCTGTTTGACAGGTGTTTCCGGTGAACAAATAAAGAAAAGTCTTCCCTTCACGCCCTTCACCCCTTCACGCCCTTCACAATCCCCACAATTTGTCACTTTCACAGCTCGTAACCTTCGCATAGGCATTGTCTATCTTATCCAATTAAACAGCTTGCACCTAAGCAGCCGACTAGAGTTGTCCATCTAGCCGACTGTAGTTGTCTGCTTAGCCGACTATAGTCAGCCAGGTGGACAACCTCAGTCGGCGATTGATAAATAGAAATAAAACATACGAGAAGACGGTAGTTTATCAGTAAACAGTCTAGATTTAACATACCCACAGGGGGGCTGCTCTCATTTGCAAAGATTGACAATGCCGATGCAAAGGTTACGGGCTGTGAAAGTAGCAAACTGTGGGGATTGTGAAGGGCGTGAAGGGGGTGAAGGGCGTGAAGAGAAGACTTTTCTTTATCCATTCACCGGAAACACCTGTCAAACAGATGGTTACAACCGAGTGAAGGAGGTGAAGGAGAATTTGACTGTAATAAGCATCACATTCAATCATGTTACATTGTAACAAAAGAGTATGTCTTCTTATAAAGAGTATGCCTTCTTATAAGGAATCAGTTTTTTTCTCTGCAACGCGCAAACCATGCCAACACAAACACAAGACAGACTCCCAATCCCCATATCCACAACAAGAAATCTCCCCCTTCGGTTTTTCCATAAGAATGCAGGCCGCTTAAATAGTAATTCACTCCGAACCAAGTCATGATAACGGAAAGAATGGCTACGACCGAAAGCAGATTAAAACACCAGTCGGTCTTTCCTTTCAGAAGAGGAATGAAACGAATATGAAGCACCAATGCATACACAACAATCGAGATCAATGCCCAGGTTTCTTTAGGGTCCCAGCCCCAATACCTACCCCAAGAGACGTTTGCCCAGATGGCTCCAAGAAATGTGCCTGCGGTCATAAAGAACAGGCCGAGGATCATTGCCATTTCATTCAGTAATGTCAGTTCACGGATACGGAACTGGAGCTTCACCCGGTTGGTGGCGGAAAGTAAATTCATCAGTACAAGGTTAAACAATCCTGTCAGTGCGCAAAGCGCAAAGAATACGTAACCGATCATGATAACAGCAACATGAGACATTAGCCAATAAGACTGGAGTACCGGAACCAAAGGAGTGATTTCCGGATTCAGGTGGTTTAGTCCTGCTACAAAAAGCATGATTCCACCCAATAATCCCGCTAATGCCGGAAGAATACGAAATCGACGAGCAAACAGAAGTCCGCTACCTACCAGCATCCAGGAAGTACATACCATCGACTCGTAAGCATTCGCCCAAGGCGCGTGCCCGCAAATATACCAACGTAGCAAGACACCTGACGTATGCGCAAGGAAAGCGATTGTCAGGAGAGCAATCAGGATGCCACTTAGTTTTCTCCCCCATTTGAAGTCTGCAATAATCTCTCCACAAGCAATGAAAAGGAGGATGCCGCCCAAAATCAGGTAAGCCAGACGACACCAGAAAAATAGATTCAGCTGATTATAAAGAAGTTCGGCTTTCACTTTCCGATTATCAATAGGGGGAACTTTAGCCTTTGCCTGTTGGAAGATATTCATCATTTCGATGATTTTATCGGCTTCTTTCCAGTTGTTGGAACGAACTCCGTTTCCTAATTCATAGATATACCAATCTATGATTTTAGTTACAAACAAAGAGTCTTTCCCGTGAAAAGCACTTAAATCATCACCCGATGAATACCATTTTCCCTGCGAATCGTTTCCATCCGGGAAAAGCGGCAACAACTGGTGTTGCATGATACGATAGACGATATTTACCGATTCATCCAGTTTCAATAAATCCGAGTCCAGCCGTTTCCGTTCCGAAGCCGGCTTGGCATAAATCGTGTTCATTTCATTTGCCAGGATATAGTTACCGTCTGCATCAAACACATCTTGCCAAGCAATGTATTTGCCATCTCTGCCGAAACGTTGAAGGAGTTCTTTATTATCGACTTTGATAAAAGGAAAGGCACCCCACTCATCGGGAAAAGAAAGCAGATTCAGAAAGAATTGATCCGAATCCATACCGTTCAGTTGATCGGCTCCATACAATTTGCGTAAGATGGCAGATGTATAACTGTTGACGGGTTCGAGACGCCCATTTGGATTAAGCACTACCAAGCTGCCGAACTTTTCGGCATGTAAAGAAGAAACACAAGGTAGTTGAGAAACCACAAGAGGGTGTTGCCCTGCTATGGGTGATTGTTGCAAAGAAACCGATTTTTGTTGTGCACTCAATGCCTGCATACTTGATATTCCGGATAAAATCAGGAAGAACAACAAACAGAAAGGAGCATTATTTTTCATTTCTCCCAACTCTTTACGCAACCGTCCGAAACGGGATTTCTTACTGAACAACGTCCATACAAAACCAACAAACAACAGAAAATATCCGGTATACGTAAGTTGCATACCGGGACGGTCGTAGCTCACAGACAACACAGTACCTTGTTCATCGGGATCGAACGAAGATTGAAACAGACGATAGCCATCCACATCAATCACTTTATTCATTCGAATGGTTGCCTGCAAAGGAGATTCATGCCCTCGCTTAATTACCAAATCACTTTCATAAGACATCGGACTGTGAGAACCCGGATAACGTTCCAACCTGAAATCATCCAGCGTGACAGAGAAAGGCAGAGAAGTCTTTTCCATCCCTGCTCCCTCATCTTTCATCATGCTGTTTGCCGTTTCCCCCTCACGGATATGCATGATGCCCGTCACTCCGACATAGTGAGTGACAGCAGCTCCCAACCAAATAAAAAGAAAAGCTCCATGAAAAATCAGACTGCCTTTACTGATTCTCTTGAAATAGCTTCCCCGAAGGAACATAGCCAATAGATTAACTGCCTGCAATAACTGTAATAGAATAAACCAGGGAGCATAATAAAAATACTCGCGGGCAATGGCAGCGCCATAAGAATTTTCCACAAAAGTGGCTACTGCCAATATCAAGGCATAAAGTCCCGCCAAGATATACATCAATACCGGTGAAGCTATCAGTCGAATCAGTTTCATCTGTTTTTCTTTTATAATAAACAATGCTTTTACAAATAAGCAATCCCTTCAATTTCTATCAATAATTCCTCTCTGCATACATCCGCATAAAGATAAGCAATAGGCAGATCCGGACAAAGTTTATCCAAGTCTGCTTTCACAGCCGGCGCATCTTCCTCATTCTTCAGATATACACGAAGGAGTCCTAACTTACCGGAATGTTCCGGCCAATTTTCTCTTCCCTCCTCCAGTCCGATCAAATGCTGGATATTTTCAAGAGTGATTTCCGCTTGCGAAAGTACATCTCCGGTCGTTACACTTTCCTCACCACGAATGGCAGCCGTGCCGGAAATATAAATCACTTCCTGTCGACGGTCGGACACAGACTTTCCTCTTTCGAACTTCGGAGTTCCTTTCTCCGTATCCGCCCGGTGACTAATCAGTACCTCATCCGAATAAACATGAGCAGCCCGTTGCCAATCATTATCCAAAGGAACAATATCCACTTCTCCGCTGACAGCATTGAAATCAATCAGTATGCCACCATATTGTGTGCCGATCCCTGTTGCTGCCGGATAGCCTGATTCCCATGCCGAAGAAGCATAAAACAGAGTGCGCACATCATTAAAATCCTGATAACACTGATTGCCATGTGCAATATCGGTGATACGTTCCAGATAATTCCACTGACGGACAATGTCACCGAAGTTCATCTGTTCCGCTTTCAATATCTCTTCAGCCTTTCTGAATGCTTGTTCCGATTGTTCGCGAACAGGAAGATTCAAATCATCCGCACAAAGTCCTCCTGCTATTATTTCCCGGTAGTAAGGAGTCGCGATCCGGAGGTAGCGGACAGAAGAAGTGAACTGTTCTTCTATTGTGAGCGCCTCATCCGCAGCCTCCACCAATGAATGTACCTCCAGCACCAAGTTCGCCACCAACGGTTTTTGAGCCACAAGCGAAACGACCGGACGGGGAGAAACGAAATGCCGTTCCACCCATTGTTCCAGAAAGGAACGTTGAAACTTGTATTCCTGATTATCCGTACAGCGTGTAAAGAGTATAAGACGGACCACTCTCTCTTCCCGGACAGCGGATGAAAGTAATTCTTCCGCCATCTGTTCCCAACTGTCTCCTTCCGCTTTATACAAATTACATTTTATTCGATGATACTTCATAGTGCAAATTTCAATGTCTTTTTCTTATGATCTATACTTTATTAATGATAAGAGGTAACGCCTGCCGGAATATCCATGCTATAGATGGACGACATGGTTTTCAAGCCCGGAGTATTTTCCAAAGAATAAAGTATCTTCTTTTGTCGGTCGACCAACAACATGTGTACTTTCTCTTTCGGATTCACATGTCCTGTCCAGTTTGTAATCAGAAAACGCCCGTCGGAGAAATACTGAAAGCCTCCCAAAAACTTCAACGGTTTGCCGGGAATATCCGTATTCGATAATTCCCAAACTGTTTTTCCTTCTTTCGTTACTTCAATAAGCCGCGGATTCTGATCCTTATCTGCTACGGCAATCAGCGTGTGTCCGTTAGGCAGGCGGGTCAACGAATGTGGTCCGCCGGGAACCTCCAGGTTCCACACCACTTTTCCGTTCGTATCATACTCCGTCACACACTGCGGACCATAATGTGCCACCAAAAAATGACCATTATCCAAACGCCGTGCATTACGCATGAAAGCAAATCCTTCCTCTTTCACTCCTTCCGGCAGAATGCACACTTCTTTCACAATCTTACCCTTGGGAGAGATTTCCAGCATACGACCTGTGCTACATTCGCCCACAAACGTATTTCCATTCTTCAATCGTTGGCAGGCAAAAACCGGGCTTTTAGATTCATAATGAAAGATGGTATCGTTCTGACGAGTCATTTCGAGCACTCCATGTCCGGTGGTGAAAAGGATATTGCCATTAGGCAATACCCATAAATCATTGGAATCGGGGGCTTTGTGTTGCCACACGATTTGATTATTTTCCATCACGAAGACAATTCCTTGCGAATAATCCGTTCCTGCAAACGTTTTTGTCTGTGCAGACAAAAATGCCGGAAACAGAAAAGCTAGAATCGCCATATATATTCTTGTCATAAATATCAATTCAAAATTAGTTTTATATAAAAGTTTTTTCAGGCACGGACGAAACTCACTACAGAGACAATACATATTCCTCCAGCTCTTCCAGTTCTTTTTCGGAAACCGGTTTGCGAGGTCCGTGTACCTTAAGCATATCTTTCATCGAATAACTACGCCCGTCATACAAATAAGGAGCTGTACGCCAACACTCATTCAAAGCTGGAACGTCCATTGACAAACCTTTATCGGGTCCGGTAGTCCAATCTACCTTATACTGTTTCAGGTCGGTATAATATTCTCCGGAGTGACAACTTGCACAGTTTTCTTCAAAAATCTTCTTTCCTCTTTTCGCTTTCGCAGAAAGTTTACCATTTTGAAGATAAGGACTGGGAAGAGGTTTCAGAGACTTTAGATATTCGTCGATAGATTCACTGATTTCCTCCTCTCCTTCCATAAACAGGATATATTTCACTCCCGAACGTACCGCAACTTCGGCATTCTTACGAATACCAGTTGCCATACAAGGCGGAGTCTGATGCGAAAACAAAAGAGTTTTTGTATTCTTCGGATTACCCATGCCATCATTCAGCAAATCCCAGTTAAGCCCGTCCATACGTGCATCATTCGGATGGCAGGTTGCACAACTTTGCCAATTTTGGAAACAAATGGTCGCATCATGGAAATACATATCACCTTTACCTACTTTAGTGAAAGCTAACGGAGCACCCAAAACCAGCTTCTGCATATTCTTGCCGTTCAAATCCATAGACACCAGTTCCGATGTATAATAATTGGCTGTATAAATTTTACTTCCTGTGGCAACCACCGAACGCGGACCTTTTCCCTGTGTAGGAATGAAGTCACGGATGCCATACAAGAATCCTGCATCATTGGGGATATTCCCCCATGCTTTCATGGAAGGAGTGACCATTTCTCCTTGCTTTGCCTTGGCAAGACGTTCGTGCAAAGCCATACGATCGATGCGCACCAATTCCTGACTGCCGGCAGCCGCTACAATGATTTGTTTATCATCCGGAGTCACAATGACCGACCACGGATTAGCCGCTCCTTTCTGCGGAGTATCCAAGATGACGGAAGTCAGCCACTTCTTTGCCTTCAAGTCAATAATAGACAATGTATTGGTAGCCATCCATCCTCTATCCAATTGATTGGTAGGCAACTGATAACGGGAGATTAAGTGAGTGACATACGCAAAAGTATGATTCTTATCCACCGCTACTGACTTTACGTCCGTAGAGCCGTTCGGAAGCATGATACGTCCCGAAACCTTTTTCGAAAGTACATCGACCATGTCGAGCTGTACCGCAATCGGATAAGCCGTAGAAGGCATTTCCGGCAGATTATTCGCAATCAACAGGCAAGAATCACTCGCAAAGGCAGCCATCGACACAGGTTCACGGCCGACAGCGATTTTAGTTTTCACCTTACGGGTTGCCGGATCAATCTCCCAAAGTTCGTTGTTGAACCGTTGCGTCACCCAAAGAGACTTTGACAACGGATTATACAGAATGTCCGAAGGAGTAGCTCCGCTTTTTGTTTTGGATTGTACCGAAAGTTTTTTGCCGTCCAATTCGTACATCGTACCGTAGTTTCCGTCGCATACCACCCAAAGTTTACCATTCGCATCCTGCGTCATCGCATTGACAGGAGACGGGAAAGAGACTTTCTTTTCCATTTTCTGCCCGTCGGACGACATCTTGATGAGTTCACAGCCTGCCCTGTTTGTTACAAACAAGGATTTACCGTTGTCTGCCAAAAACAAACGGTCCGGCGAAACCGTAGTTTCCGCTGCTTGCCAAGACGCACAAAGAAACAGAGCAGCCATACCAACAGGTATCAATATCTTCTTTTTCATTTTTTCTCTTGTTTAGTTTGAAGGGATTGAATGTATTGACGAATATTCTCCTGATCTTCCGCACGGGCTGCTTCCCGCTTCTTATCATAATAATTGTAGAAGTCGAGATCTTTTTGCGACCAGTTATTCGCTTCGCGATAGTCTCCGATAAAAGGTACAAGCAAGTCAATCCAAAGAGCCACTTTTCGTATTTCCTGCGGAGTCAACTTAGTACCTCCATGTCCGCTTTCCAGGCGTTTTATCAAATTACTCGTGTTAGAACCAGCAAAATAAGGCGGTAACAATGTAGGTTGGGATAAAGCACTGATCCAGTTTACTTCCGGATGGTATGCATTACCTCGCCATGCTCCTCCGCCTTGATCCTGAGTAGCATGGGTCAAACTCAAATACGAATCCGTATATTTTCTTTTGCTTGGTTTATCCATTACTTTCAATTCACCTTTCAGACTCATTGGCTGCTTCACTCCATCGTGGCAAGAGATACAATGTCTGTCCCAGATAGGCTGGATTTCTTTCAGGTAACTGAAATTGCGTTCGCCCATCTCATCTTCCGGCTCCAATGCCTTGATACCTTTATTCATGGCCATAGATACCGGATGCCCTGCTACAGGAACCGTATTCTTATGTTCGTGACATCCCACGCAACTCTGCACCTCGTTCGGTTGCAAAGTAGACCAGCTACGCATCGTCTGCACGACACGTCCATTTTCATCCAATGCCTGAAAATATAGAGGTTTGCGTGCAGGCACTTTAAAGAAAGCAGAACCATCGGGATACACTTCCGTCACTCCCAACACTCTCTTCACGTCCCAAGCTGCATTACCTACTCCTACAGGAGAGCTCATGAGGGCTCCTCCACCTTTATCATTACCACCCACTTCGCCTACACCCGCTGCACGGAACTGGATTTCTACTACACGCAACTGTTTGATTGTACCCGGTTTTACCCCTTTCAATCCGTTACCTTCGTAGATATTCTGCATATAATATACACCTTCATTCTTCGTATAATCTACCGAAGACGAACGGCGGAACGGACGTTTGCGAGGAGCAACCAATATTGGTTGGTTGCAGGATATACGCATATCAGAAACCAACAACTCACGTTCTCCATCCGCATTCATCCAATAAACGCCGAATTCCATCGGATGTCCGACGTAATATCCCAACGGAGTATAAGAAATTAAAAATTCCGTCTCACTTAACGGGAAAGGGTGCTGAAACTGATCGGTAAACTTTCCATAGTCGTCAATACGTTCAGGTTTCGGTTTGTGGACCGGAGCTACAAACATGACACCTTCATTCTCATCACGTCCGGCTTCGGGATCTATAATACCCAATTTACCATGTTGAGGAGTATGGTGACCCATAAAAACTCCCATCAACTTACGAGTGCCGGGGATTTGGCGAATATGTGCCACCGTTGTCGGGAACCAGCTGTTCATTCCGTAATATTCCGACTGCCCCGTTCCATCGGGATTCATCTGGAACAAAGGTTGCGTCCAAACCTGCCCGCGGTCATTGTAGTCCCAACGAGTATAAACCACACGACCGTCATCCAACAGAGTCGGAGTAACAGTGTGCACCTGATCGAAACCGACCTGACGCATATAACGTCCTTCCCTGTCGCAGAGATACATATTGCTGACTTCCGTAAACCAACAGTCTACCGTGCTCCCGCAACGGGTAGAGTTGAAAAGGATATTATCATCCGGCAAGTAAATACCTTCAATATCGGCATGTCCTTTTCCAAAAGTCAACTGTTTGATTTCACGTGTCTTCAAATCCATTTCATACAGATGAAAGTCGTCCTCTTTGGAAGATTTCTTCCAGGAGAAAAGCAAGTGCTGACCGTCGAAGTGGAGATCCGGATCACGAACCACTCCTTCCTCATCTGTCAACAGCGTTTCTACCTCCGCCCAGATACCATTCATCTTCAACTTCGCCAACGCGCCGCCCGCAATGTAATTACATTCGGCACGAGCATCCGAAACGCCCTCGGTATAAGCAAAGAAAGAAGGACGCAACGTTCTGTACTTTGTAAAAACAATCTCCGGTTTATCGGTTGTGAAGGCTGCCAAACGCTTGATACGTCTTTGTTCACACGCTTTCAAATAAGCCTGGAAAGCCGTCTCGATATTTTCCGGCGTGTTAGTTGCGGAAGCTTTGATGTTCAGTTTCTGCAAACGCACGGAAAGTTCCTGATTAAAACTCTTACTAAACCAGTCTACATCACCCGTTGTGCCATCCTGTAACCACCAATCATAATAGATTGGATAAGTACGTGTCAATCTCCGGTGCACGGCTTTGATCTTGTTTTCTATCTCTTCCTGATTTCCTTTCTTTTTTATCGCCTGAACTTCCGCATATTTCTTCTGAATCTCGACGATAAAACCTCCTGTGTCGGTAGGCTGAAGGGAAGTGTCTTTCGTCTGCCATGCTACGATGGAAAGGAACACACAACATGCCATTCCACACTTCAACAGCTTCATTAATTTCGATCTTATCATTTTATCTTCTTATTTACCTAAATTATCTTCTTGAAAAAAGAACGATTACAAACCTTTCTTCAGCTCCTTATAGGATTCTACAATTTGAATACCACTTGATGTACCGATACGGGTAGCGCCTGCCTGAATCAATGCCAACGCAGAATCGAGATCACGAATACCGCCTGCTGCCTTCACTCCGATAGTAGAACCCACCACACGACGCATCAACGCCACATCGTGTACTGTTGCTCCTGCCGTACCGAATCCGGTAGACGTTTTCACAAAATCCACTCCTGCCTCTTTGGCTATACGGCACACCGTTTCTTTCTCTTCATCCGTCAGATAGCAAGTTTCAAGAATGACTTTACAGATCACTCCCGCAGGCTTACAGATAGAAACCATATCTTCTATTTCTTTTTTCACGATTTCAGTCTGTCCTTTCTGCAAAGCACGAACATTGATGACTGTATCTATTTCAGTTGCCCCTTTAGCGATAGCATCACGGGTTTCAAACGCTTTACACTCTACCGTATTCTGTCCCAACGGAAAACCGATAGCCGCGCCTACACGTACGCCCGAACCTTCGAGCAACTTTACACAAGTTTCCACTTCTGCCGGATTGATGGCTACCATCGCAAACTGATAATGACGGGCTTCCGCACAAAGTTTTTCAATAGGAGATGCATCACCGAAAGGTTTCAGATAGGTATGATCGATCATTCCTGCCAACTGTTCTACTGACAATTCTGCAATCACTTCGTTTATATTCTTCTTTTCCATTATTCTGAGTCGTTTAATAAGTTGTTATAAATCTATTGTTTCTTAAAAAGTTAATACGCATTTCAATACTTCACCCCGTTTAACGGCAGCAAAGGCTTCTTCTATTTCTTCTATCGCAAAACGATGCGTGATAAAGTCGGACGCAGAAAGTCTGCCTTCTTCAATCCATTGCGCCAATGTAGTCATCGCCGCTTTTTCTTCTGAACGGGTAGGCCATTGATGCATGTGCAGGTCGAAGTTATAAGGAGCTTTTGATAAATCGAACGTCGGATTCTTTGTCATAACACCGTATACGCAGACATCTCCGCCCATCTTTACCAATGGCAATACAGAATTGACAACCGCATCCAGTCCCACTGCATCGATAACCGCATCGTAAGAACGATTGGCAGCAGCAATAAACTCCGGAGTGCTGATTTCAGCAGGAGTATATCCATGATCCGCTCCCATCCGGCGGGCTACTTCCAACTTGGCAGGAAGCATATCTACAATGTCAATCTGCCCCAAGCCGAACAACTTGCCCAACTTCACAAAGCTCAATCCAACAGGACCGGAGCCTACTACAATCACCTTTTTACCCGGAGTCAGATTGAAATCTTTGAAAGCTCCCAGTACCTCACGCCAGGTACAGGAAATCACCGCTTCTTCCGGTTGCACGTGCGAAGGAACCGCGTTCTGAATTTCAAAACTATCCCAACACCCTTGTTCAGGTGTGGCCAACCCTTCTTCTTTCAATACTTCAAAATCGTTCACTACTACATATTCGCTGAAACCGCCCCAGCCGCTATTGATACCCTGTGCGCCAAAATCGGAAATAAGACCGCCAATCACACGGTCGCCCATCTTGAAGTTACGCACTTTCTCGCCTACAGCTACTACAATTCCGGCATTCTCATGTCCCAAAGCCAATGGGTACGTATCTACACCGGGGAACTTTCCGGCTACCAGCTTACTGTCGGTCGCATTACACAAAGCCACCATTTCTGTTTTCACCAATGCCTGATAAGCATTAATGACAGGAGTTTCCACCTGTCGTATTTCTATTTTGCCGGGAGCCGGCACAATGACTGTTTTCATATTGTTCTTTGGTTTTATATAGAATCTAATTCAGTTTTTGCAATCTCAGTATACATATCATATAAAGCATGATAGGCTTTATCAAAAACAGACATCCACGCTTCATATTTCGCCCGGTTTTCAGGAATCGGCTGCACGGTCTGTTCGATACGGACAAAACGGTCTATTACAGAGAAATCTTTAAAGACACCCGCACCGATACCTGCCAGGATAGCTGCTCCCATTGAAGTAGCTTCCTCCAAATAATTAGGTACACGAATTTCCGCCTGATAAATATCCGCCATCATCTGACGCCAAACAGGATTCTGCGCACATCCGCCGATAACGGTCACTTGGTCGATAGGAACATGTTGGCGGAAGATATTGACAATAAATCCCAAATTAAGCGTGATACCTTCCATAACGGCACGCAACATATCTCCATGTTGATGCCCCAGTGTCAGACCAATAAATGCTCCTTTCGCATCTACATTCCAACGAGGAGTACGTTCACCAAGCATATAAGGCAGGAACAGGAGTTTGTTGGCTCCTATCGGAGAAGAAAGTATCTGTTCGTCAATCAGTTCGAACACACTACGGCTCGATTGAGCCGCTAAGGCCTGCTCATGCTGGCAGAGTTGGTTTATCATCCAGTTGTAAGAGGAACCTGCCGCCTGCATCGTTCCCGACGGATGCAGCATACCCGGCACTACATGCGCCCAGTTCATGGTGCGGCGTTGTTCGTCTACAATCGGCTTTTCCACTGTCAATGCTACCCAGGAGGAAGAACCCAGATAGTTGTATGCACTACCCGGAGCTACACAGCCTACCCCTACTCCGGCACAGCTGCCATCGCCACCGCCACAAATAACGGGAGTTCCCGCCAGTAGACCTGTTTCACGGGCTGCTTCATTTGTCACTTCGCCGATAACGTCGATAGATGAACGAACGTCCGGGAATAAAGAAAGATCAAGTCCGGCCGCTTCTATGATTTCTTCACTCCATTGCCAACGATTCAAATCGTATGCGTTAGTACCCGAAGCATCGGAAGGGTCTGTAGCAAGAGTGCCGCACAAGCGATAGTTGATATAATCCTTTGCGTTCAGCATCTTGGCTGTCTGCGAAAAGACTTCCGGCTCGTGTTTCTTTACCCACATCAGTTTCTCTATGGAATAGGAAGCGCTGATCCGATGTCCTGTGATTTCATAGAAATGAAGCGGATCTATCTTTTCAGAGAGAATCATCTCTTCTTCCTGCGAACGCTGGTCGCAATAAAGCATGTGAGGACGAAGCGGGCGACCGTCCTTATCCACACAAAGGCATCCCATCATTTGTCCGCTAAGTGCCACACCGGCAATATCAGCGGGGGATACCAGTTCGAGAAGTGCTTGTGTAGTGTCTACAATGGCTTTCCACCAATCATGCGGATTCTGTTCCGCCCGGTTGCCGGAAGCGTAATTTGTTGGATAAGCGGCTGTGCGCGAAGCAATCAGCAATCCCGATTCGTCGAATAAGGTTGCTTTATTACCGCTGGTACCCAAGTCATGTGCTAATATATACATATATGATTTTTCTTCTTTTCAGTTAATAGAGTTAGAGTGCCGCATTTGTATATCCGGTAAGTCCTACGAAAATACCACCGACAATACCACCCAGAATAATCACCAGCCAACGGGGAAATGCTTCTTTCAACAGTTCTCCGCGTGTTCCTTTCGGTGCACAAAGTACATCGGACAAGATAAATCCCATTGCAATCGCCCATCCCATATCTACCCAGGGAGCACTGCCACGATTTCCCTGATGAATCATGCTGAATTGCATCGGCAAACCTTCAGCGTCATTCAACAGTCCGGTAGAAAAACCGAATCCGGGCAATTTATGATTGACTACCCAGAAAGTACCGATAATAAGGGCGGCTGCCATAAATCCACCTATCGGACCAAAGTCTTTTACTAATTTAGACCAGCTCATCAGCACTGTAAAGGTGACGGCAAAAGCTCCGAAAATAGATGTGATGATTCCGGCATGATACATACCGAAAAATTCATTATAAGTCTGTAACCATTCGCTCATTGTTCTTTCCTCCTTAATTTATCTTCCGGGTACAATCGCACGAACGGATTTTCCATACTAGTATTCCTGCCAAAGCACCTCCTATCAGACAACAGATTAAGGTGGGCACTGCATAAAAGAAGTTGGTGATATCTCCCTGAAAGCGGACAATTCCCCAAGCGATTCCGGCAGAACCGATGCACCAACCCTGATCAAGCCATATTTTTCCGGAAGGATTGAGGATGGCTCCATGATAATGATTCATATACCACATAATGCCGATAATCAGCGTTGCCGCCAGCCAACCGCCCATCAGCCCGTATGTCTTCCAAAGTTCCGGCCAAATGCCAAACGCAAATCCACCACAGATAGCGGAGCCGGCAAAGGTTGATAGATATTTTTTCATTTTATTCTTTTTCTTCCAATGACAGTTTAGCCAGTGTAAAAGGCTTATCATGTTTAGTATTAACCTTGTCCGGTCCGGTCACTAAATCGAAACAAGATACAATTACTTGTCCGTTCCACACAATAGGTTCACCCGGCTGATCCAAACCTCCGTCGCTACCGTCACAATCTGGACTTTGAGCAATACGCTGAATCTTTCCGTCTTTATCAATACGTGCAACCGCATTTGCGGAGAAGTCCGCTACCCAGATATTTCCTTTATCATCTATGCACATTCCATCCGTCGTGCGTAACTGGGTGGTATCTTGTGCCCATACATCATTACTTACCACTTTACCTTCCGCATCCATCTTAATGCGATGAACGGCACCATCACCGAAGTTTCCTACAAAGAGGTCGCCCACTTCATTGAATACGATTCCATCCAATCCGTATTGCACTTCAGGGTTCTTCGTGATAACAGTGGTAATGAGATTTTTATCTTCGGATGTGTTCGTAACTACCACATCACGGTCATTCATATCAAAACAATATACCCCGCTGACAAGCAATCCCGAAGGATCTTTGATTTGTGATAATGAACTTTGAGTGACATACAATTTCCCGTTGCGGATACGAAGACCGTTTGGGTGTTCCATACCGGATGCTACAGTGATTGTTTCTTTCAATTGACCGTTATCAAACTTCAAGCAAAGAACGCGTCCTTTATTCTTCGCTTTCTCGGCTCCGCTCCAACCTTGATTATCGCAAATAAACAAGTCGCCTTCTTCATTAAAAGCGATTCCCATCGGAGAAGCCCAACCGGTTTCTTCCAATACAGGAACATCGAGCCACTTTGTTATCTTGCCATCTTTAGTGATACGCATCAAGCAAGCGGGTTGTGTAATATCTGCAAAATTCGGACAAGCCAAAATCAAATCTCCATTGGGAGCGACAGCCATTCCGTCCGGTGTCGGACAACAGTCCGGTAGAGTTGCAAACAATTCACTCTTCTGTGGAAGGGAATTTTCCCCACCCTTCTGTTTCGGAGAAGTACATTGAATACAGGTTGCTCCTATCAAAGAAGCGGTCACAAGAGATAGTAAATAATACTTTTTCATGATTAGATAATACAAATGTTTATATTTATAATTTGAGTCCGTTAGTTCGGTACGCAAACATACTAGTATTTATCAGCAAAGAAGGAAAATGACAAATCAATAAAGGACAAAATTCGTTCAAAATGATGCAGAAATTGAAAATTTAGGCGATGAATAGAGAGATAAGGATCAGAATATGGAAGAATAGGAAGCAGGATATGGAGAAAATGAAAATAGAATACGGAGGGAATAAAAAAAACAATCCTTTGTAAAATAACATATACGAGATGCATTTATAAGTATGTCATCATAATTAGTTTACTATGATATATACCTTATATTATAAGCAGTATCTATTTGCTTCCTATGCAATACTCTACTTTTCCTTCCGTTCATAGCTAATTTAGACGAAAAAGAACATTTTCTCCCGAAAAGTTTTTGTAATATCAGAGTTAATCGTATTTTTGTGTACAATTTTGGTGTAGTGATGACAGAAGAAGAAAAAAAGTTATTGAATACCTTTGAGACGCAGCTACGGCATTTGATCTATTTGCACGATGAGTTAAAGCGTGAAAATGCCAAGTTGAAGAAGCTTCTTGATATTGAAAAATTAAAAAATGAGAAGGTACAGGCGCAATACGATGAATTGGAAGTCAGCTATACAAACCTAAAAACAGCTACGGCAATCAGCCTTAACGGCAGCGACGTAAAAGAGACGAAGCTGCGATTGTCAAAATTAGTGCGTGAAGTCGATAAATGCATCGCTTTGTTGAATGAATAAGAAGAAGATGTATGAACGATAAAATAAAGATAAACCTGCAGATAGCAGACTCAAACTACCCGTTAACCATCAACCGTGAGGAAGAACAAATGGTACGGGAAGCTGCCAAACAGGTAAATGTCAGGCTTAATAAGTATCGGGAAGTCTATAAAAACCTGGAACCCGAAAAAATTATTGCCATGGTAGCCTATCAGTTCTCGTTAGAGAAACTGCAATTGATGCAACGGAATGATACCAGCCCCTATGTGGAGAAGGTAAAAGAACTGACAGAATTGTTGGAGGATTATTTTAAGGAAGAATAAATCCCGGACCGGCTATTCGCTGATAAGAGATAAAACAACCACGCACTGCACAATATCCAAGCAAAAATAATTGCTTTGATATTTGGTGGTGCGTTTTTATTTATATACTTAAATTAAATGTAGAATGATAGCAATAATAGCAACAGCAATTGCTTGCTTCATCGTAGGAGGGTTCCTTTCATATATACTATTCCGGTATGTACTGAAATCCAAATACGACAATGTCCTGAAAGAAGCGGAGACGGAAGCAGAAGTAATTAAGAAAAACAAGCTGCTGGAAGTGAAGGAGAAATTCCTGAATAAGAAAGCAGACCTTGAAAAAGAGGTAGCATTGCGGAATCAGAAGATTCAGCAAGCGGAAAACAAGTTGAAGCAACGTGAAATGGTGCTTAACCAGCGTCAGGAAGAAATCCAACGTAAAAAAATGGAAGCCGAAGCGGTAAAAGAGAACCTGGAAGCGCAACTTGTGATTGTTGACAAGAAAAAAGAAGAACTCGATAAACTGCAACAGCAGGAAATTGATAAACTGGAAGCAATCTCCGGACTGTCTGCCGAAGAAGCCAAAGAACGCCTGGTAGAATCACTGAAGGAAGAAGCTAAAACGCAGGCACAATCATTCATCAATGACATTATGGATGATGCTAAATTAACTGCCAGCAAAGAAGCTAAACGTATCGTTATCCAGTCTATCCAACGGGTGGCTACAGAAACTGCCATTGAAAACTCTGTCACAGTATTCCATATCGAATCGGATGAAATCAAGGGACGTATTATCGGACGTGAAGGACGTAACATCCGCGCTTTGGAAGCTGCTACCGGCGTTGAAATCGTTGTAGACGATACTCCGGAAGCAATCGTTCTTTCTGCCTTCGACCCGGTTCGCCGTGAAATTGCCCGTTTGGCGCTGCATCAGCTTGTGACTGACGGACGTATCCATCCGGCCCGTATCGAAGAGGTGGTAGCTAAAGTACGCAAACAAGTGGAAGAAGAAATTATCGAAACGGGTAAACGTACTACCATCGACTTGGGTATCCACGGTCTGCATCCTGAATTGATCCGTATCATCGGTAAGATGAAATATCGTTCATCATACGGTCAGAACTTGTTGCAGCATGCACGCGAAACAGCTAACCTTTGTGCTGTGATGGCATCGGAACTGGGACTGAACCCGAAGAAAGCAAAACGTGCAGGTTTGCTGCATGATATAGGTAAAGTGCCCGACGAAGAACCGGAATTGCCGCACGCATTGCTGGGTATGAAACTTGCCGAGAAATACAAAGAAAAACCGGATATCTGCAACGCTATCGGTGCTCACCACGACGAAACGGAGATGACCAGTCTGCTGGCTCCTATCGTACAGGTTTGTGACGCCATCTCCGGTGCACGTCCGGGCGCACGACGCGAAATCGTAGAGGCTTATATCAAGCGTCTGAACGATCTCGAACAACTGGCAATGTCTTATCCGGGTGTAACAAAGACGTATGCTATCCAAGCAGGACGCGAACTCCGTGTTATCGTCGGTGCAGATAAGATTGACGACAAGCAGACAGAAAGCCTATCAGGTGAAATCGCCAAGAAGATCCAAGATGAAATGACTTACCCGGGACAAGTGAAGATTACCGTGATCCGTGAAACACGTGCGGTAAGTTTCGCCAAATAACGTAATGATTCAAAAAAGAAGATTCATATAAGGGCGAAGAAATTCGCCCTTTTTTAATATCACTACTATGGGAAAGTATCAATTTGAGATTTGTACCAATTCAGTGGAAAGTTGCCTGGCTGCACAGGAAGGTGGCGCAGACCGTGTGGAGTTATGTGCCGGCATACCGGAAGGTGGAACAACGCCCTCCTATGGTGAGATTGCCATCGCAAGAGAAGTATTGACCCACACCCGCCTGCATGTTATTATCCGTCCTCGTGGAGGAGATTTCCTTTATTCGGATATCGAAATCCGGACAATGCTGAAAGATATTGAAATTGCACGAAAATTAGGGGCAGACGGAGTGGTATTCGGTTGCCTGACAGCAGAGGGTGAAGTAGACTTGCCAGCAATGCAAAAATTAATGGAAGCAGCTCAAGGGCTATCTGTGACTTTTCACCGGGCATTTGATGTATGCCGTAACCCACAGAAAGCATTGGAACAAATCATCGAACTGGGGTGCAACCGTATTCTGACTTCCGGCCAGCAACCTACAGCTGAACTGGGAATCCCTCTTTTAGAAGAGCTACAGAAACAAGCCGCCGGAAGAATAATATTACTCGCCGGATGCGGAGTAAATGAAAATAATATTGCACGCATTGCCGCAGAAACCAGAATCTATGAGTTTCATTTCTCGGCACGTGAAAACATTCAAAGTGAGATGAAATTCAGAAACGAAGCTGTCTCCATGGGAGGAACAGTACACATCAATGAGTACGCACGGAATGTAACTTCCGTGCGAAGAGTAAAAGAGACGATTGACAGTTTACACAAAAGAATATAGGTAACTGTTTATCTCCACTATATAATAAGCAATGATAATCATTCTTTTCCGAAAAAACGCATTAAGGAAAAGAACTAACGATTATTGTATACCTTCTCTTTTCTATAACCCATGTACAACTTTCATCAATTGCTCACCCAAACCGATTGTATATCCTTGAGAAACAAAGACTACCCTATTAAATGTATCTGCAATGATAAACACCGGCAGAATAGAATTGTTTAAATTCATAGCCTGCACAATTTCTTTGCGGATGCTGTCATCTACATCAATACCGTAAGTGATGGTAGACGGTAGTCCTTTGAATTCGTCGGCATTAAATTTTTTGTATTGTTCTTCCGAAGGGAAAAGAAAGACCATCTTACGCCCCCATTGTTCGAAGTCATTGCCCAAAGCGGCTATATCTCTTAGTGCATGGTTGGTAGGTTCCTGCCCTACCCCAAGAACAGCTACTACAAAATAGCCACGTCCGCAGGTTTGCAGGATACTCCGCTGTTCAGTGCTGCCAACCGGACGATAGGTCGCTTCCGAATTAAAATTACCGATCACTTGCACCTGATCTTTGCTTTCACGCATCACAAGGTCAACGGTGGTTGTCTTACCGGATTCTATAGTAAAAAATGTACTGTTGGAAAGCACCGCGCCACTTGCCAACCGAGTTCCGGTCACCATCATATAATAGCCTTCATCAAGCTCTCTCCCATATTTTAATAAATTACGCCAGGTAGTTCCATCCCCCATATCCGTCTCTCCCTCGTCATAATTAAGCAACTGGAATGTGCCGTTTTTAAACTTGGAAAGAGTGAAATGCGAATAATATTTAGGATCTTCCACAGAACGGATAGGCGTGTAAGTCGCTTGCAACATTCCCTTTCGGGACTGTGCTGCTTCTGCCGTATCGAAGTTGACATCTTCCTTTGCTAATTCTTCATTTAGAATCTGCACCTTTCCGGTCACTTCATCAATCCAGGCAGCGGACGCCCATCCCATGCTCCGGTAAGCTGCCACAAAGAATATGTCACGCGACTTTTCATCAGCTACCCGTGCTTTCCATACTCCCATCGGAGAGATAGGAATCTGCTGGGAATTCAGTTCATTATTGATTTTAATCTCTTTTCTGCACCATTCTATTAATACTTTGGGATCACGTTTCATGCTATCGGGCACAGACTGGTACACTGTTTTTTCAATGGCTTCACGAAGTACCTTTTTATAAGGAGTCAACATTTCATTGGCTATACGAGGAGGGTTAAGGTACATTCTTTTAAATAAATCAGTCTCTATCTTCTCCCAATCCGAGATATTAGTCAGCAAATGATCATTCAATACATCCAGAGTTACATCGCGGAGATCTTTAGCCGAAAGACTCTCTAATATCCATATAGCCCGTATTTCTTCCCATGAAACAGCGTCTTTCTCTTTTCGGATAGGCGAAAGGAAGTCTTTCAAGGTTTGGTGATTTCCTCGCGAAGCAACCAGGAAGTTTACTAATTTTTCTTTCTTTTCCGGTTGTAAGGTATTTCCATATAGTTTATCTATCCACTCTTTGGCCTGTTTTTCCGTCATCATTGTTGCTACATACGTATTGCGGATTGAATCTTCCTGCGCCATCCGCCGATCATTTTCCGCCCGTTGTTCGGGAGTGACTTCGGGAATATTCGCTCCTTCCACCGGAGGTACAAGATCCATTGGCAAGGAATAGGCTTCACCTTCTTTTCTATTTAAAGAGAGTTGCAATGCATCATCTTTTCCAAATGAGATTTTGGCATAACCAAATTGTCCGTTGCGGGATGCCCAAACCAACATATCCCCTTTACCGGCAGTCAGGCTGGCTTTCCCCTCTGCATCTGTATATTTTGTGGCTACTGTATAGAACTCCGCATAATTATATATCTTAAATTCTACTTTGGCATCTGCTACCGGTTGACCATCGGCATCCGTCACCGTTACGATAGCTTTGGCGGTAGGGGCATAATTATCAATCACATTGATTTCTGTGTAATTGGGTGTTTTAAGCATAATCTCTTCCGGACCGTTGTATCGTCCGAAAACCTTGGTATGCATCAACATTCCCCGACTAGCAGGGGAATTAAACCATCCTAGGTTCAAAACCGGTTCCGGTTCACAAGCGCCGAAGAAGTACCAATGTCCATCCGCCCATGCTTCCACCCAGGCATGATTATCATCCGTATGTGCCCAGCGAGGCGTATACACTTGCCGTGCTGGAATACCGACCGCCCGGAGCGCAGCCACCGTAAAGGTAGACTCTTCACCACAACGCCCATACGCTGTTTTGACAGATGCCAATGGTGAGCTGGTACGCGCGTCACTCGGACGATAGACCACTTTCTCGTGACACCAGTGGTTCACCTCCAATATCGCGTCTTTCATCGGCAGTCCCTTCACCCTGTCTTTTAGTTCATCATAAAACACACGACGGGAATCATCCAAATTCTCATTATTCACCCGGATCGGCAGAACAAAATGACGGAACACTTCATCGGGAATCTCTGTGCCCCAAGGCATCTCGTCACGGGTCTGCTTCGACAGCCGGACATTCTCCAAGTAATAATCTCCCGGATAGTCCGTCACATCGCCTATCGGCATATAAGCGTAGAGAAACATCAATGCTTCGCGCTCGTAGACTGACAAAATAGAATCGGCAAAGATCGCAAATAAATCTCCATGAGGAAGTGCCTGTTTTTTCTGCTCAAAGTCTTGAGCTACTTGATTCCGGTAGGATTCCTCTTTGAGGAAGTGAGCATTGTTACAAGCAAACAACACAATCGACAAAATCAGGACGCACAAAAGATGGGTAAATGTTTTCATATAAATGTTTGGTTTATTCTTATTAATAAGGTTGCTGACAGACAAAAATAGAAGAATATTTTCTGAATACCTAAATAAATACATAAAAATGTGATAGATAAGAATAATATTGTCATTGACGGAAAACTCCGGAAATTTTGTAACAGGTTCGTAATATAAACCGTGTCCGAACTCTTATAAAAAGAAAATTCAAAAGAAAAAGAAGATTTTTATGTTTTACAGCATACAATTCGGAAACAATTTGTATCTTTGCAGTGTTATTAGAGAAAACAAAAATGTAAAACCGCTCTTCAAAACGTGGAGGGCAAAAAAAGAGGAAACAAATTATGAAAAAGAATGCAAATGAAAAAATTATGATGTTACAGTACCGTATTAAACGTTATCAAGCAATGGGAAATGGTGCAATGTGCCAAACATTAAACGGTAAACTTCAAAAACTGCTGTCACAGCAGGTTACCATGTAAATAAACACACTAATTATAATAAATAGAGCGAGGAACTTTCGAGTATCCTCGCTTTTTTTATACATTTGCAGAAGAAAGATAATAAAACACATTATGAAAAAGCTATTCATGTCGGTTGCGCTCCTCTTATTGGTCGTAACCTCCTTTGCACAAACACCCGGTTATGAGTTCACAACCGTTGTATCTCACCAAGCAACGCCTGTCAAAGATCAGGGTTCTACAGGAACCTGCTGGTGCTTTGCCACCACTTCTTTCATGGAGTCGGAACTGCTCCGGATGGGAAAAGGAGAATATGATCTCTCGGAAATGTTTATCGTTCGCCAAAAGTACATGAATCAGATAGAGGACAATTATCTCCGTCGTGGTAAAGGAAGTATCAGTGAAGGAAGTTTGGCACACACTTTCAAAAACGCTTATAAGAAAGCAGGAATCGTTCCGGAAGAAGTGTACACCGGATTGCTGGGCGATAACAAAGACCACAATCACGGTACATTGTCACGCTACCTCAAAGCATTGGTAGACGCAAATATTGAATCTAAAAAGCGTACTCCGCAATTTGATGCGCTTATTAATAATCTGTTCGATATTTATCTGGGCAAGCTTCCCGAAAAGTTTACTTATAAAGGAAAAGAATATACTCCTCAATCTTTCACAGAAAGTCTGGGATTGAATATGGATGATTACGTTGAGTTGACTAGTTTCACTCACAAGCCTTATTATGAGACATTCTCACCTGAAGTTCCCGACAATTGGGAAAACCAACCGATGTATAATCTTCCGTTGGACGAACTGATCGGAGCTATTGACTATGCACTGAACAAAGGATACACCGTATGTTGGGACGGTGACGTAAGCGAACAAGGTTTCTCTTTCAAGAACGGAATCGCCATCAATCCGCAAGTGGAAGATGTGAAAGATTACTCGACTACCGACCGGGCGCGTTTTGAGAAAATGCCTAAATACGAACGTATGGACGAAGTGTTCAAGTTTGAGCAGCCTTATCCGGAAATCAACGTAACACCGGAAATCCGTCAGGATGGTTACGAGAAGTTTGTGACAACTGACGACCACCTGATGCACATCACCGGTATTGTGAAAGATCAGAATGGTACTAAATATTATATCACCAAGAATTCCTGGGGAGCGGAAAGCAACAAATCCGGAGGTTATCTGAATATGTCTGAAAGCTATGTACGTGCTAAAACAATCTGCGTGATGGTACACAAAGATTCTCTGCCGAAGGAACTGAAGAAGAAACTCGGTATTCAATAAATCGCATGAAATCAGTTTCGAAAAGAAATTGACAGTTTCATACATTTATTTATTCGGAACTCTCCATTATATTCATATAACAAAAGAAATAGGGCAACGAAGTATCACTACTTCACTGCCCTATTTTTTTGTTAACCTACTATATTAAATCTTTTGCTCTTTATTTCTTCTTCAATGTCACGTCGCTGATTTCTACAACGCCGCCTTTGTTCTGGGAAAGAATAGCCACATAACAATCTTTCAGAATAGCAGCATCATCGTCTGTATCAGACACTTCCAAGTTAGCATTTGCTTTCTTGCTGCTAATTGCATTAACCACTTGCCCCATATCATAATAAACCACTACTTTAGTCCATTTACCGGCATCTTTAATTTTAAAATTGTACTGTGCACCCGAAGCATTCGGTTGAGCATCCGCGTCATAATCTCTACGCATGAAGAAAGTGGTATTGTACTTACCATTATCGTTCTTTTCTTCATTAGTTTGCTTGATGTATACACTGACCGGAGTTCCTGCTTCTTTAGCTTTTGCATAGAAAGTAAGAACATAGATACCTTTCTCCAAACCATCGGTAATACGTTGTCCCACGAAAGCTTTATACCAAGAGAGATTCTTTTCAGCACCAGAATTATCCAATTTCATTGCATTCGGATATTTGGCATCTCCTGTTTCTTCCCAGGCAATAGTAGTTACTCCGTCGGCTTCATTATTCATGATAAACCACTCTCCTGCGGTAGCTTTGTTGGCATTAGTCACTTTAGTCTTTACTTCAGTAGCGAATTTTTCGTTTTTTATCAGGTTCTGCGCACTTACGCTTACTCCTGCAAGGACCAAAAGGCCGGCAAATAATACTTTTTTCATCTTACTGTGATTTAATTGTTTATACTTTATTTTTTCTAGCTTTAAAAATCTATTTCATCCTACTTCACTTGTTGAATAACAAATCCATATTTACCAGTCACTTTCTTTTCTTCAGTCTTTAGTGTGATGCGGTAAATCTCTTTTCCCCATACGTTAGACAGGCGCGGATCATCCAGTTTGATTGTTTCCAGTTCGGCTTTAAACTGCGACGGATAGCTCATTTCCACCTTTTGTCCCTTTACTTCGATGCGGACTTTTCCGGCTGACGGGAAAGTCACATTGCCCCAAGTTAAAAAGTTCATTTGATTAGGAGCAATAGCTTCATCCAACGTATAAATATCACCAATAATGAGTTTTTTATCATCAAGAGCATAAGAGCGAACCCAGCTTTTCACTTTCGCTTCTGCCGGATAAGCAGTAGCTATATCCGTAGAGAACATCCGTTTCTTCTCATTGCAAACAGTATTGGTAGCTTTATACTCCTGCCCGAATTTCTGCGGTACTCCGTTAATCATCGGCAAGTTATGATAGTTGCTCTGCATCGTCCAAATGGTATAGCGGTCCTTGCCGAACGTCTGTTTGGTATATGTACCTACACCGGCATCAATAATCACAGGAATTGTATTTACGTATAAAGAGAAGGTTCCTACATCGTTGTGGTTATGGCTTTCGTTATTAAATCCGCCTTTAGCGGCAACAAACATACCGTTCTTATTCTTCATATAACAGAATTCCGTCTCGGGATACCAGGTTACATCCGGCATATCATGTTTCGGAGTTGCTTTTGCCAGCTCATTACAGCAAAGTAGAGATTGAAGCGAACGAAAAGCATCGTTGCCCATGGTAGCATACGGTTTTCTTCCATTCAACAGGTATGCGGCAAAATGCATCATTTCATCGCTGTTTACAGCTTTACCGTACCGATAGATTAACAAAGGATCGCCCCCGCCTTGTGCCGATGCATCAGCAAAATTCACCACCCAGCCATTGCCCACGTATGAGCGGGACATATATTCTCCCATCCGGCGAATCATCGGTTCATTGAACAGAGACAGTTTACCGCCTGTGCCATCAGAGAGTATCTGCAAATAGTCATAGAGCTTTCCGGCGGCATGTCCCCAGTAAGAGGTTCCCTCCTCACAGGCACCATCGGATTTCACGAAGTTGATAAACTTATCGACTGACTGCATGGAGCGATAAACAGCTTTCGCCAACTTATCCTTATTGTTCTCCATCAGTAAGAAACATTGCAGGGCATTGGAGTTACACCAGGGATTCCAGTTGTTGATGATTTCTCCCGGTTTCCAGTTAAAAGCCATCCACCACATTTCGTCGTCGTTCATATACGGATCGAGAATACGTTCTTTGATTGCTTTACGCATTTGCAAGGATACCACAGGATTGATTTTGTCGAAGGGTTTGCGGAAGAAATAGTGTACCCAGGCCATTAAAGCTCCGTATCCGCCTGAACCGAGGTCGATAATCTGTTCGCGGAAGTCGGGAAGTGAACGTTTGCTGCTCTGGCGGGGCAAGTGTGCGGATAGAACCCATGAATTCATTTCACAGCTCATATATGCTCCGTTCAGTAATTGGTCAATAAAACGTCCTTTCCCTTCGGCCAGTTCAGCGAGCATCAAGGCGTTAAGTGCCTGGCGGTTGGCGTCATAAGGAACTTCCATTATTTTACGGTTACCGCTACGTTCGTATTCCAGATAAGCGGTGGCAGGTATCAGTTGCCATTTATAGTCGAGGAGTTTTTCGCCGGCTTCGATGAGGCGTTGCTTATTGGGGCCCATCAAAGAATCCCAGGCGGCGCGGTCTGTATAAGCAGGATAAGGCACCCATGCTTGTTTCATTACCAACACGTTTTTCAACGTAGTTTCGTCTGCCGCTTTTTGCAGCATATTGCGTTCGGTGTAAGCGTTTGCCTTGAAAGAAAAACTTCCTAAAGCTGCTAGTAAAAGAACACAAAATAAATGTTTCATTTGATTCATGGTATTTTCATTCATTTAAGTATTGCAAAGATAACGTATCTGATAAAAAATGAGGTGAGTAAATCATACGAACCTGATGATAAAAAAGTACATACTTCAAAAATAGTACTCTTAATTGTTATATTTCTTCCTCTTCGCCTTCAATCCCAATCGCTAAATTCAAAACTCAACTGTTCCCAGACACCGTGTCGTTCATCGGCTTCCTCTTTTGGATTGGAGACGGAAAGACCGATGAGCCGGATTGGATGTTGCTCAAATTCGACACTTTTAAGCAATTCTTTTGCAAGTGGGAGTACCCGGTCTAAGGTGGTGAGTTCCTGCGATTGAGTAAGGCTTCGGGTTATCTGGCTAAAATCATGAAACTTGATTTTCAGGGTAAGCGTGTTGCCTTTGAAGTCTTTTCGCTGAAGACGTTCAATCAGCTCTACCGCCACATGGTATAGTTCGATAATGACCGATGAACGGGCTGAAATATCACGTTCCAATGTACGTTCGCAGCCAATGGATTTACGGATACGAATTGCTTCGACAGGGCGTTCGTCAATTCCTCGTGAACACTCATAATACAGTACGCCGGCTTTTCCGAAATGGGCTGTCAGCATTTCAAGAGAACATTTTCGTAGTTGAAGTCCATTGTGGATACCAAGCAGATGCATCTTCTTTGCAGTCACCGGACCCACTCCCCAAAAAGATTCGATAGGAAGACGGGCTATAAAATCAAGGGCTTGTTCCGGATGAATGGTACATAAGCCATCCGGTTTACGATAGTCCGAAGCTATTTTAGCCAGAAACTTATTATAAGAAACTCCGGCAGATGCAACAAGGTTGAGCTGTTCCCGAATCTTCTGCTTTATTTCCTTTGCTATATCCACAGCCAGGGAAATATCTTTTTTATTTTCTGTGACATCCAGGAAAGCTTCATCTAGAGACAGAGGTTCGATGATATCCGTATATTCGTGGAAAATCTCATGTATCTGACGGGAAACGGATTTATAAACATCCATCCTGCCAGGTACAAAAATGAGTTGGGGACAAAGACGTTTCGCCTTTTGCGAAGCCATGGCAGAACGAACACCGTAACGCCGGGCTTCATAGCTGGCAGCAGCCACGACTCCCCTCTCTTCAGCATGACCTACTGCCAAAGGTTTGCCACGAAGTTCAGGATTATCACGCTGTTCTACAGAGGCATAGAAGGCATCCATGTCGATATGTATAATCTTTCTCTGCGTCATTGTTTAGGATTAGCAGAGCAAACTTACTATAAATTCCCGAATAAATCCTACTTATCGGTTCAAGAAATAATATGAAACAGCTGGAAGATAGGAATTGTCTCCCTGATGAGATAGTGAAGGTAGATGTAAAGTATCAGGAAGTATATAACAATGGCATCAAAGAAACTCCATTAGAATTTTGGGCGGGTTTCATCGGATTAGAGCAGAACAACAAGACTTTTGCTCTTCGACCGCAAATTGGCTGGATGGTCAGGAAGAAAGATGTTAATAAGGAGGGATTAAAAAGTAAATTAAATGCTGATGCTCAAAAGGATGGTTGGGGAAGCGGCATCAATATCAGAGTAAAAGAATTTCCGGCTGTACTGTTGGAGCTCAAAGAAATAAAAAGGTTGGATATCCAATTTATCGATACAATCAATATACCGGACGAAATATCAAAAATAAAAATCGGATCGTTGAATTTACATGGAAAAATCACTAAAGAGGGAATAGAGCGTATCAAAAGATTATTGCCTGACACGGACATAAAAATAAATGGTTCGCGAGGTGGGAGTGCTTCATTTATGACTCCATAATAAAAAGAGGCTATCCAAAAGCCATATACTAAAAAACTTACCCTTGCTACAGTTTTGTAACAGGGGGAAATTCTATTGCCATGAACAAATTCAATCAATTGTGATATTTTAATTACCTTTGCCTTATCATTCAATTAAATAAAAGAAATGGAAAGTTCAAACCATCCCATAGAAAGAAAAGACTTTGAAGCCCTCATTCATGCAATAGGCTTTGAGATAGAACATGCACAAGTGAAATTGATTGTTGCAGCTAATGCACAAATGCTGTTCCACTATTGGAAATTGGGGAACTTCATTCTATACCACCAAAAAAGATTAGGTTGGGGCGGAAAAGTCATAAGTCAGATTTCAAAGGCTATCAAGATGCACTATCCCGAAAAGAAAGGATATTCAGCGAGAAGCCTTACCTATATGTGTCAGTTTGCCCGAACATACCCACTAGAGATATTGCAAAGAATGCTTTCTTGTGACAAGGTGTTGAGAACGCCAACAATCCCCAATATGCTATCCTTGACTGATGAACTGAACTGTTTACCAATTACGCAAGAACCTCTTGCGCAATTTCAGACAAATATATTTCAATCAAAAGAATTTACGCAAGAGCCTCTTGCGCAAATTCAAAAGATAGACAAAACAATCTCCGCAATGCTGCAAACATCCATTGATGATATTGAAAAGGATTTTGTTTGTTCCCCCATTTCAAAAATAAACTGGACCAGTCATGTGATACTATTGGATAGCTCATTACCCTTAGGAAACAAATATTGGTACATGAAACAGTCCATTGAAAACGGATGGAGCAGCAACGTATTAAAGATACAGATTGAGACTAATCTGTTCAAACGGCAGATAGAAACACAGAAAGTCAACAATTTTACAAAGACCTTGCCCGCCCCTCAAAGTGACTTAGCCAACTATTTGCTGAAAGACCCGTATATATTCGATGTAGCAGGTACAAAAGAACTGGCAGATGAAAGGGATATTGAAAACCAGCTTGTAGAACACGTCACAAGGTATCTATTGGAAATGGGGAACGGCTTCGCCTTTGTAGCCAAACAGAAACATTTCCAAGTCGGGGACAGCGATTTTTATGCAGACCTTATCCTATACTCCATAAAACTTCACGCCTATATAGTCGTAGAATTAAAGGCTACTCCATTCAAGCCAGAATATGCCGGGCAATTGAATTTCTACATTAACATCGTAGACGACCAGTTGAGAGGTGAAAACGACAACAAGACAATAGGATTGTTGCTCTGCAAAGGCAAGGATGAAGTAGTAGCACAATATGCCTTGACGGGCTATGCACAGCCCATAGGAGTTAGCGACTACCAGCTAAGCAAAGCCATTCCCGAAAATCTGAAATCCGCCTTGCCAAGTATCGAGGAAGTGGAGGAAGAATTATCACAGCTACTCGATAACAAGAAAGACGAAAAGTAATCCGATCAGTCCTGTTTTGACAGTCTTGACATTTAAGCCATCTGCCACCTATACAACGACCGATTCGAGCATTGACGAACAGATAAATATCACAGAAAATAGAAATATTAAATAAAACAAAAACACGGAGGTGTGTCGTAATGCACGATACACCTTCTTTTTTATTCATTACTATACAACTCGGTTCATTTTCTTTAAGCTGCGATATTTTGAGGATTTCTTTGATTTATGTGTTCGCAACATCTAAATATAGCTACTGTAAACTCATAAAACCGTCTAATCAGCCAATCCATACCTTCTTTAGCCATTTTTGCACACATCTTTTTTATATTGAAGGCAACGGCAAAGAAGGCAAAGTCCATGAAGACCTTATCCTTTCCAAAATGGCGGAAACGTTTGTAATTCATATTGTTTTTCATTTGTCCGAACACGGCTTCCGGTTCTATGCATCTCTGTCCTCTGTGTTTCAGTCCTTCCTTGGAACATAGCAACTCTTTAGCTTTCTGCCTGTATTTTCTGAGCCTGTGATTCAGTTCTATCGTCCTGTTTCCTTTTGCTTTAAAACATCGGTATCTTAGCGGACAGCCTTCACATCTGACGGCTCTGTATCTGGCATTCCCGCTGACATATCCGGATGCGGTTTTCACATGTCCGGTCCCTATTCTTTGCATCTTCTGTCCCATGGGGCAAATGCAAAAGTCATGTTCTTCATTGTAGTAGAAGTTTTCCGCCTTGAACGGGTCCGGTTTGAACCTCGACCGCTGTTCCATGTGGAAGTAGTTGTACTTGACGTAGGCTTCCATACCGTTTTCTGACATGAAGCGGTAATTCTCCTCAGAACCGTAGCCGGAATCGGCCACCACCGTATGGGCCAACCTGTCATATCTGCCTGAGAAGGATTGCAGGAAAGGTATCATGGTCAGTGTATCCGTAGGGTTCGGGAAGAGTGCAAAATCGGTAATGAACTGGTTCTCGGTGCCGATCTGGAGGTTGTAACCGGGCTTTGTCTGGCCGTTACGCATGGCATCCTCCTTCATTCTCATGAAAGTAGCGTCATTGTCCGTTTTGGAATAGGAATTCCTGTCCTGCAGCGTGTCCAGACGGTTGTCGTATTCCTGTAGCTTGTCCCTGTGCTCTTCCAACTCCTTCAGCTGTTTGCGTTTCTTTTTCAACGCAGTCTTTTCCTCTTTCGTGGAGGGTTCAGGAACCTGTTCAAGGGCTTGACGCAATTCTCCCGCCATTTCAGTCAGCATGGCCGGAGTGAATTCTATTTCCTCATTGCTTTCCGATGAGTTCTCCTGGGCGATGACATCGTCTGTCTGTTCCAACAGGACATGTATCTTCTTCATCAGGCGTTCACGGTTCCGCTCAACCGTTTTTCGCCAGACGAAAGTATACTTGTTGGCTTTGGACTCAATCTTGGTCCCGTCAATATATTCCACATTCAGGCTGATGAAGCCTTTGGAAGAGAGAAGGAGTACGGTTTGGGTAAATACTTCGTTGATTTCCTTCTTCACCCGGTTGCGGAAACGGTTGATGGTAATGAAATCCGGTTTCTCATATCCGGCAAGCCAGATATAATGGATGTCACGGTGAAGGAGCTTTTCAATTTTCCGGCAGGAATAGACGTTGTTCATATAGGCATATAGAATGACCTTGAGCATCATCCTGGGATGGTAAGGGCTGCGGCCGCATTCCTTATACAACTTCCTGAAACTTTCAAGATTCAGGCTATCAACCAGAGCGTTAACCATGCGCACCGGATCATTCTCTGCAATATCCTCGTCAATTCTTTGAGGAAAAAGAACTGTTTGGTTGGGATTGTAAGGACGAAAATGTATCTTTGTCATAGTATAAATTGTATGCTTAAAGATACAAATTCTTTAGGTAATAACAAAGCCCCAGCTTGTGAAAGTAGGGGCTTTGTGCATAAAAAAAGAAGGTGCGCATTTTGACACACCTTC
>CAPYSS010000007.1:0-104215 GCA_948742525.1 Bacteroides caecimuris | reverse complement strand
TGAGACAACTTATTCAGTTATCTTTATGATATACGAGACTCAAATGTTATAAATAAAATCCTATTTTACAGGATATTATTTTGCTAATTCATTAATCACATCCATTATCTTCTGACCGATTTCTTCGGCAGCTTCCATGGTAGAAGCTTCACTATACACACGGATGATCGGTTCTGTATTACTCTTGCGCAAATGTACCCATTTGTCAGCAAAGTCAATTTTCACACCGTCGATATCGTTGATTTCTTCGTTCTTATAGATTTCCTTTACTTTTGCAAGGATAGCATCTACATCGATTTCCGGAGTCAAGTCTACACGGTTTTTAGCAATGAAGTAAGGAGGATAAGTAGCACGGAGCTCGCTAACCTTCTTTCCTTCGTGAGCCAGATGGCTAAGGAATAATGCGATGCCTACCAATGCATCACGTCCGTAGTGACTGGCAGGATAAATTACTCCACCATTTCCCTCACCACCGATAACAGCATTGATTGCTTTCATCTTCGTTACCACATTTACTTCGCCTACGGCAGAAGCGCTGTATTCCATTCCATACTTGCGAGTTACATCACGCAAAGCACGGGTAGAGCTTAAATTAGAAACAGTGTTACCGGGGGTATGTTTCAGTACATAGTCGGCAACAGTAACCAATGTATATTCTTCACCGTACATTACGCCATTCTCGCAGATCATTGCCAGACGGTCAACATCGGGGTCTACAACAAAAGCTACATCGGCCTTTCCACCTTTCATTAAGTTCATGATGTCACCGAGGTTCTTTTCAAGCGGTTCGGGGTTGTGCTGGAAGTTTCCGGTAGGTTCACAGTAGAGTTTTTCTACATGTTTCACACCTAAACGTTCAAGAA
This sequence comes from Bacteroides caecimuris, assembly GCA_948742525.1. Taxonomy (GTDB): domain Bacteria; phylum Bacteroidota; class Bacteroidia; order Bacteroidales; family Bacteroidaceae; genus Bacteroides; species Bacteroides caecimuris_A. The sequence continues at coordinate 103,352 of CAPYSS010000007.1, read as the reverse complement.
GTTCGGGAAGAATAATACCGCCTACCGAGTTTACACAGTCAATAGCTACACGGAAATTGGCTTTTTTGATAGCTTCTACATCTACCAAGTCGAGAGCCAATACACTGTCGATATGTTTCTGATTATAAGTCAGGTCTTTGCGGTAAGAGCCCAAGTGATCTACGTCGGCATAGTCAAATTCTTCTGCTTCAGCAATACGAAGCACTTCGTTGCCTTCGGCTGCATTCAGAAATTCGCCATGTTCATTCAGTAACTTCAGTGCGTTCCACTGCTTAGGGTTATGAGAAGCTGTCAGGATGATGCCACCACAAGCGCCTTCCATAGTTACAGCAAGCTCTGTGGTCGGAGTAGAAGCAAGATCAATATCTACTACATCCCAGCCCATTCCCATTAATGTGCCGACTACTACGTTTTTTACCATTTCACCCGAGATGCGGGCATCGCGTCCCACAACAATCTTGTTGCTCTTCGCTTTGCAGGTCTTACGAATTAAAGTAGCATAAGCCGAGGTGAATTTTACAATGTCAAGCGGGTTCAGTCCTTCTCCCGCTCCTCCGCCGATGGTTCCGCGGATTCCAGAGATAGATTTGATTAGAGTCATAGGTTTTTAACTAAAAGATTTATCTAATGTTAGTGCTTTAGCTTTTTGCTTTCTCAAACTTCCAGATATCATAGAAATAAGGATTGACATATTGTTGTGCAGTTGTATGCCCCATCTTAGAAGGTACAATCAAGCGTACATGTGCATTATTACGCAAATAAGGTAAGGCAATCAACCAGCCGGATGGAATTGCAGTTCCATAACCTTGATTAACCCATAATAAATCATATTCCAAACTACCGGATAAAACGATTCCATAAACAGTAGACGCGTTTTGTACATAACGGAATGTTAATGGAAACTTATAATAATCAGGAGCATCCATCCATTCTTCTAATGGTACATTGAAACAAGTAACCTCTCCTGTCATCATATCCTTTTCTACATAACGAGTACAAATGACATTATTATTAGCAAAAGTGTCTACTTCATTAATAAACTCAACCCCATTCTCACCTTCCTCTTTCCCGCCACGATCTACGATCTGCATATATACGCCGTTGGAAAAAGCAACATATTCGTCATATCCATCCCCAGCTTCTTTTGAAGCCGTAACAGTGTCTCTTTCGAACTCTTCCAGTGAAATGACACGAATATCATTATCTTTGATGAACTTATTCACCGCATTTTTCTCGTCTTCCAGCATTTCTGCATAAGTCTTCGAATTGTCGCATGCCTGGAACAGACTTCCGGCGGTTAACAAAGAGAGAAATAAAAATACAAGTTTCTTCATTATCTGTTATTTAGCTATATTCCGCACAAATGTATCTCAAAATCATTAAAAGTTGAAAGGGGGAAGTTGAAAGTTCGTATCTTTTAACCTTTCCATATTCACTTTTAACCTTCCATCTTTAGCTTTTTGCTGTTAACAAAGGTTTATACTTCTCAAGCGCTTTCTCAAAGACCGCTTTTGCCTCTTCCATCGTTCCGAAAAACTCACCGCCCGAAGCGTTCAAATGTCCGCCACCGTTGAAAAATTCAGCGGCTAACTGATTACATGGAAAGGTTCCTACCGAACGAAGGGAGATTTTAATCATCGGCTTCTCTGTATCTTCCCGCAAGAAGCAGGAGAAACAAACATTCTTGATGGAAAGGGGGATGTTTACGAAGCCTTCGCTATCACCTTTTATATAGTTAAACTTACTTTGCTCGGCTTTTGTCAATGTGATTAATGCCGAATTACAATCCGGATAAACAGTCATGTTCGACAGTACATAGCCCATCAAACGCAAACGGCTCTCGGAATAGGTATTGTACACCTTACGGTAAATATCATCCTTATCGATTCCTTTGGAAAGTAGTTCGCTAATGATAAAATAAATTTCCCGGTTATTCGAATTATAAGTGAATCCTCCTGTATCTGTCATCATGCCTGTGTAGATACATTCTGCGCCTTCCTTCGTGATATCACTGAAATATCCCATACGACAAATCAGCCGGAATATCAATTCGGAAGTAGAAGAAATCTTAGGATAGGACATTACAATCTTACAGAAATCTTCGGGATACAGGTGATGATCGATCATGATTTTACGCGCAGGAGATGCAACCACAGCATCTGCCATATCGTCAATACGCTTCAGTGCATTGAAGTCGAGACAACAGATTACGTCAGCTTCGGCTATCAACTTATCGGCAAAATCTTTGTAACGGTCATACAAAAGAATATCCTTACTGCCCGGCATCCATCGCAAGAAATCGGGAAAGGCATTCGGCACAATTACGTTTACTGTTTTTTCCTGTGAATCCAGGAAATGATACAATCCCAATGATGAACCAATAGCGTCGCCGTCAGGAGAAACATGGGATACAATTACTATTTTGTCAGCTCGTTCAAACCATTTGGAAAAATGGTCTATTTTGGCTTGTTCAATTACTTTCGTCAACATACTCTTAAACTTTATCAAGGTGCAAATGTACGATAAATCTTTGTACTTAGAGCAAAAAGTGGACAGAACCTTCGTCAGACAAAGAGATAAATCGCAGACCGGATTTCTTGCATTCGCTTTCAAGTAGGTGTTTGCGGTATTCCGAGAGGGACGCGTCCAATATGACGTAAGAGAAAGAAAAGACTTGGGCGAGTTCTTCCAGATGACCGTCATATCCTTTGCATAAGTAAAGATACTGAATATATAACGGAGAAACGGTAGATTTGTTTCGCCAACGGTTATCGTTTATGACACATACACGACAACCATGATAGGATATAATCTGCTGTTGACGGTTAAGTTCAGCGTGCCGGCAATCAGCCGTTATTTCTTGGGGAGGAAGAAGGTGATGACGCTTCCAATAGTTAGCTGTCATGTGTTTCAGACGTTTTTCATTGGAGAGAGTATCCATATAGTTTATCCAGGATTGCCCGTCACTCTTTATGCAATGTACTGCCGGACAACCACGCATATTGTAAAAGACTAAACTCGTTTGAGGACGATCCAGCCAATACAGCGTTGCATGATAAGTCCCCATCAACAAGATAAAAAAAAGACAGATTTGCAGATTCCGGTATCGGCGATTCATGAAATAATAGGTTAGCAGAGCGATGACAATATAGATACCTAGCACTTCTGACTGATAAAGCCAAATTCCATCTATAGAAGCGTAAGGAAGCTGTTCTACCCATCGGACAAAGAAATTAAGTCCTTCCAACAGCTTCTTAACACCTCCGGCTACTTCTATCTGAAGCCAGGAGAAAGGAGTCAGAAGAAGCATTACGACAGCAGCATATAAGATAATCGTAATCAAAGGAATAACAACTAAATTCGTCAATAGAAAATGCACGGAGAATCGAGAGAAATAAAACAGAACAAGCGGAGCTGTTCCTATTTGTGCGGCAATAGACACGCTCATGAGTCCCCAAACATACTTTCCTATTCTACTTTTCACGGTAATCAAATGGTAGATCGGCTTTTGAATAAGCAAGATAGAAGCAACAGCAAGGAAAGAGAGCTGAAAACCAACATCGAACAGCCATGCAGGATTGCAGAATAACATCAACCACGCAGCTACCGCCAATGTATTTAAAGATAAAGGTTCACGACCAACCATATCCGCCATAGCTAAAATCGAAAACATACTGACCGAACGTACTACCGACGGAGAAAGCCCTGTAAAAAAAGCAAAGGTCCACAATAAGACAAGAAGAAAAACAGAACGCACACATCTACCTATATTTCCTCTTCGGGCAATAGGTTTCAGAATGAAAAAAAGCATTGTATATAAAAGTCCGATATGCAAACCGGATAAAGCAAGAATATGGCTTGCACCGACCACCGAATAACTTTCACGAACCGAATCACTCAATTCTGTCTTATCTCCTATTGTTAGTGCTGAAAGTACCGCCAGTTCATCCCCGTTGAATCCCAGTTCCTGATAAAGTGAAACCACGTTTCTTCTACAAGAGCTAGCTATACTTTGGAGGTCGAAGTTATTCATTCCGTCGCATTTTATCCATTTCCCGGATGCAACATATCCTGTTCCGCTAATGCCTTTCCGCATCAGGAAGCGGGCATAATCAAATTCATCAAAGTTTCGATTGTTGAGAGGAGGAGAAATGCGGGCAGAAATCAGCAGTTCATCTCCACTCTTCAAACGGGAGGCAGACGAATCTTGCTGTAGATAAAGAACCGCAGTATGTCCTATCGGATATATGCCCGCAGTATCACGACGTTCTTTCAATAATGCCTGACAGAGGTAAGTATGTTCTTTAGGTTGAGGCGCATCCGTTATCAAAACCCGGTACACTGTTTCTTCTTTCGGAAAAGAGCAGACAGCCTGTTGCAATTGTCCAGTCATCCCAAGCCATCCTCCCGTAAAACAAAGAGCGGAGATAGCTATCCCAAAACACCATCGCAGCGAATAGCGCTTCAGAAAATAAAGAGCAAAAGACAATGCAGCAAAAAAGCCAAAGAAGAGAATACCACAAAGGGGGGCCCATGAACGGTCAAAAAAATGATCTCCACAAAAAATGCCTGCTATCCAGGGGATAAGCAGGCGTATAAATGGATATCGATGGATATAAAAGGAATTCAATAGATTAGTTACAGTTCGTGCAACTGACGAATCATTTCTACCGGATCCTGTGCACCAAAGACAGCATTTCCAGCCACCAGCGCATCGGCTCCCGCCTCAACCAAACGGGCCCCTGTTTCCAGGTTCACGCCACCGTCTACTTCAATCAGGGCTTTCGAACCTGTCCGTTCAATCAAGGCACGCAGTTCACGAACTTTTTCTACCGAATGTTCGATAAACTTCTGCCCGCCAAATCCCGGATTCACGCTCATGATAAGCACCATATACACGTCCCGGATAATATCTTGCAGAAGAGCTACAGGAGTAGCAGGATTGATCGTTACAGCAGGCTGCATCCCGGCTTCTCTGATTTGTTGAATCACCCGATGCAGATGTGGACAAGCTTCATAATGCACATTCATCGTATGAGCACCCAATGCTTTTACTTCCGGAATGAATTTCTCCGGATTCACAATCATCAAATGCACATCCAACGGCTTCTTACTTAACTTCGCTACATATTTCAGTACCGGAAAGCCAAATGAAATATTCGGAACAAATACTCCGTCCATAATATCAATATGTACCCACTCCGCTTCACTGCGGTTTACCATTTCAATATCCTTTGCCAAATATCCAAAATCGGCAGAAAGAATAGAAGGAGCGATAATCGGTTTCATAATTCTTTTATTTTAGGTTCTAATTGTCTCGTGTTCGGGACGGTTTTTATTCTATCTTATTGTCAGATCACTTCATCTTACACCCATCTTCCAGGTGATAACCACGAAGCAACTCATCTGTTTTCAGTCGTTTTTTACCGGGTAATTGTAAAGAAAGAATAGATACAAATCCATCCGGTACAGCTACTTTCATAAATTTCTTGCCATCAGTTACGATTGTTCCGGCAGCCAATTGATGTGATTCATAAACTTTCTCACTTTCAAATATTTTCACGACCACACTTTCTGCTTTTTCGGAAGCAATCAGTTCACTCCAGGCAGCGGGGTAAGGTGATAGTCCACGGATAAAATCGTAGATCTTCTTCACCGGCTGGTTCCAGTCAATCCGGCAAGTTTCTTTAAATATCTTCGGAGCAGGACGGAGTTCACCGACAACTGCCATTTCTTCTTGAGGAATTGGTTTGACCGTTCCATTCAGTATAGCATCTACTGTTTCAAGAACCAGTTTTCCTCCCAACATCATCAAATTATCATGTACCACTTCTACATTATCCGTATCTGCAATAGGCACACGTACCTGTTGAATGACCTCTCCGGTATCTATCTCATGCTTCAAAAAGAAAGTCGTAATCCCGGTTTCCGTATCACCGTTGATAACCGCCCAGTTGATAGGAGCAGCTCCACGATATTGAGGAAGTAAAGAAGCATGAAGATTAAATGTACCCAGTCGCGGCATATTCCATACCACTTCCGGCAACATACGGAAAGCAACTACAATCTGCAAATCCGCTTTCCACTCACGCAACGCTTCCACAAAAGCTTCATCTTTCAACTTTTCCGGTTGAAGCAACGGTAAATTCTGTTCGAGCGCATATTGTTTGACAGGAGAATATTGAATCTTATGTCCGCGTCCGGCAGGTTTATCGGGCATCGTAATCACACCCACTACATTATAACCGCCTTCTACCAATTGACGCAGGGTCTCTACCGCAAAATCGGGAGTCCCCATATATACTATTCTTAAATCTTCTTTCTTCATATTCTAAATATGTTATCATTACTTAGGTACGGATTAGTCTTCAGAAAAATGTACCAGCACTTGACGATACGAATTAAATATCTTTGATTTAGAGACAAATCCCTGATAGCGCCCCTCCTCATCTACGACCGGAAGATTCCAGGCTTTCGTATCATCAAATGTTTGCATTACTTGCTCCATTCCATCCGTATCGATGATCTTGGCAGAAGCAGATGTCATCAATTTATTAACAGTGAAACGATGATAAAGTTCCTGCCGGAACATGATGTTACGAATATCATCGAGCAATACAATTCCCAACAATTCACCCGTTTTCTTATCGGTCACCGGAAAGACATTTCGATGGGAAGCTGCGATTGCCTTCACCAGTTCCCCCAAATCCATTTCCGGGTGTACGACAACGAAATCTTTCTCCACCACGTTTTCCATTTTCATCAGCGTCAACACAGCTTTATCCTTGTGATGTGTCAGCAATTGTCCCTTCTTAGCCAAACGCATCGAATAGATACTATGAGGTTCGAAAGCAATAATTGTCAGATATGAACTTACAGATACGATCATCAACGGAAGAAATAAATCATATCCACCTGTCAGCTCGGCTATCAGAAACACTCCTGTCAATGGAGCATGCATGACACCACTCATGACTCCCGCCATTCCCATCAATGCGAAATTCTTCTCTGGCAAATAAGGGGAGAAAGCAAAGTCATTGCTAAAATGAGAGAAAACAAAACCGGCAATACATCCCAAATAAAGCGAAGGAGCAAAGATACCACCACAACCACCGCCACCGTTCGTTGCGCTGGAAGCAAATACTTTCAGCAAGATAATCAGCATCAGATAAACCAGCAATAAATTGCCATAGCCATAAAACATAGAGTTGTTCATGACCGTATCCCACTCTTCGGCAGACGTTCCATTCAACAAAAGATTAATCGTATCATATCCTTCACCATAAAGAGGCGGGAAAAGGAAAATCAATACACTCAGCATCACACCACCGAAAGCCAGTTTCTTGTAAGGGTTATTGAGTTTGCCAAAAACACCTTCTACCGAGTTCATGGCACGTGTGAAGTACAACGAAATCAGTCCGCAAAAAATTCCCAGCAAGATAACGTAAGGAATACGTTCCAATTCAAATGGCTGATCGAGGTGGAACTTAAACATTGCCTCCGTACCGGTGACTATGTACGAAACAGTTGCTGCTGTCACAGCAGAAATCAACAGGGGAAGCAAAGAAGACATGGTTAAGTCAATCATCAACACTTCCAAGGTAAATACCAGTCCCGCAATCGGAGCTTTAAAAATACCGGCAATGGCACCTGCCGCACCACAACCTACGAGCAGCATCAACGTGCGATGTTCCATCTTAAACACGCTCCCGAGATTGGAACCGATTGCCGAACCTGTCAGTACAATCGGCGCCTCTGCTCCGACCGATCCACCAAATCCGATGGTTATGGCACTGGCGATAGTAGACGACCAGATATTGTGTCGTTTGATACGTCCTTGCCTACGGGAGATGGCATATAGAATTTTGGTGACCCCATGACTGATGTCATCTTTTACAATATTACGCACAAACCAACCTGCAAGGAAAATACCGACAACCGGATATACCAGATACAGGTAGTTGGCTTCCGTTACATTAAAATTATCAGTCAAGAAATTCTGTATCTGATGGATAAAGAACTTCAATACCAAAGCTGCAAACGCAGTGAAGATTCCGACCAGAAAACTTAATATCAGGATAAATTGCTTCTCCTTTATGTTCGCTTCCCGCCATTTGATGCAACGCTGCAATAAACTAAGTTTTTCTTCTTTCATTTATTCGCGAATTATCTTTATCACTCCACCTTTTCCCAACTTAATGATGCTTGAGGGTTTCGGCTTATTCATATCATCCTGACGAAAGCCAACGATATAATCTACCGCCGATTTGATTTCATCACTGATTTCACTAAAATTCGCAGCACCCGGCTGCCCGCTAACATTAGCCGAAGTAGAAACAATTGCTTTACGGAACTGTTGACAGAGCCTTCTGGAAAAATCTTCATTCGTCACACGAATCCCCACACTACCATCTTCGGCAAGCAAATTAGGTGCTAAATTACGTGCTCCGGAATAAATAATCGTCAACGGCTTGTCGGCAACTTCAATCAAGTCCCATGCTACATCAGGTACATCCTGTACATAAAAATCTACTTTAACCGGAGAGTCTACCAACACCAACATAGCTTTGCTATCAGCACGTTTCTTTATCTCATACACCCGGCGTACAGCCTCCTCATTAGTCGCGTCACAGCCTATACCCCATACGGTATCAGTGGGATAAAGGATCACTCCTCCTTCATTCATCACCTGACAGGCTTTTTTAATATCTTCTATCATTACTTGATTAATTTCCGTTAAGAACAAGACGCAAAAATAACATATTTATTCCATTTAGTGAAATCTATCCTGACGTTTTTAAATTACCCTTTAAAATCAACTATTGGCAGACAATAATTTATCCATTACATTATTACAAGCGTGTTTCTCTAACAGGAGAAACATCCCCAGACTTCGCTTTAAACGATTATTAACGAAATTCTTCCTTATCTCCAAAAGCAGAATCATTAGAAATCTCTATCTTTGCCTCAAATTCAAGCAAGAAAGCAAAAGCGCCATTTTTGTGTCAAATTTAAAACGTTTAAGAGAAAACAATGGAAGAAATCGTATTTCATCACATATTACCTATCCAATTGCGATTCAATGATGTAGACAAATTTGGTCACGTCAACAACACAGTTTACTTCTCCTTTTACGACTTAGGAAAGACTGAATACTTTGCTTCAGTATGTCCCGGAGTAGATTGGGAAAAGATCGGGATTGTTGTTGTCCACATCGAAGCGGATTTCGTCAAACAGATATTCGCATCCGATCATATCGCCGTACAGACTGCTGTTTCTAAGATAGGTACCAAAAGCTTTCACCTGATCCAACGGGTTATCGACACAGAAACGGAGGAAGTAAAATGTATCTGCAAGTCTGTTATGGTTACTTTCGACCTTGAAAAACATGAATCCATGCCACTGACAAAGGAATGGATAGAAGCAATCTGCAAATATGAAGAACGGGACTTGCAAAAAGCATAGATAGATTTGAAAAGTACTGCTTCTTCTCCCCTTACCTATTAATAGAAAAGTTGCTGTTTATCAGATGCAAACTTGCTTTAGTCTAACAGCAAAGTTGTATTTGCTTAATTATAAACTATAGACGCAAGCTTTGATTATATAAATGCAACTTCCGTTTTTATAATCAAAGCTTGCATTTATAAAAACGGAAGTTGCATTTATAGTTTAATATTAACCAAAAACAAGTTTGCTGCTAATGAAGAAAAAGTTTAGTATTAATGCAAAAGAAATTATCTATTAACTAATTGGAAGTAAAGTAGTATTAGATTAGAAACCAGGCAAGGCACCTTTGACGCTGATATTCAACGTATCGGCTATTTATTTATATAGATTTGTTCTCATAGCGGCTCACTCTGAAAACACTCCGGTTTTCCACTACCCTTGAAATATTTTCGTCTTATCTACTATACACTTCCGCTTTTTTTCGTACTTTTACCCCTTGTTGGGAAGAAGTGCCTTTCCAACCCTTGAGAACAGAAAAAGAAAAAACAATATATAAAATGAATCACAAATGGAATTATCGACCCATTACACCCGAACAGGCAGAGATAAGCCAGACATTGGCCCAGGAATTAGGGATTAGCCCGATTCTTGGACAACTTTTGGTACAGCGGGGAATTACGAAGGCAGCAGATGCCAAGAAGTTTTTCCGCCCGCAGTTGCCCGACCTGCACGATCCGTTCCTGATGAAGGACATGGATATTGCAGTAGAACGTCTGAACAGGGCGATGGGAAAGAAAGAACGTATTCTAATTTATGGAGATTATGACGTAGACGGTACTACTGCCGTGGCATTGGTCTACAAGTTTATTCAACAGTTCTATTCGAACCTTGATTATTACATACCCGACCGCTACAACGAAGGGTATGGCATTTCTAAAAAAGGAGTGGACTACGCCGCTGAAACCGGTGTGGGACTGATTATTGTACTCGATTGCGGAATAAAAGCAGTAGAGGAAATCACGTATGCCAAAGAAAAAGGGATTGACTTTATCATTTGCGACCATCACGTGCCGGATGATATTCTCCCGCCTGCCGTAGCTATATTGAATGCCAAACGCCTGGACAATACGTACCCGTACACCCACCTTTCCGGTTGTGGAGTCGGTTTCAAGTTTATGCAGGCGTTCGCCATTAGTAACGGTATCGAATTCCATCACCTGATTCCGTTGCTCGACATCGTAGCCGTGAGTATCGCATCGGACATCGTTCCGATTATGGGTGAAAACCGTATCCTCGCCTACCACGGTCTGAAACAACTGAACAGTAACCCGAGCATCGGCATGAAGGCCATTATCGATGTATGTGGACTTTCTGAAAAAGAAATCACCGTCAGCGATATTGTGTTTAAAATCGGACCGCGCATCAATGCATCGGGACGTATTCAGAATGGGAAAGAAGCAGTAGACCTGCTGACGGAAAAAGACTTCTCGGTAGCACTTGAGAAAGCCGGACAAATCAACCAGTACAACGAAACCCGGAAAGACCTCGACAAAAGTATGACGGAAGAAGCAAACAACATCGTTGCCAATCTGGAAGGATTAGCCGACCGCCGCTCTATTGTGCTCTACAACGAAGAATGGCACAAAGGAGTAATCGGTATCGTAGCTTCCCGCCTGACGGAAGTATATTACCGCCCTGCCGTGGTACTGACACGAACGGATGACATGGCGACAGGTTCCGCACGTTCTGTTTCCGGCTTCGATGTATATAAAGCAATCGAGCATTGCCGCGACCTGCTGGAAAACTTCGGAGGACATACATACGCCGCCGGACTATCAATGAAAGTGGAGAATGTGGATGCTTTTACCAAACGGTTCGAAGACTACGTTTCACAGCATATCCTGCCGGAACAAACCAGTGCCGTCATCGAGATTGATGCTGAAATCGACTTCAGGGATATTTCTTCCAAGTTCTTCAACGACCTGAAAAAGTTTAATCCTTTCGGCCCCGACAACACGAAACCCATTTTCTGTACTCATCACGTCTATGATTATGGAACGAGTAAAGTGGTGGGACGCGACCAGGAACATATCAAGCTCGAACTGGTTGATAATAAATCGAATAATGTAATGAACGGTATCGCGTTCGGACAGAGTTCGCACGTGCGCTATATCAAAACGAAACGTTCGTTCGACATCTGTTACACTATTGAAGAAAACACGCACAAGCGTGGCGAAGTTCAACTTCAAATCGAGGATATAAAACCGATTGAATAAGTATCAGGAGATATTAAAACAATATTGGGGATATGACTCCTTCCGCGACTTGCAGGAGGAGATCATCACCAGTATCGGCGAAGGCAAAGATACACTGGGACTCATGCCTACCGGAGGCGGTAAGTCCATCACCTTTCAAGTGCCTGCTCTCGCCCAGGAAGGAATTTGCATTGTCATTACTCCACTCATCGCCCTGATGAAAGACCAGGTGCAGAATCTCCGCAAACGCGGTATCAAAGCCCTTGCCGTATATTCCGGCATGACGCGGCAGGAAATTCTCACTGCACTTGAAAACTGCATCTTCGGTGATTACAAATTCCTCTATATTTCTCCGGAACGTCTGGACACGGACATATTCCGCACCAAACTGCGGTCGATGAAAGTCTCTATGATTACGGTTGACGAAAGTCACTGTATCTCACAATGGGGATATGACTTCCGCCCCGCTTACCTGAAAATTGCCGAGATACGGGCACTGTTACCGGGAATTCCGGTACTGGCACTGACCGCCACCGCCACTCCGGAAGTGGTGAAAGATATTCAAGCCCGCTTGGATTTCCGTGAAGAGAATGTTTTCCGCATGAGTTTCGAGCGGAAAAACCTGGCGTATATGGTACGGCAAACGGATAACAAGACTCAAGAACTGTTGCATATCTTACGAAAGGTACCGGGCAGCGCCATTATCTATGTCCGCAACAGACGACGGACCAAAGAAATCACCGAATTATTGGTAAATGAAGATATCACCGCCGACTTTTATCACGCCGGACTGGATAATGCCGTAAAAGACCTCCGTCAAAAACGCTGGCAAAGCGGTGAAGTTCGTGTGATGGTAGCTACCAATGCCTTTGGCATGGGGATCGATAAGCCCGATGTGCGTATCGTATTGCATCTCGACCTCCCCGATTCTCCTGAAGCCTACTTTCAGGAAGCCGGACGTGCAGGAAGAGACGGTAAGAAAGCGTATGCCGTAATCTTATATACTAAAACGGACAGAACGACGTTACACAGGCGTGTAGTGGATACTTTTCCCGATAAAGAATATATCCTCAATGTGTACGAGCATCTGCAATATTACTATCAGATGGCAATGGGCGACGGTTTCCAATGTGTACGTGAATTTAATCTGGAAGAGTTTTGCCGGAAGTTCAAATACTTCCCGGTTCCGGTAGACAGTGCGCTGAAGATACTGACTCAAGCCGGTTATCTGGAATATACGGACGAGCAGGACAACGCTTCCCGTATTCTTTTTACGATTCGCCGGGACGAACTGTACAGACTGCGGGAAATGGGAACGGAAGCGGAAGCACTGATACAGATGATTCTCCGTTCGTACACCGGAGTGTTTACCGATTATGCCTATATCAGCGAAGCCACCCTGTCCGTACGTACCGGACTGACCCGTGAACAGATTTATAACATATTGGTCACGCTTACCAAACGTCGCATCGTAGATTATATTCCGCACAAAAAGACTCCTTATATTATATATACGCGCGAACGGCAGGAACTTCGTTTTGTGCACATCCCCCCTGCTGTCTACGAAGAGCGTAAAGCCCGGTATGAAGCTCGCATCAAGGCGATGGAAGAATATGTCATTTCGGAGAATGTGTGCCGAAGCCGGATGCTGCTCCGCTACTTCGGAGAGAAAAACGAGCATAACTGCGGACAATGTGATGTTTGCCTTAGTCACCGTACAACAGATACGCTGACCGGGAAGTCTCTTGAAGAGCTGAAAAAGAAGATAGCAGAATTACTTGCCCAAAAACCGCATACGCCGGCAGAAATAGCCGAGAAAATAGAAGCGGAGAAAGAGAGAGTCAGTCAAGTCATCCAGTATTTATTGGAAGAAGGTGAATGGAAGATGCAGGATGGAATGATACATATTTCAAAATAAGTTACTACCTTTGCAAGGTAACTCAAAAATAACACAACCATGCCGAACTTTTTTAAATCTTTCTTCTCCGGTAAGTCGGAAACTCCAGAAAGTGAAAAACAGAAAAACGATCAGAAAAATTTCGAGATTTTCAAATATGACGGTTTACGTGCGCAACGCATGGGACGTCCGGATTATGCAGTAAAATGTTTTACAGAAGCTCTTGCCATCCAGGAAGAGTTTGAAACAATGGGCTATCTTAGCCAACTCTACATTCAAATGGGAGAAACGGCAAAAGCCCGCGAACTGTTGGAAAAAATGGCTGCCATGGAACCTCATCTCACGAGTACTTTCCTGACACTGGCAAATGTATGCTTTATCCAGGAAGATTATCAGGCCATGGAAGAGGCTGCCAATAAAGCAATTGCCATTGAGGAAGGAAATGCCGTAGCTCATTATCTGCTAGGAAAAGCCCGTAAGGGACAAAACGACGAGCTAATGACCATTGCCCATCTCACCAAAGCGATCACTTTGAAAGACGATTTCATCGAAGCCCGCCTGCTACGTGCAGAAGCTTTGCTGAACCTGAAACAGTATAAAGAAATGATGGAGGATATAGACGCCGTACTTGCCCAAAATCCGGAGGAAGAAACTGCCATGCTCCTGCGTGGAAAAGTGAAAGAATCCAACGGTCAGGGCGAAGAAGCGGAAGAGGATTACAAACTGGTGACGGAAATAAACCCCTTCAACGAACAGGCTTACCTTTACTTAGGACAACTTTATATCAATCAGAAGAAGCTGACGGAAGCCATCGGATTGTTTGATGAAGCCATCGAACTGAATCCGAACTTTGCAGAGGCCTACAAAGAACGCGGACGTGCTAAATTGCTGAATGGTGATAAGGATGGTTCTGTAGAGGACATGAAGAAATCTCTGGAACTGAATCCGAAGGAGGAAGCTGGTCTGAACGGAGAATTCAAAAACTTGGGACCGAAACCGGAGGCACTGCCGGGAATCTTTTGATTGTTTTGTAAGATACATCATAAAAGTAGTGGTCGTTTCTATTTTGGAAACGACCACTACTTTTATATATAGGGATCTAACTAAAAAGGACTCAATTCTACAATCCAGAAACATTCCGTTTAATCCTCCCTGTATCTTATACCTTTTTCATCCTTTTTTGATGAAAAAACAAAAAAAATATCGTTTTTTGTTTGCATCTAACAGAAAATTATTACTTTTGCCCCAGAATTAGAAACCAAAGCAAAAAACTAAGATTCGAATGAAATCATTTACTTATGCATATTACTTCTTTTTTTACTTTTACTTTAGCAACAAAGTAGAGCGGGAGTTTGTATGTATCAAGTGACAGTGATGCTTAAGGACTGAATAGAGAAATCAATCATATGAATCCCGCTCCAATATGGACGCGGGATTTTTTTATATAATACATTAGAACAATGAAAAAGATAGCAATTCAAGGAACACTCGGCTCATATCATGATATCGCCGCACACAAGTACTTCGAGGGAGAAGAAATAGAGTTAATCTGTTGTGCCAACTTCGAAGACGTGTTTACTTCGATACGAAAAGACAGCCAGGTTATCGGAATGCTAGCCATCGAGAATACGATTGCAGGAAGCTTGCTGCACAACAATGAGTTGCTGCGACAAAGCGGCACACAAATCATCGGTGAATACAAACTGCGTATCTCGCACAGCTTCGTCTGTCTCCCTGATGAGAGTTGGGAAGATCTGACAGAAGTCAACTCCCACCCTATCGCCCTGATGCAATGTCGCGAATTTCTGAATCAACATCCACAGTTGAAAGTAGTGGAAGGTGAAGATACTGCCCGTAGCGCGGAAATCATCAAGAATGAAAACCTGAAAGGCCACGCCGCTATCTGCTCCAAAGCAGCAGCCGAACGTTATGGCATGAAAATCCTTCAGGAAGGCATTGAAACAAACAAACACAACTTCACCCGTTTTCTGGTAGTTGCCGATCCCTGGCAAGTGGACGAACTCCGCCAACATCATGTCAACGCAACCAACAAGGCAAGTATGGTATTCACTCTTCCGCACACGGAAGGCAGTCTGTCGCAGGTTTTGTCTATTCTATCGTTCTATAATATCAATCTGACAAAAATCCAATCGTTGCCAATCATCGGACGGGAATGGGAATACCAATTCTACGTAGATGTAGCTTTCAACGATTATCTAAGATACAAGCAATCTATTGCCGCAATCACTCCATTAACCAAAGAACTTAAATTATTAGGCGAATATGCAGAAGGAAAGTCAAACGTATAAAATCGCTCCTGCCGACAGATTGGCAAGTGTTAGCGAATACTACTTCTCAAAGAAACTTAAAGAGGTAGCACAGATGAATGCTGAAGGAAAAGATGTCATCAGCCTCGGTATCGGAAGCCCCGATATGCCTCCTTCAAGGGAAACCATCGAAACATTGTGCAACAATGCTCATGATCCCAACGGACACGGTTATCAACCGTATGTAGGTATCCCCGAACTGCGCAAAGGTTTCGCCAATTGGTATCAACGCTGGTACGGAGTGGAACTGAATCCGAATACGGAAATACAACCATTGATCGGTTCGAAAGAAGGAATCCTCCATGTTACGCTGGCATTTGTCAATCCGGGTGAACAGGTGTTAGTCCCGAATCCGGGATACCCCACTTATACTTCTTTAAGTAAAATACTTGGCGCGGAAGTTATCAACTATGACCTGAAAGAAGAAGACGGTTGGATGCCCGACTTTGAGGCACTGGAAAAGATGGATCTTAGTCGTGTAAAACTAATGTGGACCAACTACCCGAATATGCCGACAGGAGCCAATGCTACTCCGGCAATCTATGAGCGCCTTGTTGATTTTGCCCGCCGAAAGAATATCGTGATTGTGAACGACAATCCGTACAGCTTTATCCTGAACGATAAGCCTATCAGTATTCTAAGTGTGCCGGGAGCCAAAGACTGTTGCATCGAGTTCAACTCTATGAGCAAGAGTCACAATATGCCCGGCTGGCGTATCGGTATGTTGGCATCGAACGCGGAGTTCGTGCAATGGATATTGAAAGTGAAAAGTAATATCGACAGCGGTATGTTCCGTGCCATGCAACTGGCTGCAGCAACTGCTCTTGAAGCAGAAGCAGACTGGTATGAAGGCAATAACGAAAACTATCGCAACCGTCGTCACCTCGCCGGTGAAATTATGAAAACATTGGGATGCACCTACGACGAAAAGCAAGTAGGAATGTTCCTTTGGGGAAAGATTCCCGCTTCCTGCAAGGATGTAGAGGAACTGACGGAAAAGGTGCTGCATGAAGCGAGAGTGTTTATCACTCCGGGATTTATTTTCGGCAGTAACGGAGCAAGATATATTCGTATCTCTCTTTGTTGCAAAGACAATAAACTGGCAGAAGCACTGGAAAGAATAAAAAGAATATAAGTTTCTGTTGTTCTCTCTTCAAAAAAAGAGAAGAAAACAGCAGCATAATGAGACAGAACAAATTCAACGAAAACAAGTTATTAAAAGAATAAAAACAAATAAGAATATGGAACTCGAATCAATTTTATTACCGGGCATTGAAGCTAAAAGACCGATTGTTATTGCCGGCCCTTGTAGCGCAGAAACTGAAGAACAAGTAATGGATACAGCCAAACAACTGGCTGCAAAAGGACAGAAAATATATCGTGCCGGCATCTGGAAACCGCGTACCAAACCGGGAGGTTTCGAAGGTATCGGCGTAGAAGGTCTTGCCTGGTTGAAAGAGGTAAAGAAAGAAACAGGAATGTATGTTTCTACGGAAGTAGCAACAGCCAAACATGTTTACGAATGTCTGAAAGCGGGAATCGATATTCTTTGGGTAGGTGCACGTACCACTGCCAATCCTTTCGCTGTACAGGAAATCGCTGATGCGCTGAAAGGTGTTGATATCCCCGTATTGGTTAAGAACCCGGTGAACCCGGATCTCGAATTATGGATCGGAGCACTGGAACGTATCAACAACGCCGGTTTGAAACGCCTGGGTGCTATCCACCGTGGTTTCAGCAGCTATGACAAGAAGATCTACCGTAATCTTCCCCAATGGCATATTCCTATCGAACTGCGCCGCCGTATCCCTAATCTTCCGATTTTCTGTGATCCGAGTCATATCGGTGGAAAACGCGAGTTAGTAGCTCCGCTTTGCCAACAGGCGATGGACTTGAACTTCGATGGTCTGATCGTAGAAAGCCACTGTAACCCGGACTGTGCTTGGAGTGATGCTTCTCAACAAGTCACTCCGGACGTACTCGACTATATCCTTAATCTGCTGGTGATCCGTACTGATACGCAATCTACTGAAAGTCTGTCACAACTCCGTAAACAAATTGACGAATGCGACGACAATATCATTCAGGAGCTATCAAAAAGAATGCGCGTAGCCCGCGAAATCGGTACTTACAAAAAAGAGCATGGAATCACCGTTCTTCAAGCTGGACGTTATAATGAAATCTTGGAAAAACGTGGCGCGCAGGGCGAACAGTGTGGTATGGACAGCGAGTTTATGAAGAAGATTTTCGAAGCCATCCACGAAGAATCGGTTCGTCAACAGATGGAAATTATTAATAAATAAAAAGCAGCCTCTCCCCTAACCCTCTTCCAAAGAGAGGAAAGAAAGTAACCTCCTGTTCATATTGACAAGAGTAACTTTTAGTCTGTTCTCCTTGGGAGAGGGTCAGGGAAAGGATTTTTAAATAAACATTATGAGAATATTAATCCTTGGAGCCGGCAAAATGGGCTCTTTCTTTACTGATATATTAAGCTTTCAACATGAAACGGCCGTGTTCGACGTCAACCCGCACCAGTTGCGTTTTGTCTATAACACGTATCGTTTCACCACATTGGAGGAGATTAAGGACTTTGAACCGGAACTGGTTATTAATGCCGTTACAGTGAAGTACACGCTGGATGCCTTTCATAAAGTATTGCCTGTGTTACCGAAAGACTGTATCATTAGTGACATTGCCTCTGTAAAAACAGGACTGAAGAAGTTTTATGAAGAAAGCGGTTTCCGTTATGTCTCCAGCCACCCGATGTTTGGCCCTACTTTTGCTAGTCTTAGTAACCTAAGCAACGAGAATGCCATCATCATCAGTGAAGGAGACCATCTGGGAAAAATATTCTTCAAAGATCTCTATCAGACATTGCGTTTGAACATCTTCGAATATACGTTCGACGAACACGACGAAACAGTAGCTTACTCGCTTTCTATTCCGTTCGTATCGACTTTTGTATTTGCTGCCGTAATGAAACATCAGGAAGCTCCGGGAACTACGTTCAAAAAGCACATGGCAATTACCAAAGGCCTATTAAGCGAAGACGACTACCTGCTTCAGGAAATCCTGTTCAACCCACGCACTCCGGGACAGGTAGCCAATATCCGCACGGAGTTGAAGAATCTTCTCGAAATTATCGAGAACAAAGATGCGGAAGGAATGAAAAAGTATCTGACTAAGATTCGGGAGAAGATTAAATAATCCATTATCTATTATATAGAGAGGAAGGCAAGATTTAACGATCCTCTGCATACTTTTTTGTTTGCAGGGGATTTTTTTATGTGTACCTTTGTATCCGCAAAAACGGATTCACAGGAGAAAGAATGATAGATCAAGTTACCATAGACCGGATATTGGACGCGGCACAAATTATGGATGTCGTTTCAGATTTTGTCACCCTGCGCAAACGTGGTGTCAATTACGTCGGTTTGTGTCCGTTCCACAGTGATAAAACCCCTTCTTTTTATGTCTCTCCTGCCAAAGGATTATGCAAATGTTTTGCTTGTGGAAAAGGTGGAAACGCAGTGCATTTCATTATGGAGCACGAGCAGATGTCATATCCGGAAGCGCTGAAGTACCTTGCCAAGAAATACAACATTGAAATCAAAGAGCGGGAATTAAGCGATGAAGAGAAGTTTGTGCAAAGCGAACGCGAAAGTCTGTTTATCGTCAATAACTTTGCGCGCGATTATTTCCAAAATATACTAAAAAATCATATAGACGGGCGTAGCATCGGTATGGCTTATTTCCGCAACCGTGGCTTTCGCGACGACATTATTGAGAAATTCCAACTAGGTTACTGTACTGAAAGTCACGATGCATTCGCCAAAGAGGCAATCCAAAAAGGATATAAAAAAGAGTATCTGGTAAAAACCGGACTTTGCTACGAAACGGATGACCACCGATTGCGGGATCGTTTTTGGGGACGTGTGATTTTCCCTGTCCATACGCTTTCCGGTAAAGTGGTGGCTTTTGGCGGACGTGTACTTGCCAGTGCAACGAAAGGGGTTAAAGTAAAATACGTCAATTCACCCGAATCGGAAATCTATCATAAAAGTAACGAATTATACGGTATATATTTTGCCAAACAGGCTATTGTAAAACAAGACCGTTGTTTTTTGGTTGAAGGTTACACGGACGTAATCTCCATGCATCAATCCGGTATAGAGAATGTGGTTGCTTCTTCGGGAACAGCCCTTACACCAGGACAAATCCGTATGATTCACCGGTTCACCAACAACATGACTGTGCTTTACGACGGTGACGCAGCGGGTATCAAGGCCTCTATCCGGGGAATTGACATGTTATTGGAAGAAGGTATGAATATCAAAGTCTGTCTTCTTCCCGATGGAGACGACCCGGACTCCTTTGCCCGCAAACATAACTCAACGGAATTCCAGGCTTTCATCTCTGAACATGAAACGGACTTTATCCGCTTCAAAACAAACTTGCTGCTGGAGGATGCAGGAAAAGATCCCATCAAACGTGCGGAACTGATTGGTAACTTGGTGCAAAGTATTTCTGTTATCCCGGAAGCGATTGTCAGAGATGTCTATATCAAAGAATGTGCACAGCTACTTCATGTAGAAGATAAGCTGTTGGTATCGGAAGTTGCCAAAAGACGGGAAACTCAAGCAGAGAAACGAGCTGAACAAACGGAACGGGAACGCCGGATGGCTGAAAGAACAGCTACAATATCTCAAGGGATACCGCCTGAAAATGCTCCGATGCCTAACAGAGATATTCCGTTGCCCCCTGAAATAGATAACGGATATACAGAGGTTCCTCCCGCTCTGCAGGAAGACAACTATGCATCTTTTATCCCCCAGGAAGGAAAGGAAGGACAAGAATTCTACAAATTCGAACGGCTGATATTACAAGCGGTAGTTCGTTATGGAGAAAAAATCATGTGTAACCTGACTGATGAAGAAGGAAACGAGATTCCGGTAACCGTTATAGAATATGTGATTAATGATTTAAAAGAAGATGAGTTAGCTTTTCATAATCCGTTGCACCGCCAAATGTTATCGGAAGCTGCTGCACACATGCATGATTCCAATTTCATTGCTGAACGTTATTTCCTAGCACATCCTGATCCGGTAATCAGTAAATTGAGTGTGGATTTGATTAATGTGCGGTATCAGCTTAGTAAATACCACTCCAAATCCCAAAAGATCGTAACGGATGAAGAGCGTCTCTATGAAATGGTTCCGATGTTAATGATTAACTTCAAATATGCAATCGTAACAGAGGAATTGAAGCACATGCTTTATGCCCTGCAAGATCCTGCTCTTGCCCATGATAATGAAAAATGTGATTCGCTTATGACACGATTTAATGAGTTGAAGACTGTACAAAGCATCATGGCAAAACGATTGGGTGACAGGGTTGTTCTGCGATGACTCCCCAACGGTGCC
Source organism: Bacteroides caecimuris (assembly GCA_948742525.1). Lineage (GTDB taxonomy): Bacteria > Bacteroidota > Bacteroidia > Bacteroidales > Bacteroidaceae > Bacteroides > Bacteroides caecimuris_A. Next base: position 82,003 of record CAPYSS010000007.1, on the reverse strand, counting down.
GAGAGATGTCTTCATCGGTGCAGCCCCCTCTTCATCGGTACCGAAGCCTGCCTTCCCCCGATACCGAAACCAAATAGCATCTCTTACTAGGTTTTCTCTACAAAGTCCCGTGTTGAATCAGATTCATAAACTCTTCACGAGTCTTTGCCTGATTGAAAGCCCCGGTAAAATCCGAAGTAGTAGTAATAGAGTTTTGTTTTTCTACACCACGCATCTGCATACACATGTGTTTGGCTTCCACTACCACCATTACACCCAACGGATTCAGTGTTTCCTGAATACACTCTTTGATTTGCAGTGTCATGCGTTCCTGCACTTGCAGGCGATGAGAGAATATATCGACTACACGGGCTATCTTGCTCAACCCGGTGATATAGCCGTTAGGAATATAAGCCACGTGTGCCTTCCCGTAGAACGGCAACATGTGATGTTCGCAAAGGGAGAAGAAATCAATATCTTTCACAATCACCATCTGACTGTATTCTTCCTGGAATTTAGCAGAGCGAAGCACTTCATGAGGATCCATGTGATACCCTTTCGTCAAGCTTAACATTGCTTTAGCCACCCGTTCCGGAGTTTTCAGCAACCCTTCCCGTTCGGCATCTTCACCCAACAAAGTTATAATACTACGATAATGACTCTTCAACTCCTCCAGATTCGGAGAAACAATTTCTTCTTTTTCTAACATGATACAATTATAAAGGAATATTGATCTGGTCTCTTACAATAGAAACCTCTTTGAACACACCGGTAGACTTCAACCGACGCATCATTGCGTCCGCCTCTTCAATGCTCCGGAAATCACCTACACGACAAAGCCAACGAGGTGGATTGAACGAAGTATATACTGTCAATTCAGGGAAATACTCTTTAACGCGTGATGCTACATGATAAGCATCATTCTTAGCCTGACGAGTATTATTACCGGCATACGCCTGTATTCTGAATCCGGAAGTCTTTATTACTTTCTGTTCACCTGTTGCAGGACGTTCCATCCCTATCAGAGCCTCAATACGGGGATCTTGATGAATAGTCACCTTTCCTTGTCCCGGAACGTTACGTTCCAGACTTTTGACAATGCCCTGTGCCTGTACACCGACAACTGCCAATACCAACAACAAAGTAAGTAAAGCTAGTTTTCTCATTCTATAAATAATATTTAGGCACGGATTACGCGGATTATACAGTTTTCGAAATCTCTTGGACTAAACGATACCGTTTAATCCGTGAAATCCGTGCCTGAAAGAAGTTTTAATTATGCGTTAAAAGCATCAATAATACCTTTGAAATCAGATACTTTCAGAGCAGCACCACCAATCAAACCACCATCAACGTCCGGGTTAGCGAACAGTTCTTTAGCGTTAGAAGGTTTGCAGCTACCACCGTAAAGGATAGAAGTATTGTCTGCGATTTCTTTGCCATACTTGTCAGCTACGATAGAACGGATGAAAGCATGGATTTCCTGTGCTTGTTCAGGAGAAGCAGTTTTACCTGTACCGATAGCCCAAACCGGTTCGTAAGCCAATACAATCTTAGAGAAGTCTTCAGCCGACAGAGAGAATACAGATTCCATTTGTGCAGCTACTACTTCGTTCTGCTTGTTAGCTTCGCGTTCTTCCAACACTTCACCGATACAGAAAATCGGAGTCAGACCGTTAGCCAAAGCCAATTTTACTTTTTCTTCAAGGATAGCAACTGTTTCACCGTAGTATGCACGACGTTCAGAGTGTCCCAGAATTACATATTTTGCACCAGTAGAAGCAACCATTTCAGCAGAAACTTCACCTGTATAAGCACCTGATACTTTGTCTGCACAGTTTTCAGCACCTACACCAATCTTAGCAGCGTCTACCAACGGAGTAACAGAAGCCAGATGGATGAACGGAGTACAGATGATTACATCACAGTTAGGCTTTTCGTTAGCCAATGCTTCGTTCAGTTCTTTAGCCAAAGCGATACCCTCTTGAAGGGTTTTGTTCATTTTCCAGTTTCCTGCAACAATGTTCTTTCTCATTTTGTTTTTTATTTTAAAGGGTTAATAAATTTACGATTGGACGATTGACGATTGAACGATTCAGGTTAGTGTTCGTTACAGAGGGTCGCTCGTTATCATTTTTCCTTATTCTTGTTCTTCTATTCCTTGATTCTTTGTTTCCGGTTCTTTGCTTTTTATCTCTTCTTCTTGTTGCTTCCGCTTCGCGGTTTTCCGTTCCCGGCGGCGAACGACCAACACATCCACCCCAAGCACTAACAACAATGGAATAACAAACCACAGGAAGACATATCCTACCGTATGAGCGTCACTGCTCACTTTCTGCTTTCCTAGCGGCAAATTCTCCAGCTTGTCCGTCAGTACGTATTCATCCGGTATATCCTCATCGCTCCATTTATTCAGAATGGTTCCGTTCTTAATCAACATCAACCCCGGGTTGGAACGAACCATCGTCTTCAATGTTATATCATCCATTTGGCAGAAAGGATATTCGGCCCCTGTCTTGTCCTTCCACAGTTCTATCTGTTCCTCCGGTGAAGAAGTGAGGCAGTAAAATTTGTAGCCATGCTCCACCGAATAGTCATATATCTCATTAATCAAATCAATGTTACTATCATCCGCCTCTTCAATACGATGGGCAACCAACAGGAAAGTATATCCTATATCCGTCAATACATCGTCTGTTATATCTTCCCCCGTATTCAGATCTATCATAGAGAAATCGTGAATAGCCGGTTCATATCCTTTTTCCTTAAGGATGGTACGCGTATCGACAAATGTCCAGGTACTATCCGGATAGTTATCCAACGTAAATTCTTTCTGCTCTCCGTTCTTCTCCAAAATAAAGATGCTTTCATATACGCTTGGTTTGGCTCCTTCGGGCATTGTCATTCCTTCCAGGATATTCTTTCCGATCTTGTAAGGACGAAAGTCTAAAACAGGCAAACGGTCCAAGCAATAGAACGATAAAGTAAACACAAAAAACAGTGTATAAAGAGAAACCAGCCATTCCATCTTCACACTGATAAAACGAATCAGCATCCTCCTGTGACGGAAAGCCATTATTGCCGCAAACAGCAGAATGATATTCTTTCCAAATGTTTCCCAATTCGTCAATACCCAGGCATCACCAAAACAACCGCAGTCCGAAACCGGATCAAAGATGGCAAGATACAAGGTCAGTGGGGTCATGAAAATCATCAGCATCAAAGCCAATGAAGTAGCCAATGTTCTTCTTGTTGCAAAGAACAAAGAGATACCTATAAAAAACTCAACGGCGGATAAAACGATACCTCCCAATAAAGGGAAGAATGAAGGGAACCAGGAAGCCATTCCGAATGCAGTCAGATAATCCTGTATCTTATACAGGAAACCCAGCGGATCAACTGCCTTTACAAATCCGGAAAAGATGAACGATGCCGCCAACAGAAAGCGACACATATTCGCCACTACCTCCTGAATGATATGTAAGTTCTTATCCTTCAAATTCTATCTTAATCAGTCCGAAAACAGAGTAATTAATCATATCCATATAATTGGCATCAATACCTTCTGACACCAATGTATTGCCGGCCAGGCTCTCAATTTGCTTGGTACGGTAGATTTTCATCAGGATCAAGTCCGTGTAAGAGCTGACACGCATGCTCCGCCAGGCTTCATCATAATCATGATTCTTGGCAAGCATCAGTTCTAATGCCTCTTTTGCATACTTATCGTACAAAGCCATCGCTTCTTCATTGCTGATGTCGGCAGACTCGGCATACCCCAGTTCCAACTGGATAAGTCCGACAATGCCATAATTGACAATCGCAATAAACTCGGCACGGATTCCCTCGTCAATCAGGGTTACTCCTTTGGTTTCAATACTACGAATCCGATTGGCTTTAATAAAAATCTGGTCAGTCACCGAAGCCGGACGCAGGATACGCCATGCAGGCCCGTAATCGTGCAGCTTCTTGGAAAATAAGTCACGGCACAAAGCGATGACATGTTCAAATTGTTGCTTGGTATCTTTCATCTTCTTCCAAATAGTGCGCAAAGGTAACAATAATTAAGTAAAAACAGAAAGAGGGCACTCTAAATTATATTAAAGTGCCCTCTTCTAAAGATATTGTATTACTGTTTTATAAGCTATATTTTTTATGAACAACGCAAAACCTGTCCGATGCGCAAAGTAGTAGTCGGTTTGATACGGTTCAGTTTGCAAAGTGTACTGACTGATACACCACGCAACTTAGCAATGCGGGACAGCGTATCGCCACTCTTCACCTTATGATAACGAATAGCACCGTCAGCCACTTGTGTATCATGAGAACCCGCATGCTTCACGCCTTTTGCCTTGCGGAACGTATAAGTATCGGCAACGATATCTTGTTTCGGGAAGTCGAACATATAAATCGGATTAATTGCAATCCCCAAGAAGCGGGTTTCGAAATGAAGATGCGAACCTGTAGAACGTCCGGTGTTACCACCCAATCCGATTACCTCTCCGGCTTTCACTAATTGGTTTTCTTCAACCAATTGTTTTGATAAATGACCATACACAGTTTCCAGTCCATTATCATGACGGATAACGACATATTTTCCATATCCTCTACGCTCATATTTTACGATACGTACTTTACCGTCAAAAGCAGCTACAATAGTATCACCTATATTCACTTTCAAGTCCAATCCATTATGCATTCTTCTCCAACGAGGTCCGAAAGGAGAAGTTATTTTTGTACTTGAAGTTGGCATGTGAAAACCTGTCAGGTCGATTGTATACGTATCAGGGATAATAGCATTTGCGTAAGCATGTACATACTGGTTATTCCAGTTTGGATAAAGGCTTAGGGCGGGATATTCAGACTGTTCGGCACGGATTTGCTTCTGCAATGCCAAAGAATCTACTGATTTTAATTTTTTGTCTATCGGTGCTTGGCGGGCAATCAGGTCTTGTGAGAAAGAGCTCAGACTGACCATAGCCGCAACAGCGACCAATCCTGTTTTAATAATGCTAAAATTCATTCCTTCTTTGTCAATTCAATTAATATTCGTCGTTTGCGTACAGGTAATCGAATGTAGCCTGTCTGTAATCGAATATTTCTTCCGGTTTAAAAAATCTCGTTAATTCAATAGCTGCAGTCTCCGGAGAATCGGATGTATGAACGATATTTTCTTGAAAGCTCATACTATAATCCCCGCGAATAGTGCCAGGGGCAGCTAAACGTCCATTAGTCGGTCCCGCCAACGTACGGACTGTTTGAATAGCATCCACACCTTCGAAACAACAAACAATGACAGGAGCTGCCATCATCGAATCTTTCACACGCTGAAAGAAAGGTTTGCCGCTAAGGTGGGCATAATGTTCACTTAACAATTCATCAGTCAGTTGCATCATCTTCATGCCGGCCAACCGTAATCCTTTACATTCAAAACGATGAGTAATCTCACCAATCAATCCCCGCTGAAGGGTACACGGTTTCAAAATGACCAGCGTTTTTTCAAGCATAATACTCGACTTTGCAAATGGTTAAACAATACATTTACTAAAAAAATTCCCCCAAAGGTAGTATTTTCCTATGAAAAGGCAAGAGGGTTATTAACTATTTTTCAGATGTTTAGTACGAAAAGAGGGAGCAATTGGGCGGTTAAACTCCTATAAATAGGGAGAATAGACGCGAAATATGTTTTGCAACACATTTACGCAAATAAACTGCATGTTTAACCGTTTTTCAACTTATAGCGGCCCAGTTAACATTCGTTTTCCGCAAGGATTTAAGTTGCCTCCACAAAATTTCATTCTCAGGATTCTGTGCTGCAGGGTCTTGTTCCACAATACTTTCAGCTATGGCGCGAACGTATTGCAACAGTTGCCCGTCGCGGACAATATCCGCAATCTTCAAATCGAAAGCAATGCCGCTTTGCTGCGTACCTTCAAGATCACCGGGACCACGCAATTTCAAATCGGCCTCGGCTATTTCGAAACCATCATTGGTGCGTACCATGATTTCCAACCGTTTCCGGGTGTCCTCCGTCAACTTATAATTCGTCACCAGAATACAATAAGACTGTTCCGCCCCACGTCCTACCCGGCCACGCAACTGATGCAACTGCGAAAGCCCGAAACGTTCTGCATTTTCAATAATCATCACCGAAGCATTCGGGACGTTCACTCCGACTTCAATGACGGTAGTGGCCACCATGATCTGCGCTTTGCCCGAAACAAAAAGCTGCATTTGCTCATCCTTCTCGGCTGGTTTCATTTTGCCATGCACTTTACAAACCGTACATTTGGGAAACTCTTCCAGAATATGTTGATATCCCTCTTCAAGGTTCTTCAAATCAATCTTTTCGCTTTCATTAATCAGCGGATAGACAATATAGACCTGACGTCCTTCTTCAATTTGTTTGCGCACCGAACGATACATGCTTTCCCGGCGGTTATCAAATTGGTGGATAGTAGTAATCGGTTTTCTTCCGGGTGGAAGCTCGTCGATAACAGACACGTCCAAATCACCATACAATGTCATTGCCAAAGTGCGTGGGATCGGGGTAGCCGTCATCACAAGTACATGCGGAGGTTGAACATTCTTACTCCAAAGGCGGGCGCGTTGTGCCACGCCAAAGCGATGCTGTTCGTCGATAACAACAAAACCTAAAGAAGAGAAATTGACAGTATCTTCAATAACGGCATGCGTTCCTATTAATATCTTCACATCTCCGGTCAGCAATCCGGTCAGAATCGCTTCCCGTCTTTTGCCTTTAATAGAGCCTGTCAACAGTTCGACACGGATATCCATGCCAAAGAGCAGTTCTTTGATTGTTTCATAATGCTGGTTCGCCAAGATTTCGGTGGGCGCCATCATGCAAGCCTGATAGCCGTTATCCAATGCCAGCAGCATACTCATCAAGGCGACCAGTGTTTTCCCGCTTCCTACATCTCCCTGCAAGAGGCGGTTCATCTGCCTGCCACTGCCGACATCGTTCCGTATTTCCTTCAATACCCGTTTCTGTGCACCTGTCAGTTGAAAAGGAAGATTCTTTGTATAAAATGTATTGAACACATCTCCCACTTTCTCAAAGATATATCCACGATATCTTTTTTGCCTGTCTTTGGCGTAGCGGAGGATATTCAGTTGAACATAAAACAGTTCTTCAAACTTAAGGCGATATTGCGCCCTGCGAAGCACATCGGGATTGGTCGGGAAGTGGATATTCCGGAGAGCTTCCGTCAAAGGCATCAGATGATGTTCCGCCAGCAATTTGGAAGGAAGTGTTTCAGGCAGAGGTTCCTGTATTTGCTGAATCACTGTTGCCATCATCTTCTCAATCGCATGAGAGTTGAGGAAACTGCGCTTCATTTTCTCCGTCGTATTATAATAAGGTTGCAATCCCACCGAAGAAAGTTTCAAATCTTCCGGTTTGTCTACATCGGGATGCGCCACATTGATACGTCCGTTGAAAACTGTCGGTTTACCGAAGATGATATATTCTTCGTGCAGTTTATACTTACCTAAGATATATTTAATGCCTTGAAACCACACCAAATCCACAACTCCCGTACCATCCGAGAAATGAGCCGTCAAACGGCGTTGGCGTCCTTCGCCAATGGTTTCGAAACCGAGGATTTCTCCTTTCAGCTGGATATACGGCATATTGCCATCTATTTCGCGAATGTAATAGATGCGGCTCCGGTCAATATATTTATAAGGGAAATAATAAATTAAATCGCGCAAGGAGTAGATTTCCAACTCCTTATTTAATACAGCGGCTTTTTGAGGGCCTACACCGGAGATAAATTTTATGTCGCGTGTGGATAAATCAAACATTTATAAAAGAGCACTCCCTACTTTTAAATCAAAAGGAGTCGTTATTTTTATATTTTCACGGTTACCTTCTGCCAAACACACAGGTATTCCTATTGCTTCGACAACGGAAGCGTCGTCTGTAAAGAAGGGGGTAAATTCTTGTGTATATGCTTGTTTCAACAACTCTACATCGAACACCTGCGGTGTTTGCACCAGTTTGTAATCATTCCGGCTGACCGTTTCACTTCTTCCGGCATCTGTCAGATGGCGAAGTGTCTCTACCACATCCACCACAGGAATCACTGCTTTCTGCACTTTTGCCAAGTCATAACAACGGCGAATCACTTCTACCGACACAAACGGACGTACTCCATCATGCACCCCTACCAGTCCCGGCTCCTGCACCAGTGCCAGACCGTTCTTTACAGAGTGGAAACGTGTTTCGCCTCCATCGGCAAGGGTATGTTCCACCGCAAAGCTGTGTTTTTGGCAAAGTTGCTTCCAAAAGTCCTGTTGTTCCCGTGGAAGCACTACTATGATTTGAAGTGTTTCGTCATATCTCCTGAATACTTCCAGGGTATGCATCAACACAGGTTTATCACCCATGGGAAGGAATTGTTTCGGGAGGTCACTTCCCATTCGCAAGCCCTTTCCACCGGCGACAATAATTACATATTTCTTCATGAACGGTTTAGCGTTTAATACACATCGCTTCTACCAGTTCGTCGCCCTTTTCTTTACCTACCAACAGGTCAACGATTGTCAAAGCAAATTCCATGGCAGCCCCCGGTCCCATACCGGTAATGATGTTTCCATCACGTACGACGGGCTCATTTACACATTCTGCACCCTCCAAATATTGTTCAAAACCCGGATAACAGGTAGCCTTCTTTCCTTTCAGCAGTCCCAGCTTACCCAACACCATCGGAGCAGCACAAATAGCAGCAATAGGTTTACTTTTTGCGGCAAAATCAAGAATCAATTTACGCAATCCTTCGTGCTTGTCAAGTGTGGCAGCTCCCGGCATTCCTCCCGGCAACAGTAGCAGTTCTGCATCGAAGAAATCGCAATTCTCGAAGTTAATATCGCAAAGGACGGATACGTCATGTGCTCCTACTACAATTTCATCCGGCGTAACGGATACGATTTCTACATTAAGTCCGGCACGTCTCAACGTGTCAATAGCAGTCAAAGCTTCAATTTCTTCAAAGCCATCTGCAAAAAAAGCGTATACAGTTCCCATAATGCTCACTATATTTGGTTAATGATACTATCTCAAGTTAAAATAATAGGTGATTGTACCTGTCTGGTTCGTCACTCCATCTATCGTATTAAAACGGGCTTTCTTCGCAGCATCCTCCGCTGCCTTACGCAAAGCGGAATTTACCGTGTTCGTTTGAGGGCTAATGCTAGTCGAAATCACTTGTCCTGCAGGATTCACGGTGATATTCACCACTACACGTCCTTCTTCTTGCACATTATATGCAGGCTTCGGCAAACTGCCCGTACCTAAAGAACGTCCGCCAAGATCAAATGTTCCGTAACCTCCGGTTCCGGTCTTCGCTCCGGTAGAAGAGTTTCCCTCCTTGCTGCCTTCGGTTCCCGTGCCACTAGCCGCTGTTCCTTTGTTTCCTGTCATTTGCGCTCCTTTTCCAAACGCACCGGACACCCTCTTTCTGGCAGCTTCTTCGGCAGCCTTACGTTCACGTTCCGCTTTTTCTTCTGCCAGCCGTTTGGCTTCCGCAGCTTTTTCGGCTTCCGTTTTTTCGGGCTTCTTCACTGGTTCTTTCGGCTTGACTACCTCTTTAGGTTTCACCGTTTCTTTTTTCGGTTCTTCCGTCTTAGGCTTCAGGGTTACTGTTTCCTCTTCGGTCTGCGTCAATAAATCCTGTTCCGAAGGAAGTTCCGGTGTTGCTGCCGCGGGTGCTGCCGCATCCTCATCCATGATATCCACATCCACCAAAGAGGGATCATCGAAACCACTTGCCGCGTCTACATTTCCCATCATCACAGGCACTCCGCCTGCATCTTCATCCGGTTGGGGGACAGTAAAGCTCACCAGAATCAAAAGAGCAATCACTGCCACATGCACCAACAGTGCACCCAGCGCTCCTACATATTCACCCTTTTTTCTTCTGTCCATTGTTTCTTATTTATTTTCAGGCGGGCGCGTAGCCAACACCATCTTAAAATGATTCTCGTTCGCAATGTTCAATACCCTTACGATTTCACGGTAAGGTACCGATTCATCCGCATACAATGCCACGTACATTTCCGGCTCCTTCTCTGCACAACTCTGCAAGAATGAAGTCAGATCGTTCAGCGCCACCGGCTGCTCTTTTTCATTGCCGAAAGCGGCATAGAAATTCAAGTCTTTATCGATAACCACTCTTGTCAGCGGTTTAGCCGAAGTCTGTTGTTTACCTTGCGGTAACAACACTTTGATAGCATTGGGCGACACCACCGTAGAGGTTATCATAAAGAATATCAGCAACAGGAAGATGACGTCCGTCATGGAAGCCATGCTGAAATTGGGCGATATTCTATTTCTTCTTTTTAATCCCACTTTATGTTTGATTAGGAGTTAGTGATTAGTGATTAACAGATTGGAATACCGGTTCATTTTCCCGCCGGCTCGTTCAACAAGTCCATGAACTCCATTGTACGAGACTCCATTTTATTTACCACGCGGTCTACCAGCATCACCAGATAATTGTAGGCAAACATAGCAATGATACCGACAATCAGACCACCGACCGTAGTAATCATGGCTTCATAGATACCACCGGAAAGCAAAGTGATATCAATGTTTCCGCTTCCGGCATTCGCCATTTCGTAGAATGCACGTACCATACCAGTCACCGTGCCGAGGAATCCGAGCATCGGAGCACCTCCGGAAATAGTTGCCATTACAGTCAATCCTTTTTCCAGTTTCGCCACTTCAATATTACCTACATTCTCAATGGCTACCTGCACATCGTTAATAGGACGTCCCAAACGGCTGATACCTTTTTCTATCATACGTGCCGAAGGGGTATTCATCGTGCGGCAATAGTTAATAGCTGCTTTGATCTCACCACTATGGATATAGTCTTTAATCCGCTCCATAAACATAGGGTCCTCTTTTCCAGCCTTGCGAATCATGTAGTTACGTTCAAACAGGATATAGAAACAGACAACAGACAGTACCCCTAGTACAATCATAATCCATCCGCCCTTGATAGCCATATCAAGCATGTTCATTTCAGGAGCGTTTACTTCCGTCAATACGGGATTGGCAGTAGCCAGCGAGTCGGCGATATTCATAGCCCCTTGGGCTAACAAGATCATTGCATTCATGAGCGTAGACAGTTTTTATATTCCTGAATGGTACGTTCGAGTCCCAGATACAATGCATCGCTAATCAACGCATGTCCGATGGAGACTTCATCCACCCAAGGAATGTTTTTATAGAAATAATTTAAATTAACCAGACTCAAGTCGTGTCCGGCGTTCAAACCGATACCTAGTTTACGGGCAGTCTTCGCGGCTTCGATAAAAGGAGCGATGGCAGCTTCCTGATTTTTCGGATAGTTCGCTGCGTATGGTTCGGTATACAGTTCGACACGATCCGCCCCTGCTTTCGCTGCATATTCCACCATTTCAGGGTCGGCCGCCACAAAAACGGAAGTACGAATACCGGCGCTGTTAAACTGATCGAGAACTTCAGTCAGGAATTCCAGATTTGCTTTGGTGTCCCAACCGGAATTGGAAGTAATCTGTGAAGGGGCATCAGGAACCAAAGTCACCTGATGAGGTTTAACTTTCAACACCAGGTCAATAAATTCCGGAGCGGGATAACCTTCGATATTAAATTCCGTACGCAGCAAAGGGCGCAAATCATATACATCCGAACGACGTATGTGACGTTCATCCGGACGAGGATGAACTGTAATACCGTCTGCACCAAAGGATTCACAATCAAGTGCTACCTTCACTACATCGGGGACATTTCCTCCGCGAGCATTCCTTAGCGTAGCAATCTTGTTTATGTTTACACTTAATTTAGTCATAGTTCTACGTTATATTTGCCGCAAAAATACAAATATTATTATTAGTTGCCTAATAATACGAAACGCATTCTCGTTTCTTTTTTGGTTATTTAAAGTAGAAATCCAAGAAAAAATGCCAAATTTGCATCCTGAACTAATGATATTGCTTATGAGATTCGCCATTTTCGGAAATACATATCAGGTCAAGAAGTCCTCTCATGCCGCCAACTTGTTCCGGTTATTGAAAAACCAGGGAGCGGAAGTCTGTGTATGCCGGGAGTTTTACCAATTCCTGATTGCAGAACAGATGGAAATCGAAGCCGACCAGTTGTTTGATGGCGATGATTTCACAGCCGATATGGTAATCAGCATCGGTGGGGATGGTACTTTTCTGAAAGCTGCCCGCTGGGTAGGCAGAAAAGGAATTCCTATCCTTGGCATCAACACAGGGCGCTTGGGATTTCTAGCAGACATTTCTCCCGAAGAAATGGAGGAGACATTCAATGAAATCCAAGACGGAAGATACAGCATTGAAGAACGGAGCGTACTTCAACTTATCTGCAATGATACTCATCTGCAAGCTTCCCCGTATGCTCTAAATGAAATTGCGGTACTCAAACGGGACAGTTCTTCAATGATTAGTATCCGCACTGCTATCAACGGTGCTTTTTTGAATACTTACCAAGCCGACGGATTAGTAATTGCTACTCCAACCGGTTCAACAGCTTACTCTTTAAGTGTGGGCGGACCGATTATGGTTCCCCATGCCAACACTGTCGTCATTACTCCCGTTGCTCCGCATAGTCTCAATGTCCGTCCTATCGTCATCCGTGATGATTGGGAAATCACATTAGATGTGGAAAGCCGTAGCCATAACTTCCTAGTTGCCATCGACGGTAACAGCGAAACCTGCAAAGAAACGACGCAACTCACCATTCGCCGTGCCGACTATAGCGTGAAAGTAGTGAAACGTTTTAATCATATCTTTTTCGATACGCTTCGCAGTAAAATGATGTGGGGAGCGGACGGTAGAAGATAGTTCAAACGGTTGATAGGGCGAGTCACTTACTCAACAAATGTTGGTTTCTCATTCTTCACACTCTTCACAGGGAAATAATCATCTGTTTAACAAGCGTTTACTGTGAACAATCAAAGAAATAATTCCTTCTTCACGTTCTTCACGCTCTTCACAGTTCGCACCTTCACAGTTCGTAACCTTCGCACAACTCTGTCAATCTTATCAAACAAAAACAGCTTGCATATAGGAAGCCGACTGAAGTTGTCCACCCAGCCAACTGAAGTTGTCTACTCAGCCGACTATAGTCAGCCAGGCAGACAACTCCAGTCGGCGTTTAGTAAGTAGAAATAAAACATACGATAAGACGGTGGCTTATCAGTAACAAAGTATGGTCTTATCAGTCAACAATATGCTCAGGATATGCAGAATCTCATAAGTGGCTCAATCAAGTTCTATATCACGCCGAATCTCTTCATGCTTCATCTTCAGAGGGATCAAAGTCTGTCATTATAGATTCACAACACACTTGATAAAGTAGAAAAAAACATCATTATTGCTCTCTCTCTTCATAAGAAAAGTATCACACGTATATTGAAATATAATCAATTGAAACCCAAAGAATACAGAACCAAGTTTGAAATATATAAATTACAAATGTTTTGTAAATTTGTAGTTTTTGAAATGATTGACTAAAAAGTTTGTATAAAATATTGTCAAATTTAGTAATTTACGTAACTTTGCATCGTGTTAATACCTCTCTTATGAAGAGAAGTGTCTATAAATATATATATAGTTATTGTCCGGAATGTGATCCGGTGTTGTTTTATTTATACATATAATGTATCTATTGGGGGAATTTAGAGGGAAAAATTAAGGTAAAGATTTAAAGTTAAACTGAATAATACACACTTGAGATGAAACGAACGACTTTATTTCTGTTGTTAGCCTTGTCAGGGACGTTCTGTTCGGTGGCAAGAGCACAGAAAGTAGCAATTAAGACTAATGTTCTGTATGATGCGTTTTTGAATGTGAATGCAGGCGTAGAGGCTGGATTGGCTCCTCGCTGGACATTCGATTTGTCTGCCGATTACAATGGGTGGACGCTTTCCCATGAGCGGAAGTGGAAACACTGGCTTTTGCAACCGGAAGCGCGTTATTGGTTCTGCGACCGTTTTGCCGGTCATTTTGTGGGTGCCCATGCTTTAGGCGGCCAATATAACGTTGGCGGTCTGAAAAACAACCTTTCTTTTCTGGGCACTGATTTCTCTGTAGTTTCCGACCGTCGTTACCAAGGATGGTTTGCCGGTGCCGGTATTGCATACGGTTATGCATGGATATTGAATAAGCATTGGAATTTAGAAACCGAACTCGGGCTGGGCTGGGTTTATACACGCTATGATGTCTATCCATGTGCAACGTGCGGCACCAAACTTGCCAAAGGAAAATCGCACAACTATTTTGGTCCCACAAAAGCGGCTGTCAATCTGGTTTATACATTTTAATTCGGTCTGTAGTCATGATTACAATAAACAATAAAATAGCTAAAATAGCAGGTAGTGTTTTGTTGTCACTACTTGGTGTGGCTGGTGTAAAAGGACAGCCACTTATGAATGGGCAAGTGACCATACAAAATCTTTCCGTTTCCCGTTCGGATGACAAGCTCTTCATTTCGATGGATATAGACGTATCTGCTTTGGAGGTTAAGAGCAATCGTGAAGTAATATTTACGCCGGCATTGGCAAGTGATGACCACACGTTGAGCCTGCCTGCCGTGATGATTGCCGGACGCAACCGGTATTACCATCATTTGCGCAATAATAAGTTGAGACCAACGACAACGGAACTTTACCGTCGCAGCGACGTGTCAGTTGTGGAGTATCGCACAGTAGTACCTTATGAAAAATGGATGAATACCGCCCGGCTTGTCACGCTGAACGAAATCTGCGGTTGCTCCGACGAGACACTTGCCGGCGAAAACGAACCGTTGTTGGCACTTCAACTCGAACCTAAGGTATTTGTTCCCGATTTCGTATATATCCGCCCGAAAGCCGAACCGAAAATCAATGTATTGGAAGGTTCTGCTTTTATCGACTTCCCTGTAAATCGTACGGAAATACATGAGAACTACCGTCGTAATCCGGTAGAATTGCAAAAAATCCTCAATACGATTGATGCAGTGCGTAACGATGCCGACACACGCATCATAGCCCTCTCCATTAAGGGATATGCGTCGCCCGAAAGCCCATACTCCAACAACGAACGGTTGGCAAAAGGACGTACGCAGACGCTCAAGGAATATGTACAGAAACAGTATAACTTCCCCGAATCCATAATCTCCACCGACTACGAACCCGAAGACTGGGCAGGACTGGAACGCGCCGTCGAGAACTCCGACTTGCAGAACCGCGATGCCATCCTCGCTTTGATTCGCAGCAACATGGAGCCGGATGCCAAAGAATGGAAAATCAAAAAGACTTATCCTGCCGACTACTCCTGGTTGTTGAAGAACATCTATCCGGGCTTGCGCCATTCGGACTATGCCGTGAAGTATGAGGTGCGCGCCTACACAGACGTGGCAGAAATCAAACGTCTGTTGAAGATGCAGCCGCAGAAGCTAAGTCTCAACGAAATGTATCTTGCCGCACAAGAAATGGCACCGGGCAGCGAAGAATATAACGAGACATTTGAAATCGCCGTACGTATGTTTCCCGACGATGAAATTGCTAACCTGAATGCAGCCAACACTGCTATGCACCTGCGCAATTTGAAGAACGCCGAACGGTACCTCGCAAAAGCGGGTGACACGCCCGAAGCTATCTATGCGCGTGGTATTCACGCCGCTTTGTCGGAAGACTATACGGCAGCGCAACGCCTGTTCACTGAAGCCAAAGGAAAAGGTATTGTTAGAGCAGAAGAAATGTTAAAACAGATAGCAGAACTAAAGAAATAACAATTTAAATATTTATGTCTTATGAGAATGAAATGTTATAGCAAGTTTTTTGTGGGCATTCTTTCACTAGGATTGCTCGCTGGATGTAGTAATGATGAACTGACGGGAAATGAACCCGGTTCCGAATGGGATGGCAGCACGAAAGATGCTGTGTATATGAATGTAGCGATACAACTTCCGGTTGCGGGAGGAAGTACACGTAGTGAAACAGGGGAAAACGGTGGTAGTTCCGATGGCACGGAAGTAGGAAAGGATTACGAAAATGAAGTAAAATCTGTTTTATTGGTATTAGCTGATAAAGAAAATGAATTTATAGCTTATGGTGTGCAAGAAGGAATAGTTGATGCAATAGCATCAGGTAAAGTTTCTACCACTCAAAAAATTAGTAAATCCACATTGGCTACTTATTATAACAATGGTGAAAAGACATTAACTCCGGATGAATGCAAAATTTACGTGTATGCATTCTGCAATCCAACTCCGGATTTAAAGAACATTATAGAAGGGGTAGCAAATAATAGTGGCGAATTCGGAAAAACGAATTGGTATAATGCTGTTGGTTCTGTCATAGAAACTCCCTCATCAGGTCAAGACCATGCCGTTTGGGGCGGAACTGAACACAAGCAAGGATTCCTGATGTCTACCGCCAACGCAACAAAGGCTTTGAAGCAAATACCTGCCAATTTGAGTGATTGGGATAGCTATACTTCTGTAGACAAGGCATTCAATCTGTCCGGTATGAATAATGCAGGCAGTGACAAAGAAGTCAATAATAATGGTGCTATTCCGGTAGAACGTGCAGTAGCCCGTTTCGACTTCAGGGATGGAAGTGACGATGATAACACCTATGTTGTGATCAAAAGCAAAGCAGAAAGTGAAGGTGCTACCGAAAAGACTGTAATGAAAATTCAGCTACAGAAAATGGCATTGGTGAATATGAGCAAAGCCTTCTATTATCTTCGTCGTGTTTCTGACAACGGGTTGGCTGCAAATGCTCAGATTTGCGGAACAGAAACAGATGGCAACTATGTGGTTGATACTGACGCGGATGTGAAATTTGACAACAGTATTATCGCGAGCAATAATTATGATGAATATTTCAATTTCTGTTTAGGACATGTAAAAGATAATACTTGGGCTATTGATGTAGATGCACGTAAGCAATGGTATACGTCAAAAATTTCAGATGTTCTTGGTACTGATAAGGAAAGTGATAATTGGAATGATAAGAAATACAAAATTTGGCGTTATGTGACAGAAAACACCATTCCGGGTGAAGATATTCAAAAGAATGGTATCAGTACTGGGGTTATATTTAAAGGTAAGATGATAGCAGGTGACGATGCAAACGATTCTTTGACAGAAGCCCTTGAAAACGCGACTGGTAATTCTGCTACAGACCCTATCCTTTATTTATACTCTAACAATTTGTATGTGACATGGAAAGAGGTTCGTGCGGCGGCTATTACTGCAGGAACAAACAGTGAATTTTATAAAGCTGTTTTTGGTACTCCGGAAAATAATGAGCCAAAAACGGAAGATGAAACGGATGCTGTGTATAGTGATGATACTGATAGTCCTGACTATTTGTGGAATGCATGGCATAATGAAAAAAATGGTGAAGAATCAGCTTTCAAAAAAGCAGCTACGACAGCTAAATTCACTATTTATCAGTCAAGCAAGGAAACAGGAGAAGAACCTGGTTATTATTGCTATTATTTCTACTGGAACCGTCACAACAACAATGGCAACAATGGTGTAATGGGTGCGATGGAGTTTGGTGTAGTACGCAACAATGTTTACAAACTTGCGGTAACAAAGATTGACCGCCTCGGTCATCCGCGTATAACTGAAAATGACCCCGATCCCCTTGACCCGGACGATCCGGATGAAAAAGGCGATGTATACCTCACACTTTCCGTTGAAGTCCTTCCATGGACAGTTCGCGTTAACAACATCGAATTTTAAGAATCAATATGCAAAGTAGCAAACGAAATATAATTTCAAGACTTATGGGTGCGGCGTTCTGCGTCGCCTCCATAGGGCTTGCCTTTTCTTCGTGTGAACGTATCTATGAAGACCTCGACCCGTGTCCGCACGGTGTGTCGTTGCGCTTCATCTACGACTATAATATGGAATATGCCAACGCTTTCCCTAAACAGGTGGATTGCCTGACGCTCTATATCTACGACGACAAAGGCAACTATGTAGACACAAAGACTGTAACGGGTACGGAGTTGCAGGACGAAAACTACCGGATGAAACTGAACCTCGAAAAGGGAAATTATCATTTCGTCGCCTACGGAGGGCTTGCCTGCGATGAGAAAACCTTTTCGGTGGTTCAAGAACCGGCTTCCGGAAGCAAGTATACAGACTTGCGGGTAGAGATGGACAAAAGCCGCGTAACCGCCACCGTCCCAAAGGACCGGAAACTGCACGATATGTTTTGGGGCGAACTGTCACTCGCCACTGCCGACCTATATAGCGAAGGCACTGTAGAGATGATGAAAAACACCAACAACATCCGCATCGTATTGCAACAACTGGAGGGAGGAACGGTGAACGCCGATGATTTCGATTTCGAAATCACCGACAACAATTCATTGTTCAACTACGACAACGACCTACTGACCGGAGGTATCCCCACTGTCACCTATACCCCTTGGACAAAAGGCCAAGCACAAACCGGAGTTACCCACACAGGTTCTCAAGCAACGCCCATACCTGTAGAGGTGGCATACGCCGAACTGAGCACTTCGCGCCTGATGAAAAAGAACAATCCGCATTTAGTAGTGAAGCGCCGCAAGGAGAACAAGAGCAACAAAGATGGCAAAGATGACGTGGTAATAAACATTCCTCTCAACGAATATCTGCTACTGACATGCAGCGAATATTATAAGATGGGCGATCAGGAATATCTGGACCGTGAAAGCCGTTGGACGCTTTTCTTCTTCCTGCAAGAGAACGGCAACTGGTGGAATGTAAAGATTGTAGTGAACGACTGGGTGGTGAGAATCAATGATGTGGAACTATAAGAGATGAACATAACGAAGATTACATATAAGATGATTGCATTCTGCTGCACCGTATGGTCGGTTGTCGTCTTCTCGGCATGTGTCGACGATACGTACAACGAAGAAAACACGGTGCCCGGACAAGCAACACTGACATTGAAAACGCAAACCTTGAGAGCAGGTTCGTCAGACGAGACGATAAGCAGCGAGGAAGCGATGCACAGTCTGCGTATCGTAATCTTGAGCAAAAGCAAAAACGGTTATTGGACTGTAGAACATAACGTTAATGATTCTTTCAACGACGGTCCCGGTATCCGAGTCTCTGACGAAAGAGAGTTCAAAGTAGAAGGAGAATTGACCAAACGGATATATCTTATTGCCAATGAAGAACAAGTGAAAGACTTGGAAGGAAATAAGATAGACTTGAAAGCCGATGATATGTACATCCCCGACCATCGTACGGGTATTGCCCCCATCGACCGCGTCAGCTTCTTTCCGCGACAGGAAGACGACCTTTCCCAGACAGGATTGCCCATGACTGCCATGTATGAGTTTGAGATGGGCAAGACATCGGAAGAAAAGACATGTTACGTTGTCAGGACCGTAAGTAAAATTACGTTCAGCTATACAAATAACACAATCCAAATTCCGGAGAATCCGGGACCGGGTGATGTCATATTTGCTAAAAAGAGAAAAATCAAATTGTTAGGATGGACGTTGGAGAACATTGCCGACCAATCCTATCTGATGCCTTATGTAAACACAGATACAGAAGGCAAATACCATGTAGTAGATACGGAGCGACAAGAACTCCTGCCGTTGGAAGGCAATTGGATAGATTGGATGAAAAAGGAAACGGAAAAGAATGCCGACACCGACATTGCACGTTATCAGTGGCTGACAGACTACGAAGTGCCGGAACGGGCTACTCATAGCGTTTATACCCATTGGTATAGCAAGGAAACGAATGCACCGGATGCCCCCGTCATAGAACCGAAAGCTGACGGTGTGGATGAAACGAAGCATACCTATGCAGATGCCCCCGTTGTCTATCTACCCGAAAGCCGTAACCCCGCATGGCCTGCCAAAGACGAGGAGGAAACAGACACCACCCCCTCAGCTGATGAACTGAAATTACAGCAATACCGCCTTACAGTGATTACAAACGAGTTAGATTTGGACGAGAATGCACCTTTGAATGAAAAAGACCCTGCAAACTGGAAAGCTGCCAGCTATACCGCCATCCTTCCTCAATTATGTTCCCTTTTCCGCAATACGCATGTGAAAGTGAATATCACCTTTAAGGGAGCTGGGCAATTTGCCATCTTTGCACAAATTCAGCCGTGGGGAAATGCAGGAAAATATTCGGGAGAGTTGGTGCCTGATATTACTCCGCCAGCGGGGAATTAGCATACTAGAAGATAAAGAAGAAAACTATGAACCATAGAGTGAAATATATATCATTTATCATACTTTCGCTTTTGTGGACAGCCTGTTCCCACGATGCGGAAGAAAACACGCAACTCATTGACACTGTGCCGGGACTACCCGAAGGCGCAGTAGGATTTGGGGCGGTGAGTAAAGCCGGATCCGTGATTTCCGAAGATGATTATTTGCACAATACATTTATTGACGGTAAAAGTTACCTGAGAATATACAATTATACAAGTAATACACCGGACTTTACAGACAGTGCAGATTATAAATGGTATGTATATGATGAACATTTAAGTAATTTGACCGGCGGACAATACAATTTTCGTCCAATGGAAGGCAGAGGATTTATTTGGAAAGAGTTAAATGTAGATACAGGTTCCGGATATAAATTTTTTGCGATTGTGTTTCCTCATTTCAATACATACCGAAACAGCATCTATAAAGACCAAAATAAAAAAGAGAATTTCCTGGCTTCCGATATACTGATGGCTTATCACTTACAAAAGCCGGATTTCTTTGGTAAAAAAGTATCTTTGACGTTTTGGCACGTACTTTCCATGCTCAGAGTGGAAATTTGCCTGCCCAAATATGACCCGCAAACCAATACCGGTTTTGAGAAGGGAGCTATTTCCGAAATCGTTTTACCTGATTTGTATACTACTTTTTCAATGGACTATGCTCAAGTTCCCACATCGGATATGGCGCCTACCGTTACTCCTTTGACCACAGATAAGGATCCGAAAGGGGAAATCAGCATGTTTGCTTTATATGATACGGAGGATGTTTCCGATACGGAAGAAAAGACGGTGAAAGGTCGTGAGTGCTATATTTATCGTTTTGCCGCAATATTGCCTGTGCAAAAGATTGACAACACAACTTTGCTCCGCCTTAAGTTAACGACTGTAGATGGTTTGGAAAAACAATATCAATATACGCCGACTACAGGAAACAACATCAGTTTTGAAGCCGGCAATATAACCGATTTACAACTGACTTTTAGAGAAGAGGAAAATGAGGCTTTCCTGATAAAAGCAGAAATCAAGCCTTGGGAGGAAGCGACCACCGATATGAGTTTGGAGAAAGAATAGTGTAATAAACCAATAATGAAAAGGATGAAATACAATACTTACATATCACATCGTTGTCTTTTGGTCATATTTTTGTCTGCTTTTATCGTTTCGTGTGCTGATAATATAAGGGTAGACAACATGGAAGCTGAAGGAAATTTTCATATCCACGCCACTGTCAGCGACAGAATATTGTCACGTGGTTTGGAAGGAACGGTCACAAAGAGCGATAGTGCCGGATATCGTTTCTCTTATCCTGCACAAAAAGACGCATATCATACCACATCTTGCACATTTAACAGCGGCACAGGGCTTGCCACCGCTACCGACGGGCATTTTCTGACATGGGCAGATGTGGAAAATGCGGTAGACTATACATTCCTTTTGGATAATGTGCCGTATAATAATAACGTAACGGACGAACTCTATGGCGTACAATTCTCCGACAAAGAAAAGCAACGTTATGCAGCAGGCATGGATAATGAAAAAGCTACCAACGATATTGTGTGGGGACAATGTAAGGTCACTTCCCGCGAATCGGTCGAATTGAAGTTTGATTTATACCACCGCATGACGCGTCTTTCGGTCCATGTGACATCCAGTAGTGCGGATGAATTGAAAAATGCTTCGGTTGAACTGACCAAAGTAATCTTGTGTCCGGAAAATTTCAACAGACTCACGGGCGAGATAGGCGTTGCCGCCGATCCTCTTTACGAATCCATTTTACTGAGAAAAGGTGAACAAGACTGGGAATCAGAACCTGTAGCCGGAGAAAATGTCTCAACTACGAACCATGTCTATAAAACAATTCCTTTTATTTTCCCCCCTCAACGATTGCGAGAAGGAGAGGAAAGACCACGTTTACGAATCAGTATGATAGAGGGAGGCGAACAAGTAACTTATTCGGCAGCTTTGCCCACAGCCTTGACCGTAACAACCGCCGATGGGGTGACTTCTTCCATGCAATTATCTCGTTTGACGGCAGGACAACATTTGACACTGAATGTCACTTTACTACACGATGGCGAAAAACCAATGTTGGAATTTCGTCCGGCGGTGGTGGAACGTTGGAAAGACCTGGGAAGCCATACCATAGTTGCCAACAAGGCAGGTATTTATGATGCATCCAACCTGCCGGAACTTATTATGGCTTACAACTTATTAAAGCAAGCTACCGACGAAAACAGCAAAAAAGAATCTCATCGTAAAGTAGCGAGATATGGAACGGAAAAAGAAGGAAAATGGACATTCAATTTATTTGCCAATCTGGAATTTCCCAATGAGAATGCAAGTTTGGACGAATTGTTCTGCGATAATAACTTTACGTTCAACATGTATGGACATTCCATTACGATAGATGGGATGGAATATAAAGACAATGTACAGGAATTAGTTGACAGATTGACTCAAAACAGTCAACCGTAACAAGATAGAAGAATTTAGAAGAGAGAACATGGTTTGCATATATGAAAAGTAATGTTTATGAAGAATTTTTGGAATCATATATATGTGGCGGGACTATTGCTTATGGTAGTTGCCTGTTCATGTGACGAGGTGGAAACGTACTCTCCTGAGACGTCGCAAGGATTAAGAATCACCGCTTCCTTGCGTTCGGTACGTTCAAGAGCTACCGGAGGCGTAAGCATGATGAATGAAAAAGGTTTTGGAGAGAATGACACCATCGGTCTTTTCTCATCCAGTGGTAATCTCGATGCCGACAGTGACGGTAAATTAGTGAATATCCCGATGAAATTCGACCATTCCCAAGGGCAGAACGGGTATGTATTTGTAAACGAAGAGATAAACGCCGATGTCAACAACTTGGGGGAAGTATATCTCTATTATCCCTATCGCAAAGGTATCGAGTCCGAAGAAGGCGCATCGGTTATCGACCCTGCCAATGGACGGGTATTTGATTTTCTGCACGCACAGCAGGATTATGGAGCAGGATATGCTTTTTTTCATTCTTTCTGCCAATTGAAAATAAAATGTGGTGAAGGGTTCGATAAAGTTCCGGAAGGAAAACAAAAAGTCACTGTCAGACTTGACAAAGCTGCCGATAAAATGCGTATCATTGACAATAATCCTCGTGGCGGCAAAGGCAAAGACTTTGAATTAATCGGAAGCCAAAAAGATTTTGAAACATGGCAGGAGAAGGATGCAAATGGAATTTCTGTTTATACGGTTATACTTCCTTGTTTTGAACTATATTATAATAGTTCTAATTGGACTACATATTTTATAAAAGTTGATTACATCACCCTCTACGACAACGACGGAAATCTTCAAAAACTGTACTTATCCCATGATTTATTTGAAGACAAGGAACACGAAGACCGTGGTGCTCTTAAACCGGGACGCATCTTCCCGCTTACCGTTCGGATGGAAAACCTGAAACCCGTGGTACGTGGCGGAAACATTCTCCCTTGGGATACCTATGAAGATATCACAGTGTCAAGGGAATATGGCATTTACGAAAGTAGTCAATTTGATGATTGGCGACTGAGATACAATGAGTTTGTTACTGAATATGCAACTAAGGAGCGCCCTTCTTTTGAAGAAATAAAAGAGCATCCGTTGTTACGATACGGAAGGTATATCAATAAAAGATGGAATTTCTATTTGGCGGAAGATATTGATCTTTCTTCCTTATCGGCTTCCACTACTTCGGCATATATCATCCATCTGTGCGATACACTGAGCGGTGCAAACCACACATTGAGTAATATTTCCTTGCAGAGTAATATCGGTAACACAGGTTTTGTCGGTATCATCAGCGAAGGCGGTTGTATTCAGGATGTGCGTTTCTCGTCTTTTTTTGTTGACAATTTTGCAACGACAAGCAATGCACTGTGCGGAACAATTGCCGCACAAATGACGGGTGGTACTGTCACCAATTGTCGGCTGTCAGGAATTTCCATACATTGCAATTCTGATGTATTCACCGGAATATTTGCCGGAGACATGACCGGTGGTACCATAGAATACAGCACATTTCAAGGAGCCGTCATGGGCGGAAAATCCGAAGCAACGGGAATATATCAAAATATTATAGGTAAACATCCCAACCCTCCTGCCGGCGGTGAGCAACCGAAGGTGGACAATGTAGATGTGACAAACATGATTATCAATAACTCTAAATAATCAGATGAAGCTATGGATATGATAAGGAAATATCTGTATCGGTTGGTGCCGGCACTTTGCATAATATGCGCACTGTCGGCTTGCACTGCGGAAGACGCATCAGAATCCCCGTCTTCCGGACGTTCCGAAGGCTTAGCGGTGGGATTCACAGCACAGTATGCCGCCGATGAATGTTCCACTAAAGCCACTGAAGGAAAAACGGCATTTGAGAACGGTGATGTCATCCACATCGCCGCGCAGTTCTATTTGGGCGAAGCCACACAAGGAGTTAAGGGTACGCCGCATGGGGCGACGCAATATTGTGCCTACCGATACGAAAAAGGCGACTGGATATCTATCATGAATAATCATGAAATCACTTGGCCTTATGCTTGCGACTATGGAATGTTTACCGCCTATTACGTTTCCCATGCTGACGGTGCCATCAGCGAGGAAGGCGGAACTACCGAATCGTGTATGCTAAGCGACATAGCCGATGGCGGTACATCGGACAACACCGTACCGTTGAAGGCAGGTCCGGTGGCGTTCCGTTTCGGACATACGGTAAACCTCACCTTTACTCATTTATGTGCCCGCCTGTCCGTTACTCAATTAGATGCAAGCACTGTCAGCGAGTATTGGCTCGCCAAGCCGGACGACACTGGTTTTCATAACGCTTACCGCCTCAAGCGTAATTCTACTACAGGAGTGGAAATAGAATGGCAGTCATTGCCCACAAAAGGTTACGACAAATACGGTGTCTATATTGCCCGTTCACAGGATGTCAAAGTTCCTGAAGAATATGGCAGAACTGTCACGTTCTATTTGGAACCGGGAGTTTCTTTTTCCGGTTGCAAACTCAACTATCGCTATAATCGCAGTTATCTTATACTCCATTCCGACAAGCTCGCTAAATTGGAATCAAACCATTCCTACCGTCTCAATATTACACAAGATGCAGGAATCGTGTATGACGATCCGGACGATAACGGATGGAGTAATCCGGACGATGATACAAAAGCGTATGAACTCAAAAACATCCCTGCTTTTCTGAAAGCCGCAAGTACAGGCACGGAATATGCGGAGAAAAACGGTGAAGAAGAGGTGCAAATACTTCAAAAAACAGGTACGGGAGTCATCCTTCTTAGAGACCTTAACTTTAAAAAAAGAGATCCGATGAGCGCTGAAGAATTTGACGAGCCCCTGACAACGCTTTGCAATTTGGAGACCTCTGTCACTTTTGACGGCGATTTTCATTATATTTATAACTCTGTCCGCCCTATCTTCAATGAAGTTCAAGGACGCTTATATAATATAGGCGTCAGCAAAACAGAGAGAACGGGGGGAGTACACGCCGGCACACAAGGTTATGGCGGCTTATCACGTTCGGTGATATCGAGCGGCACAATCAGCAATGTGCGTATCAGTAACTTGCAACTTACACTGAATCTGCCATCCAAAGTCGGAGGTTCCTATTCCATCGGTTGTGTGACGGGAATCAACCGAGGACAAATCTCTGATATTGGAGTGAGAGGGAATATCCATATCACTTTGACTTCCGAAAAAGATATTGCTTGTGAAGAAATATTCACCGGAGGCATCATTGGACAAAATTTAGGAGTTCTGTCCGGTTGCTCTTCTTTCACCGCAGGCGACAACGACAACACTTCCACGTGTATTTACATTACCAATTCGTGTACCAACAACAGTCCGATGTCTACAGGAGGCATTGTCGGCGCATCTTCCAACCATATTGAGAATGTTACTTTGACGGTAAACGTGGATGCATGTACGTCTACCGCTACAGTGAACTGTACAGGAGGAATGGCAGGACGTCTTCGGCGTACGGACGGAGTCAATGAGCGAAAAGATTTCAAAAATATATCCGTAACAGGCAGTGTGACAGGCGGACAAGGTATATTTGTTCAGGGATTGAAAACCGGAAAGTCGTTTACAGGAGGAATTTCCGGACGTTTGTTCAATTTCTTTATAGACAATTGCAATTCATTGTGTGAAGTACATGGATGGAACGGAGAGATTCAGCCCAATGTTCGTTATGCTACCGGAGGCGCTTTCGGGTGTATTGCCACTTCGGAGGTACAGGAATTGGTATTCAATACTACTTGGTGGGGAAATGCTCTTAGCGGATTGTCAACCAATGAGAAGGAGAATCTCTATTTAGGAACGTTCTCGGGCATTATTCCCACACACCGCACAGATGCAGGTTATCAGGAGAATGGTAATAATACGAAAGAACAATCGGGAATTTCTTTTTCGGGCGGTCAGTTCGATGATGAATCAACCGGTAATGGCTTATAAAATAAAAGAAGGATAAATACAAAATATGAATATGCAAGAAAAACTGTTTCGTATATGGCTGTTTATGATGTGCATCGTGATGTTTACAGCCTGTACCGATGGTGAAGAATCGCACGATGTATGCTCTCGTATGGCAGAGATTTCTTTTGGCGGTGTAGTGCAGAAAATTATCGTCACACGTGCTTCCACTGACGAAGAGACGACTACGGACCTTATCAGTTCCGAAAATGATTACGGTGACATTTACATCCATACGCATGTGGATGATAAAACCGTGCCCGATAATTTCCGGACCAACGGAGTGTACGTTACCCGTAAGAACGGTACTGCCGGTAGATTAGAACCTCAAAGTGACAGCCAAAAGTTGGAATGGTACACCACCACCAGCCCTCACTATTTTCAAGCATGGAATGTTCCTGACGGCGTAACGATGGACGACGCCGGGACAAGTCTTATAGCCGGTAAGGTAAGTTTTGCTCCAAAAGACGAGGACCATGCCCCAAATACTGATATTAACAAAGCAAACAATATCGCTTTGGAAAAATTTATCGGTGCGAAGGAAGGTGCGGTAGACTATCGTACGAATGGAAGTTATGTAGAATTGGTCTTTCGCCATTTGGTTAGTAAAATAACAATAACCGGAGTGCAACGGACGAAAACAGATAATAGCAAAGTCTATTTGGGTGATGTGAAAATTACATTTCCCGATATGCCTCGAAATGCCATATTTTCCACAGGAATTTCCGACGACGGAAGTATTATTGCATCTCCCACAGTGACAGCAGAGACAGATGGAGAGAAAGGATTAAGTTTTAACGCCACATCGCGTATGTTTCCGGATGATGAAAGCAGGAAGCAACACTATCCTTTTTACCTGCCTCCATTCGATTTCGAAGAGTATGGTGAATTTATTATAGAAGCCTATGAATGGCATGAAGATGGAAATACTCCTGGAAAAGGTTATATGGAAGAATGCGGACCCTATTATGGGCATTTGAAGGATTTGCCTATAAAGGGGCTGAAAGCAGGTGAACATATTTCATTATCACTTCAAGTAAAGGACGGTCAAGTGTTTGGTATGAGTACGATGATTCAAGGATGGAGCACAATGCCTGACAGGACATCCGATCATTCCCCAAAACATAAGGGAATTTACAATGAGGATGATTTGCGACGTCTCTTTGACTATATTAAAGGACATAATAACAACTTTGAATCTGTAGAAGAATTAATTTCGATAGAAATAAGAGATGGCAAGGAAGTGCGAGTGGTTCGGCTTTTTAATGACATTAATCTGGATGATTATGCGACAGGTATAATGGATTTGGTGTTGCCGGCTGATTTTATTCTTGATGGATTGGGACATAATATAACATCCGGTAATGACGGCAAGTTTTTAGTGCCGAATCAATCTAATGTCATAGACTTGTATTTGGACGGCGAAAAGTATTCGTGATGCGAAACAACTTGTTGTTAGTTTTTTCCGTAAGTCAACAATTTAAAGTATTTTCATAAAGATACAGATAACGATATGGCAACAGTCATTAGCTTGAGCTGATGTTTTCTGCATTCTATCCTTCATAAGGTAACTTTCATCATGACGAGCATACCAAAATACCGCCCATAAGATTAACAGAATTAATCTTGTGGGCGGTATAAAAAAAACATTATAACAAGGGACCTATCGCCTCCAAAAACTACATTTTAGTTTAACGTAAACGCCTGCGAACCGATCAGATTGCCACCTTCGAAGATATCAACACGGTAGTTTCCGGCATACAGGAATTCTTCTACATCCCAAAATACGTTTACATTCTGCTCTTCCCCGTTATAATCAATATACTTCTTGATAGAATAAGCCAATGTACGGTTCTCATAAGGGAATGTATTCGATGCACTTTTGGTCAACACATCATTATCCGGTTTGGCAATACGCACATAAATGGTACGCTCACCATTTTCAGCGGTTATATTTTTCACAATGGTAAAACTAATAGCCAATTTCACAATATCCTTCACTTTCTTAGCTACTTTACCACGTTTATTACGTGGTTCGATACGAATATTAGTTGCATCAAGTTGCGCTGCCAACGTCACCTTCTTATCCAGATTTTTCTTTTCTTCGGAAAGACTGCTGATTTGTTGTGAAGCCTGATTATATTTTTGTGTTACTTCTGCAATGACCTGTTTCTGTTGTGCAGCCAGTTTATTTAGTGAATCAATCTGATTAATATAACCAACCATTACTTTACGCAAGGTAGCCAATTCTTTCTTTAGACGACGAATCTCTGTTGCATTCGAACTCTTCACAGTACGAAGTTCTTCCAATAGACGTTGGGTCTTCAACTGTTCCTGCTCCAATAATACTCCCAATGAGTCATTAGTCACCTTAAATTTCAGCTCATCATATTCTTGCACAAAACGACTATATTCGTTTTCCAGATCTTCCTTATCTAATTGGAATTCCTGCACTAACTCCCGGTTAGTTTGTTTTTCGGTAAACAATAAATAAGTAATACCAATAAGAGCTATCACCAAGATAGCCACGGCCGCAATAAGAAGGCTTTTTTTATTCATAGTTTCAGTTGTGAATTGATAACGTGCGCAAAAGTAATCATTTCGCAACAGAAGTCAAGCAGAAAAACAGAGAGTTTTTTTATCCCCCGCTG
Source organism: Bacteroides caecimuris (assembly GCA_948742525.1). Taxonomy (GTDB): domain Bacteria; phylum Bacteroidota; class Bacteroidia; order Bacteroidales; family Bacteroidaceae; genus Bacteroides; species Bacteroides caecimuris_A. The sequence goes on along the minus strand of CAPYSS010000007.1, from coordinate 52,590 downwards.
CTAATCCATATAAATTTAACTTATTTGCTTGCTAATTTATTCAAATCGGCAAAAGCAAAGCACTCAAACACCTTTTTTCGCCAGGATGCCAATTAAACTTATCTTATTGCCTACTATTATTAACTCCACTGCCTATTTTTACTTCGTTTAACTATAGTTACTCTTACGTATGACTATAGTTATACGCAAGGGAGACTATAGTTATTCTTGCGTATAACTATAGTGAAACGAAGTAATAGTAGCGAACGAAGTAAATCCGAATAGGCAAGCAGCTATAAAAAAATGGCTAAATGAACAATTCTTCCTAACAGTGCACTCTCACTATAGCTACATTCGGTTTATAACCGTACCCCAAACAGCTTCCCTTGCCCAAACTTTTCATCCTACCTATTATATTAACGTCAGTTCGATATAAGTTCGCCCGCATGGCTTATATCGAACTGACGTTATATTATTAGGAAGTTTGACCTTTAACTAAAATTATTACGGAAAAATTTCTTTAATCAGGATTATCGTTGTAATTTTGTCGCGCAAAATAGATGAAACAAATTATCAACTTTTTAAATATATAGTATTATGTCAAAAGTAACCGTAGTAGGCGCAGGTAACGTAGGTGCTACATGTGCAAATGTACTTGCTTTTAATGAAGTAGCAGACGAAGTAGTAATGCTGGACGTTAAAGAAGGCGTTTCAGAAGGTAAAGCAATGGATATGATGCAGACAGCTCAATTGCTGGGTTTCGACTCTACATTGGTAGGCTGCACTAACGACTATGCTCAGACTGCTAACTCTGACGTTGTTGTGATTACTTCAGGTATTCCTCGTAAACCGGGTATGACTCGTGAAGAATTGATCGGCGTGAATGCTGGTATTGTTAAATCGGTAGCAGAAAACTTGTTGAAATATTCTCCTAACGCTATCATCGTCGTTATCTCTAACCCGATGGATACAATGACTTATTTGGCATTGAAGGCTCTGGGCTTGCCGAAAAACCGTGTGATCGGTATGGGTGGTGCTTTGGATAGCTCTCGTTTTAAATATTTCTTGTCTCAAGCTATCGGTTGCAACGCTAACGAAGTAGAAGGTATGGTTATCGGTGGTCACGGTGATACTACTATGATTCCTTTGACTCGTTTCGCTACTTACAAAGGTATGCCTGTATCCAACTTCATCTCTGCCGAAAAACTGGAAGAAGTTGCCGCTGCTACAATGGTAGGTGGTGCTACACTGACTAAATTGTTGGGTACTTCTGCATGGTATGCACCGGGTGCAGCAGGAGCATTCGTAGTTGAATCTATCCTTCATGACCAAAAGAAGATGATTCCTTGCTCTGTATTATTGGAAGGTGAATACGGCGAATCAGATCTTTGCATCGGCGTTCCTGTAATCCTTGGCAAGAACGGTATCGAAAAAATCGTTGAACTGAACCTGAACGAAGACGAAAAAGCTAAGTTCGCAGCTAGCGCAAAAGCTGTTCACGGAACGAACGCTGCTTTGAAAGAAGTAGGTGCTCTGTAATTAATCCCCTTACTTTATATATCAAGAAAGGCTGTTCTTCGTCATGAGGAACAGCCTTTTTCGTTGCCACCGAATATCCGGTATTTGATTGTCAGGACATCTTTATGTTTTGAGAAACCCACATACCGATATCCTGTTTGCTGAGAGCAGCAGCCATCAGGTCGGGAAACTTATCCGGAGTGCAGGCGAAAGTAGGTACGCCGATAGAAGCTAAAAATTCCGCATGGTTCTTGTCATAAGACGGAGCACCATCATCATTCAATGCCGGCAACACAATCAGTTGCACGCCGCTGTCGACAAGAGACGCAAACCTCTTTCGCATCTCTCGCGGGTCGCCTCCTTCATAAAGGTCGGTCACCAATACGAGCACTGTATCTTGCGGACGGGTCACTATGCCTTGACAATAAGTCAAAGCCTGGGCAATATCCGTCCCTCCGCCCAGTTGCACTCCAAAAAGCAAATCGACAGGATCTTGCAAATCATCCGTAAGGTCAACAACCGCCGTGTCAAACACGACCATTCGGGTAGAGACAGCCGGAATAGACGCCAATACAGAACCAAAAATGCCGGAGTAAATCACGGATGTCCCCATAGAACCACTCTGGTCCAAACACAGGATGATATCTTTCATGGCTTTCCTCTTACGGCCGTATCCGATACGTATTTCAGGAATAATCGTCTTATACTCCGGCTGGTAATTTTTCAGATTCTTCGTAATGGTTGTTTTCCAGTCTATTTCATTATAGCGGGGATTCCGGCGACGGGCGGAGCGGTTCAATGCACCGGTCACCGCCTGTTGAGTAGGTGCCGACAGTTTGCGGAGCAATTCATCAACCACCTGACGGACTATCTGACGCGCCATCTCTTTATTCTTCTCCGGAATCACCTGACTTAAAGACATCAAAGTAGCCACCAAATGCACATTGGGGACCACCGTTTCCAACATTTCCTTTTCTGTAAGCAACGTAGTCAGATTCAACCGCTTGATGGCATCCCGCTGAATCACCTGCACCACTGTCTGTGGGAAAAACTCACGAATCTCTCCCAGCCATCGGCTGACTTTGGGAGCCGAGGAGCCCAGCCCTCCCCTCCTGTCGCTATCATATACGGCTTCCAAGGATTGGTCGATCCGCCGTTCTTCCACGCTCAACGATACGCCTGTGCCATCGGCCTCATCACCCCCCAATATCAAACGCCATCTTTTCAGTAATTCTTCTTCCATTTCTTTTCTTTTACTTTGTTTCAAGTCCCAACAACTGACGAATCACCGGAATTACTCTTGCCGCCTCTTCCCGGTCGAGATTCAAATCCTCTGTTCCGGCAAGGGGACGGGCGGTGGCAGTTCCGGCATGACGTGCCTTTTCTCCCAGTTTACGGCGCTCGGCCGAAGTAAATTCACTGAAAGTACGCCGCAGAATCGGCAACAACTCCATAAACGTCTCTTGCTCCTGCGCACACACCCAGGTATTTACCAGATTCCAAAGACGATCGTCCAGTAGTAACACCGAACCCGAAGAGCGCAGGAATCCTTCAAACCAATAAGCCATGTCTGCCGGAGAATTACCAACCGACGAATAGTAACTTAACGTATCCTGCATTTCTTCCATTGTTATCTCGCCTTTATCATTCAGCAAACGAGTGGCGTAACCGGACAATAACGGATGGACATTGGCCGATGAGCGTATTTGACAGATAAAATTACGCCACATCCGGTTCAGTTCTTCCCGATTCAGAATAGAAAGGGCATAGTCTGTGGCAACTAATTTGTCGAGCAGACCGCTTGCCGCTTCTTCATCAATATTGATACATACCAACACACCGCCTGCAAGAATACGCGCAACCATCGCCTCAAGCATACTACCTACCTTCGAGAAGTCGAGGTTGCGGACATTTCCGTAACGGACGATATTCACCAGTCCGGGAATCGCTTCCATCATTTCAAGAATATCGGTCGAGGCTGCCGAAAGCGCATCCAGCCGCACGGTCATAGCCTCCACCAATGCGGGAAGATCTGCCGGAAGCACCTCGTTCAATAATGCGGTCAACTCAGGAATATGAAAAATCTCCTCCATGGTTGCCTGCAAATACTTTTGGGTAGCTTCCATCACCGTATTTCCCCATATCGCCCGCTCAATGATATTGATAATCTGTTCCGGTTTATGATATAAGGTCCATTGTTCTTTAAAAGTACCTTTACCGTCTATTTCTCCGTGAATCGCCCAGTCAATTCCCAACAATTGCAGACGATGAAAAAAGATACTCCGTTCAAGGTCATTGGGTTTGCGGAGGTCCAGTATCAGCTCTTTTATTTCGGCAGTGAACGGAACACGCAGACTTTTCTGTGTCTTCTCCACATCTACCAGCAACGGCACCTTGGGCACATTATCGGGAACGCTTCCCAAACGATTGCTGATAATGAGCTCTTCACGAATGATTTGCAACAAGATGTCATCTCCAAACCCCATCACGGTAGTCACAGCCTCGTTATATTCGTTCAGTGAAGGATAGGGCAGATTCCGGAGTGCAGCCGTAGCTTGTGCCAGTCGGACAGTCTCAATGACGTGAGCCACCGAAATATCCATATTCTTCTGTCGCAACAAGGAGGCTATCCGGCTTATCCAAAGCGTACCGTCATCTTCCGGATGATGCCAAAGATAGTGATACCATCCCGGAGATTCGATTCCCGCGCCATAACCGCTACGCAGAGCCAACCGATTATATGTCCACGGAATCCATGTACATTCTATTTTTACTTTCGGCAAGCCTTTCAGCAATGCGTTATCCTCTTTCACTTTAGGCATATCCTCCAGTGCGGGCACATGCCAAGCACCGCAAACAACGGCAATGCGCTCAAAGTTTTCTTTCTGTGCCGCCCGTATCATTTTACGCATCCAGGCTTCACGAAGCAAATCACGGGCGGAAGTGTGTCCGGAAAGTTCTTCCCGAAGAGCAGTGACCGCTTCTTTCACCGCCTGAAATATATCTTCAGATTCCTTTCGGTGTTCAATCATCATTTCCCACCAGGATTCTCCATCGGTACATCCGGCGGCACGAGCCAGCCAATCAAACGGATCGCCGATTGATTCTTCTTTCTTTTCTTCTGCCGCTGTGACTGTTTCTTCCGCCACTTCCATTTCTGCCGCTTCCGTTTCGATCGCTTCTGTTTCGGTCGGGGCTGTTTCGGTCGGATCTGTTTGTCCGTCAACGGATTCCGTCAATTCTTCCGAAACCTTCAGCTCTTCCTGTTTACGGAGAGCCATCGAATAAACCAAAGGCAAATCGAAGAAACGAAGAGGAACCCCATTCTGTACGGCATATCGCATCGCCTGCCATTCCGGAGAGAACTCAGCAAACGGATAGAATACTGCCCGTTGCGGTTCGTCGGGCTGATAAGCCAACAACGCAACGGGAGGAACCATCTGCGGATTTCCCACACAAGCAAGCAATGCCTCTGCTTCTGCCGGACCTTCTACCAGAATCAAATCCGGTTGCAGTTCTTGCAGGTAATTCAGCACATTGCGGCATGAGCCGGGACCATGATGCCTGATACCTAATAAATGAATCGCCATTTTCTCTTCTTTTTAGATCATATCCCTTGAAGCACGATAGATGTCTTTCCAACCCTCCCGGTTCTTCACGACTGTTTCCATGTATTCCTGCCAAACGACTTTATCTTGTACCGGGTCTTTTACCACTGCTCCTAAGATACCGGATACCAAGTCTTCCGCATGGATTTCTCCATCACCGAAATAACCGGCCATTGCCAAGCCGTTATTCACAACCGAGATGGCTTCAGCCGTGCTAAGCGTACCACTCGGTGTTTTCAGTTTGGTCTTGCCATCGACAGTCGCCCCCTGCCGAAGTTCACGGAAAATGGTGACCACCCGCCGAATTTCCGACAACGCCGGTTTCTCTGCCGGAAGTTGCATCACCTTCTCAAAGCTTTCCACCCGACGACGGACAATATCAATCTCCTCGTCAATAGAGTCAGGCAAAGGCAAAATGACCGTATTGAAACGTCGCTTCAAAGCACTCGAAAGTTCATTCACCCCCTTATCGCGATTGTTGGCGGTGGCAATGATATTGAAGCCGCGGACAGCCTGTATCTCCTTATTCAACTCAGGAACGGGGAGCGTCTTTTCTGAGAGAATCGTAATCAAAGTATCCTGTACATCCGAACCGATTCGGGTCAACTCTTCAATACGCCCGATCTTTCCTTCCTGCATCGCTTTCATGACAGGAGTCTGTATCAAAGCACCCTCACTTGGTCCTTCCGCCAGTAAACGTGCATAGTTCCATCCATAACGGATGGCCTCTTCACCTGTTCCGGCTGTACCCTGCACTATCAACGTCGAATTGCCCGAGATGGCAGCCGCAATATGCTCACTCACCCAGCTTTTTGCCGTTCCGGGTAAGCCGTAAAGCAACAACGCGCGGTCGGTTGCCAAAGTGGCGACCGCTATTTCCATCAGACGACGGTGACCGATATATTTCGGAGAGACTTCGAAACCATTCTTCAACTTGCCACCCATCAGATAAGTGACCACAGACTGCGGAGACATTTCCCAGTTCTCCGGAATGGCATAAGTCTCGTTCTTTTTCAACTCATGAAGTTCTTCTGCAAATTGCTGTTCGGCATGTTCTCTCAATAAAGCGCTCATATCTTTCAGTTTTTATTGTTCGTTATTTAATTAAGGTATCTATTTTCTGTTTTACATCCATGTACTCCAGTACCAACCGGCAAAAGTAAAAAGTCGTATTGTTCTCCTGCTTTGTCACCGAAGCGGCAATCTGCTCCAACGTACCTCTCATTTCAGCCGGGAAATACACAGCCAATTGTTCCGCCGTTTCTTTAGGAAGATAGTAGTTATTTCGCAGAAGGCGTTGCAAGACATAGGATGAAAATTTCATTCCCCATTCCCCGCCGTCTTCATTAAACCAACTATCCGGAATCAGTCCGCCTTTGGTTATCTGAAATGCTATTTCTTCACGCTGAGAAGGAGAAAGCAACCCCGCTAACGCAAGGCTCATATCTTCTTCCGCATTTTCTTTCAATGTGTAATAAGCCCATACGGAATCTCCGAAATTCAGAATCGGACTTGAAAGATCAAACAATTTCTGAAAAGGAGGTTTCTTCGCCAATTTACCCGCTGCCTTTTCCGGTGTACAGTCGTAGAATTCACTCCAAAAACTTAGTGGCACCCGTTCTGCCAATTGCCTCAACAAGAAGCGATCATCTTTTTCGTTTTTATTGGCACTGACCTCTTCAAATCCTAATTTCTTCATTTCCGGCGTATATTCAATCTTATCGTACGACCACCCTGAAAGAAAATTAAAATGCAATTTCCCACGCAACAACTCCTGATAGGTTTTCACCTGTTCCGAATCCGGCAAGCTGCACAACAATCGGCGGGCAGTCTCTTTGACACTGCTACTTCTGTCCTTCAAAAGGAGTTCCTGCAAGAAAGCCTCGTCCGCTTTGGTCAATCCTATACGCAGATACCGAATCAACTCCTCGCGATGAGCGGCTGATTCATTCTTCAACTCTGTCTGCAATAAAGCCAGTCCTTGTTCGGGCTGTTCCTGCCGCAAACGACACAACATCCGTTTCCGTTCTTCGTGGGAAGCCGTCTCCCAACTTTCATTCCCCGGTTCTCCCCATGCGGGAAGTCCCATTTCCGAAAGCAGCCAACGCCCTCTACGCCCCGACAATTCCGACAACCAACGTTGCTCTTCGTGCCGTTTAGGATTGTTTCGGTCAAAAGCCCTTTGCAATAAAGCCGGCAGATAAACTGGCGGCAACAACTTATCGAAAGCTATCGCTTTACGATATGCATATAATAAGAGATACGAGTTCCGGTTACCATGCAGGGAAGTCAACAGTTCTCCCACTTCGCGGGAGAAGCAGGCTTTACTCTCTTCGGGAGCTTCCGATACAGACACGGGTTCTTTCAACGAGTATGCCTTCAATCCGGCACGTCTGAAAGCGAAACCTAAAGCCGACAGTTGATAAAAAGCAGTCTCCGCATCTTCTGCTTTCTCTTGAATGTCACGCAAGCTGTCTTGCAATTCTTCGGGCAAATCCGTTGCTATCAGTTCACGAGTAGCAGTCCCTAATAATGCTATGTTAATCAGTTGGTCAGTTACGTTCATCTTTCCAAAAATAATATTCAGATTGATACCAAATAGTTTTCAATTCCCAAAAAGTAACATCCGCCAGCAGGAAAGCAGCAAAAGGCTTTCCACCGGTAGTAGCAAGAATATCAATACGAATGTTTTCGTCCACATGTACCGGTATGACACGCCCTTCGGCATCTTGCAGGTATTGCGCATTGCCGGCTGTCACCAATCTGACATTATCTACCAATAAAGGGACTTCCTCCACAAAAGGATTGGTCCGGACGATCGTTCTATAATATTGCGTGGCTGTTTCCAAGTCGGGACAACAAGAAGGTTGGAATTTTTCGTCCAACCGTTGCAGTTCTTTGGGCAATGCACGTAAAGCGGCAACTCCTTTGTAAAAGTACAATGAACCCTGATACGTACCACCGGACAGAATCGTAAACTCCGGCAGCGTTCCCGGAACCATAAAATAAACATACACCGCCATCCGGTGACTCGCCTTTCCGTACAACCAAAAAACATCGGTTCGCAAATCGTTCACCTTATTACTTCTTGTATGTAGCACCATCCACTGATCTTCGACAGGTTCTCCCGCCATCACCTCTTCCTTTGATTGCGGATATCCTATTTGAGTACGAATTTCGAATTGCCAGTCAGCCGGAAGATTGTCCAAATGTTTATAGCTTTCCGCAAGCAGATATATTTTACTCAGTTTGTCTGTCAGTTTGAATTTCCAGTCCTCCGAATAGAAATTCAACTCCCGAAGTCCTCTCAGCCTGCCTGCCAGCCCTGATGCCTGTGCGTCAACCATTCTCCGCGAGATAGCTTCAAACAAGGTGTAGGCTCTCTCCGGAACGTTGAGTAACCCGTTGCGCAACAAGTCTTTCATCCATATCTGAAGGTCTTCAATCCCTCCCAACACTTTTTGATGACGCACAGCCTGTCTCTTAGCCTGCGCCGCCTCATCTATCGGAGCTGCCGTCTTTTTTTCTTTCCGCTCTTTCTTTTCTTCCTTCTCTTTACGTTTGGAAAGCCATGTTTCCACCCAATCCGGTTCCTCTGCCTGCTTGAAAGATTCGGAATAAGACGCATACATATATAAAAGTCCTAAAGCATGTTTACATGGAAACTTACGGCTGGGGCAAGAACATCTAAATGCAATATCCTTTATATCAACAACTGTTTGATAAGGTGTTTGTCCACTTCCTTGACAATGCCCCCAGATTGCACGGTCACTATACTCCAAAAGCAACCATTTGGCTCGGCTCGCTAAACCTTTTCCTGCCTTCACAGAAGCCGCATCCGGCGCCAATTGGGCAATTTGTTCTTCTGTCAGATTTAATAACATTACGGTATGTTTATCATATTTCCGAATGCAAGTATAACACATTTTTCAAACAGAAGCATTAAAAAAAAAGCTAATTCTTTTTGCATTTTCAAAGAAAGCACTACTTTTGCATCGTTGTTTATGCAATTATTGTTTAAGTAAACAAGTACAAAAAAACAGACTACTTCAATAAACAAATTACATAAGAACAGGGTTATTAAATATAGAAGTATCACCTTATTAATATGCAAGATGCGATGAAAAAAGTATTTCTTCTGACAATTCTGCTAAGCCTCACTTTCATAGGAAAAGCGCAAAACTTTCTAAGTCTGGATAGTTGCCGCGCATTAGCTCTTGCCAACAACAAAGATTTGTTGATAAGCAATGAGAAAATAAATGCCGCCCATTATCAACGGAAAGCCGCATTTACGAATTATCTGCCCAATTTCTCGGCAACCGGAGCTTACATGAGAAACCAGAAAGAGTTTTCATTATTAAATAATGACCAAAAAGCTGCGCTTTCTGGATTAGGAACTAATCTGGCAGGCCCTATCCAACAGGTTGCAACCGGAATTATAGCAACACATCCTGATTTGGAGCCTCTTATTTCGTCTTTAAGCGGAAAGTTGCTGCCTGCTCTTGACCAGGCAGGAAACTCTTTAGTGGATGCACTCCGCACAGACACCAGAAATGTCTATGCAGGCGCTATTACATTGACACAGCCTTTATATATGGGTGGAAAAATCCGGGCGTACAACAAAATAACAAAGTATGCCGAAGAATTGGCTCAGCAACAACACCATGGCGGTATGCAGGAAGTAATCATGAGTACAGATCAAGCTTACTGGCAAGTTATTTCACTGGTCAATAAGAAGAAGCTGGCAGAAGGTTATTTAAAGCTTTTGCAACAGCTGGACAGTGATGTAGAAAAAATGATTAATGAAGGAGTAGCCACCAAAGCGGACGGTCTGTCTGTACGCGTCAAGGTGAATGAAGCGGAAATGACACTCACCAAAGTGGAAGACGGATTGAGCCTTGCCCGAATGTTGTTGTGTCAACTATGTGGCATTGATCTTAGCTCCCCCATCACGCTGGCAGATGAAAATATGGAAGATATTCCATTACTGACAACAGACCCACATTTCAATTTGTCTACCGCTTATGAGAATCGTCCGGAAATACGTAGTCTCGAATTAGCAACACAGATTTATAAACAGAAAGTAAACGTAACCCGTGCCGAACATCTTCCCTCCATCGCATTGATGGGGAATTATATGGTAACCAATCCTTCTGTCTTCAATAGCTTTGAAAACAAATTCAAAGGCATGTGGAATGTGGGAGTGATGGTACAGATACCTATATGGCACTGGGGAGAAGGTATTTATAAAACCAAAGCGGCAAAAGCCGAAGCCCGCATTGCACAATACCAGCTTCAGGACGCACGCGAAAAAATAGAGTTACAGGTCAATCAAGCCGCTTTCAAGGTAAAGGAAGCAGGTAAGAAACTAGTTATGTCTTCCAAAAACATGGAAAAAGCGGAAGAGAATCTGCGCTATGCAACGCTTGGTTTTAAAGAGGGAGTGATTGCCACCAGCAATGTTCTTGAAGCACAAACGGCATGGCTGTCCGCTCATTCAGAAAAGATTGACGCACAAATAGATGTGAAGTTGACAGAAATCTATCTGAAGAAATCTTTGGGAACGCTGAAATAAACAAGAAGCGGGAATATAATGTAAAGAGCCCAATCAGAAACAACCCAATCCCTTAACCAACTCACAATCTATAAATCATAAAACATAAATCATAATTCATAAATTATATGACACCTATAAAATCACAAAACAGCAATATGCTGCTTGCATTCCTTACTCTACTGGGAGTTATTGCAATCGTTGCAGTCGTTGGCTTCTTCATGCTTCGCAAAGGTCCTGAAATCATACAGGGACAGGCTGAAGTTACCGAGTATCGCGTTTCGAGCAAAGTTCCGGGACGTATATTGGAATTTCGCGTGAAAGAAGGACAAAGCGTCAATGCCGGAGATACGCTGGCCATTTTGGAAGCTCCTGACGTAGTGGCAAAAATGGAACAGGCACGTGCTGCCGAAGCTGCCGCACAGGCACAAAACGCAAAAGCAATCAAAGGCGCACGTCAGGAACAAATCCAGGCAGCATACGAAATGTGGCAAAAAGCCCAAGCAGGCGTCACCATTGCCGAAAAATCATATCAACGTGTAAAGAATCTCTATGAGCAGGGAGTAATGCCGGCACAGAAATTGGATGAAGTCACTGCGCAACGGGATGCAAGCATTGCTACAGAGAAAGCAGCCAAAGCGCAATATACCATGGCAAAGAACGGAGCGGAACGTGAAGATAAGATGGCTGCGGAAGCTTTGGTAAACCGGGCAAAAGGTGCTGTTGCCGAAGTAGAATCGTACATAAAGGAGACTTATCTCATAGCACAGGCTGCGGGAGAAGTTTCAGAGATATTCCCGAAGGTAGGCGAATTGGTGGGTACCGGTGCTCCCATCATGAATATCGCCGAGCTCAACGATATGTGGGTAACATTCAACGTACGCGAGGATCTGCTCAAAAATCTGACAATGGGTTCGGAATTCGAAGCAGTCGTTCCTGCTTTGGACAATAAAAAGATCAAACTCAAAGTATATTATCTGAAAGACTTAGGGACTTATGCCGCTTGGAAAGCAACCAAAACAACCGGACAGTTCGACCTGAAAACATTCGAAGTGAAAGCTTCTCCGATAGAGAAGGTGGAAAACCTCCGTCCGGGTATGTCTGTCATCATTGGCAAGTAATCATGAAAGAGAGAGAAAAGAAATATATAGCTTTGTGGCAGGTCATGCAAAGAGAGTGCCGGCGGTTGGTTTCACGCCCGCTCTACCTCTTCTGTATGGTCATTGCCCCACTGTTTTGCTATATATTCTTCACCACCTTAATGGATTCGGGGCTTCCCAAGGATCTTCCTGCGGGAGTAGTAGATATGGATGATTCGTCTACTTCCCGTAATATTGTCCGCAACTTGGATGCTTTTTCGCAGACAGGGATCGTAGCTCATTACAGTAATGTGACAGATGCACGTATTGCCATGCAAGAGGGAAAAATCTATGGATTCTTTTACCTTCCCAAAGGTTTATCGGCAGAGGCACAGAGCCAACGACAACCGACAATCTCCTTCTACACCAATTACTCCTACCTGATTGCAGGCTCTCTATTGTTCAGAGACATGAAAATGATGGGAGAACTCACTTCGGGAGCTGCTGCAAGGACCATGTTGTACGCCAAAGGTGCAACAGAGGATCAGGCTATGGCATATCTGCAACCGATTGTTATCGATACGCACCCACTGAATAATCCGTGGCTGAACTATTCGGTATACTTATGTAATACACTGATACCGGGAGTGCTCATGCTATTAATATTTATGATTACTGTTTATTCAATCGGCGTAGAAATCAAAGATCGTACGGCTCGCGAATGGTTACGAATGAGTAACAACTCCATTTATATTGCATTGGCCGGGAAGTTGCTTCCCCATACTGTAGTCTTTTTCATCATGGGTATATTCTATAATGTATACCTGTATGGATTCCTGCATTTTCCTTGCAACAGCGGTATATTTCCGATGATATTTGCCACGCTCTGTCTTGTACTGGCATCTCAATGTTGTGGCATTGTCATGATAGGAACCCTGCCGACTCTACGACTCGGATTAAGTTTTGCTTCCCTCTGGGGAGTCATATCGTTTTCCATCTCCGGTTTTTCATTCCCGGTCATGGCTATGCATCCTGTTTTACAGGCTTTAAGCAATCTATTCCCGCTGCGGCACTATTTCCTTATTTATGTGGATCAGGCGCTCAACGGATATAGTATGGCTTACTCATGGACCAACTATATGGCGCTATTAATATTTATGATGCTCCCCTTCTTCGTGGTTCACCGCCTGAAGGAAGCATTGGTTTACTATAAATATATACCCTAAATGCAAGACATAAAATTAAAAGATAAGATAGCTCAAGGCATCAATGACCTGTTTTATATCTGGAAACGGGAGTTTCAGACAACTTTCCGTGACCAAGGGGTACTGATATTCTTTATACTCGTCCCGTTAGGTTATCCGTTGCTGTATAGTTTCATCTATGATAACGAAGTAGTGCGTGAAGTTCCTGCTGTTGTTGTAGACGATTCACATTCATCTCTTAGCCGCGAATATCTCCGCAAGGTAGATGCTACACCCGATATTCAAATCGTCTCCTACTGTGCCGATATGGAAGAAGCCAAACAAATGCTGAAAAACCGACGTGCATACGGCATCATTTATATTCCTTCGGATTTTAGTGACAATATTGCCAAAGGGAAACAGACACAAGTGAGCCTCTATTGCGACATGAGCGGATTGTTGTATTATAAATCGATGCTTCTTGCCAACACGGCGGTTTCTCTGAATATGAATAAGGACATCAAGATTGCACGCAGTGGAAATACAACCGACCGACAGGATGAAATCACCGCTTATCCGATCGAATATGAAGAGATTTCCATTTTCAACCCGACTGCCGGATTCGCCGCTTTTCTGATTCCTGCAGTGCTGGTATTGATTATCCAACAAACATTGTTACTCGGCATCGGTCTCTCCGCAGGAACAGCTCGTGAAAACAACAGGTTTAAGGATCTCGTGCCTATTAACCGCCATTACAACGGAACGCTGCGAATTGTATTAGGAAAAGGATTGAGTTATTTCTTGGTTTATATATTGGTAGCTTTCTATGTACTTTTTGTGGTTCCAAGATTGTTTAGCCTCAACCAGATCGGACAACCCAGCTCATTAATATTATTTGTTGTCCCCTATCTTGCGGCTTGTATCTTCTTTGCCATGACAGCTTCCATTGCTATCCGCAACCGGGAAACGTGTATGCTTATTTTTGTATTCACGTCAGTCCCCTTGTTATTTATTTCCGGAATCTCCTGGCCGGGAGCAGCTATTCCCCCGTTTTGGAAGTATCTATCTTACATCTTCCCCTCTACCTTTGGAATTAACGGCTTTGTAAAAATCAATAATATGGGAGCTACCCTTAGTGAAGTAGCTTTTGAATATAAGGCTTTGTGGTTGCAGGCCGGCATTTATTTCCTTACCACCTGTTGGGTATACCGCTGGCAAATACTAATGAGCCGCAAACATGCCATAGAGAGATATAAGGAACTAAAAGAGAAAGAAAACTTATCCAAGCAGACAAGTAATTAATGAATAAAAATTACACAAGAGAGAGAGTTAACGGTATATCCTTTCCATAGGGGTATGCCGTTTCTCTTTTTTTCGAATAAGAACATAAAAATCCCCCGTTCCAAGAGAATTATAGAACGAGGGATTTTAGAGATATTATAAAGAGAGTATAATAAGTTTAGAACTTGTAACCTACACCGATAGAGAAATTCATATTCTTAACACTTGTCTTTTCACCTTTAGCATTAATGCCATCTGCAAGTTTAGTCAATCCAAAGTTACCAGTTAGGTCAACAAAAAACTTGTTGATTTCGTAAGCTACACCAACTCCAATACCAAAATCGAACTTCTTAGCAGCCTCACTTATAATGTCACCATCTTCATCTTTAGTATCTTTGAAGATATCATATTTATCTTCTCCACTTTCATCGCCATCAGACCAGCTATTTTTAACTTTACCACCAATACCATAGGCAAGATATGGACCAGCCTTTACTACAATATTCTGATTATCTGCAATAGCAAATCTTGCAGCAGCCATGATAGGTAATTCTAAATACATTGGATTATAAGTATATTCATCTTTATATCCATCTTCACTAAAATCTTGTTTTGTACCTTTAGTAGAAAACAGCAAAGATGGCTGAATAGACCACATTTCAGTGAATTGATATTCCATTCCAACGCCAACATTAAAGCCTACTTTCATAGAGTTTTCTTCCAAACCTGTAAGATTACTCATATTCATACCTACCTTGGCATTCCAAGAAATCTGAGAATAAGAAACGATAGAAACAAGTGCAAATAGCACAAAAATCAAACCTTTTTTCATATCATTTGTTTTTAGTTGCCTTCCTCTTCCCTTTGGTTAGCATTGTTAGTTAATAGTTTTGTTTTAAGTGCGGGGAATTATTCGTTACTTATCCAGTATTGAAACGCACCCTTCCATATTTAACGTCTATTTTATAGCCGCAAATATATTTCATTTATTTTATATAAAAAAGCCCTAGATAATCCGCTTTTTACATAAATGTTATTAAAGTGTGACTATTTAGATGAAAATTATGCTCATCCTGTCTTTTTTTATGCCTAAATATTTTGAGGATCATATCATAATCAAAATATTCTTGCATTATTTATACATTTACAATTATTAACCAACTAATTATTGCGCGTTTACGAAACATTCGTAGATTTGCGAAGTATTCGTAATTAAACAACATCTCCATGGAAAAGTTAACTATACAAGAAGAAGAAGTAATGATCTACATTTGGGAGTTACAATGCTGTTTCGTAAAAGACATTGTTGCAAAGTATACGCAACCGGCACCTCCTTATACCACAGTAGCATCTATCGTAAAGAACCTTGAGCGAAAAGGATATGTCACGCCGAAACGTGTGGGTAATACCTACCAATATACTCCCGCCATCCGTGAAAATGAATATAAACGTCATTTCATGAGTAGCGTAGTTCGTAACTACTTTGAGAACTCTTACAAAGAAATGGTTTCTTTCTTTGCCAAAGACCAGAAGATTTCGACCGATGATCTCAAAGATATTATCGATCTTATTGAAAAAGGAAAAGAAGATTAATAGAAAACATTCATCATCATGACTCCGGAACTAGCTTATTTTCTAAAGATAAATGTAGCGATAGCCCTGTTCTACGCATTCTATCGGTTGTTTTTTCATAAAGACACCTTCTTCCATTGGCGCAGAATGGCTTTGTTATGTTTCTTTACCATCTCTTTGCTTTATCCCCTATTGAATATTCAGGGATGGATAAAGGCTCACGAACCGATGGTGGCAATGGCAGATCTTTATGCAACCATCCTGCTGCCGGAGCAACTTGTGACTCCTACACAAGAGACTGTCATAAATTGGCAAGAGGTTATCATGCAGTTCGCTAAAATTATTTATTGGAGCGGAATGTTATTACTTACCGCACGTTTCTTCGTACAACTGGGTAGCATCATCCGATTGCATTTCCAATGCTCAAAAAGCAATATACAAGGAGTACGCGTACATCTATTAAAAAAAGAAACAGGTCCTTTTTCTTTTTTCCACTGGATATTCATACACCCACAATCACATACGGAATCTGAAATCAGTGAAATCATTACGCATGAAGAGACCCATGCCCGACAATACCACTCGGTGGATGTGCTTTTCAGCGAAATAATGTGTATATTCTGCTGGTTCAACCCATTTATCTGGTTAATGAAACGGGAAGTCAGAGGAAACCTCGAATACATGGCAGACCATCGTGTATTAGAGACGGGACATGATAGCAAATCATACCAGTACCACTTATTGGGACTGGCACATCACAAGGCTGCAGCAAATTTATCAAATAGTTTCAATGTTTTACCACTCAAAAATCGTATTAAAATGATGAATAAACGAAGAACGAAAGAAATAGGAAGAACAAAATATCTGATGTTTCTTCCCTTGGCCGCCATCTTGATGATTGTCAGTAACATCGAAATGGTAGCACGTACTACTGAAAAATTTGCAAAAGAAATCACTCTTCCGCAAGGTACAAAAGGAAAGGAAGTAACGGAAACACAAATCAAGAGTGTACCGGATTCAGTTGTCTTTCAGGTTGTAGAAGAAATGCCGGATTTTCCGGGAGGGATGAAGGCATTGATGGATTACTTGTCGAAAAATGTCAAATATCCGGCTGAAGCACATACAATCGGTGCACAAGGACGTGTAATTGTAAGCTTTACTGTTAAAAAGGACGGAAGTATAGCTGACACAAAAGTAGAACGAAGTGTCAATCCGTATCTCGACAAAGAAGCCATGCGTGTCATTGCTGCCATGCCTAAATGGAAACCTGGCAAACAAAGAGGGGAAGCAGTAAATGTAAAATTTACAGTTCCCGTTGCTTTCAGACTATCCAATCCAGAACCACCCAAGGCGGAAGAGATCAAACAGTCTGATCTGGACGAAGTAGTTGTAGTGGGATACGGTCCACAGGAAGATTCAACTCCCGGTGCAGTAGGTGTGAAAGGAGAAAACGCAGATCAGGCTTTCACTGTAGTAGAAACAATGCCCAAATTCCCGGAGGGACAAGCCGGGTTGATGCGTTATCTTGCTAGAAGTATCAAATATCCTGTCATTGCTCAAAAAAACAAAGAACAAGGCAGGGTAATCATACAAATGATTATCGGAACAGACGGTAGTTTGTCAAACGTAAAAGTATTACGCAGCGTATCTCCGTCATTGGATGCAGAAGCTATCCGTGTAGTGAGCAACATGCCTAAATGGGAACCGGGAATGCAAAAAGGACAAGCTGTCCCTGTTAAGTATACCCTCCCTATCACGTTCCGGTTACAATAAATAACTTCCCCGATACCGCTCCCTTTCCTCATCGGTGAGGAAAGGGGCGTTCGTCGGTGGGGAACTCTCTCCTCTCCGGTGCCGGACGTATCTTTCCCCGGTGCTGAAAAAAGTCATTTCTTTTTCCGTTTTTCGCAAGGATAGTTATAAAAAGATCCTTATAAATGAACAATGGAGTTTTCTGATGTCCAGCTTCAATATCCGGGGAGTTCCCACTTATTTTATTGTTGATCCGGAGGGTAATATTACTTTCAAGCAAACTGGATTTCCCGGAGTAGATACCATGAAAAAAGAGCTTATGAAAGCTTTGAATAAGTAATAAATAAAACGAGCCTCCATAGTCTTTGAAAAGACTACAGAGGCTCGTTTTATATCCTATGGATAGCTTACTGCAAAGCTATCCAACTCCAGATTCCACTTATTTATGCATTTCCACGATTTGAGTCGGAGCCATCTCTACATTCCGTCGGTCTACTTGGCGAACGACACTGGCAGCCAGGGATAAGAAAGCACGTCCGGTCACGGAATCTTCATCCAACGCAACAGGTGTACCATTATCTCCCCCTTCACAAATGCTTTGTACGATAGGTATCTGTCCCAACAAAGGAACATTCATCTCTTCAGCCAGTTTCTTTGCACCTTCTTTTCCGAAGATATAGTATTTATTTTCGGGAAGTTCGGCAGGAGTAAACCAAGCCATATTTTCAACCAAACCAAGGATAGGTACATTTACCTTATCATTGGTAAACATATTGATTCCCTTACGGGCATCTGCCAAAGCCACTGCCTGCGGAGTGCTGACAACAATCGCCCCTGTCATGGCCAGCGTTTGAACAACTGTCAAATGAATATCACTGGTTCCGGGAGGAAGGTCTATCAGAAAATAATCCAACTCTCCCCAAGCTGCATCAGCAATCAACTGTTTCAACGCATTACTAGCCATTCCACCACGCCACAAAGTTGCCTGATCCGGTTCGACAAAGAAACCGATAGATAATAATTTCACTCCATATTTTTCTACCGGAATAATCATGTCACGACCGTCGATACGTTCAGCATAAGGGCGTGCATCTTCCACCTGAAACATCTTCGGCATAGAAGGACCAAAAATATCGGCATCAAGCAAACCTACTTTATAGCCTAATTTAGCCAAAGCAACAGCCAGATTTGCAGACACCGTAGACTTGCCTACTCCGCCTTTACCGGAAGATATGCCGACTATATTCTTCACCTGCGGAAGGAGCTTGCCAACTTCCGGGCGGGCAGCTTGTTTACTTTCCGCTGTAATCGTTACCTGCACATCAGGAGAGACATACGTATGGATAGCTGTTTCCGCAGCCTTCAACATTGATTTCATAAACGGATCAGTCGGTTTCTCAAAGATCAATGAAAAGCTGACAGTCATGCCATCAATACGGAGATTATCGGCAACCATCTCCGCTTCCACCAGATTCTTTCCCGTACCGGGATAACGCACCGTTGCCAATGCATCTAATATCAATTTAGGATAGAGAGTCATTTTATTTACTATTTGACGATTTACTATTTACAATTTAAAATCACCATTCGATGAAGTGTCAGTTCACTTTTAGGGCGATGTTTCTGCACAAAACTATTTACTTGTACTTAATCCGCTACGTTTGCTACGATTGTAGCTACGATAAGTATCGAGCTCAATTTCTACATCCGGTTCTTGCAATTGACCTTCTTGCGGAAGACGGAATTTGATATACTTAATAGCTAAACCACGATCGAGCCATTGTTGTTCATAATAAGTCTTGATACTGAGAATATCATCGACCAAATCGGAATGATATAAGTCTTCGGTCATAAACTCAACAGGAAGACGGTTTGCTTCAATCATGTATTTTGTATAGGTAAACATGAAGTTGCTGTCCGTTTTCAGGTGGATAATACCATTCGGCTGCAAGAATTTACGGTACCGTTCCATAAAATAGGTAGAAGTCAACCGCTTGGTAGCTTTCTTCATTTGCGGATCAGAGAAGGTAAGCCATATTTCACTGACTTCGCCTTCGGCAAAGAAACGTTCGATAATTTCTATATTAGTGCGCAGGAAAGCTACATTCTTCATTCCCGCCTGCAATGATTCCGTTGCTCCCGTCCACATACGGGCACCTTTTATATCAACTGCAATAAAGTTCTTTTCGGGAAACATTTTACCCAGGCCAACGGTATATTCACCACGTCCGCAGCCTAGTTCGAGCACAATCGGATGATCGTTCTTAAAAAACTCCTTATGCCATTTTCCCTTCATGTCAAAAGGTACATTATCTACTGCCGAATAAGGATATTCGAACACATGTGGATAACTCGCCATATCGGCAAACTTTTCTAATTTATTCTTTCCCATATCAATCCTGATTAGGTCGCAAAGGTACTGATTTTGACGCAACCCACAAAAAGAAATGGAGCACAGATTTCTCCATGCTCCATTCTTACATATAGTTGAATTTATTTGTCGATTACATTTCAACCTTTGCTTCAACATTTCCTCCCTGTTGTGCTTTCAGATCTTCATAGAAAGCAGCACGAGCTGATTGTACATAAGGTATTAGGAAAAAGAAGCCGATACCGAGAGTGATGCAACAAAGAATTGCCCAGCCGATAAAGCTCAAATCAAGCATAAACAGTTTCATCCTGTTGTTTTCCATCATAGCCATACTCTTCTCGATAGCTGCGTTGTTTTTCATTTCCGGTTCTTCCTTCAAGATATAGTCCGTCATTGCATAAGAATAATACTTGATGATACCAGGAACAACCAACAACAAAGCCCACAATGCTGTGTAAAGTCGTTGGAGAAACTTGGTTACAAAGATACGGCTGTAATCCTGGAAACCTTCAAACAGTATTCCAAAATCGATCTCCTTTTCTCTGTTTTTGAACACGCTAAGCATCACAATGGCCAAACCGTACGCAAGCGGCAGGCCGACAAACAAAGAACACAATCCACCGATAAGAGGAATAGCGGAAAGTCCACCAGCAATAACAGAATAAATAAGTGCAGCAACAGCTGCCATAGGCCACTTTCCTCGAAGTGCCTCACGCGCCTGAGCACGCAGTTCAGAATTTTGTTTTAACATAGTGAATAATATTAATTTATTAATAAATGTGTTATTTCATTATATACGGTTATTCCACAATCGTCACCCAGCCATGGGTATCCGGTTCGTCGCCATACTGGATTCCACGCAGCTTATTGTACAATTTCGTACAGATAGGTCCCGGCTTACCGTCTTTAGAGATAACGTATGATTTTCCGTTTTCCAAATCATCGATACGCTGAATCGGGCTGATTACTGCGGCAGTACCACAAGCACCTGCTTCTTCAAATGTTTCCAGTTCTTCTTCCGGTATCGGACGGCGTTCCACCTTAATACCCATGTCTTCTGCCAACTGCATCAAACTTTTATTGGTAATAGAAGGCAGGATAGAAGTCGATTTCGGAGTGATATAAGTATTATCTTTAATACCGAAGAAGTTGGCAGCACCACATTCATCGATATATTTCTTTTCTTTCGCATCAAGATAGAACTCGCAGGAATAACCCAGATCGTGTGCTTTCTTGTTAGCACGAAGGCTGGCTGCATAGTTACCACCTACTTTATAAATACCTGTTCCATGAGGAGCGGCACGATCGAACTCACGAATGATAACGTACGGATTGGTAGAGAAACCACCTTTGAAATATGGACCTACCGGAGTTACGAACACAACAAACATATACTCTTCAGCAGGATGTACACCTACCTGGGCACTTGTTCCGATCAACAGCGGACGAATGTAAAGAGAAGCACCGGTTTCATAAGGAGGGATAAAACGTTCATTCAATTTTACGACCTTTAAAATTGCTTCTTTGAATCGTTCTGTCGGAAGTTCTGCCATCAGAATTCCCTGGCAAGTAGATTGCAGACGGGCAGCGTTTTCTTCCAAACGGAAAATACGCACTTTACCATCCTTTCCACGGAATGCTTTCAGCCCTTCAAAGGCTTCCTGGCCATAGTGCAAACAGGTTGCCGCCATGTGCAAATTGAGGTGTTCGTCACTACTAACCTCTAATTCTCCCCATGCACCATTACGGAAGTTGATTCTCACATTGTAATCTGTTTTCATATATCCGAATGACAGATTCGCCCAGTCTATTTCTTTCATATTGTTATGTATTAATTTCTTTTCTATTGCATTGAAACGCAAAAATAACTTTTATTCTTCAGATAGCCTCTTTTCTTGCAATAATTTTTCGACTTCCCGGTCAGCTTTTGTCAATTTATCCTTGCAAAAGGCAATAATTTCATTGGCTTCTTTTATTTTCTCACTCAAAATGTCAATATCCAGTTCGTTATTATCTATCTGGCGAACGATCTTTTCGAGACGTTCCATTGCTTGGGAATATGTTTCTTTTTTTACTGCCACGATGATTGATATTTAATGATTAATGATGAATGTTTTTACAAATAAACAGTCGACGGATAGTTACTTTTCCACCACAGATTGTACTTCTCCTTTCAGCAACCGGGTTGTCAAGCGATCTCCCGGTTTCAGCGAAGATACATCCGTCACCGCTTTCCCGTCTTTGATTGTAATACTGTATCCCCGGCTCAAGAGTTTATCCGGAGAGGCGTCTGCTATTCGCTGTTGCAAAAGTTCCAACCGATGAGACTGACGGGCCAACAATGCTTTCGCTACTTGTGATAAATCCTTCTTTGCTGCCAGCAAAGAAAAACGAGCATCCGCAAGTTTGCGGTGAACAAGATTGGGAATACGGATTTGGAGTGCCTCCAACCTTCGTTGTTCCTGATCAAGAAGCATATAAGCTCCCTGTTGAAGACGTACAGATAATTCTTCCAAATGCTCTGCGGCTTCCGTTACCTGATGAATCAGAAGTTCGGCAGCAGCCGTAGGAGTCTTTACCCGGGTATGAGCCACAGAGTCAAGCACTGTATCATCGCGTTCATGACCAATACCGGTAATGATAGGTAATGGAAATTGCGCACATGCAGCTGCTAGTAGATAAGTATCAAAACCGGATAAATCGGAAGTAGCCCCACCGCCACGAATAATGACCACTACGTCAAATTCATTGATGCGGGCATTGATACGGTCTAAAGCCGCCAATACAGATTCTTCAACCTGATTGCCTTGCATTAAAGCCGGAAAAAGTTCTGTATAAAAATAGAATCCGCCCGGATTGTGCTGTAACTGATGGCAAAAATCTCCATATCCGGCTGCGGTAGCCGAAGAAATAACAGCAACACGTTGGGGAAGAACCGGCATTTCAAGTTCTTTATTCAACGTCAAGACTCCCTCCTCTTCCAACTGCAATAATATTTCCCGACGACGGCGAGCCATATCTCCCAACGTGTAAGCAGGATCAATATCAAGCACCGTCAAACTGTAACCGTATAACTCATGAAACTGAACAGTTACTTTCACCAGCACTTTAATACCGGAGGTAAATAGTTGTCCGGTACTTTCCTCAAAGTAGGGTTTCAGCAGGCGGTAGATAGTATTCCAAATCATTCCCCGTGCTTTGGCTACGAGATTATTACTACGAGGATCTTTCTGCACAAATTCCAGATAACAATGCCCTGTCGTATTGGAACGGACATCGCTCAACTCTGCCTGTATCCAATATTCATCGGGCAGGCATTGCTCCAAACTACGGCGGACGAGTGAATTCAGTTCTAAAAGGGAAAGAGAATCCATAAAAAAGAACAGTTAACGTTGAGTTGATTGATATGCCTTCCACAAATCGGGAATACCATATCCATATATATTATCCGGGAAATCAGCTCTGTCACCTGACTGACGTACCAAATCAATAATCTGCTTTGCTGTCAGCTTCGGACAAGCTTGCCACAAGCAAGCTACCATACCGCACATAATCGGAGAAGCAAAAGAAGTTCCATTGGCGCGACGAAGATTTCCATCCGTTCCCATCACATCCGAATTTAAACCGACAGCCACTACGTCCGGCTTCACACGTCCGTCAGCCGTATTTCCTACAGAAGAAAACGGCGCCAGTTCTCCTCTTTTTGTTACAGCTCCTACAGTTATAACATTATCCGCATCTCCCGGCGGAGTAATCTTCTTCCACGAACCGGCACCCGAATTTCCGGCACTGCAAACTACCACCATTCCTTTATCGGCAGCCTTTGCAGCTTCCCGGGACATCAGCGCATAATGACCATTCAAGTCACGGTGTCTATAATTCTTCGTAGGATCATCAAATGAGTAGTAACCAAGCGATGTATTCACCAAATCCACTCCTACACTGTCGGCAAACTCAATAGCAGCTGCCCAGTAGTCCTGCTCTACCAAATTTTCCGAATATTCGTCTTCACTACGCAGCAACCAATAAGAAGCTTCAGGAGCAGTACCAATCATCACATGCGGCTGGTTCATAGCCATACAGGACAATACAGACATGCCATGACTGCTTTCTGCATAAATATCCGCCTCCGGATTCACAAAGTCACGCACACCGAGGATACGGATATTTTTCATGGCATCAATCTTATCCACATTATGGAAGCCGGCATCAATCACGGCAATGGTCATTCCCTGTCCCTTAAAGCCGGCATCATGCAGGAGATCGACGCGGCTCATAGCCGCTTGCGTGATTGCAGGACCGTAAAGGCTATCGGTGCGCAACGGTTTATTTATCAATGAGTCTCTTTTAAACGCTCTTTGTGTGATACCTTTCCACACTCTTTCCGTAGAACGTACAAAAGGTAATCCGGCTATTTCGCTGATTAACGTACTGTCATTACAAGAAACAGTAACGAAATTATCCCATTTCCCAGTCATAAGTACATGAACACCTGTTTTCCGTATGGCATCTACATACTTCCTGCAAACTGGTAAATCGGTAGAATCAATGGGCAATCCCTGTTTCTTTCTCCGTTCTATAGATTTCTTAGACAAATACTTTTCCGGTTTCTGCAAAGAATACTCCGTAGCCGCTTTGTCTTTCAGACTAATCCGGTATTTTAAGGTATCTCCCGGAGTAAATTGGGCAGATACCCCCAAATACATATTTAGAGCGAGAATCAATACTATAAACTTCTTCATAAGTTATCTTTTTATTTTAATCAATCATAATTCTTTATTTTCTATAATCACCAGCCCGATTCCTCTTTGGGAAGCGATGAAAGCTCCTCCCAGCACCCGTCTTCCATCATAAAACACAGCTGATTGTCCGGGAGCAATGGCCGAAGCCGTTTCGAGGAAACGGACCAACAAACGTCCGTCTTCCAATCTTTTCACCCGACAGGGAATCGGACGACTGCGGTAACGAATACGTACCGTCAGATTCTCACACCCGAACAGTTCCCGTTCATCCACAATCTTATCCTGCTCCGCCAACATGTATTCAGTTTTCAATTGGTCGGCATCTCCAAGCATCACTGTATTTTTCTGCGGATTGATTTTCAACACATAAGCAGGCTTTCCTAAAGCAATCTCCAGTCCTTTTCGTTGGCCAATCGTATAATAAGGTGCTCCTTTGTGTTTCCCCAGTTTTACTCCTTCAGAGTTTACAAACCATCCCGGTCCGATTTCACTATCCAGTTCGGGGCACTGCTCACGAAGAAAATCACGGTAATCTCCCTTAATAAAGCAGACTTCCATACTTTCTCCTTCTTTCGACTTTGCTTCATATCCTTTCTCCGCAAGATACTCACGAACCTTCACCTTCGTATAATCTCCCAATGGGAAAATGCAACGTTTCAGCACATCCTGCCCCAATCTCCAAAGAAAATACGACTGGTCTTTCTTATCATCGTCTCCGGTTACTATATAAATATTTCCGTTTTTCTCTTCCAATCGCGAATAATGTCCGGTAGCTATCCATGCACAATTCAACTTATCCGCCCACTCCGTCAGAACACGGAACTTAAACAACGGATTGCACATCACGCACGGATTCGGTGTACGCCCCTGCTTATATTCGTCTATGAAGTTTTTGACGATGGTCTCTTTAAAAGGAATACGCTCATCTGCCACATAATGTTCAATCCCCATCCGTTTTGCTAACTCCCTGGCGTCCTGCGGTTCATCTCCCCACACACGCATGGTAACTCCTACAATCTCATATCCTTGTTCTTGCAGCATCAAGCAAGTAGCGGTGCTGTCTATACCACCACTCATACCTACCAATACTCTCTTATTTCGTTCTTTCATTCGAATTTTGAAAATTTACATGGTTACAAATGTACGAGATTTCAAAGAGAAAAGTTGCTTTTCTGAAAGAAAATCCTTATATTTGAAATATACCAAAAGCGAGAACAATTATGGCTAACCCTAGATTACCGGGCATTTCCGAAAACGAAGAAGCCTTATTGTATGCCAAATTGAATGAGTACAACCGAGGCAGAGCCCCTTTTAAAGAGGCAGGAGTTTACTTGGTGGTGTTGCCCCGACCGGGGAAACCAAACTATTCCCTTTGGCTGTACTCTCCCCTGCCCGAAAAGCAATCCATTCTTTATATACATGACCTGTCACCGGACATTAACGAATCCCTCCGGATCGCCAGTACAATGTTTTATTATTCAAGGCGTTGTCTTATTCTCATGGATTATAATGAGAAAAGAATGCAGAGTAACGGTGACGACCTCATCTTCTTCGGAAAATATCGCGGACATTTTCTTCATGAAATTTTGAAGATAGATCCTGCCTATTTAAGTTGGGTAGCTTACAAGTTCACCCCCAAAATACCTAAACAGGAACGTTTCGTTAAGATAGCACAGGCTTATCATTCCATACATTTGGATATCATGATCAGAAAGTCGAGAGAGAAATGTTCATCAAACCGCTATCTGGGAGAATTAGGGGAAAAACTGACTGGCTTAAAATTAAAAGTCACCCGCATACGACTGGAAGATGATCCGTACAAAACAAGAGTGAACGGCACTACCCCACAGTTTTTTGTCAAGCAGATACTGACTTTAACCGATGCCAGTGGAAACCTGGTTATTATAAGTATTCCATCAAAAAATCCCAGTGCGGTTTCATGCACTCTATCAGGGATAGAACATGAATACCGACTGGGAGATATTATCTACATTGCATCGGCAAAAGTGTCACGCCGCTACGAAAGTTATGGTTCAAAATACACGCGCCTTAGCCATGTGAAGTTCGCAAGCCTCAACGTTTAGTCCAATCGTCCTTGACAAAACTTGCCGGATAGGAAATTTTATCCACCACTCCGTCTTTCTGACGAATCCAGGACGTAAATGTACGAGCCCCCTCATCTAATACGATGATACGAGCACCGTTCTGCAAATGGTTATATTCCGTATTTCCACCAGTGAAGCGTCCATAAGCTAGAAGAATACCTTTCCACATCACTGCATAATCATTATCATGATCGTGTCCTACAAACATACCCATCACATCGCCCGCTTCTTTCATTGCTGCAAACATTCCCGTATTCAATTTTGGCGCACAAGCTTCCTCCATACGAGTTCCGCGAAGAATTGCATTTTCTGAACGGGCAGCTTCATTGTATTCAGGAAGAGGTATATGGAAAAAGGCAAGAGCCGGCAAAGGTTGTCCACCATTTTGTACTTTATAAGCCGCACTCTGTTGACGATACCAATTTATCTGATCGAATGTAAGCCATGCATATCCTTTCACATCTTTCAAAGAAGAATAAGAATGAGAATCCATGCAATAAAGCAAAGCTGCATCCTTCTTTACATTAGAAGACGATTTCACGGTTAATACATAGTCCGGCGATAAGGCTGTTCCCCGGTCTGGCAATAAATTGCCGGGAACTTTACGGATTATATCATATAACTGTTCCCGTGTCATTCCCTGTTCATTGTCGTGGTTACCAAAAGTGACCACGAAAGGCAGTTTGCGTTTAACTACCGGTTCCAACACCTGCAACATTCCGGAATCTGCCGGAGCAGAATAAACAACATCTCCGGTAAAAATCACCAAATCCGGGCGTTCATCATCAAGCACCTGATTAATGCGTTCCAAAGCGATATCAGAAGCCCGGTTGCCGTATTTAAAATGCACATCGGTAAATTGAACAATTTTGAATTTACCATCTTTACTAAATTTCAGTTCACTCTTTTGAGCCATACAAAAAGTCGTTACCAATAAAAAGGTAAGTGTTAAGCAATTTGTTAAGAGCCGAATCATATTTATTTGATTTAGGTGTTAAGAATTCTTTTCTATCAGCACGGTAGCATAGGCCGATATACCTTCTTCACGCCCCGTAAAACCCAGTTTTTCGGTAGTAGTCGCCTTTATGGAAATATCATCCGCATCAATTCCCATGACAGTTGCCATCATCTCTTGCATCAAAGGGATATGTGCCTTTAATTTCGGGCGTTCGGCACAAATGGTTGCATCGATATTGCCCACTTTATAGCCTTTGGTAGCAATCAATTCCACTGTCTTTTTCAGTAGAATTTTGCTATCTATGTTTTTAAATTCTCCTGCTGTATCGGGAAAGTGATAGCCGATATCACGCATATTCGCTGCCCCTAACAAAGCATCGCAAACCGCATGCAACAATACATCAGCATCCGAATGTCCCAACAATCCTTTGGTATGTTCCAAAAGAATACCGCCCAGCCATAATTCACGCCCTTCGACCAGCTGGTGTACATCGAAGCCAAAGCCTACTCTTATCTTCATATTTTGTATAACAAATGAGTACTAATTGAATAAAAAAGATCAACGGATATAGAAATCCAACAGTTTTTCCTCTTCCAGATAACCTTGCAAATGCTGTCCGATACTAACAGGACCTACACCGACTGGAGTCCCCGTAAAGAGTAGATCACCGATTTTCAACGTTACAAACTGACTGACATAAGCGATAATATCATCTATCTTGAAAAGCATATCTGCTGTACAGCCACGCTGTACTTCTTTACCGTCGATCAACAGATTGAAGTTCAGATTCTGAATATCTTTATAATGCTCCACCGGAACAAAAGTCCCAACAGCAGCCGATGAATCAAAACCTTTACAAAGCTCCCAGGGATTCCCCAGCTCACGGAACTTTCGTTGAAGGTCACGGGCTGTAAAGTCGATACCGACTGTCACAGCATCATAATAGCGGTTAGCAAAACGGGGAGCGATATTTTTCCCCAATCGGTTGATACGGACTACCAATTCCGTTTCATAATGTATCTCGTTGGAAAAGTCGGGGATGAAAAACGGTTTGCCATCTTTCAGAATAGCAGAATCAGGCTTCATAAAAATCACCGGCTCCGTATTTACTTGTGTATGTCCCAGTTCTTTGTTATGCTGGGCGTAGTTCATGCCTACTGCAATAATCTTCATTATTTCTCGTTAAAATTCAATCGGTTAAACATAACAGCCAAATGAGCATATAAAGACGTATTCTGCACTACAATATTCTCGGGTACACGGATTCGGAAAGGAGTAAAGTTCCATACGGCTTTTATGCCTCCGTCTACCATCTTATCTGTAATTTCCTGAGCAATATTAATAGGCACGGTCAACACACCGATATTTACATCGTATTCTTTCATCTTTGCCTCAAAGTCATCGGAGTGAAAAATAGGAATACCATTCAGGTCTTTTCCCACCAATTCCGGATTCACATCAAAAGCTGCCACAATCTCCAGCCCGAAATGATGCAAACCTGAATCCCGAAGCAAAGCAGCCCCCAGGCTACCTACACCAAACAAGAAGGCTTTGTGCATATTGGTAAATCCAAGAAAGCTCTCTAACACCTCAATCAGCGCATCAATGTTATACCCTACTCTTGTGCGCCCTGAGATATTGACGTAGGACAAGTCTTTGGCGATTTGAGAAGCGTCAATATTTATTTCCTTAGAGATTTGTGTAGAAGAGACGTACTGCTCTCCTTTTTCTTTCATTAGTTTTATATTAGACAGATACCAGGGAAGTCTGCGCAAGGTAGGCTCCGGCACTTTATCCGCCTCTTTTCGTATAGATGTGCTCATACTTCTTACTAAATTTGGTATTTTGCAAAAGTACAATCTTTTTTGAGACTGACAATCCTATAACAGAAAACCTTAATAGAGATTAAACAAAACAATGAAAAGAGGTTCAAATTTTGCTCTTTTCCATAAGTTTAATACTTTTGAAAAGGATTAAAAATGACGAGTATGAAAAATAATGATTGGAAAGATAGACTAAACGTAGTATATTCCACGAATCCGGACTTCGGCTATGAAATGGATAACGATGAAGAGCAAGTTACTCTCGACAAAAACAAACAAAACCTGCGAGTTTCCATTGACAAAAAGAACCGGGGCGGTAAAGTGGTCACATTAATTACCGGATTTATAGGTACGGAAAACGACTTGAAAGAGTTGGGCAAGCTACTGAAAAGCAAATGCGGAGTAGGCGGATCGGCTAAAGACGGAGAGATTATGGTGCAAGGAGATTTCAAAACCAAAATCATAGAGCTGCTCATCAAAGAAGGATACTCTAAAACAAAAGGTATAGGCGGTTAAACAAAACAGCATTTTGTAACTAAATATTTTAAAGATGTGCCTTATGTTATACATGGCAATTTCTTGAGGAATATCCCAAAATATAAAAAAGGAAAGGCAACTAACTCGTTATGAATCAGTTGCCTTTTTTGTATCTTCCAATAGAGAGTCTTATTAAATATCTCTATTAAATTAAACGTGTTCCGTTTTTAAGGACACATCATAGAATTTGAATCTGATTGATTATTCAGCTTTCAAAGTGAAACGCTTGAAATCAACAATCTTCAGTTCAGGATCAGCAGCAGCCAACACTTCTCTTACAGTTTTCTTACCGTCCATGATATCTTCTTGGTTCAGCAAGCAAACTTCTTTCAAGAACTTGCCCAGACGACCTTTCGCGATGTTCTGAATCATTTGTTCAGGCAAGTGTGCAGCCTTCTCTGCAGAAACAGTAGCAATGATTTCTTTTGCTTTAGCTACATCTTCAGCTGTAATCCATCCTTTAGCCATGTTGCTTTCCATGTGTTCTTCGCTATCCACATGAGCCGGGTTGATGTTAGCTTTCTTCAAAGCAGCTTCTACAGCTTTCTGTACCTGTTCTGCTTTTGTCTTCTCAATAGCAACTTCAATTTCTTTCTGTTTTATTTCTTCAGAAACGCCATCTTCATCAATAGCAATCGGGTTCATGGCAGCAATCTGCATAGCTACTTGCTTAGCCAACTGCTCGTTCACTTCCTTGTTGAAAGCAACAATCGTGCAAAGACCATTTCTGTTCATGTGGTTGTAAACAGCAGTGCATACACCTTCCACAGTCATGTAACCATCCAGTTCCATTTTCTCACCTGTGATACCGCTACGGTCAGTCACTGCATCCTGTACAGTACCGTTACCCATCGGCAATGCTTTTACTTCTTCCAAAGTAGCGCATTTATTAGCCACAGCCAGATCAAGAATATCCTGAGTCAGTTTCACGAAATCAGCATTCTGAGCCACAAAGTCAGTTTCACACTTCAAAGCAACGATAACAGCACGGTCACCGGTAGTTTTAGCCAAAACGCAACCTTCAGAAGCTTCACGTTCCGAACGCTTAGCAGCAACAGCTTGTCCTTTCTTACGGATAATTTCCATTGCCTTGTCGAAATCGCCTTCAGCTTCAGTCAACGCGTTTTTGCAATCCATCATACCAGCTCCGGTCATTTTGCGCAGCTTGGTAATATCAGCCATACTTACAGCCATAATAATTTCCTTTATTTAAATGAATAATAATTTTCGAAACAAAAAAATATGCCAATCTGCCAATCAAGATACAAGCGTATAAATATACTCTTGCACATTAGCAAATTGGCACATTTTATATATTAAGCCTCTTCGTCTTCCTTAATGAAAGCAGCAGCTTTAGCTGCGTTAATAGCTTCTTCGTCAGACTTGTCGAGTCTAGCTTTCACTGATTTCTTCTTGCCTTTGTTAGCAGGAGCTTCACCAGCAGCTTCCATATCGATCTTTTCAGCTTTTCTTTCTTCCAAACCTTCGATCATTGCAGCGCAGCAAGCATCCAAGATAACTTCTACTGATTTAGTAGCGTCATCGTTAGCAGGAATTACGAAATCTACGTTTGAAGGATCAGAGTTAGTATCAACGATACCAAATACAGGGATACCCAGACGGTTAGCTTCGCGAACTGCGATGTTTTCTTTCATTACGTCGATAACGAACAATGCAGACGGCAGACGAGTCAGGTCAGCGATAGATCCCAAAGTCTTGTCTAATTTTGCACGTTGACGAGAAATCTGAAGAACTTCTCTCTTAGAAAGGTTAGAGTAAGTACCATCGTTAGTCAATTTATCGATAGTAGCCATTTTCTTCACAGCCTTACGGATAGTCGGGAAGTTAGTCAACATACCACCCGGCCAGCGTTCGATTACATAAGGCATATTAACAGATTGAGCTTTCTCAGCTACAACTTGTTTAGCTTGTTTTTTAGTAGCAACAAAAAGAACTTTTTTGCCAGATTTGGCAATCTGTTTCAAAGCTTCAGCAGCTTCGTCTACTTTTGCAACTGTTTTGTGGAGGTCAATGATATGAATACCATTGCGTTCCATGAAAATATAAGGAGCCATTGCAGGGTTCCACTTTCTCTTAAGGTGTCCGAAGTGGCAACCAGCCTCCAATAATGTATCAAAATTTGTTCTTGACATCTTGTTTTTTCTTTAAATCGTTTACTTTCTTTTTTGTTTTTTCTAAACCAACCGCTGGGTAGTCTTATGAGCAGAGTCCCAGTAGTTTAGATACTAAACATATTCCTCTATCAGGCAGCACATTAACGCTTGCTGAACTGGAATCTTCTACGAGCTTTCGGCTGTCCCGGTTTCTTACGTTCAACAGAACGAGGGTCACGAGTCATGAAGCCTTCTGCACGAAGAGCGGCTTTATCTTCAGCGTTCATCTTAACCAGTGCACGAGCGATTGCCAAACGCAATGCCTGAGACTGACCAGTGAAACCACCACCACACAAGTTCACCTTGATGTCATACTTCTCAGCAGCACCCAGCTTGTTCAATGGTTGTTTTACAACATACTGAAGAATAGTTGATGGAAAGTACTCTGCAAGGTCTCTCTTGTTAATAGTAATCTTTCCTGTACCTTCGCTTACGAATATGCGTGCAATAGCACGTTTACGTCTGCCTAATGCATTTACTACTTCCATTATATCTTATTTATATGAATTAATATCAATCATTTTCGGGTTCTGTGCAGCATGTTTGTGTTCGCTACCAGCGTAAACATACAAGTTGTTCAGCAATTTAGCTCCCAGGATATTTTTAGGAAGCATGCCCTTCACTACTTTTTTCAGTAATCTCTCTTCTCCGTTCGGTTTTGCAATCAAACGGGCAGGAGTCATTTCTCTCTGACCACCAGGATAACCTGTATATGACAAATAAACTCTGTCATTCCATTTGTTACCAGTCAGTTTTACTTTGTCTGCATTGATGATGATAACGTTATCACCGCAGTCTACGTGAGGAGTAAAGTTTGGTTTGTACTTTCCTCTCAGCAATTTTGCAACTTTTGCTCCCAGACGACCTAATGTTTGGTCTGTAGCGTCAACGATAACCCATTCTTTGGTTACAGTCGCTTTGTTTGCAGAAATGGTCTTGTAACTTAAAGTATCCACTCTAATTTTGTTTTTTTAAATGTTACTACTAAAAATTCTTCACCACTCATTAGTCTTCCCCGGACAAAGGAATACTAACTTGCTATGAATTAATCTCTTATCATTTTGTGATAATAATCGGCTTGCAAAAGTACGGCTTTTCTTTGAATTGGCAAACTATTTTTGTATATTTTTCCAGTCGCCTATTTTATTGAGAGTCTTCTCAATACCCATTATTATTCATTCCATTGAGTTTCGGATTACTTTGTATCTCTTTCAGAGGAAAAGTCATATCCGTTCAGTTTGCTATAATAATAAGGTACTCCTACTAATGTACGGGTATTGACCGTAAAGTAAGAGTCGCCATTGTGCCAACCACCGTCTTTGTTCAATCCGGGGAAACGTGCCAAGCAGACGTTATAGCAGTTATCTACCCATGTGTTGGCTTCGGGCAGATCGCCATATACACTGAATGATGCCATTGTAAGGATGCGGAGTGTCATTTGCCACACATAAATCATCCGAAACTCTAAAAAACAGGGAAAGCCCCCCAGTCAGTTCAGTTCAAGATTACTTACTGTTTCTTCGACTTCAACAAGTTCAAATCATCGATAACCAATCCATCCAACACATGTTGGATTTTATCAGATATAGCTTTGTCTATGCCATACTTGACGCATAATGATTGAAAGCGACTTACAGCATCGAACACCTGTAATATCTTTTTTTCGGGTTCCTCTACAAAATCCTCAGCAAAGTTAACGAAATCACTTGTGGTCAAGGCAGACCTTTTGCCCATCACGCCCATCGAATGAATGTGTGCAGAAGAATTTTCCCATGTATTTGCCGTGAACATCACATCGTATGCAGGTGACAAACGCCATGCTCCTGTCTTGTCCATGATAAATGAAATATTCTTATTATGATCATCAGATATACCTGCGACATAATTAAATACCATCCTGACAAATATCTGGTCTTTGTCTTCCTGAGGAAGTTTCAGAGTATCCGCTATCCAACATAGCTTCATATAATCATCTGCTCCCGGCATAATGGCTGCAAGGGTCTGGCTAAAAATCTTTTCTCCATTCTTACGATCAAACCTTTTCGTTACGAAATGATTTCTCTCATCAATTTCTTTTAGAAAACATGGCATCATGTGAATCCCTGCCGCTGCTGCCATTTCGCTGTATATCATTTCTATCTCTGTGGTAGGAGAGTCGTCAGACTCTTTGAATTTTATGATATACTGCTCGAAATTTTCGGGTAAATCCACCTGACCGGAACGGAACTCTCCCGTTTCAGTATTATAGGCTATCACTGCCTTTGGACGCATACCACCGGCAGAGGTTCCAAGATATACCAACTTTTTCATTGTAAGGCTATCTTCTGGTGATATAACAGCAGCATCCCTATCATTATATATTTTAGAAGCCAACGTTGCCAATGATGACATATCCACCATTTCTTGGATGTCATCATCATTAAATTCCGGTTCAAATTCCAATGCTCCCATAGCCCTCTTACCAATATAGGAAAGTTTCAATAGGGGTAATGATTCTGTAACCTTTATATTGTTATCCGTGAGCCACTGGTCAAACAAGGAAGATCCCCATTTGTCAGGAAGCGCATCTGCAAGAAATTCCGGAAGCCCTTGATATAACTTATCTTTATTCCCATAAAAAGACGCAAACAAAGGGGTTCTCTTAGAATGAGTGGAAGGACATATATCATAATCTTGTTTCCTATATTCATCAGTAAATTGGAATACAGAACAATGCTTTTCAAAATCCCAATTCAATTTGCCAATACAAGTTCCCCACAAATATACATTCACTATAATTGGTTCTTTCTTCATACCATCTTGCGTTTACTGTTAATTCTTTGTGTTCTCTTGCCTGTTTTTTCATTGATAAGGAG
Source organism: Bacteroides caecimuris (assembly GCA_948742525.1). GTDB lineage: Bacteria > Bacteroidota > Bacteroidia > Bacteroidales > Bacteroidaceae > Bacteroides > Bacteroides caecimuris_A. Next base: position 17,498 of record CAPYSS010000007.1, on the reverse strand, counting down.
TGGCGAGTCCGGAAGTTCCGGAACCAAACCGACAACCCCCTCAAGAGTTCCACTTATACGCAAAATCTTAAGCAATGTACTCAGGGCAATATCATTTACTTTGCAAGATTCTATTCTTTTAATTGTAATGATGGATACTCCCGCCTTGTCTGCAAATTCTTGCTGGGAAAAATAGCAGCTAAGCCGTATAGCCTTAATCCTCTTGCATATTTCCTTAACAATACTTTCATCTGAAAATTCATATATTGTATATGTATCATATAATTTTTTCATAGACGGAATGTATCTAAGTATCATTTTTGATACAAAAATATCAATAAATCTGAAATGCAGCAAATTTACTGGTATTTTTATAGTGGCAAAGTCAGGAAAAAGCATTCGCATACTATTAAACCCAAACATCCGAAACTCTAAAAAACAAACCGAATAAAATTATTTCCGGTAATGCATAATTTTATTCGTCTGACTATAGTAGCTTTTTCGTCTGACTATAGTTAGACGAAAAAACTACTATAGTCAGACGAAAGTTTAACTGTAGTCAGACGAATAAAATCCTGTATAATGAAGACTAATTCTCCGTATCTAAAAAATTAGTCTGATGCAAGTTCGATATTATTATTTAGCATGCTGCTTTACATATTCCGAAGGCAAGCAGCCAACATACTTCTTAAAACTGGTAGAGAAATAAGAAGAAGAGCCGAAACCTACCATACCGCTGATTTCAGAAAGCTAATCTGCTCCCGCTCAAACACACACCATGTAAAACTTATAACCTACAATGTTTAAAGGAAGGGAATTAAATGGGCACAATCAGACATTCATATAAAACACTCATCCACAAACTGTTGCATACGTTTATTTTCCTCGATGCCGAACGGAGCGTTTGCCGGTAACGAACGAAAAAGATAGCCTCTCCATAGAGACAAGTGTAAAGATAGAATTAATACCTTTTGCACGAATAAACACCCTTTTATATCATACTGTTCGGTTTTCTTTTATATATTTGCAGAGTCTGAACGGAAAAGCGACAAACTTCCCGGACAGGCATACATTATTATAATAAGAAAAGAAAGCGTTATCAGCTTCATCCTAAAAAACGAAAATCGCCAAAATTTCGACTGATAAAGGATGGAACAGTATGATGCTTCCGTTGTTGTATGTATCTGCACCCTTGCAAAAGGGTGCACACATATATACTATCAGCGTGGGGTGTTTATTCAGTTCATTTATCAGTCTGGTGTTTGGCGATACCACGTTTTTTGATGAACAGTATAGAGTTCCTCACGCTTTTTAACAATGGAAAGCCCGCTGCCACAGGGGAACAGGTGCAGGCACATTACAAGCACAAAAACTGTGGAATCTAAATTTAAAGACATCTATATTGGAAAACTCATACAGCAGAAAGTAGATGAACGCGGTATCAGTTATGCAGAGTTCGCCCGGCAAATTCATTGTGCACGGACTTCTCTCTACCATATCTTCAACAGTAAGAATATAGATGTGGAACGCCTTCTGCTCATCTCTGAAGTTCTTCAATACAACTTCATCGAAGAAGTCTATCTGCGGAAACTGAAATCCACGGACGAGAATATACCTTGCATTGTAATCCCTTTCAAAGAGAAAGGGATCGACACCTCACAGCTTCCGAACGAACTGTTGGAGTGGCTGAAACAACAATTGCTGTAGCAAGAAAGGTCACATCCGTACAAGATACCGACACATTCTCCTGCTTCTGTCTTCTGCAATTGCCCTACCTTTGCAGCGACTATTATTAAGCATTGGAATGAATGAACAGATTATATAATATCATCCTCATCAACGGAAAAATTCTTTTGGCTATCATAGCCCGACTATCGTTTCTCCTATCAACGGAAAGCAAACTGAAAAAATTCGCCAAAGGCCAACAAGGGTTGATTAAACAGATTCAAGCCGAAATGTCCTGCCACAAAAACAACCCGACTCCCGTCATCTGGCTACACGCTGCTTCTTTAGGAGAATACGGCGTTGCACGCCCTATCATAAAGCAGCTAAAACAAAGAAGTACATGCCGCATCGTACTCACTTTCTTCTCCCCTACCGGATACGAAGCATTGCATATACATCACCCGGAAATAGACCATATCTTCTATCTGCCATTGGATACTCCTAAAAACGCCCGCACGTTCATCGATACTATCCATCCGCAGAAAACGATATTCATCATCTCCGAATACTGGATAAACTACCTGAACGAACTCAGAATGAGAAACATTCCTACTTTTCTCATCTCAGCCGTCATCAGCCGTAACGCTCCTTTTTTCAAATGGTACGGCGGATTATTCCGTTCGTCATTGGAGACATTCACTCACTTCCTGGTGCTAAACAGGCAATCGGGCGAGAACCTGCAATCGTTAGGATATAGGAACTTCAGTGTAACGGGCGACCCGCTCTTCGATAATGCCATTGCCGTAGCGTCCACTCCTTACCAAAACCCCATTGTAGAGAAATTCGCCTGTGGGAAAGACGTATTTATCGCCGGCAGTGTCAGCGACCGGAAAGACTTACAACTAATCTGCCACCTCGCCAACCGCTACCGGGACGTCCGTTTCATTATCGTTCCGCATGAAATAAGCGAAGAGGTACTGAACGATATTAAATTCAATCTTGACGGATATGCACTTTGCTATTCCGAATGTGATGCCGACACTGACTTTAGTGACACGCAAACACTCATCATAGACTATCTGGGGGCACTGGCGTTTCTGTACCGCTATGGAAAATGGGCTTATGTGGGTGGTGGGTTCACCCCCTACCTGCACAGTATCATCGAAGCCACCGTATATGGCTTGCCTGTAGCTTTCGGTCCCATGATTCAACGAAAAGTGACACCCAATGAATTAATGGAACTGGGCATTGGACAAGTGGTCCGTTCGGAAAAAGAACTGGAAAAGTGGTTTGAAGCACTCAGAAACGAACCCCAACAATTGAAGCAAATAAAAAACACCGCACTGGATTACAGCCGGAGCAATAGCGGAGCTACCTCAAACATTATCCAAATACTGGCATAATCATGAATAATCGCTTTCTATATAACCTACTCATAAGCCTGCTACGCTTTTGGGCATTTCTCCCTTTCGGCATTCTCTACTTCATAAGTGACGGAATGTATCTCATTGTTTACCACATTGTAAGGTACCGGAGAAAAACAGTGAGAGACAACCTGCGCAATTCATTTCCCGAAAAAAGCAACAGGGAACGAAAAAAGATTGAACGGAAGTTCTACAGACATTTCTGTGACTGCATCGTGGAAACAATCAAACTGCTACACCTGACAGATAAAGGAATGAATAAACGCATCAATGTGACAAATGCAAATCTGATAGACCAATTAGCAAAAGATGGCGCACCCATTATCCTATATCTCGGACACTATGGCAACTGGGAATGGACTCCGGCCGTCACGCTCCATTATACGCACCCCACCCTTAGCGGACAAATATACCGTCCGTTGCATAACTGCACCATGGAACAAGTGATGCTAACCATACGCTCACGCTTCCACACGCTTTCCATTCCGCAGAAAAGCGCTTTCCGTACCTTGCTCAGAATGAAACAGGAAGGCAAACAGTTTCTTATCGGCTTCGTAGCCGACCAGCGTCCCAACAGTGGCAACCTGTATCATTGGACTCATTTTCTAAACCAAGAAACAGCTTACAGCACCGGCGGCGAAGAAATCGGAAAAAGAACCGGCGCTCATTTTGTCTATCTGGAAACAGAGAAAAAGAAAAGGGGATATTATCAAATGACATTCCACCTGATACCACCTCTAGGTGATGAAAAAGAATATCCCTATACCCGACAATTCATGAACATGCTGGAAAACTCGATCAGACGTGCCCCGGAATATTGGCTGTGGTCGCACAAAAGATGGCGTTTCTCCCGCCCTGATAATAACAAGAACTTAAAACCCCAAAAAACAACGTAATATGAAAATTATCTGTGTAATACCGGCACGCGCCGAATCGTCCCGCTTTTTTGAGAAACCGCTTGCTTTGATCTGCGGTAAACCTATGATACAATGGGTATATACTCATTGCAAATCCTGTGAATATTTCGAAGAGGTTTATATCGCTACCGACAGTGAAAAGATAAAGGTAGCCTGTGAGTCGTTCGGAGCCCGGGTTGTGATGACATCGTCCGCACACGACACTGCTACCGAACGACTTTATGAAGTAGCTACCCGGTTGCCTGCCGACCTCTACGTCATGGTGAACGGTGACGAGCCGCTGCTGACCGGGGAGTATATCAGACAATGTATCCCCGAACACCTGGACACAGACTCTTTATTTGTATCAAACCTGATGACTGACTTCAACAACCCGGTAGAAGTGGTGGACAGCACCAATCTGAAAATCGTCACAGCAACAGACAATCGATGCCTGTTTATCTCACGCAGTCCTATCCCGTATCCTAAAGGAAACATGAACTATGTCTACCACAAATTTGTAGGGGTAGGTGCTTTCACCCGCAAGGCATTGGACTTTTACCATAACACTCCGCGCGGGCCGATTGAGAAAATAGAGGAAAACGACTCTTTCCGTTTTATCGAGAATCATGTTCCCATCTACTACTACAACTGCCATTGCAAATCGCTTTCTGTAGATACTCCCAAGGACATAGAGGGAGTGGAAGAATACTTAAAGGGAGAAGGTATATGCGGATAGGCTTTGACGCAAAGAAAATCGTCTCCAACCAAACCGGCATAGGCAACTATAGCCGGAACATTGTCAATGCTCTCTCGGCATATCCCGACAATCAATATATCCTGTTCACGCCACAAAGAGGGACAGAAGCATGTTTACGCGAACTACAACCGTCAACCTCCGTGTCCTTTGTCTACCCATCCGCCCATTCTTCCTTCGAACAAGAATGGTGGCGGTGCCGGGGAATTATCAAGGAAATTGCCGGACAACGAATTGACATCTTCCACGGTTTGAGCAATGAGCTTCCTTCGGGCATCCATAGAGCCGGATGCAAATCCGTAGTAACCATACACGACCTGATATTTCTGCGCCATCCCGAATATTACAACTTCATCGCCCGGCAAATACTCAAGGCGAAAACGTATTATGCCTGTCGCCACGCGGACAAGATTATAGCTATCAGCCGGCAGACGAAACAGGATATAATGGATTTCTATCAAATACCGGAATCCAAGATAGAAGTAGTGTATCAAGGCTGCAATCAGATTTTTCATCACAAAGTGTCTAAAGATGTGCAACTGGCTACTCAAAAGTTTTACCGGATTCCAACACGGTATATCCTCTGTGTAGGAACAATTGAACCGCGCAAGAATCAACTTGCCCTCGTACGAGTACTACCTATGCTCTGCGAGAAGATACATCTGGTACTGATAAGCAAACCCACTCCTTATCAACACATCATAGAGGAAGAATCGCACCGGCTAGGCGTACAGGAGCAGGTACATATTCTCAACCAAGTGCCTAACCGGGACTTGCCCGCCATCTATCAGGGAAGCACCCTCTTTGCCTATCTCTCTTTCTTTGAGGGGTTCGGCATTCCCGTATTGGAAGCGGTCACTTCCGGTGTCCCGGTGGTTGCCGCCACCGGCTCCTGCCTCAAAGAAGCAGGAGGACCGGACAGTATTTACTGCAACCCGTCCGACCTCACACAAATAGCTGACATGCTCAACGAACTGCTGACACACCCGGCGCACACTGCGCGGATGATACAAACTGGATTAAAGTATGCCGGGGCATTTACTGAGTCCCTAGTCACCAGACAGCTCTTGTCCGTATATAACCAACTTCTTCTACGAGAATAAACATTCTATGAATATACGTTATTTCCTACAGCCACAAAAAGGGATGAAGAAGATTCACTTCTTCATTAGAAACTTCAGCCGTTATTTCCTTCCCGACAGCTTGTATCGTCGTAAACTAATGCGAACATTAGCTGACATGTCCGCTATCGACAAGCAGGCGGTTGAAGAACGCGTAGCCTATTACAACCGCCTGCCGGAAAGACATGACTATAACATTTCCGAATGGATGTCCGTCGCAGACTTCCGGTACCCTTTCAGAAAGAAAGAGAAATTCTCCACCTATTTCTTCGACCTGCACCGATATACCCGTTATTTCAACCCGCAATACAGGTTCGCCTACCAGTTCGGTGACATCACCGAAGAGACTGGTATTCCGGCATTCGTGAAAAGCCGCCCGATAGCAAATGGAAATTCCAACTCCGTATTATTGAAGCTGAATCAGGTGCGGCATTTTGTATTCGTAAAAGACCGCTACTCTTTCCGTGAAAAGAAAGATATGCTCGTCAGCCGCAATGTAGTGAGGCAGCCGCACCGGATACGTTTTCTGGAACTTTATTACCAACATCCGATGTGTAACATAGGGCAAATCAACCGGGATATAGACTACGGACACCCGGAATGGGTGAAAGAGTATCTCACTATTTCACAACAACTGGAATACAAATTCGTATGTTGCATTGAAGGAAATGATGTAGCCACTAACCTGAAATGGGTAATGGCTTCCAACTCGCTCGCTATCATGCCGCGCCCCACCTATGAAACCTGGTTTATGGAAGGACGGTTGATAGCAGACTATCACTATGTGGAAATCAAAAAGGATTATTCCGACCTTATTGAGAAAATGGAATACTACATCCTGCATCCGGAAGAAGCGGAGCGCATCATTGAACACGCTCACGAATATGTCCGCCAGTTCATGAACTCCAAGCAGGAAACGCTTATCTCATTATTAGTCATGCAGAAATACTTCTACCGGACTAAACAAACGAACCATAATCTATAACGTACTATGAAAGAAAAGAAGACTATCCTTATCATCCGGACATCAGCGTTAGGGGACGTAGCCATGTGTATTCCCGCTGTCTACTCTCTTGCCGAAGATTATCCCGACCTCGAGATAAAGGTGTTGACACAACCTTTCTTCGCCCGTTTATTTGTAAACGCCCCTGCCAACATTTCCTTTATCCTGACCGATTGGAAAGGAAAACATAGAGGAGTAAGAGGTATCTTCCGGCTGCTCAAAGAATTGAGAAGATACCATATCGATTGTGTAGCCGACTTACACAACGTGCTGCGTTCATGGATAATAGACGCCTATTTTCTACTAAAAGGAACTCCCGTACGCATCGTCAACAAAGAACGACGCAGACGCAAAGAACTGCTATGTTCCGAAAACAAGGGAAACAGACAACAAAACTACGTCCTGCGCTATGCTGACGTGTTCTGCAAATTACAGTTGCCCATTGTGCCGGACTTTACATCGCTTTTATCCCTCGAAGAACTGAACAACACCTGTTTGCCCATCGCCCAGCCAAATGATGGCAACTGCCTTATCGGGATTGCCCCTTTCGCCCGCTATCAGACCAAGACCTATCCTCTTCCACTGATGGAAAAAGTGATAGGTTACTTGAATGACAAAGGCTACCACCTGTTCCTGTTCGGCTCACAAGGCAAGGAACTGAACGTACTGAAAACGTGGGAGCAGAAGTACAAATCCTGCATAGCATTACCCGGTTTACTGACCATCCGGGAAGAACTATCACTTATAGGACACTTGGATGTAATGCTGACAATGGATTCTGCTAATATGCACCTGGCTTCGCTTGTGCATACTCCCGTAGTATCCGTATGGGGAAGCACCACACCTGCTTGCGGATTCCTCGGTTGGGGACAAAGTGAGGAAAATGCTATCTGCCTGCATCTGCCTTGTCAACCCTGCTCCATCAGTGGCAGGAAGAAGTGTCCTTTACAACATTTCTCCTGCATGACGTCGATTTCTCCCGAAGAAATCTGTAACCGAATAGAAATAAACCTACCGTCTAAAAACGAATGTATATGATAAAGAGAACTGTTACTTATGTCGTGTTGCAGTACCTGCTGTGCCTCTGCATCTTCTTATGCATCCAGAAGCCGTTATTCTTGTTATTCAATTGGAATCACGGTGCTTCTGCCTGTACTTTTCACGACTTGGCGGCAATATACTACCACGGTTTTGCTTTGGATGCCGCCACTGCCGGTTATCTGACTGTGTTTCCATGGCTGCTGCTATTAGCACACCTCATATTTCCGGCATTCAACCCGCGTCGGTTTATTATAGTGTACGATGCCTGTATAGCCACGCTGCTGGTTGTCGTCACATTAGCTGACGCATGTCTTTATGAGTTTTGGGAATTCAAGTTGGATGCAACGGTATTTTTCTATCTCAACGACCCGAAGAATGCATTCGCTAGTGTTTCCGGATGGTATATTCTAATCAGAAGCATTGCTATCGTGTTGCTGGCTGTTGTAGTATATTTCGTCTTGACTTTGCCTGCAAACAGAATAAAATTCCAGCCTGCGCCCTGTGACAAAAGAGTATCATCTTTATTGATCATGTTACTCTTAGGAGGATGTCTGTTCGGCACTATACGTGGAGTACGCATTTGGCCTAATACTCCCGGAAGGGCTTTTTATTCAAAGACGGCATTTCATAACCATGCTGCCCTGAACCCGCTTTTCAACATTGCCTATACTTCCATGCAGACAGAGAAATTCGACAAACAGTTCCAGTTCTTCACTCAAGAGAAATGCGAGCAGATATATGCGCCTCTATTTCCGCGCCAAGGGAAGACGAAGCATATCCTAAGGACAACACGACCTAATATTTTAGTCATAGTACTGGAAGGATTCGGGGCTTGTTTTATCGAAGAGCTAGGTGGATTGAAAGAAGTGGGGCCCAATATCAGCAGAATCAGTAAGGAAAGCGTGAACTTCACTCAATGCTATTGCAGTAGCTTCCGTACGGACAGGGGAATTGTAGCTGCGCTTAGCGGTTATTTAGGACAACCCACCACCAGTATCATGCGCTATTCACACAAAATACAATCGCTTCCCGGTCTGCCCAAGACTTTAAAGAAGTACGGATATAAGACAGAGGTATTATACGCCAGTGATATGACTTTCTTTAATATGTCTGACTATTTCATTTCAGCCGGACACGACAAATTAATAAATCAGAATGACTTTCCCCGTTCGTTGCGTACTGCCAAATGGGGAGTTCCCGACCATGAAGCTTTCAACTGGCTTTATCAGGACATACAGCAGAAGCAGGAACACAAGGAAGAACCATGGTACACCACTTTTCTCACGCTCAGTTCTCATACACCGTTCGATGTACCCTACCATAAACTGGATGACGAAAAGTTAAATGCATTTGCCTACACCGACAGTTGCCTCAACGATTTCGTGGAACGTATAAAGAAAACCCCAGCATGGGACAATCTGTTGCTTGTGTGCACTGCCGACCATGGATTCAATCACCGGGAAATAACATCTCCGGACTTTCCGCATATTCCGATGTTGTTATCAGGCGGAGCCATAACAGAGCCATGTCGCATAAATGCGCTCATGAGCCAAACCGATTTATCGGCAACCCTGTTGGGGCAGTTGGATATTCCTCATGAAGAGTTTATATTCAGCCGTGATGTCCTTGCCGATACTTATACGTATCCTTTCGCTTTCAATACGTTCAATAACGGATTCAATTTCAGGGACTCAACAGGATGTACAGTGTACGACAATGTTGCAAATGAAGCCCTGACAGGTCCCGATGAACGCAGAGAAGAAACAGGAAAGGCTATTTTGCAAACTCTCTATAAAGATTTAAGTAAAAGATGATGGTTATGAAAGACAATATAAACAGCCATATTCTATACAAAAGTCCGACCCGCTCCTGAAAAATAATCTCAAAGGAAAATTACCCGAAGAAACGGTAATGGAGCGACAGATGAAAGCAATCATGCAAAGTTTCGTGGAACGTATGGAAGCAGACAACGTAACCATAAACCCGGAAATCAACTAATAAACTCAATACATCCGCCAACTATGAAAAGAATTGTAATAGAAGCATACGCCATTGCGACCCCATACGTAGGGGTAGGTGAATTTTGCAAGCAATTGGGCAACGGGCTGAGCAAGCAAGCCCCTCTGCTACGTGAACGCTACGGAATAGAAATCTATTTTATCGTGCCGCCCTCTTTTCGAGGATGTTTCGGTCATGAAGTACATTATTTATGTATGCCGATATTTTTCAGGCATCTTCTGAGCTTCTACCCCTTTAAGACCGACCTTTTCCACATGCCGCATCAATATTGCCTTTTCAAGAATCTCCGGCATGCAAGTAAACGCCTGATGACTATTCATGACATCAACTTCATGTATGAGAAGCAAGGCAAAAAGCTAGCACGTGCCATAAGACGATTTGAAATGAAAGTCAAGCAAATGGATTACACAAACTATATATCCGAGTTTGTAAAGGAAGATACAAACAAGCATTTTCATATTCAAGCACCGGGAAGGGTTATCTACAACGGAGTTACCACCCTGACCGCTCCCTGCGAAATAAGTTCCAGACTGCCAGAAGAACAGTTGCCGGACAACTTCCTGTTTCATCTATCCAGCCTGCTACCTAAAAAGAATGTGCATCTACTTATTGAGATGATGCGTTTTCTTCCAGAACAGAATCTGGTAATAGCAGGAAACTGGAATAGTGATTACGGAAGAATGTTGCAAGAAAAGATTAAAGAACTACCAACGCACAATGTGTATAGATTACCCAATATCACTGAAAAAGAAAAAGCCTGCCTATATGCTTCATGCCGTGCTTTTCTGTATCCTTCTCTCTGCGAAGGATTCGGTTTGCCACCTATAGAAGCTATGAAATTCGGGAAACCGGTATTTCTGTCAAACCTTACCAGCCTGCCGGAAATAGGCGGTGAAAACGCATTTTACTGGCAAGACCTTTCTCCCGTATCTATGGCAGAGAAAATAAGGAAAATGTTACCTATATTCTATAGCAACCCTACCCATGCAGAGCAAATGAAGCAATATGCAGAGCGGTTCAACTGGAACAATTGTGTCAATCAATATATACAATATTATCTTGAAATTTTAGCATCATGAATAGAACAATCGGAATTCTTCATCAAAGTTTTCCATACGGAGGAGCTGAAACTGCCACTTTACGACTGGCAGAAGGACTCTCTCGATATGGATATCATATATATGTGTTCTGCACAGATTATCGGAAAGATTTGGCCAATCCTACAGAAAATTACTACGAGATTCAAGTTATGCCTGATTCTGTAAACATCAATTCGGAAGAGAATGTCGACTATTTGTTGGATAAAATCGAGGCGTACAACATTTCAAACTTTTGCATATCCTGCAATGAGTTCATACCGACCTTATGCCAACTGAAAGAAAGAGGAAGCCACGCCAAACTCATATATATACAGCACGGGCAGCCGTTCTGGGAAAAGGAATCCCGCCTGGATGCCAGTTTTACAAGAAGCTTCCACAAACTAAAGATTGTCCTAATCAACCGGACAAAGGAGAAATTATTCAAAAGCTATACCAAACGCTGGCAACAACGGTATGCTATCATATACGACCATTGCGATTTTTATGTGACTTTACATCCACAATATAGTCAGACTATACAAACAGCAATCAAAAGAAAAGGGGAAAAACTCATAGCTATTCCCAATATGGTAGAACCAGGATTCTTATACGAAAACAAAAAGAAACAACTTTTGTACAGCGGACGAATGAGCCGTATGGACAAAAGGGTGGACCGTCTTATTAAAATATGGGCTCAAATTCATGCCAGAGTACCTCAATGGGAACTCGTATTAGTAGGGGACGGAAGGGAACTACCAGCACTAAAAGCTTTGACAGAGCAACTCCAACTGCCCAGAGTCCGTTTTGAAGGCTGGCAAAAAGACGTGAAGAAATATTATCAAGAAGCCTCAATTATCTGCTTAACCTCTACTTTCGAATCGTTCGGGTTATGCCTGACTGAAGCCATGAGCTACGGTTGTGTTCCAATTGCCTATAATTGTAGCGCCGGAGTTACGGACATCATCATGAATAACGGCGTCCTTATTCCTACTTTTCGCCAAGAAGAATATGCAAACCGCCTGGTAGAGTTAATGCAGAATGACAATATTAGAACCGAACTTCAAAAGAATTCATTTGCCAGCATACAAAGGTTCTATCCTGAAAACATTATACTGCAATGGATTCGTCTGTTTGAGCGGCTACCTTTTTCTCGATAGCTCCTACCTCACATACTAAAAGAACAGGTGGCAGGTGGATATTTACATAGTAATATCTATCTGCCACCCCTCTATATATCGATTTTACATCCTTCCTTCACATGTGCGTTGGAAATTATCTCACAATATCTTCCGGAAATTTAGCCGGCATCCTCACTCTCTTCCAAGTTTCATAATACCAGGTGTTCAACTCATTTCCATTCAAATCATTCTTGATAAAATATTTCAGATGGAGATAATCATTGTCTTTAATCTCAAATTCCAAAATATTGTCCTGATTGTCCAGCATCGGGAGGTGAATGTTCTTCTCGATACTTTCCTTATAAGAATCGTCCGTGAGTTGTTTATAAGTACCATATCCAGTAATAATCGCATCCGCACCGGGAATAATGGTAAAGTTGACGATTTGCCCGTCATCACTCAATACTTTAAATGTATTACTGGGTTTCAACGCTCCCGGAATATCGGGAGACTCGGATACATAATGGCAGAGCTGCCAAATACCTTTCAAATCGGTCACTTTGAATTTGGTTTTCTTTTGGGCCGTCGCACCTGTTACCGCTAACAACATTATTGAAAGCATGGTAAAGAAATAGAGCTTTTTCATTGTTGTATTATTTTAGTTAACACTCTCGAATGCGTATTTCCAAATATAAAGATTTATTTTGAGAATACAGCAATTCAGAGCATAAAAAAACTCGCATAACCTGAAGATTATGCGAGTTTTACATAAATATACCGAAATATTAGAAATCAGCATTTCTTGGTGTACGCGGGAACGGTATCACATCACGGATATTCGCCATACCTGTTACAAACAATAACAGACGTTCGAATCCTAATCCGAAACCGGAGTGAGGACAAGTACCGAACTTACGGGTATCCAGATACCACCACATATCCTTCATCGGGATGTGCATTTCTTCAATACGGGTCATCAGCTTGTTATAGTCGGCTTCACGTTCGGAACCACCGATAATTTCACCAATTTTCGGGAAAAGAACGTCCATGGCACGCACTGTCTTACCGTCTTCGTTCTGCTTCATATAGAAGGCCTTGATTTCCTTCGGATAGTCAGTCAGAATCACCGGACGTTTAAAGTGTTCTTCCACTAAGAAACGTTCGTGTTCGGAAGCCAGGTCGACGCCCCAGTAAACCGGGAATTCAAACTTATGCCCTTTCGCAACAGCTTCTTCAAGAATCTTGATACCGTCTGTATAAGATAAACGTACGAAATCATCTTTCAATACCCCTTGCAGACGTTCAATCAAACCTTTGTCGAACATATCGTTCAGGAACTTCACATCATCCGCACAGTTATCCAACGCCCATTTCACACAATATTTGATGAACTCTTCTGCCAAGTCCATGTTGTCTGTAATGTCGTTGAAAGCCACTTCCGGCTCAATCATCCAGAACTCTGCCAAGTGGCGGGGAGTGTTGGAGTTTTCGGCACGGAACGTAGGACCGAATGTGTAGATAGCTCCCAAGGCAGTAGCTGCCAATTCACCTTCCAGCTGACCGGAAACAGTCAGACTTGCCTGCTTACCGAAGAAATCATTTTCGTATGAGATAGAACCTCCCTCGTCTTTCTTCAAGTCATACAGGTTCATGGTAGTCACCTGGAACATCTGTCCGGCACCTTCACAATCGGAAGCCGTAATGATCGGCGTATGGAAATAGAAGAAGCCCTTTTCATGGAAGAACTTGTGAATAGCAATCGCCATGTTATGACGGATGCGGAACACTGCACCGAATGTATTGGTACGCGGACGCAAGTGAGCAATCTCGCGCAAGAATTCCATAGAGTGGCCTTTCTTCTGTAATGGATATGTATTATCACAAATACCCAGCACTTCGATTTCACGAGCCTGAACTTCCACTTTCTGTCCGGAACCTACTGATTCTACCATTTCTCCGTTCACGCTGATACAAGCGCCGGTGGTAATCAGTTTCAGCATCTCTTCATCGAAATTAGCCAAATCTACTACGATCTGCAAATTATTTATTGTAGAACCGTCATTCAGTGCGATAAAGTTTACTTGTTTGCTACCTCTACGGGTGCGAACCCATCCTTTCACATTGACCATAGCGCCAATATCTGTGCGCTTCAACAGATCAACAATTTTTGTTCTACCAATCTTTTCCATTTAACTTTTTCTTTTTAGATACAAGAAGACGAGGTCTCAAATACAGGATGAATTCTTTCCTGCTTTCTTTCCCCGTCCTCTGTCAAGTTGTTATTTATTGACTTATTACTCAAACGAACCCATGCGGAGGTAGTTTACTTCTGCTTCCGACAGGTAACGCCAGTCTCCGCGACGCAGACCTTTTTTGGTCAGTCCGGCAAAGAACACACGGTCGAGTTTTACTACTTTATAACCCAGTGATTCGAAAATACGGCGAACGATACGGTTCTTACCGGAGTGAATTTCGATACCTACCTGGTCTTTCTTGAAATCATCTGTATAGCTGATTGCATCTGCATGGATTTCGCCATCTTCCAACTGGATACCAGCTGCAATCTGCTCCATATCTGCTTTAGTCAGGTTCTTGTCCAGATGAACATGATAAATTTTCTTCTTCAGGAATTTCGGGTGTGTCAGCTTGGAAGCCAGATCACCGTCATTCGTCAGTAACAGTACACCAGTCGTGTTACGGTCCAGACGTCCTACCGGATAAATACGTTCGTTGCAAGCGCCTTTCACCAAATCCATTACTGTACGGCGTTCCTGCGGATCGTCCGATGTAGTAACGGTATCTTTCGGTTTATTCAGCAATACGTATACTTTGCGTTCGATGCTTACCGGTTCGTCGTGGAACTTAACCACATCCGAACGTTTGATCTTCGTACCCAATTCCGTTACCACTTCACCGTTTACAGAAACCACACCTGCTGTGATAAATTCATCAGCCTCACGACGGGAGCAAACACCTGCGTTAGCCAGGAACTTATTCAGACGAATCGGTTCATTCGGATCAATGAACTGTTCCTTGTACTCGATCTGTTTCTTCAAGCTATACTTAGCGTTCGGATCATAATCGCCGGTACGCGGACGAGGACGATATCCTCCTTGACGATCGTTATTATATCTCGGACGATAACCTCCACCGCCGTTGTTGCTGCGATAGCCGCCACCTTCACCGTTATTAAAACGGGGACGATACGGACGGTCACCACCTTCACGGTTGTAAGAAGGACGTTGGGGACGGTCATAAGAACCACCTTCGCTGTTATTAAAGCGAGGACGGTAAGGACGGTCGCCACCTTCACGGTTGTAGGAAGGACGTTGAGGACGGTCGCCATAAGACGGACGTTCACCACCTTCGCTGCTATTGAAGCGGGGACGGTAAGGACGGTCACCACTTTCACGGTTGTAAGAAGGACGTTGAGGACGGTCATAAGAACCACCTTCGCGGTTGTAAGGACGTTGCGGGCGTTCACCTCCTTCATTATTGTTATTGAAGCGAGGACGATACGGACGATCTCCACCTTCACGATTGTAAGAAGGACGTTGGGGACGGTCGCCATAAGAGCGGTCACCGTATGAACGCTGCGGGCGTTCACCTCCTTCATTGTTGACATTAAATCGCGGGCGATACGGACGATCCCCGCCTTCACGGTTGTAAGAAGGGCGATACGGACGTTCTCCTCCTTCTCTGTTGTAAGACCTGTTACCATCACGGCTGGCACCTGTATTCTCTTCATTGAAAGAATTTTCGCGCCATTCTTCGTTTTCTGTGCTCATTTTTTTATTCGAATAAAATTAGACTTTGGCCTCACGGCCTATTAAAAAAACACGTTTATTATATAAGTAAACAATTAAAGCCCCGTATAAGTATGGGGAGTGATTGCTCTTAACTCTTTTTTAATATCTTCGCTTACATTCAATTCTTCGATAAACTCTTTAATAGAACTTTCTGTAATAGCTTGGTTGGTGCGGGTTAACGCTTTCAAAGCTTCATACGG
The DNA here is from genome assembly GCA_948742525.1 of Bacteroides caecimuris. Lineage (GTDB taxonomy): Bacteria > Bacteroidota > Bacteroidia > Bacteroidales > Bacteroidaceae > Bacteroides > Bacteroides caecimuris_A. Next base: position 1,387 of record CAPYSS010000007.1, on the reverse strand, counting down.
ATGCGGATAAGCCTCACGGCGCAGGATGGTCTGAATAGCTTCTGCCACTACACTCCAACAATTATCCAAATCACGATAAATAGCCGGTTCGTTCAATAACAGTTTGCGCAATCCTTTCAAAGAACTCTGGATGGCAATCACGATATGACCGAAAGGTACACCGACATTACGCAACACTGTTGAGTCGGTTAAATCACGTTGCAAACGGGAAACAGGAAGTTTCACAGCCAAATGTTCCAGAATAGACGTTGCTATACCCAGATTACCTTCCGCATTTTCAAAGTCAATCGGATTCACTTTATGCGGCATGGCGCTCGAACCTACTTCTCCGGCTTTGATCTTCTGCTTGAAGTACTCCATAGAGATGTACTGCCAGAAGTCACGATTCATATCCACCATGATGGTATTGATACGCTTCATAGCATCAAAAACGGCAGAGAGGTTATCATAGTTCGAAATCTGCGTTGTATATTCTTCGCGTTCCAGTCCCAGTTTTTCTGCAACAAACCGATTGCCGAATTGTTTCCAGTCATATTGAGGATAAGCCACGTGATGCGCATTGTAGTTTCCGGTAGCACCGCCAAACTTAGCGGTAAGCGGACATGCTTTCAACATAGCCAGCTGACGTTCGAGACGGTAAACGAATACCATCACTTCTTTACCCAGACGGGTTGGAGAAGCCGGCTGACCGTGAGTTTTGGCAAGCATCGGAATATTAGCCCATTCTGTCGCATAGGTTTTCAACTGTGCAATCAGCTCTTCGATCAACGGGTAATAAACCTGCTCCAATGCCTCTTTGATAGAAAGAGGAACAGACGTATTGTTAATATCCTGAGAAGTCAGTCCGAAGTGGATAAACTCTTTGTAGTCATCCATTCCGCCCATCTTGTCAAATTCTTCTTTCAGGAAGTATTCTACGGCTTTCACATCGTGGTTAGTTACACTTTCGATATCTTTAATGCGTTGTGCGTCTGCTTCGGAGAAGTTACGGTAGATATTCCGTAAAGTTTCAAACACGCTACTATCGATTCCTTTCAATTGCGGCAAAGGAAGTTCGCACAAGGTGATAAAATACTCCACCTCTACCTGTACACGGTATTTAATCAGTGCAAATTCAGAGAAATAAGCTGCCAAAGCTTTAGTTTTGCCTCTATATCGACCATCAATCGGAGATATGGCCGTTAATACATCAAGTTCCATACGTTTTCTTAGATAATTATCAGGTTGCAAAATTAACTCTTTTTCCTGAGTTATAAGGTAAAAGGATGAAGAAAGTTTGTATAAAAGAGGTAAGAAATAAAAAAAGTCTCACGAATTTCTTCGTAAGACTCTTTTTTTTGTAGTGGGCGTTGACGGATTCGAACCGCCGACCCTCTGCTTGTAAGGC